>CAKUTF010000086.1 GCA_934691725.1 uncultured Fibrobacter sp. | reverse complement strand
GGCAAGCTTCGTGCACAGATTCCGGGGCGGTGTGTGCATTACGAGATAGATAGCATCTGCCAGATACTGATATCCTTTGGATCTTGGATTGATTCCAATCTGGTCTAATTCCAGGTAGATCCGGCGGGTAATGTGGCAGTTCAGTTCCTGGGAAGCTTCAGCAGAGTTTGCAGTGTCTGTAGTTTCAGTAGCTGCCAGGGAATCTTTTGAAGTCTCCTGCAAAGAAGAGATTTCTGAAGCCATATAGTTATCAAGGATTACCTTTTTCAGCATTTGTAAAAATGAAAGTACGGTGTCCGCTGAGTAATCTGCCTGATGCTTATAAAAGATATAGTCAGCACCGGCGTGTCTGGCGGCATCGTAGGTAATCTGGCTTGAATTGTTGGTGGTAACGATGATGTAAGGCCTTTTGGACGGACAGTGATCCTTTAATGCATATAAGAATGCCAGACCACTTCCGGAACCATTATGCAGTTCAAGATCCAGAATTACGGCATGTGGAAGCCACTCATGGACAAGCGCCACGGCTTCCGTTGAATTATCTGTAGCACCGGTAAATGTAATATCGTCAAAAGTGTCTGCACAGGCAATCATTTCCTTTGAAGCCTGCTTATCGTCTTCTACGAGTAGAAGGGTAAGTTCGGTTTTGATTGTCATCACCTTCCTGTAATATGAAGCTCATTTGGTTGTTAAAGAATCTATTTATTTTAAAAACATCCGCAACATTTTACTCTTAAGCCGGTTATACTTCTGATACCGTACCGGCAGATCCATCCAGGTCGTTTTATCCACGATGCTGCGGTAATGGGTGAATTCATCGAATCCGGCTTTGCCGTGATAGCCGCCCATTCCGCTTTCGCCTACGCCGCCGAATGGCATGGCGCTGGTTGCCAGGTGGATGATGGTATCGTTGATGCAGCCGCCTCCGAAGTGGCAGTGGTCCAATACTTTT
Organism: uncultured Fibrobacter sp.; assembly: GCA_934691725.1. GTDB lineage: Bacteria > Fibrobacterota > Fibrobacteria > Fibrobacterales > Fibrobacteraceae > Hallerella. The sequence continues at coordinate 669 of CAKUTF010000086.1, read as the reverse complement.
TTCTGAGCGGCTTTGTCTTCGCTGAAGAAGTAAAGAGCCAGCGGATGTGGATGTTCTTCCACCATCTGGATTGCTTCGTCCAGTGAATCATACGTCAGGATCGTCAGGATTGGTCCGAAGATTTCTTCACCCATGACGGCATCATCCCAGGTGACATCTTTCATAACGGTAGGGGAGATGCGCAGAACCTTGGCATCCGACTGTCCGCCGATGATGACTTTATCGGAATCGATGAGTTCCTGTATACGCTGGAAATGCTTCCGGTTGATGATCTTTCCGTAATTAGGATTATCAAGCGGGTGCTTTCCGAACTGGCGCTGGATCTCTGACTGGATGGCGTCGATCAGCTGATCTCGGATGGATTTGTCACAGAGTACATAATCCGGTGCGACGCAGGTTTGTCCACAGTTTAGATATTTGCCAAAGACGATACGTCTTGCGGCAAGAGGGATCTTGGCTGTGGCATCTACGATGCAAGGACTTTTCCCGCCAAGCTCCAGTGTGACTGGTGTCAGATATTCAGCAGCATGTCTTAATACTTCGCGTCCTACGGTTTTACCGCCGGTGAAGAAGATCTTGTCAAAGCGCTGATTTAACAAGGCTTTGTTTTCCTCGCGTCCGCCGGTTACGATTGCGACATATTCATTGGAAAAGCATTCTTCAATGATT
>CAKUTF010000085.1 GCA_934691725.1 uncultured Fibrobacter sp. | reverse complement strand
GACCGGGATCGTACTGGCGGTAATTCAGCCGTGCGTTCCGAAGCCCGATATCCGTATAGTAGTATTTGTTCGGATATTTGAAATAGGTCTTTCCCTTGACATCATATCGCTTTGCCATTGAAATGAGAAAAGAGTCGATAACATACTGCACATAGTTTGAAACCATCGCAGGATTGATTTTTTCGTTCTTCATGGACGCGATGGCATTTGCGATATTGGTCGGATTCGTCAGCGAACTGATCTGCGAAGCAAGGAAGTCCAGAATATCATTTAGAACATCCTCGCGCTCGATGCCGTTTCGCTCCACAATATCCTTGACATACAATTCGTTGTAGAGGGAGGTCAGATAATCCTTCTTATCTTTGTCATCCTCCAGTGCTAAAAGTCTCGGCATACCGCCATAGAGCATATAGGTATCCAGCGCTTTTCGCTCGTCGCCGCCCACGGCAGAATAAAACTCCGCAAATGACAAAGGGAACACATGGATCTGTGTAGCACGACCGCGAAACTCTGTTGCGATATCTTTTGACAACCCTTTGGAGTTACTGCCGGTGACATAAACATCAAGGTTTTTATATGCCTTGAGTTCGTTCAGCATATCGTAGATGGTAACCTCGATGCCACCGTTTTCCTTGTCCACTACTTTTGTGGTGAGCTGCACCTCATCAATGAACAGATAGAATTTTTCATCCTTCCTGCCCTGGACGGCGTTTTCTACATATTCGCACAAAGTGATCGGATTCCTGAGCTTATAGTACCGCCGCTGGTCCAGTTCGATTTTCAAAATATGATCTTCCGAAACGTTCTGCGAAAGAAGATACTCGAAAAACAGATCGAAAAGCAGTACGGACTTGCCGCATCTGCGTATGCCTGTGACGACCTTTATCTCGCCGTTCCACATACTGTGGATCAGCCGGTTCATATAGGAATCGCGTTTAACCATATATTTCACCTCGTACTTAGGACGAAACCGTCCGAACTTCTATGTGTAATATACCACGATTTTCGAAAAACATTAAGACTATACGAAAAAAGCTCACAAAGAAGTTACGACGGAAATGGGCTTAGTTCGAGGTGAAACTGCCGGATATGGGTCAAATGCCGTCCGGGATATTATCGTCGATATGATGCTCTCGTGCAGGGGCGTCCTGCCCGTTATACCGCTTGTGGCACTCCCATAAGTTCAAAAGCAGGGCAAACGGCATCAGACACGCCTCATCCTGCGACCGATGAAGGTGATCAATTTTACGGTAGCGATATTGATCGGTTTTATATTAGCACCACCATTCCTCTCAAGATTCTCGTCAAGGAAGGCCGCTAGAAGGCAGCAAAGCGCCTGATTGAGGAACTTTCCGCTCCGGGAGCCTTCAACCTCGAATCCGTCAATGCGACAAATCAGACATTGACTGTGGGTTTAAATTATATGAAGCCGCTCCATATCTTTTCAAAATCGCTGATTCTTGTTATTACATTTGCATCGGTGACCTGAAAATAGTGGTTTCATCATTTTTAATACTGTATTCCTGTAATTAAATCCCCTTCATTTGAAGGGATTGCTATCTATCTATTTGGTGCGCCTGGCAGGAATTGAACCTGTATGAGTCGCCTCATTAGATCCTAAGTCTAACGTGTCTACCATTCCACCACAGGCGCAGTGAGGTTATTATAAGCGTCCAAAGGGAAAGAAAAAATAAGGAAAAACGACTTTCTTTCTAAGATTTTAGAGGAATGCT
>CAKUTF010000084.1 GCA_934691725.1 uncultured Fibrobacter sp. | reverse complement strand
TGGAATGGATAGGAATTCCTTCTTGGAGAATATTGTGTTTAAATCGGGAAAAACAACGATCGGTGTTGAAGCATTAAACGGAAATAGCATAAAAAATGTGTATCTTGATTTTGAAGATGAGGATACGGGAGATACTGGATTATATCTTGATGGATTTAAATTTGATTACTATGGTTCTGAAAAGGAGCATTCGCATAACATTTATATGCGGAAAGGAACATCATTGAAGCATATTGCAGAAGAATTACAGGCGAAGGTTCAATATTATTGATAAAAAATTATAAGAAAAATAGTAAGAGCAAAGGAAAGGATGAGTAAAAATGAAAAAGATAATTAGTTTTGTAATGGTTTTAGCAATTGTAGCAGCAACAGCAGTAGCACCGTCTGTGCCGGCATCGGCAGAGCAAACGGATATTTGGCAGGTAAATGGTAAATATACACTTACCAAAAAGAAACTCGTAACATATTGTGCGTTGTATAGTGCGGATTCAGGAATGAAGAAGAAAAAAAGAACTTTTAAAATCACATCAGCCACAAAATTCATTCATGTGACGCCCAGTTATAACAAAAAGAAAATTAAAAAATCGCAGATTGGAAAATACATTAAGAAGATTAAGAAATCATCGTATTTTCAATTTAAATTCAAAAAAGGAAAAGTAACGGAAATCCATTACTGTGAGGATTAAAGTTGCTAAAGGAATTTATTAACAACGTTTTATAGAAGGAGAAAATGTTTTATGAGATTAATTCCATTATTGATGAAAAAAAACAGGTGTGGTAGATGTCTCGTCTCCATGCTGACAATAATGGCTTTGATAGTATCATCATTTGTATTGCCAGTACATACCCTGAAAAGCGGTGCGGCAGAAAGTACATCGTCTTACGGATTAAGTAATCCTACGATTAGTGACGGTGTAACAACATGGGATTGTATCTATTTTGGAAACTACTGGCAGAATGATACAAATGGCGATGGAAAAGCAGACCAGAATGACCAAAAAGAACCAATTAAATGGCGAGTCCTTTCCGTAAATGGAGATGATGCTTTTTTGCTGGCAGATCAAAACTTGGATGCTAAACCGTATAATGAGGAATATACAAGTGTGACATGGGCAACCTGTACTCTTCGTACATGGTTGAATGATACATTTTTAAATACGGCATTTACATCGGCAGAACAGGCGGCAATCAAGAATACAACGGTTGTGAACGATGACAATCCATACTATGATACAGAAGGTGGAGAAAACACCACAGATAAAGTGTATCTTTTGTCCATTGCAGAAGCAAGTAATACTGCTTATGGATTTAATGGCGAGTTTAGAACGGGAAGTGAAACCAGAGAAGCAAAAAATACAGCATATGCAAAAGAGTGCGGAGCGTGGACGTGCACGAGTACGGAGTACGAGGGGAACGACCAGTGGTGGCTGCGGTCGCCGGGCTGTTTTAGTGGTGATGCATCCTTTGTGTATTACGATGGCAACGGCTATCTCGATGGCTTTCGTGTCTCCCATGATGGTCATGCGGTCCGGCCCGCTTTGCATTTAAATCTTTCCTCTTCTACTCTTTGGAGTTATGCAGGAAAAGTCACTGCGAAAGTGGGAGGTGGCTCATCACAGGCGACGCCGACACCGGCTGCAACAGAACCGCCGGTAGTATCGGACCGTGATGAATCGCTAGGCACGGTTACAAAAGGAGCCGACCTTTCTCTTGGTTCCAACAAATCCGGAAAGTTAAGTGCGGAAGTGAGTGAATT
>CAKUTF010000083.1 GCA_934691725.1 uncultured Fibrobacter sp. | reverse complement strand
GGTGTGGACGGGAACCACGACCGTACAGATCCGGCTGCGGTTTGACGCGCACATTGTGCCGCGCCTCAACGATCTGGTCTGCGTGCGGCGCGGGCCGCTGGTGTATGCCGTCGCAATCGACGAAAAGTGGGAGCCGGTGGAAAACAATACGATGTATGCCCGCGGGTATGCACACAAGTTTCCGTATTGCGACTTCTACATCTATCCGCAGTCGAAATGGGCGTACGCGCTGGTTGGCGATCAATTTGATGTGGAAACGCACGATTTTGCGTCCGGGTTCGGCAACGCCGTCCCGCCGATTTGCCTGACGGCGCAAATGGCGGAGATTCCGTGGGGATTCCACCACGGGCACTGCGATCCGCAGCCGGCGTCGCGGACGCCGGTGGGCGCGCCGCAGTTGGTTCGCCTGGCGCCGTATGGCCACACCAATCTGCGGCTGACCGAATTCCCTTATCTGCCGCGCTGAATTATCATCCGATTCCAAACGCAGCCCCAACAAAACGGGGCTGCGTTTTTGTCGTTTGACCGGCGCGTGCGCATGAAATTCGACATTGCCGAACAAACAAAAATAATCCCGGTGCAGGCGGCGAATTCCGCTTGACATCGCGCAAACCGCCCGCTATAATACAAGTAGTTCCGCAGAACAAAATTCGGCATTGCCGAACCAATGGAGAGGAGCAGAATCAATGGAACAGTTACAGAAAATCGGGCACATCGTCCCGAAATCGGCGGCGGAGATCGGATCGTCCCGGCTGGGGATCGGGTTCGAAAAGCTCGACCGCGCCGTGTTTGACCCCACGCGCGCATACGACAAACTGGGCGCCATCGGCGCAAAATGGGCGCGGCTGCAGTCCGGCTGGCAGCGCACCGAGCGTACGCGCGGTGTGTACGACTTTGCGTGGCTGGACGGGATTGTCGATACGTTGATCGCGCACGGGATGCAGCCGTGGATTTGCCTGTGCTACGGCAACGATTTGTACAGCTCCGAAGCGAAGAACATATTCGGTGCAGTGGGCGTTCCGCCGATTTTCACCGACGATCAGCGGCGCGGATGGGCGGCGTATGTGAAAGCGACCGTCGCGCATTTCCGGGATCGGGTCGATCACTGGGAGATCTGGAACGAACCGGACAGCAACGGGTGCTGGAAGCATGGCGCCAATGCGGCGGAATATGGCCGGTTCTGCGTCGATACGGCGGCCGCCATTCGCGCGGCGCAGCCGGAAGCGACGGTGATCGGCGGCGTGGTGTGTATGTTCGCGACGAATCGTACGCTGGAATACGCAGACACTGCGCTGGCGACCGGCATGGCGGAGGCGATCGACGTGCTGTCGTACCATTCGTACCATCCGGACGAAACGTCTACCGTGGAACCGGTGTGGGCGCTGCGGGCGCTGGCACAGTCGTACAATCCCAAAATCCGCATCATGCAGGGCGAAACCGGATCCCAGTCGCGCAGCGACGGCCACGGCGCACTGGCGGGCGCCGCGTGGACACCGATGCGCCAGGCCAAGCAGTGCATCCGTCATGCGGTGCTGGATCTGACGCTCGGGGTGGAGCTGTCGTCGTACTTTTCGTGCGTCGATATGGCGGAAGCGCTGGGCGGCAGAAACGACGACGTGAAATCCCGCATGGACTACGGGTACTTCGGATTGCTGGAAACGGAATTCGACGAGACGGGCTTTGCGTCCGGCGTGTACACCCCCAAACCGGCGTATTATGCGTATCAAAACCTCTGTGCAGCGTTTGCCGAATCGCCGGAATGCGTCGATCTGCCGATTCTGCGGCTGGTGGAGCCGTCGCGCCGGATGCTGGGGCACGACTTCGACGGCGCGGTGGCGCTGCACGGTTTCCGCCGCCCGAACGGCAGTGCGGCGCTGGCGTATTGGGCGCCGACCGACCTGCTGACGACGGATTTGGAATCGACCGTCAGCTTCCGCGCGACGCATTTGCCCGGCGAAATCCGGCTGATCGACCTGCTGCGCGGCGGCGTGTACGCGATTCCGGACGCGCTGATCTCGCAAAGCGGCGGCGAGGTGACGC
>CAKUTF010000082.1 GCA_934691725.1 uncultured Fibrobacter sp. | reverse complement strand
CTCCCTCGCGGGAGGCTTTTTCGTTTTTGCGGACTTTCGAATCACGGCTGTGTTGCATTGACGACTTGAAACCGCCATCTTGTAAGTACCTCCGCTATTGTATTTGGGATTTACTTTTCCGGTATCCGCTTTAGAGTGATCCATCTCACCGGAATACTTCACTCCTATATTCTTTTCGATTTCAAAGATATTTTTCACGTAATCAGGCGTATGACCGATTTTTTTCAGTTCCCTAGAAACACCCCTTTTTCTCCATTCCTCGCGAATTTTTTCCACGAGGGAGGCCTTGCGCCCCGCGTGCCGTTCGTTCACCTTGCGCAGAATCTCCGCTCGCCTTTTCGAGTTCCGCACCCAGGCGCGCGTTCTCGGCGGGTTCCAACGAGGATTTTTTCCGTTTTCCGTGCCCGCTTGAAAAAAAAAGGCTATTTTATCGGGAAACCGGAGGTAAAAAATGGTCACCGCAGAAGAAGCCCTGGAAATCTATCGAAAGAAATATCCGAAATTCGACGTTTTGAAAATAAAGAAAGTCGAAAATTTTGGGTTTTGGCTGGAAACAAGCGATATTCGCGAAGACGACTGTATCGACTTGGTCTCGTTTGATGGGAAGCTGGAACGCTTTCCATTCAGTCCCGTCTGTCCAAACCCTGAATTTGAAAGCGCAAAAAAGACAACCGTAAGAATTAAGTCTCGAAGATAGAAAGGTATCGTTTATCGAATAGCTTATTGTCTATTCTCATAATTCCTCTGCCAAAAAGATTTTTACCCGACTTTGCGGCGTTGTCAATCAGACCTGAAAGATTTTCATAAGTCGTGCCGCTGTATTCTTGGGGTTCTATTCTTACAAGCTTTCCGTTTTTCAGCCTTTGAACAACTGTCGCATGGCCATCGGAACCTTTCCAGCCGATAGTGACCAAATAAACCCCTTCCTCTTTTGTAGTTTCGTCAAAAAATTCCAGGTATCTGTTTGCTGTCATCGATGAATACCCTTTTGAAAGCATAAATTCCGAATAAAGGGTCGGTTTCGGTTTTGTTCCGTCGGGATTTTTCCAGATTTCAAAACTTCGTCCGTAAGAAATCCATTCGGACAAAGACCCAGGGGTGTTTCCCTTTGCCTTAATGTCGAATCCGTGAAGCCTTAGAGCGTATGCAGGGACACATGTCTGGCAATTTATGTCATACATCTCGCCCGCTCCATATTTCGGGTTTGCGCTTTGCCTGTCGGCCTCCTCGATGGACATCGGGTTCTTTTTCGCGATGCCTAGAGCCTTTTCGATTTCGAGCCAGTTTTCCGCCATGGCGGTCTTTTCCCTTTCGCGCAGGTCCTTTGGCATTTCGACTCTCCACTTCCGGAACTTGCGGATTTTCTCGGAATCCGAAGCGGTCCTTTTCGCGTGCCTCTCGTTGGCGGCCCGCAGGGTTTCCAGCTTCCTCTCGGCCTCCCTTTTCGCGCTTTCTGCTTTTTTAAGGGCGGTTTCCTGTCCTGAGGGAGCTGCTTTGCTTGGAGAACCCCCTTTGCTACAGCCTAGAAAATCGCAGCATTGACCCTGGATGTTTGAATGCCAGAATCATGCAAAGTTTTTCCCTGGCTAGTCTTCAAAAATAAACTTGTGCTTTCCTTTAATCGAAAAATAGGCTTCGTCAAAGCGAATCCAGTCTTCCACCACTTCTTTAGGGAACTTGCTCTTTTTTACGACATTTGAACCGTTAAGTTCGCTCATCGCAGCCATAGACTCAGGATGCTTGAAATTCGGGATCATTTGTTAATCTTTAAAAATAAACTTGTGCTTTCCTTTAATTGAAAAATAGGCTTTGTCCCAGTTTTCAAAATCTTCCAGTTCTTCTTTTGAAAATTTGCTTTTTCGTACGGTTCCGTCCTCTTCGACTTTAGGCAATGCTGCCATTGAATTTGGATACTTAAATTTTGGAATCATATAAAGCCTTTTGTACTTTGATTATATAATTTAACATTTTTGGGGGTAATGCCGGATCTTTCCTAATAAACATAGCAAAGCATTCGGCGAAAAGCTCCTCGGGATCTTTATCCTCTTTCGCATAGTAGCTAATTCGGTCTATTTCCCCCGTCTTCACCATTTCTTTTTTTATCAGGGCCAATTCGTCCGGGGTATTTCCGCGGCTCCGGTACTTTCCGAAGATGAAATGCCCGATCTCATGGTTCACCAAGTGCGAGTCGACCTGTCCTGGCGAATCGATCGCGAACTCCCGGAGTCCGTTCCTTTTTGCAAACCGCTTGACCGATTCCTTGAAAAACTCTTTCGGGTTCGCCGTGATGTTGTTGAACGAAACTGTATTGACAAACAGGATTTCATCGTCGTATCCCAAAATCGCCTCTCCGGCAGTCCCGGCAATCCTCTTGAAGCGCTCCAGCCCGACTTTTGAAAACGTGTCCGGTACCGTCGCGGCTATCGCCTTCAGGCTCGGGATGGTCAGCCTGTCCACCGTCTTTTCATCGACGGAATCCGCCAGGGACTTGACAATCCCGACAAGCGGTTCACGGTATTCCGACCTTTCCGCGGCAAGCGCCTTTTCAAGGTTATAGTTCTTGGCCTTGAACTCCTTTAGTTCCTGGACTGCCTTTTTCTCGCGTTCCCTGGCCTCTTCCAGCTCGCCCCTCGCCTTTTCGAGTTCCGCACCAAGGCGAGCGCTTTCGGCGGTGTTTTTCCGCTTTCCGTGCCCGCTTAAAGGGAAAAATGGTTATTTTATCGGGAAACAGGAGATAGAAATGGCGGAAAATATCTTTTACAAGGAAAGGAAGAACGACAAAATCTGGTGGGTCGACCATCCGGATTCGGTCGGAAGTCTCGAAATTTCTTTCGACAGGAAGAAAATCCTGAACCTGTTCCAGGACTACCCACAAAACTTCACGCCGGAACAGAAGGCCCTTTTCAACAAGGAAAACCCCTACTGGGCCGACTTCTTCGGCGGCGGAAGATAGCTATTTTAACAGGAAGCCGGAGGTAAAAAATGAAAAAAGCGAAAAAAAAATTTTTACTGGCACTTCGAAACGGTCTTCGACCACGAAGTGACCCCGGAGGAATTCGAAGAGGTCACCGGTTTCAAATGGGAAAAACGCCTTGAATACCTGGACCGCCTAAATTCCGATTGCAGCGAATATGCCGGATGTTCTGACATAGGCTCCCTTTACCATATCCGCCGGGATTCCGAGAAGGCTTCCTACTACGGCAAGCTGTCGCTAAAGGTTCCTATGTGCGTGGACTATTGCTACTGACGAATTGAAGGATACCATTGTTACTCGAAGGCGTATTTTTCAAATGGCCGACTTTATACTGACTTCGCCCTTAATCAAGCAGAAACCTTAGAGCCTATCCCTAAATAATATTGAAAATTTCGCAAGACGATGCTATATTTCGCAAAAAAAAGCGAGGCGCGCCGTGGCGAAA
>CAKUTF010000081.1 GCA_934691725.1 uncultured Fibrobacter sp. | reverse complement strand
CCTTTCGGAGCCTTATCGGGGTAGCCAGATTGCTCCGCGTCACGTTGTTCCGCTCCGTCCCTTCGGGACCGCCCGCAATACGAGCGGCTGAAAGTCGCTATCCGTTCGCGCTTCTCACCGCGACTTTCTCGAACTCCGTTCTCATCTGGCTATGAAATGTTTGCAAAAAAAAACAGGCTCCTTTCGGAGCCTTATCGGGGTAGCCAGATTGCTCCGCGTCACGTTGTTCCGCTCCGTCCCTTCGGGACCGCCCGCATGGCGAGCGGCTGAAAGTCGCTATCTGTTCGCGCTTCTCACCGCGACTTTCTCGAACTCCGTTCTCATCTGGCTATGAAATGTTTGCAAAAAAAACAGGCTCCTTTCGGAGCCTTATCGGGGTAGCCAGATTCGAACTGACGACATTCTGCTCCCAAAGCAGACGCTCTACCAGGCTGAGCTACACCCCGTAGTACTTCAAATATAGAAAAAGATTGCGGTTTTTGACTATTTCCCTTGGGAATCCGAAATTCTGTTTGGTATTTTGGGGGCGTTTATTTATTTTTGAAGAAAAAGAGGTCTTATGAACGAGGAACGTCGGAAGCTTCGCGATGAAGTTTATACGCAGATGATGATGGCGCAGGCGCGCCTTTCGAAAGACGCCAATACGCAGATGGGCGCGGTTCTCGTTTCGGGTGACGGGCGTGTCCTCAGTACGGGCTACAACGGCGCCCCGGCGAGCTTTGACGATTCGACGATTCCCTATACGCGGGAAAACCGGCGGCTTGCTTACGACTTGCTCGAAGCGGATTCGGGGGGACTTGTTTCGCACCACGAGTTCGAGGTGAACAAGTATCCGTTTATGGTCCATGCGGAAATCAATGCCTTGCACTATGCGCGGGGCAAGGTTCCGCCCGGCTCGAAGCTCTATGTCATCGGGTTTCCCTGTGAACGCTGCGCACTAGAAATCGCTCTTTCGGGGGTGGCCGAGGTCTTTGTGACGAAGGACGATTACGATGCGAATTCGATGCTCAACAACAGCCGGGACACGGCTTTCTACATGTTCGCCCAGGCGGGAATTATCGTCACGATTTGCGGCAAGCGCTTGAAACCCGTCATTTCGGCGGTGAAGAACGTTTAGCGAATTTGCTCTGCCTGCAAAAAAGGCTTCGCGCAAGCGAAGCCTTTCCTGTCTGAAAATTTTGCGTTATTCGAACGGGACCAGTTCGACGCGGCGGTTCGCTTCGCGACCGGAACGGCTCTTGTTGTCGGCGACGGGACGCGAGGAACCGTAACCGACCGCTCGCACGCGGGATTCGTCGATGCCCTTCTTGATGAAGTAGCCGGTGACCGCCTGGGCGCGCTTTTCGGAAAGCTGCTGGTTATAGTCGGACGTTCCTACTTCGTCCGTGTGGCCCTGGACTTCGAGCTTCGCCTGCGGATGTTTTTTCATCAGCCGGATGATGTCGTCGAGTGTTTTGTAGCTGCTTTTCACGAGCGTCGCCGAGTTGCGCTTGAAGCGAATTCCCTTGCGAAGTTCGCTCAGGTCTTCTTTCTTGTTTACGGGACAGCCGACCTTGTCGATTCGGACGCCGGGGAGCGTGTTCGGGCATTGGTCGATTGCGTCCGGCACACCGTCCTTGTCGGAATCGAGAATGCATCCCGTGCTGTCAACGACGGAATTTGCGGGAGTATTCGGGCATTTGTCCTTGGAGTCGGGAACGCCGTCCTTGTCCGAGTCGATCGGGCATCCGGAGCTATCTACAGAAATGCCGCTCGGCGTATTGGGGCATTTGTCAAGCCCGTTGTAAACGCCGTCGCTATCGGAATCTTCCGGGCAACCCGTGCTATCGACGATGGCGCCTTTTGGCGTGTTCGGACATTTGTCCGTCGCGTCTTTCACGCCGTCTCCGTCCGAATCGAGGACCGCAGCACAGACCTTTGCCGTATCGATTTTGAGCGTATCGTGCTGGATGACGATAACCGTGTCGGGTTTTATCGGGCAGCCGATGCTGTCAACCGGAGTTCCCTGGGGCGTTCCGGCGCACTTGTCGAGGTAGTCCGGGATTCTGTCTCCGTCTTCGTCAGTCGGGCAGCCGTTCGCATCGACGGAAACGTTTTTCGGCGTATGCGGGCAGAGATCTTTCGCGTCTTCCACGCCGTCTCCGTCTTCGTCGTTTTTCGCAAACGGGTTTCCGCGCCACGTGAGGAGTGCGGACATTCCATAGTCGGCGGCTCCCGTCTTGTAGGAGACAACATTTCCGTTTTGTTTCTTGCGGACCGTCATGTATTTTCTTGTCAGGTCGTCTTCGTCGATGAACGCGGTGATGCCGATGTCCGCGCCGACGGCAAGATCTATTCCGCGTGCGAGGTGGAAGCGGACGCCCGGGGTGAGTCGCATCGGGTCGGTGAGCGGATCGCGCCAGTTGAGCGTTTTTTCCACACGGGTCTCGCCGGAAAATTCGAGGAAAAAGTCCATCGATTCGAGTGCCGTGAGGTTCAGGCCCGTTCCCCAGACGAGCGTGTTCGCGCCTTCGTGTATCACGCCGACAAATCCCATGTTGTTGTTCCAGCGGAGCGGAATTCCGATTTTATTGAAGTCGAACGTGAGGAGGAGGGACGCATCGAGCGCCCAGTCGTCTGCGGAATAGGCGTGCGAATAGCCGTAAGAATTGACATACCACACGTGGCGCGGGCGCATGCCGGTGCCGCGGTCTCCGGTGGGAAAGTAGATTTGCCCGAGAAGAGCGACGCTTGTCACGTTTGTCGTGTCGAAGGGAAGACGGAACTTTAACCAGGCCTGCAGGTCGCCGATTCCGAAACCTTGCATGTCGGCGTCTCCGATATCCGGATTTACGTCGTCGTAGTGGAGCGGGAGAACGACACCTAAGTCGAGAAAATCGAGAAGCCCGATGGCGGCGTGAAAATTCCCGGAGATCGATGGGATGAGGCTGTTCACCACGACGGCGTCGCCACCGTTTACCTGGTAAAAATACTGGTAGGCGGAGGGCTGCGCATCGGCAATGCCTTCCGCTCCGATGCCGATGGAAAGTCCCCACTGGCCGAGAGTTTTTGCGCTTTGCTGGTGGAGACCGTCTGTTCCGCCTTCAAGCCCGGTTTCTGCAAAGGCCATCCCCACGGAGAATGCCGCGACAAATGCCATCAATTGCTTTTTGTTCATTGTTTCCTCGGTATGAAAAATGCAATTCAAAAAGAAAGATAACTATAATTTACGCATGTGTCTATGATGAAGCTCACGGAAAAGTTTGGAGCTTGGATCCGCGGACGTCTAAGGGAATGAGGAATTAGCAATGAGCAATGAGCAATTGGTCTGTGAACGTCTAGGTTTAGGGATTAGGGAATAGGGATTGGTCAGAGCTTAGTTAAGAGAGCTTAGAACTTAGGGTAGCGAACATTTAAGTTCTTGGGATAATAGTCCGCGGACGGGTAAGAAAATGAGAAATTAGGAGTGAGGAATTAATCCGCGGACGTCTATGTTTAGTGGGCAGAACTGCAGACGGATTAAACTTTGGGAAGCGGAGCGTGGGACACGGTGCGATGTCATTCCCGTGCCCTCTATGATGTTATTCCCCGGCTTGCTATGCTGTCATTCCCCGGC
>CAKUTF010000080.1 GCA_934691725.1 uncultured Fibrobacter sp. | reverse complement strand
CAGAGTGCAGACGTTAAACTTCCGAGATGCAAGAGCATAGATGTCTGCAAATCTCAGCTCTAAAATCTCAGCTCTAAAATCTCAGCTCTAAGTTCTAACAATCCCTCATCCCTCTCACTGTTTCCCTTGTCCCATTCTAACCACTGACTCCTGTCTCCTGATTCCTCCTGCTAGCTATCCCACAATCAACTAAGCTCTCAGTTCTAAGTTCTGAAACCCCTGTTTCCTGACCACTGCTAATTGCTCATTTCTAATTGCTCACAGATTCCTGATTCCCCAACTAAGCTCTAAAATCTCAGCTCTAAGCTCTGACAACGGCTCGCTCGGCAGTCGATTCCTCATTCCTTACTCCTAATTCCTCACTCCTAATTTCTACCTTTTCTAAAAAACAATCACCAAGGTTTGATTATGCGCATTCTCGTCCTAAACTGCGGAAGTTCATCCGTCAAGTTCGCCGTCATCGATACGGAAAACAAGGAATCCCTTTCAAGCGGTCTCGTCGAAAACATCGGCGTGAACGGTCACTTCAAGGCCAAAGGCCCGGAAGGCAAGGCGGAATTTCATTTCGACTGCCCGACCCACAAGGAAGCGGTCGTCGAAGTCCAAAAGTTCCTGACCGCGCAAAAGCTCATCGACACGATCGAAGCGGTCGGTCACCGGGTCGTTCACGGCGGAAAGTTCATCAAGTCCGAACCTGTCACGCAAGAGCTCATCGACTACATCCGGAGCATCATCCTGTTCGCTCCGCAGCATGAAGGCGCCCACGCAACGGGCATGGAAGTCGCCAAGGAAATCTTCCCGGGTCTTCCGCAACTCGCCGTCTTCGACACGGCCTTTCACCAGACGATGCCCCGCAAGGCTTTCCTTTACGGGATTCCGTATTCCTACTACGAGGATTATCACATTCGCCGTTACGGTTTCCACGGGACATCGCACCGATACGTCAGCGCCGAAGCGGCCCGCATTCTCGGCAAGAAACCCGAAGAACTGAACCTCGTCACCGCGCATCTCGGCAACGGCAGCTCCTGCTCCGCAATCCATGCGGGAAAATGCGTCGATACGACGATGGGATTCACACCGCTCGACGGCCTTGTGATGGGAACGCGCTCCGGCTCGCTCGACCCGGCGATTCTCTTTTTCCTGAACAAAAAGCTCGGCTATGACATCGACCGTCTGAACAAGCTGGTGAACAAGGAAAGCGGACTTCTCGGACTTTCGGGGCTCAGCAACGACATGCGGACCATCACCCAAAAAGCTTCCGAAGGGCACAAGGGCGCTCAGATTGCCTTTGAAGTTTTCTGCTACAGGCTCGCCCGCGAAATCGGCGGCATCACGATGGCTCTCCCGCGCCTCGATGCGCTGGTCTTCACCGGCGGAATCGGCGAAAACAGCCGGGTTGTCCGCGAAACGACACTTGAAAACCTGGCGATTCTGGGATTCAAGATTGACCCGAAGCGAAACGAGGACAACGGAAGCGCGTCCAACCACATCATCACCGCAGAAGATTCAACACCGCTTGCGATGGTAGTCCCGACAAACGAAGAACTGTTGATTGCCCTCGACACGGCGGAATACGCCAAGAGCGTAAAATAATTCCCAGAAAGTTTGCAAAGGAAGTCCTCGGTGCGCGAGGACTTTTTTAATAAATAACGTCTTCGAGAACAAGTCCCTGGGGAGGCGCCATCGTGCGTTCACCCTTAAATTTTTCAGCGAAAATATCCTTCACGGTTCCTGCGGGATAGCGAAGACGTCCTACATCGAAAAGCGTCCCGACCATGGCGCGGACCTGCCTGTGCAAAAAGCGGTTGCCGACAATATGCCACTCGGAGATGTAGCCGTTCACCTTCACCAGTTCAAAGCGGGAAAGCTTGCAGACCGTACTTTTCCCGTCATTCCGCGGAATGCAGAACCGGATAAAGTCATGCTCGCCCAAAAAAGATTCCGCTTCGCGGCGCATCAAATCGTAATCCACGGGCAAGTGTCCGATTTCCCAACCGAAATCGCGGAGAAGCGCCACAGGCCGCGTAAAAAGCGTATAGACATAGTAGCGCGAAACGGCATCGTAACGGGAATGGAAATTCGGAGCGCAAGGTTCCAGTTCGCGGATTTTCACGGTACCCCGTCCGAGCCCGTTGATGGAACGTGTCAATTTTTGACAGTCGATTTCGCCGTCGTAGTCAAAGTGGACCATTTGACCCCGAGCGTGAACTCCCGTATCGGTCCTGCCAGCAGCAATCAAATCGATCGGTGCGCGGAGAGCGGTTCGAAAAGCCTCTTCGAGTGCGGACTGGACAGTGACAAACTTTGTCTTTCCATGTTCGTTCTGCTCTTGCCAGCCAAAATAGGCGCTGCCCAGATATTCGCAGCGAAAACGGTAACGCATCTATTCCCCGGTTTCGCGTTTGATACGAATGACCGTTTCGACCTGCTCTTCCGAAAGCTGCGTACGTCGGGCGATTTCGGACGGGGTAAGCCCGCGGCGATTCAGCTGCAAGACCTTTTCCTTATCGGCGCGTTCGCGGTCAAAGCGGGTCATCTCCAGCGGACTCGGATTCGGCTTCGGGAAAATTTCCGTCTGGAGCGTATTGTGACTCTGCGCCTTGTACTTGTTCGCTCTTTCCGGGGCGCGGTGAACGCCTTTCGGCGTGCGAAGACCGGAAAGCGTATCGGACAGGGCCTGCATCGCGCTTGTGATGCGCTCTTTTGCCGTCGGACGCAAAACGGGCCGTTCGACTTCGCCCTTGGCATTTTCGAATTCCACGTCATCCGCCACGGGAACCGTTGTGTTCTGGGAAGATTCCGGCGAGGCCTTCACATCGTCGATAATCGAGCGGCGATGCACACGGGTACGATCGACAAAGGTAGGATCGTCTAGTCCGCCCTTCGGCGTCTTGAAACGGTTTTCCTCCCGAATCTTTTCGAGTTGCCGCGTAATCGCCTCTTGCCTGTTCCGCAAAAAGAAGAATACGCCTCCCAACACGATAATCAAAAGAATCAACCCGCCGATGACATAGACAAAGAGATTCGTCCCCGAAGATTTATCAGGAGAAGCTGCTTCGTTTTGGGAAAGCGCCGCCGGAGACTGGCTCTTTTCCAGGTTCCGCACTGCGACAAGCACGCCCCACAAAGAATCTCGTTTTTCGATAGCGGTCTCTTTCGCTTCCGAATTTTCTTCCGCCGCAAAAATTTCCACATTCACCGCATCGATTTCTTCGCGCAAGAGCAGGTAACGTTCACCGTCGAGCCTAGGCTCAAACGGGTCCGCTTTCAAAAAGGCGAACAAAAAGACAACCAAAATAAAAAGGATGGCGGGAACGACAAACTTCTTCATAGCGGGAAATTTACAAAATTTTGGAAAACGCGAAATTTTCAAGCGAAAATTCATCAAACAAGCTATAAAAAACTTTGGCGAAATTTCAGTTTGAGTCTCTCTCGGCAAGTGGAAGATTCTGAAATCAGAAACACTATCAAAAACATCATTTTTTTCATTATGCAAGTAATCCAATCGCAGCACAAGGATTTGGCGGCAGGTCGCTGGACGCAAATGAGCCTGGCGGAGCAGAAAACAGCTCGCTTCGCAGACTAATCCCTAATCCCTGTTCCCTAGTCCCTAAACCTAGACGTCCGCGGTTTCCAAAAGCCAAAAACATGCATTGAACGTTTGTGCACTTGGAAAGCGTTTTTTTTTCTTACATTTAGAAAACTTCAACAAAGGAGTTTTTATGAAGGTTTATCTGGTCATCGGCGACGCCGATATGGGAAAAAGTTCCGTCTTGCGGCACCTGGTC
>CAKUTF010000079.1 GCA_934691725.1 uncultured Fibrobacter sp. | reverse complement strand
TCCGAAGAGGCCTTGGTCAACGTTTCCTGCGCGGCTACGATGCTCAGGCGATTATGAAAACAGGCTCTAAGTTCTGAATTCCGGTTCCCAAAAACCTGGATGTCTGATGCTCTGACCACTGCTCACTGTCCGCTGAGCTTAGATGTCTGCGAATTAATTCCTGGTCCCTAGTACCTAATCCCTGAACATAGACGTCCGCAGTTTCTTATAAAGAAATTCTCTTAGATTTTCTCTAAAGCCTGCGCCAGATCGGCGATGAGGTCGTCTGCGTTTTCGATGCCCACGGAAAGGCGGATCAGGTCCGGACGGATGCCGTTTGCAATAAGCTGCTCGTCGGTCAGCTGGCGGTGCGTATGGCTTGCCGGGTGGAGGACGCAGGAACGCGCATCGGCGACGTGGGTGACGATCGCTATCAGGTTGAGCGAATCCATAAACCGGATGGATTCTTCTCTGCCGCCCTTGATGCCGAAAGCGAGAACGCCGCAGGGAATTCCGCCCTTGAACTGCTTCTTGGCGAGTTCGTGATACTTGTCCGATTCGAGGCCTGCGAAATTGACCCAGGCGACTTTCGGATGTTTTTTGAGGAACTTGGCTATTTTCAGCGCATTTTCGCAGTGTTTCGGCATCCGGAGGGCAAGCGTTTCGAGTCCCACGTTCAAGAGGAAAGCGTTTGCCGGCGACTGGATGCTCCCGAAGTCGCGCATCAGCTGGGCGGTAGCCTTGACGATGTAACCTTTCTTGCCAAAAGCCTTGCTGTAAGCGAGACCGTGATAGGAAGGATCGGGTTCCGTAAGGCCCGGGAACTTGTCGTGGTGGGCTTCCCAGTCGAAGTTTCCGCTGTCGATGATTGCCCCGCCGACTGTCATCGCGTGGCCGTCCATGTATTTTGTCGTCGAATGGGTGACGATATCTGCGCCGAATTCAAACGGACGGCAGAGAATAGGCGTAGCGAACGTGTTGTCGATGATGAACGGGACACCGTGCCTGTGTGCGATGTTCGCAAATTTTTGAATGTCCGTGATGCGGCATGTCGGGTTGGCGATAGTCTCTCCGAAGAAAGCCTTTGTATTCGGACGGAACGCCTTGTCGATTTCCTCTTCGCTTGCGTCCGGATCGACGAATGTACATTCGATGCCGAGCTTTTTCATGGTGACGGCAAAGAGGTTATAAGTGCCGCCGTAAATCGCCGAGGAGCTGACAAAATGGTCGCCCGATTCGCAGATGTTGAAGACGGCGAAAAAGTTGGCGGCCTGTCCGGAGCTGGTGAGCATTCCGGCGATTCCGCCTTCGAGCTCCGTTATCTTTTGAGCGACTGCATCGTTTGTCGGATTCTGGAGACGCGTATAGAAATAGCCGTCCGCCTTGAGATCGAACAGGTCCGCCATCTGGGCGCTCGTATCGTACTTGAAGGTCGTGCTCTGGTAAATAGGGAGAATTCTCGGTTCACCTTTCTTGGGAGACCATCCGGCCTGGACACACAGGGTTTCGTTGTCGAGTTTTTGCATCATATTCCTTTTGCGTAAATATAAATTTATGCATAAAAATAATTCTTTATTTGCAAATCGGACGGATTTTTCTAAAAATTGAAGTTTTTCATCCGAGAAAGTTTAATCGATTTCCTTGGGTTCGTAGTTCGTGCTGCGCCCTTTTCCGCCTGATTTGATCAATACGCCTTTTTGTACGAGACTGTTCAAGTCCCGCAAGGCGGAGTCGTGGGAAATTTTTGAAATTTCCGCCCATTCTGTCGAGGAAATTTTTTCCCTTGAATTTTCCCTAAGGTATCCGACCAAATTTTGTTCGCGCTTCGTCAAGGGAATTTTTCCGAGGAAGAGTTGTTGCCTTGCCGTTTCAAAGCGCCCAGACCATTCCTTTCTTGCCGTTTCCAAGGCGGCTTCCACCTTGGAAAGAAACCACAGAATCCATTCCGTGATATCTCCGTTTGAACGTTCGGCAGCTGAAAGCGCCTCGAAGTAACCGGACTTGTCTTTGAGAATTTCTTCGTTAAGGGAAAAAAATCTCTGGGAAGAGTTTTCACTTTGGGAAATAAGCATGTCGCAGAGAATTCGAGAAAAAATTCCGTTTCCCGATGCAAATGGACGGATCGTACCGAACCAGAAATGGACGATTCCCGCCTTGAGAATTCCATCGATTTGGGATTCGTTGAAAAACTGGAAAAATTTTGTTATTTCTTGCGGAATGCGCTCCCAAGGGACGCCGCGGAAGCCTTTAAACGCTTCGCTTTGCGGAGAATCTATCGTTTCGCGATAATGTCCGCCGTTTTCGACGATTGCCGCATGGAGGGAAAGCAGGCGCTTTTCGTTCATCGGCAGAGAAAAGTTCCGGAGCGCCGGGTAGATGATGGAGGGGACTTCTTCCCGGTCCGCAATTTGAAAGAGAGCCTTTAGGTCGCGGGCTTTGATGGATTCCAGAAAAGCGGCATCTTTCGCAAAGAAAAGTTTTCCTTGAAGGGTTCCCTGTAAAAAGCGGATGCGGCAGAGCGGATCGAGAATCACCGTTCGGGAATAGCGGAAATTTGTCCAGTCGGGATATTGGTGGATAAAGAGCATCGCGGCTAAAATTTAAATAATTAACGCAAAATATGCGTAGAAATTTTAAAAGAGAAAATTTTTGAAATGTCAGACAATTTAGAAGAAGTGTGAAAAGTCAACGGTTGACTAAAAATGGAAAATCTTTGTACCTTGAAAACTTGTTGAATTTCAACATATTATAACTAATTAACGCAAAATATGCGTAGAAACGATTGGTTTTTGAACGTTGACAGTTTTTAGCCTTGGACATTTCGTGGTGCCAATCTATCTTTGCTTTCAACTTGGAATCCCGCTCGCCGGGAAAAGGAAAACAAAATGTACTATCCTTCGGTTAAAGTTCTCGACTGCACCATCCGCGACGGTGGACTTGTCAACAAGCACGATTTCAGCCTGGAATTTGTCCGTCGCCTTTACCAGCTTTTGACGGCTGCGGGTATCGACTACATGGAAATGGGTTACAAGAATTCTCCAGAGCTTTTCGACCCGAAGGAATACGGACCGTGGAAGTTTTGCGAAGACGATTTGCTGTGGAAAGTTCGCGACGGTATCGACAGCCCTGTGAAGCTCGCTGTGATGGCGGATGTCGGACGTGTGAACATGAAGGCTATCAAGCCGGCATCCGAATCCCCGTACCAGATGGTTCGCGTGGCAAGCTACGTGAAAAACATTGACAAGGGAATCGATTTGGTGAACACTTTCCACGATTTGGGATTTGAAACGACCCTGAATATCATGGCGGTGAGCCGTGACCGCGGCCCGGAACTCGACGAGGCTCTAGACCAGGTGGAGCACGAATGCAAGGCGGACGTTCTCTATCTCGTGGATTCGTTCGGCTACTTCTACCAGGAAGACATCGACCAATGTGTCAAGCGCTACCGGGACCATGTCAAGTCGAAAAAATTCGGCTTCCACGGCCACAACAACCAGCAGCTCGCTTTTAGCAACACGATCCAGGCGGTGATCGACCATGTCGATTATTTGGACTGCACGGTGACCGGGATGGGTCGCGGCGCGGGAAACTGCACGACGGAACTTCTCTTGAGCTTCCTCAAGAATCCGAAATTTGACGTCCGTCCGGTGCTCGAAGCGATTACCGAACTGTTCGTTCCGCTTCGCCAGAAGTACGAATGGGGTTACATCATTCCGCAGATGATTACCGGTTCGATGAACCTGCACCCGTCCGCGGCGATTGAATTCCGCAAGACTCCGGAAAAGGATCAGTATCGCAAGTTCTACGAGATGATGGTGAACGAGATAAACCTTTAAGTTTCACTTGCTTAGGTTTTGGAAGCGCGTTCGGCTGTTCTGTCGGCGCGTTTTTTTTGATGGGTTTTATTGTATATTTTTTGGCGGTTTCAAGTCGTCAATGCAACACAGCCGTGATTCGAAAGTCCGCAAAAACGAAAAAGCCTCCCGCGAGGGAG
>CAKUTF010000078.1 GCA_934691725.1 uncultured Fibrobacter sp. | reverse complement strand
CTCCCTCGCGGGAAGCTTTTTCGTTTTTGCGGACTTTCGAATCACGGCTGTGTTGCATTGACGACTTGAAACCGCCATTTTTGAAATGCCTGTTCAAAAACCGGACAATAATATTCTTTTTGGGCTTCCTGATGAAGCTGAAGTCTCCTATCTCTTTTATTATTGGGGTGCTCCGCAGAATGATTCAATTGTCACATTCGCTGAATTTATGGAAACAAGTATTTCAGTTGGGTCTTGGAGGGTATCGGAAGGGGATCGATTCCGAATCCGTTGCGTACAAGATTATTCGGATGCCAAGTAAGGAGGTCTTTGGTGTTTAAGGTTTTATCCGTTATCGCTTTGCTTGTTTCCTTTTCGCTTGCCGAAGAGATTTGCAATACCGACAATCTCCCGGCGATTCCCGCCAATTCCTGCGTGCAGGAGGGCTACGTGTGCGGCTTGGGCTTTGACGTGAGCCATGAATCCAGCGTGATGTTTTTCTTTTTAGGTGCGGACGCTTCCTGTTCCACGCTTTTGACCAGCCGCCTGAAGACTTTTCTGTATGCGGGAAGTAACGTCTATAGCGCAGCGGCAAAGTTCTTTTTGATTGAAAACGAATACGAGGCGAGTCCGCTTTCTCTGACGCTTGCCGGTTCGCTGGCCTTGGCGGTTTCAAATGCCCGGGAACCGGTTTCCGTTATCTACCGCCAGGTTTCTCCGGTTGAATATGGCGGCATCCGGCTGCAAAGCATATCGAAAGTGAAATAGGAAACGGAGCGCCTTTTGTCCTTTCGAATTTTGTAAATTTTGCCCATGCGGTTTCGTGTTTTCTGTTTGAGCTTTTTTTTGATGTCGGCGGCTGCGTTTTCGCAGGTGCGCGACCTGTTTGCCGAATTTGACGAAGAAACGAAGGCGGCGGATTCGTCTGCGGTCGTTTCGAGTTCGTCGGAAGCCTTGCCTGTGAGTTCGAGCGTTTTGGAAAGCAGTTCTTCAAGCCAATCGAGTTCATCCGTCGAAATTTTATCCAGCTCGTCGAGTTCTGCAGAAGTTGTTCTTTCCAGTTCGCAGGAAACGCCCGTGGCGGATTCCCTGGATGCTTCCGTTTCCGCGGATTCGCTCGCTCCGTCCGATTCCTCGGGTTCTGCGGATTCTTTGCGGAATGCCATCGATAGCCTCGCCTTGTCGAGTTCCTCGTCGGGTTTTGCGGAGTCTTCCAGTTCGGCGGTTTCCTCGTCATCGGTCGCTACGGTTGCCGCCGCGTCTTCTTCCTCGATTTCCCGGCGGGATATCCTCGGCCCGGTCAAGGTTTCGAAAGTCTATGGCATCGACGAGATGAAGGGCCGCTACAAGAGTCCGCGCAAGGCGCTGTTCCTCTCGCTGGTCGTTCCGGGTTCGGGGCAGCTCTATGTCGGCGGGTCGAAGTTCAACTATGTCCGCGGTGCGGCCTATCTCGCCTTGGAAGCGGGCCTCTGGGGCAGCTGGTATTATTATTCCGTCTATAAATACGACCGGCAGGTGAGCCGCTACAAGAAATTCGCGAAGAACCATTTCAAGGCGTCCCAATACGAAGAGAAAATGCACGACCTGCGCAATTCGCTAGACGACTCGGACGAAGAGGCGAAGTTTGTCGAGCGTTATCTCGCAAGCCGCGAATCCTACTGCAAGTCCATCTACGGAAAGGCTTCGACTAACCGCTGCTACATCGAAGGCGAAGAGCTGACAGGCGATAACAACCATGTAAACCATGTGAACGGAAAGTTCTCGCTCTACAATTCCGGCTCGTATTATTCGAACATCGCGTCTTCCGCCTACGTTCTAGGCTGGGACGACATCGCGGACGAAACTCCGGTCTCGGCGTTGAACCTTTCCAAGGATTCGGAAACGGTGCCGCTCGGGACTTCGGCGAACATGAAAATTTACCGCGGGATGCGGAACAAGGCGAACGACTACGCCGACATGCAGGCGTGGTTCTTTGGCGGTCTCATCCTCAACCATCTGGTGTCGGCGGTCGATGCAGCGTGGGCTGCCCATGCGCACAACAAGGTCCTTTACGAAGAGGAGCTTTCGTGGTTTGACCGCCTGCATTTTGAGGGCGGCTTCGTCCCGATGAATTCGCAGTCCGTCCTGAACGTCTATTTCAATTTCTAGCGCCATGAAAAAGTTAGCCCTGGTCCTCTTGACGGTGATGCTCCTCGTTTCGGGAGGATTTTCGCAGGTCGTGATTTCTGTCGATGAATCGGTGAGCAAAAACTCGAAAAAGAGCCTTCCGCTTGCGATTGGCGCGTCGCTTCTCCTTCCCGGAATGGGGCAGCACTATCTGGGCGAAAACTCGCTGGTGAAGGCTTATATCTGGACGGATGTCGCGCTCTGGATGGCGACTTTCGGCAGCTACTTTTTTGGCGAACGGCAGATGGCAAGTGCGCGGTCGTATGCGGTTCGGTATGCGGGAATTTCGAACCCGCCGTCGAGCGAAACCTTCTTGAACCTGATGGCGGATTACCGCAGCCGCGGCGGTGTCTCGGGCGAAAACGCGAATCCGGATTCCGATGAGGATTACAACCAGGCGATGCTCCGGAGCGGCAAGGCTATCGATGCGGACTATCCCTTTGACGCGTCGCATTCGTGGGACTGGGGTTCGAGCGACAATCCCGAAACGTCCCGCCGGATGTCGCACTACCGGGACATCCTGAAAAATTACCGCATTTCGAGAATTGCATTCCAGGTTTCGATCGGCGCGTTGATTCTGAACCGTGTGATATCCGTCTTGGACGTGATGCGCATTTACCGTTCGACGTCGAGCGACCTGGCTTCGACGGAACGCCGCCTGCACGTGTTCCCGGATTTCAGGCCGGAAGGCCCCGGGGCGACGCTCCTTTTGACATTTTAATTTGGCGGACTTGCGGAGCGTCTGCTTTTGAAGCTTTCGAATTTTGCCGAACAGGCGTCCGTTAAAATTTCTATCGTTTGCGCGTGCCTTTCCGTTTCTTGAAAATTTTCCTCGCCTTTGCCGTCGGGCTTGCCTTTGCCGATGACGTTCCGCTTCGTTCGGATTCTCTGGCTTCTGCCGAAACTTCCGTACATTTTCGCGATGCGAATTTCGATTATCGCTCGGAAGACCCCGGAGCGGATTCGCTGCAACGTTTTTCGCCGCTCCGGTTTGGAGGAATGGTCGCGCTGACGGCTGGCGCCTACGGGGCGGCTTACGGGCTTGTCTTTGCGAAGGGCTGGTGGGACGATGAACATTCGCATTTCCATTTTGAAAACGATTTCGAGTATGCGAAGAACATCGACAAGGCGGGGCACTTTATGTCGGGCTATCTGCTCGGCGAAGGATTTTATCTCGGTTATTACTGGTCGGGGCTTTCGGAATTCAAGTCCTATCTCGCGGCGGGGATTTCGACGATGGCGACGCATATCGCGATAGATGTCAAGGATGGATACTCGCCGGAATGGGGATTTAGCATTTTCGATGTGCTTTCCGGGACGCTCGGCGGTTTTTACCCGATGGCGAGACGCTACATCCCTGCGTTCAATTATTTTGATCTCAAGTGGAGCTACTGGATTAACAGCAGGGCGTATTACCGGCAGAGCGATACGGGCGTCTTTACCGATGACTATTGCAACGAGACGTTTTGGCTGTCGTTAAAGGTCTATCGGCTGCTTCCGGCTTCTGCGCGGAAGTTCTATCCTTCCTGGCTTGCGATTGCCGCTGGCTGGAGCATCGACGAAGGCGTTTTTGAAGGGAAAAAGGGACGGCACGAGTTTTACATTGCGCTCGATTACGATATGGAAGCGATTTTCAAACCGCACAAACGCTGGGCGCGGAATCTGGTCCGCTTCGCGAACGGCTTCAAGCTGCCCGCTCCGACGCTTCAGGTATATCCCGACGTGAAGTTCTTTTTGCTCTATCCGATTAAGTTCTAAGATTTTTGGGAGGCCAAAGGGTATGAAAACAGCACTGATAACCGGCATCACGGGCCAGGACGGCTCGTATCTCGCGGAACTCCTGCTAGCGAAAGGTTA
>CAKUTF010000077.1 GCA_934691725.1 uncultured Fibrobacter sp. | reverse complement strand
CTCGGCGGCTTGCAGAAACCGGAAACCGCATCGCATATCGTTCCCCCGGGCGAGGTTTCGCCAACGCCGGAAAAAGAAGGTTCGGCATCGGCCGCGCCTTCCGTTTCGGAACATTCGCCTCTTTTCGAGAAGTCCTCGGAAAAAACGCCTCAACCGGAAAGCACTCTGGAGAAGTCTGTGGAAAGCTCTTTCGACAGCCTGTTCGGGGACGCTTCGGACGATGCTCTTGTCGAAGATCCGACAACCAGTACGCGGACCCTTGCGGAAATTTATTTTGAACAGGGCGTGTATGACGAAGCGATAAAAATCTACAAGGATTTGCTCCGCAAGTCTCCGGGAGATGACGCTTTGAAAACCCGCCTTTCGGAAATCGAAAAAATCCGCGACGACAAAAAAGAAAACTAGCGCTTGCGTAACGCTCGGAGCGATCCATGGCAACAGTGAGAATTGAACAGCTTTTGCGCCTGATGGCCCAGAAGAAAGCTTCGGACTTGCATATCCGTGTGGGCGTTCCGCCCATTTACCGCATCAACGGAAAATTGACCCGCCTTGTCGATATACCGATCGATGCGGCGACGATGGATGAATTTCTGGTCGAAATGATGAACCGCGACCAGATGCACCGCTTTGAAACAGAAAAGGAGTGTGACTTTGCCATAGGGGCTCGGGACATGGGGCGGTTTCGCGTGAACGTTTTTCGGCAGCGCGGTTCGTCGGCGATGGTGATTCGCCATATCAAGGCGAATATTCCGAAGTTCGAAGAGTTGAAGCTCCCGCCGGTCATTCTGGAACTGGCGGAACGAAAGCGCGGACTTGTCCTGGTGACCGGGACGACGGGTTCCGGAAAATCGACCTGTCTCGCTTCAATGATCGACCACTTGAACGATACGGTTTCGGACAATATCATCACGGTGGAAGATCCGGTCGAATATTTGCACACGGACCGGAAGTCGATTGTTTCTCAGCGTGAAATCGGCGTGGATACGAATTCTTACGCGAACGCTCTCCGGGCTGCGCTTCGCCAGGATCCGGACGTCCTTCTCGTCGGCGAAATCCGCGACTTGGAGACGATGCAAATCGCTCTCACCGCAGCCGATACCGGTCACATGGTCTTTGCCACCATCCATACGACGAATGCGACGGAGACGATTGCGCGCGTCCTTTCGATGTATCCGCCTCACCAGCACGATGAAATCCGGCTGCTTCTCGGGGAATGTCTCGCGGGAATCATCAGCTTGCGCCTGCTTCCGACGGCAGACGGTTCGGGTCGCGTTCCCGCAGCGGAAATCATGATCAACACCGCCGCGATTCGCGAATATATCATCGACAAGGACAAGACGGGGCTCGTGGAACAGGCGATTGCCGAAGGCCATTTGCAGTATCACAGCCAGACATTTGACCAGGCGCTTCTAGACCTTTATTCCAAGCAGCTGATCACTTACGAAGTGGCGCTTGCCGCTGCGACAAACCCCGACGACTTTGACTTAAAGGTTCGCGGCATTTCGGGAACTTCCGATCGCGGATGGATGTAAGATGAAAATTTTGATGGCGCAGATGGAAGTTGTTCCCGGAAACCCGGAAAAGAATTTTTCCACGATGAAAAGATTTGTCGAGGAGGGTGTCCGAAGGAATGCGGACCTGGTCGTTTTCCCGGAGATGTGCGTGTCGGGCTACCTGCTTGCGGACTTGTGGGAAGAAGCGAGCTTTGTCGAAAGGTGCATACAAGTTAACGAGTCAATTCGGGCGTTGTCAAGCGAAATCGACATCCTTTTCGGAAGCGTGGCGAAGGAAGAGGAAAACGGTGAAAACGGACGGTCGCTTCTTTACAATGCGGCGTTCTACGCTTCGAAAGGCGGGTTCCGTACGCTTGTCCATGCGGGCGGCATCCAGAAAAAATTCTTGCCGAAAACGCTGCTCCCGAGCTACCGGGAGTTTGAAGAACCGCGTTATTTTTCGGACCTTCGAAAGCTTGCGCAGACGGCTGGCGTTCCGGTTGCGGAAATCTTGGAACCTTTGACGGTTGGCGGAATCCGGCTCGGGATAACGATTTGCGAAGACGGCTGGGATTCGCTCTACAAAATCAAGCCGTTTGAAATTCTGCGACAGAAAATGTCGTCCGGCGATCTGCTCGTCAACATCTCCTGTTCGCCTTATACGCAAGGAAAGGAAAAGGCGCGGAACCGCGTTTTTGGAGCGCACGCTTCGAACGCGAAAACTCCTCTTCTCTATGTCAATGCGGTCGGTTCCCAGAACAACGGCAAGAACATCTATGCGTTTGAAGGGGATTCCAGTGTTTATGACGCTTCGGGGAAGAGCGTTTTTTCCCTGCCGATTTTTGAAGAACATGCGACGCTTGTGACGGTTGAATCCGGGAAAATTTCGGTCGATGAAGTTGAGGCTCCGCGGAAAACGGGAATCGCCGAGGTCAGGGAAGCGCTGGTCTATATGATTCGGAAGAACCTCGCACGCTTCGGAATTCGCAAGGTTGTCATCGGAGCGTCCGGCGGAATCGATAGCGCGGTCAGTGCGGTTCTCTATGCGGAAGCCTTGGGAAGCGAAAACGTCTTTTTGGTGAACATGCCGACGCGGTTCAACTCCCGGACAACGCAGAACGCGGCGAAGGACTTGGCGGAAAATCTGGGATCTCCCTACATGGTCGCTCCGATCGAGGACGTGGCGAAGGCTCTGTGCGAAAGCCTGTCGAAGGATTCGTTTGAAAGAAATCCAGTCGAAATGCGCGTCGAAGGAATCCACTACGAAAATCTGCAGGCCCGCTTGCGGAGTGCGGCTTTCCTCGCGACGATTGCGAGCGTTGTCGGGGCGGGATTCACATGCAACGGCAACAAGAGCGAAATTACGGTCGGGTACTGCACGCTCTACGGCGACACGTCGGGCGTACTTTGTGCACTGGGCGATCTCTGGAAAACGCAGGTCTATGAACTTGCCCGGGAAATCAACGCGGAGCGGACCGTCATCCCGCAGGCGTCAATCGACATCCCGGCGAGTGCGGAACTCTCCGATGCGCAAAATGTCGATGAAGGCAAGGGCGACCCGATCATCTATCCGTATCACGACAGGCTGTTTGCCTTTTGGATGGAACGCTGGCAGAGAAACGCCCTGTCCGATTCGGAAAAACTTCTTTCGAAAGGTTTTTCCGTGTATTGCGAAACGCTCGGAGTCGATGAGGCTTTCTTGCGGGGAAAATTCCGCACCGATGCGGAAATCCTTTCGGACATGGAACGCTGGTGGAAGCGCTACCGGGGAATCGCCCTCGCCAAGCGCATCCAGATGCCGCCGATTCTTTCCGTGTCCCGGCGCGCGTTCGGCTTTGATTATCGGGAGTCCCAGCTCGGATGAACCGCGAAGAGATGCAGGCGAAGTACGGCAAGCGGGAAGAGCGCGGAGCGTGGCGGAAAACCGATTTCCTTTCGAAGCTTGTCGTAACCTTTTTCGGGTCGGGAATGCTCCCGAAAATGCCCGGAACCTGTGGAAGCCTTGCCGCTGCGGCTCTCGCCTATCCGCTCGCTCTCCTAAGCGCAAATTTTTGGCCGCTCCGCTACGAATGCCGGGAAATAGGAACGCTCAAAAGCTTTGACGCTTACGGTTTCTTTTTCCTGGCTTCGCTCGTCGTTTTTTTCGGGGCGGTTCCCTTTGTGAAAAAGGCGATGCGCGATACGGGAATCGAGGATCCGGGCTGGATTGTCATCGACGAGGTCTGCGGAATGTGGATGGCGCTCGCCCTGGTTTCTTCGGAATCCGTTGCCGAACATCCGTGGCTTCTCGGGGTAGCCTTTGCCCTGTTCCGGTTCTTTGACATTTTAAAGCCTTTGGGAATCCATCGCCTGGAACGCTTGCCGGGAGCCTGGGGCGTGATGGCGGACGACCTTCTCGGCGGCGTCTATTCCGGGATAATCTTGTTTGCGGTTGTGCGGGTTTTGGGGATTTAAGGATATTGTTCGACACAAAATTTTTGCATCGAGGTTCAATAGTTAAACCGCTAGATATTATATTTAAGGATTACGCCTAAGGTGAAAACATAGCCCGGAGCATAGGTCAGTTCTCTCAAGTCTCCGACTCGTAATCCTTGATTGAGAGCTTGTTTTCATAGCGAGAATATGCTATAATAACGTCATGAAAGAAGCAAGGCAGAGGCGCAAGCCGTACCCGA
>CAKUTF010000076.1 GCA_934691725.1 uncultured Fibrobacter sp. | reverse complement strand
TCGCTGGACGTGTCGCTCCGCCTTGCCGGGAGCTTTGACGGGGACTACTTCTTGCGCGTCCATGCCGAGGATTCGAAAGGCGCGGGCATTTTCGACAGGACGTCGGAGCGGGCGTTCGCAAGTCCGTTTTACGGGGAACCGGCAGATACGGCAGCGGAAAGGGGCGTCTGGTTCTACGAGCGGGACGGCCTCTACCATCTGCGATGGAAAGGCCTCCCTGCGGCGGATACCGTTGCCGTAAGCTATGATTCAAAAGGTTTCGGGGAGGCTTGCCTCGCCTTTGACGGGCGGGGGAACGCTTCGAGTGGCTGCTCGGTCCGCGGCGGCATGTCGAACGCGTCGCCGGTATTTTCGCAAGTGGAAGCGAGCCTTTCCGCTTACCCGGTATGGAAACCGCTTTCCGCAGCGGACAGTGCGATGCTCCTTTTCGGCGAGAGCGGGCATGTCGCGATGCGCGCGTCGAAAGCGTTTCACGTCGGCCTCTTGAATCTTGCGGGTGACGAATCCCTGCCGGTTTACTTCGGGGCGGGTTCGGAAAGCGGCTTCGCCTTTATGGGGGCGGAAATTTCTTCGGCGGTAAACCCGTGGACGACAGGATGGACGGTTTCTCCCGATGCCTACGGGCTGCATTTTGTCTGGGACGGAACCACTTCGACAAAATCCTACCCCGCGGAGGGAAACGCGACCCTGCATATCGAAGTCGTGCAAAATACGACGGCGAATCCCCAGGTCATCTTGAAAGATACGACCGTGCTTCTGACCCTGCCCGAAATGGAAATATCCCTCCCGGAAATTCCAGAGTTTTACATTGTGGAAAGCGCTTCCGACACGGCGACGTCCGGCCCCGGCGAGAAAATGCTGTACACGCTCGGAACCCTGAACATTCCGTATGGGATTTTATACCGGGATGCCTGGGTGACGGCGGAGATTACGGATTCAAAGGGGAACCCGGTAAAAAGGCTGCTCGATTCCGCCTATACGCGCGCCAGTTCCGGGCGGACAGCCTACTCGGTCCTTTGGGACGCGACGGATTCCGCGGGAATCCCCGTGAAGCCGGGAACCTACCGGGCGGTCCTTTCGGCAAGCGATGCTGGCGAGAAGGCGCGCAAAAAATCCAGGTCGGCAAGCTTCGACGTTTCCCTGCGAAAAATGCTCCGGGATTCTTCGAACGCGGTGAACCTGGTCGTCGCCGAGGCGTTTGACGATGAAGGCAGGCACCGCTACGTTCCGGTCCCCGACTATCTCGTCCGGGCGGACATCGCCGCGAAATATCTCCCGAGGGAAAAGCGGCAAGGCGTCTCGCTCGACATGGACGTTTCCGGGACGCAGAAAATCTACGGCTACGCTCCCGAACGGTTCAGCCTCGCCATCAAGCGGCACCGGGAACGGCTGGACTTGGTTGTGCTGAGACGGCTGCACACGAATATCGAATATATTGATTGTGGCGCAGGGTGGGGAATATTTGGCTGTTCGGAAGAGGGGAACAGGTCTTTAGAAAAAATATACACGGACACATTGACGTTCTTGTCCGGTGTTCGCTCCCGGACTTTGACTAT
This sequence comes from uncultured Fibrobacter sp., assembly GCA_934691725.1. GTDB lineage: Bacteria > Fibrobacterota > Fibrobacteria > Fibrobacterales > Fibrobacteraceae > Hallerella. The sequence goes on along the minus strand of CAKUTF010000076.1, from coordinate 2,970 downwards.
CCATAAGCTTGCCAACGAGGACGATCATGATTTTGGGTATGATGACGACAGGTATGCGGACAATTATCTGGATATGGTTGTCTTTACGATGTCGGGTTGGAATCAATTCTTAGGCGACCAGAATATCGATTCTGTCAACAGCAAGGAAAGGTTTGAAAAAGCCCTTTCCAGTCCATTCCATGTTTGGTCCTTGTCGAAAGTGACTTCGAATAGCCAAGGATTTACCTTGCCTTTACCGGATGCGACGGTACAGGATTATTTATATCCGCAAAATTGGCTGGATGAAAACTGCCGTGTCCTGTTGGAAGAAAATCTCCCCAAGAAATTTTGCACCTACGGGGATTCCGGAACGACGGAAGGCTACAATCCGAACGCTAATCTTTTTACGATAAAAATGGTCGGCAAAGAAAAAGGGAATTTCTACTCCGTAAAGGAAAGTCTTAATTCACATGCGCCGGACAGAAAACGGTATCGCTATGTCTATTTTGACATTGTCCTGACCATCCCCGACTCCTACTGGGACGCGCCTTTCGGCATGGACAACCTGGTCAACCGGACGATTCGTTTCGACCATGCGAACAAGACGGTTTTCGGGGCGGGTTCGGACGGCTACTGGGCTGCGCTCTCGGGCAGCTGCGGGACATCCTTCCTCGGGTCGTATTTCGACGGGACCGGCTGGAAGTGCGACAAGTCCTACGGGCTTCTCACGCCTTACGAGATGCAGTATCTGCCGTTCCTTCCGGCGGACGTTCTCTCCGGCGGGAAGAACATCTTCCTTTTCGCCGATGAAAATCCGTCGCACATGTCCCCGTCCTATTTCGACATGAAGTTCTACGGCCCGAAAAATCCGGACGACTATTTTCTGGTGCAGGCATTGGGGACGGCTTTGGAAAGCAGCCCCGCCTGCGATTATTCGGCGACGACAAATCTTGACGCCGCCTACGGCAACGCTCCCCGCTGCCAGGTGTCCCTGACAAGCCTCGGAGATTCCGTACGGACCCCCTTGTTTGCGCACGGGAGCGCGGCTTTCTTTGTCGGGCGGAACAAGAAGTGGAACACGGGGCATCCGGTGGAGGTTTCTTTCCCGAACGATTCCGGCTGGCGTTCGGAAGTCGCGGCATCGGGCAAGCCTTGCGGAGAATCGGTAGGATACGGGAACGGTTCCGCCGGCTGTTACAAATACTACGAAGGCGGATCGAAGCTGCACCATTATCTGCACGACTTTACGGATGCGGACTGGCTGAACCTCTACACCGAAAACGGTTTCATCCGAAATGTCGTGAATTCGCCTGCGCGGGCGCCGATTCCCACCTGGTTTTATTTCCGGGATTCCGTCGGGGCGTCCCATGCCGCCTTGTCCGATTTACAGCTAAGGCCGAAATCCGCCGATTACGAAAACGGGTGCTTTTACATCCCGCTAGATACCGTATCGAAAATCAGGAACGCGCCGGCTTTTGACGGCATCACGCTTTCGAGTTTCGATTTGCGCCTCGGCGATTCCGCATATGGAACGTTCAGCGAGGATTCCACGAAGCTTTTGGTCCCGGCGAAGGATACGCTTGTGAAAGGACGCATCTACCGGGAATCCGAGGACAGCGTTCGCCGTGTGCCTTCCCGGACGAAGCCCGTTTCCCTGCCGATGAAGCATTTTTTCCGGAATTTCAATTCCTGGATGAAGGATCCCTTGGCGGACAGCGTCTCGCTCTTGCATCTCGATTCTTCGGAGCATTCGCATTTTACCGTCTCCGGGGAAAGGGACGGAAAGGATCGGGTCATTCGCTTCAAGGCGGCGAAGGATATTCGGGTCGCGCGCCCGAAGGAGCTGGTGGAACTTTCGGCGAACCTCAAATCGGGCGAGAAGTATCGTCTGTCCTATCTGAAAGGCGGCGTGTACTATACCGTCATGGATACGGTCGCGGAGCGTTCGGGTTTCCAGAGGCTCGCCTGGTTCGACGTGAACCGGCTCCAGGGAAATACGCAGTTCCTGCTTTCGTGGGGCGAAGGCGGGAACCTCTATTACAGCGATTACGATCTTTATGTCGGTGCGGATGTCAAGGCGGAGAGGGAAAGTTCCGTTCGTTCGCTGTTCGGCGACCTGTCCGTCTCGTTCCCGGCAAATTCCATGGAAAAGCGCCAGGATGTGACGGTTCGGACCGCCGAGGCGGACGATTACCCGTTCGAAGTCTTTGGCGGCATGCCGCTCTCGGGTCCCGTCATGGAGGTTTTGCCGTCGATGGCGTTTAAGGATTCGACAAGGCTTCCGCGCATCCAGATGCGGATTTCCCGCGTGGAAATGGAAGCCCGAAATGTCACGCCGCAGACGATCAGGCTCTACAAAATCGACTTCGAAAAGAAAAAGTTCGTGCCGCTGGAACATGCGCTATACGGCTACCTGAAAGCGGACGGAAGCGCCGCCGTCCCTGGCGCGTCTGCAGAAGCGGCGACATGCGGAGCGTGGGATTCCGACGGCTGCTATCCGGGTGGGGGCAAGTGGGAATACCTGCTGATATCCGCGGAGACGAGGACTTTTTCCGTGTTTGCCGCGCTGCCTTCCGATGCGGAAATTCCCGAAACGGGAATCGAAGTCTTGCCGGAAGTTGCCCGGGTTTCGGAGCGGACGTTGAATATCCGGGGAACAGCGGAGTTTGATTTGTATGTCGATGACGATTCGCTCTGGAACGACAATGGGGATGCGACGCCCTCGAAACGGCTTGACTACTCGCTAGACGAAAAAGGCTTTGCCCATGTGACTCTCCCGAGGCGTTCTTCGGGAATCGATACCGCATACATATTCCTTGAGCCGCTCGGCGATACGGCTGGAAAGGGAAGCGGAATCCGGGTTTCCGCCGTGGCCCGGGCGTTGACCGTTCCCGCTGGATTTGCCTGCGAACTCCCGAAGGATTCCCTCTGGCTCGGTCTTGACAACGGCTACATGTCCTACGGGGTTTCCTGCAATCATCCCGGTGCGGG
>CAKUTF010000075.1 GCA_934691725.1 uncultured Fibrobacter sp. | reverse complement strand
AGGAAAGAGGACTTTAATACATTAAGCTTAGTTATTTCAGTCTCAAGATCAATTTTTTCCTTGATAAGGGGATTGCCTGCGCAGAGTGCCTTTACTTCTGCGTAATCAATTGCAATCTCGTCCACATCATCACAAGAACGAACGGGAGACTTATCTGTCATAATCTGACTGATGAACTTCTGCTTATTTTCGAGCATCTGATACAAATATGCATCAAAGGTCTTATCTGTGGTATATCTGTATATATCGACCTTGGTGTTCGTATTACCCTGTCGGATAATTCGTCCGTGACGCTGTTCCATATCGGAGGAACAATTTATACGGAACATTTCAAGAAAAACAACCGAACAAGCCGTAATATATTGAAAAAGCAATAAATCCGATATTTTACGTTTATTTGAAACTAAAAGCAAGCTCTACGTTTTATTCTAAATCCATAGTGCTTGCTTTTGTTTATTCAAAGAGCTTTTTATGTCTTCTTTATATGTTATACAAAACCATATGAATGGTTGACTTAATTGCCAAAATGGTGTAATATATTTACAGACAAAATGTATTCTATGGCGGTGATATAATGAGAATTGCGATTTGCGATGATGAAAAAGCTTTTCTAAGAAAATTCCGAAGGGAAATATCCGAAATACTTAACGAAGCTGATTATGAACTTACGGAATTCACATCGGGAGAAAACCTTTTAGAAACGCATAAAGAGCAAAAATTTGACATCGTAATCCTTGATATTGAAATGACCGGAATTAATGGGTTGGATACTGCTCGTGAAATTCGTAAATCCGACCGCAGTGCAGTAATTGCCTTTCTTACAAGCTATGAAAGCTTTGCAGTTCAAGGATATGAGGTCAAAGCAGAGCGATACATATTACAGCAGCCTTCCAATATGTACAAGGAGCAGTTGGAATCGCTGTTTAACGAGTACAGGCTAAAGCACAAAATGTTTGTGTATAATAACGTAAATAAGGCATTCTCGGCACGATTATCCAATATTCAGTATTTTGAAGTATATGTAAGAACGATAATCGTTCATGTTTTTGATGGTGATAATAAATCTTTTGATTTTTACGGAAAGATTTCCGAACTTGAAGGAGCATATGCAGCAGATGGTTTTGTCAGAGTCGGAAAAAGCTATTTATAGCAATCCAACAAAATATTGCTTAGTGATTGACAAGAGTGGTATAATAGTGGCAGAGGGTGATAAAAATGCTGCATAACGAAGCAAGAGAATTAATGGTAAAGGCATATGAAGAAACACACAATGCGCAAAAGAAGTTGCAAAATGTTTTGGCGTAGACAGAAGTACTGTCTGCCGTCTTGAAAGACAGAAAAAAGCAACCGGGTCGGTAGCGCTCAGAACAAGTCAGCGAGGCAGAAAACCGGCACTGAACAATGAGAATTTAAAAGCTATTGATGAAGCTATACAGGAACGTCCTGATATTACGATTGATGAAATAATTGAAAAGCTCGAACTTCATGTCACCAATGAATGTGTAGTACCCGCCAACCCCACCCACAACTTACCAACGGCAGAGAAAAGTGGTAAAATAAGCTCCGAAAGGAGCTGAAGCAAATGTCAGCAATCAGAGCAATAAAAGCAGAACTCAGGCACAGAGAATGGAGGGAGCAGATACAGGAATGTCAGGACAGCGGGCAAACGGTAACAAAATGGTGCAGCAGCAACGGAATCAAATTAAGCACATATTACACCCGATTAAAAAAGTTCGGGAAGAACTTCTTTCGCAGCAGCCGGAGCTTCAAAAAATAGTTCCTTTAAGTATTTCAACGGAACTGTCAGATAATGCTGTATTTCACAAAGAAAACTCTTCATCGGAGATTCCGATGAACGCTGAGAAAATTTCCATTCGCAAAAACGATATCGAAATAGAAATCCCTTGCAATGCTGATGAACGTATTATCACAGCAATACTCAGAGGTCTGAAACAATGCTGAAGGACATAAAAGTATCAAACATCTACATCGTCTGCGGTCACACAGATATGAGAAAATCAATAAGTGGTCTGGCAGCGATAATACGGGAGCAGTTTAATCTTGATCTGTTCTCGGACAGCCTGTTTCTTTTCTGCGGACGAAGAAGAAACCGCCTTAAAGCCTTGTACTGGGAGGACGACGGATTTATCCTTCTGTATAAGGTGGTCGAGAATGGAAGATTCAGATGGCCAAATAACGAAGACGAGGTCAGGAATCTTACACGAGAGGAATTCATATGGCTTATGCAGGGACTTTCCGTCGACCAGCCGAATGCAATAAAAAAGGTTGACGGCAGAATAGATATCTGCTAAAAAAAACAGCAGAATATTTACAAAAAGCATACAGTAAAATACGCTCTTTTTCTTGAAAATCGGGGCTTTTGTGGTATAATAAGAGTACCTTAAAAGCCCGTAAAATCAAGGAAGGGAGCACTTTTTATGACTTATGAAAAACATACGATGAAAACGGACATTCAGAGATTTACTATTCCGGCAGCGGTTTTGACGATGTTCCCGAATGGGATACAGAAAATATCGGGTTGATTGGGATAACAACTTATTGAAAGTAAAAATCGACCGTATTCGTGATGGGTATGAGAATTATGAAGATGACGAATCCTGATAATGACTGTATTTTGTAAATGTAAATCTCCAAAAATGCTTTTCATAAGACGGGTTTTACGATTCGATAAAATAATCCACCAAACCTCCGCCCAAAATCTGCGACTATATAAGTGATAGCTTTCAAAATGAGGTGTTGCTATGACCAAACCCGAAATGATTATTTTTGATTATGGAGATACACTTCTTCGTGAGCCCGATTGGAACTCTGACAGAGGCAACGCCGAGCTTATGAAATACATAGTGAAAAATCCGAACAACTGCACGCTTGAAGACATTCGCAGTGAAGTGCAAAGAGTATTTGGAGAAATTGAAAGTGTAAGAAAAGCTTTCAGATATGATATTTCGGCGAAAGTCGGAAACTGTCTTGCTTTTGAACATTTGGGCATAGAATTTTCATTAACCCCTTTGGAGCACGAAATAGTTTTCTGGACAGCCGCTTCACAAGGAGCAATTATGCCGTATGCGGATGAAATGATAGATTATCTTAATGGGGCAGGCATTCGTACTGCAGCAATCAGCAACAATGCTTGGTCAGGCGAAGCAGTAAAAGAACGCTTTGACAGATTACTTCCCAACAATCAGTTTGAGTTTATAATATCTTCCTGTGACTATATGGTACGAAAACCCGATAAACGCTTATTTGAAATTGCGTTGTTGAAAGCAGGACTTTCAGCGGATAAGGTGTGGTTTTGCGGTGACAGTATATACGCTGATGTAAACGGCGCGCATAGCGTAGGAATGTTACCTGTTTTGTATGAAGGCTCAACCGCAGAAGAGAATCTTTCTGTCCGTGACAATGCGGAAATGAATATAGATTTTGAACACCTGCATATTTACGATTGGAGAGAAATGATTGAGGTTTTGGAGAAGATGTAATGGCTGAAAGAAATATTATTGACAAGGTGCAAGCTCTCCTCATCGCATATCACGAAGGAAAGCTTGGCGGAGAGAAAATGCCCGAGGACGAAAATCCTGCCCTTGATAAAGGCTCAAAGGAAAACTACATATATTTCACTCTGCCTATGGCGCTGAATTATAAGAGAAATTCATATACCCTCTGGGAGTGTGCGAATAAATCATATGCGGATACCGAAACACGCTGTATATTTGATACAAAAGCTGTTGCGGATATGTCTGATGAGAAATTGCGTGACCTGTTGCTAAAATACAAGGTAGCATTACAACCAAACAAACAGCCGATTATCTGGAAAACGATTTGTCAGACCATTGAAACTGAATTTAGCGGCGACATCAGAGAATTGTTTCGGAAGAATAATTATTCTGTGGCAGAGATTAAAAAGTATATCGCAGAAAACAAAAAGAAATTCCCATATCTTGGCGGCAATAAAATCTGCAACTACTGGCTTTATGTTATGGAACAATATACGGATGTGAAATTCACAGACCGAGGAAATATCACAGTTGCACCCGATACCCATATCATTCAGGCAAGTGTGAAGCTTGACGTTATAACCGCAGAGGAAGCAGAGCAGTCGAATGTTCAGACTGTTGTTGCACAGCGATGGAGTGACATTCTGAAAGGAACGGATTTAGTGCCGATTGATGTGCATACGCCAATGTGGCTTTGGAGCAGGGGGAAGTTTAAGGTTGAGGTTGGAGAGAAGTAGTGCAAAAAATAAAGCCGCTCGGATTATCGTTGATTTTGATAGTCGGGCGGTATACTTTTGCAAAAAGTCAGAAAAAAGAGCTTATGGTGTTTCTTGATTATCCAATTGTTGAGATGACCAACAACCTTGCGGAGAGAACGGTGAAGCCGTTTGTTATTGACAGGAAGAATTTCTTGTTTTCCGACACTGAAAAGGGTGCAGAGGCAAGTGCGGCGGCCATGACAATAATCGAAACTGCTAAGAGGAACAATCTTGATGTATATGGGTATCTGCTGTATCTTCTGACGACATTGCCTGCGTCAGGAAAAAATTCCTCGGAAGAATCGCTGACTGAGCTGCTGCCCTGGAGTGATTCCCTGCCTGACTACTGCAAGGCTCAATACTCGAAATACTATGACATAGTTATTTGCAGTAGGTTCTGAAAATCAAACCGTGTAAACGCAATAATCGCCAAAATATTGACATACTAAATTTGCAGCCAAAGAGGGCAACGCTGAGGAGCGACCCGACGCAGGCTGCGGAATAAAACGGTGAAGAGCAGTGACAGAAATGTTGCTGCTT
>CAKUTF010000074.1 GCA_934691725.1 uncultured Fibrobacter sp. | reverse complement strand
TAGCCAAGGGATTCCCTGTTTGTCGGGGGCGCAACGCCAGAAGGCTAAACCGGACCACCGGCCTAGCCGGTGGTTTTTAAGAAACACAAAAGGGCAAGCATTTTTGCTTGCCCTTTCGTTTTCCTGTTTATCCGATGACGAAATTTTCGTCTTTGTAATCGACCGTGCAAGGAACATCCGGTTTGATATCTCCCGCGATAATCGCATGGGACAGTTTCCGTTCCACTTCGCGTTCGAGGAACCTCTGGATGGGACGCGCACCGAATTCCGGGCTGTAGGATTTGTCCGCAATCGCCCGAAGCGCCGCATCCGACGCCTTGACGATATAGCCTTCGCGAGCGGCACGTTTCGAGAGGTCGTCGAACTTGAGTTTCGCAATCGAGAAAATCTGTTCCTTCGAAAGACTCTTGAATACGAGAACTTCGTCGAGCCGGTTCAGAAACTCGGGACGGAAAAATCCCTTGAGGCGAGGCATCACGTCATCTAGCGTGACTTCCTTTTTCGGATCTGCGGCGAACAGGTCCGATCCGAGGTTCGAAGTCATCAGGATGAGCGTGTTCTTGAAGTTCACCGTGCGGCCCTTGCCGTCTGTCAATCGACCGTCGTCAAGAACCTGCAGAAGCGCGTTAAACACATCGGGATGCGCTTTTTCCACTTCGTCGAGAAGCACCACGGAATAAGGCTTGGTCCGAACGGCTTCCGTCAGTTGTCCGCCTTCCTCGTAACCGACGTATCCCGGAGGCGCGCCGATCAGGCGGGACACGGAATGCTTTTCCATGTATTCGCTCATGTCAATTCGAATCATGGCGCTTTCGCTGTCGAAAAGTTCCTCGGCAAGCGCCTTGGCGAGTTCCGTTTTTCCGACACCCGTAGGCCCGAGGAAAAGGAAGCTTCCCACCGGGGCGTTTTCCCGGGAAAGACCGCTCCGATTCCGCAAAATCGCTTCAGCGACAGCAGACACGGCGGCATCCTGCCCGATAACCCGCCTGTGCAGACGCTCATCGAGATGCAGAAGTTTGGCGCGTTCCGTTTCGCGAAGGCGCGTTACCGGAATGCCTGTCCAGCGGCTTACCACCTGGGAAACCGTTTCTTCGGTCACTTCCTCGGTCAGCTCGCCGTTTTCGGATTCCTTGCGAGCTTTTTCTTCTAAGTCGGCGACTTCCTTTTCAAGCTTGACAATCGTGTTGTACTTGAGCTCCGCAGCACGGTTCAAGTCATAGCGGGCTTCCGCCTGCTCCATTTCCTCGTGCGCCTTGTGGAGACGCTCCTTGGCGGTTTTCAACTCGTTGAACTTAGCGCGGCGTTCCTGCCATTTCGACTGCATTGCGGATACCGCTGCGGATGTCGTCGAAAGCTCATCCTTGAGTTCCGCTAGGCGTTTCTTGCTCTTGTCATCGCTTTCCTTGGCTAGAGCCTTCTCTTCGATTTTCAGCTGCAATTCCTTGCGCTGCAAATCGTCTAGCGCTTCGGGAACCGTATCGAGCTGGGTCTTTACCATGCTCGCCGCTTCATCGATCAGGTCTATCGCCTTGTCGGGAAGAAAACGGTCCGCAATATAGCGGCTAGAAAGCTTGACGGCCGCGACGAGCGCATCGTCGTGAATCCGGACGCCGTGATGCGTTTCAAAGCTTTCTTTCACGCCTCTCAAAATGGAGATTGCCTCGTCCTGGGTCGGCTCCGTAACCGCCACCGGCTGGAAACGCCGTTCGAGAGCCGCATCCTTTTCGATGTAGCGGCGGTACTCCTGCGTTGTCGTCGCACCGATACAGTGGAGTTCTCCGCGGGCGAGTTTCGGTTTCAGCATGTTTCCAAGGTCCATGCTGCCTTCCGTCTTTCCCGCACCGACAATCGTGTGCAGTTCGTCGATAAAGAGAAGGGTATTTCCGTCTTCCTCCAGGGCGTTCAAAACGTTCTTCAGACGTTCTTCGAAATCTCCGCGGTATTTCGCACCGGCCATCAAAGCCGACAGGTCGAGCGAAAAGAGTTTTTTCCCTTTCAGCGCGTCGGGGACGTCGCCCTTGTAGATTCGCATCGCAAGGCCTTCCACAATAGCCGTTTTTCCGACGCCGGGTTCGCCGACCAGTACCGGGTTGTTCTTCGTTTTTCTCGAAAGGATTAGGATCACTCGGCGAATTTCTTCCTCGCGCCCGATGACCGGATCGAGCTTTCCTTCTTCGGCGAGGGAAACGAGTTCCCGTCCGTATAGCTTGAGTGGGGATTCTTCCTCGGCGACTGCTGCGGCGCTCATCGGATCGGAAAGCCATGTTTCTACGACTTCCGCACTTCCGAGCGCATCTTCAAAGATTTTCGCCACACGGCGTTCTTCGGCAAAACGCATCAGCGCGATAAGCATGTTGCTCGGGCTTGCCGCCTGGGACGTTTGCCGACCCGCCTGAATAGCCGCCCGAAGAACGCGCGACAGATCTTCATCGGGACGTCCCGCATCCGGGTTTACGCCGACCAGTTTCGGGACGGAATCCAGAAACGGTGCGAGCTTTCCTTCCATTTCCTTGATGTTAGCCTTCTTGGCCCGAAACAGATTTTTCAGCCTTGCGTCCGGCGCTTCGAGAAGCCCATAGGCCAAGTGAACCACGCCTAGGTAGGAATGGGATTTCTTGTCCATCAACTCCTGGGCTTTGGCTAGCACCTTTTCGGATTCATTTGAAAATTCAGACATTTAAACCTCCTTGCCGAAGTCGGCAGGTATTTTAACCGCATAGTTCAAAGCAAAAAGCGTGCCATCAAAAAAAAACGCCGAAAGGGAAAGAAACCTTCTATTTTTTTTCACAGGTTTCATTTTGAAACAGGCTGTTGTTTCCTAGAACGCTTCCTTTTGCGGCTGGGAACGCTTTCTCAAAAAAAATCCTCTTAGGCGTCTCTGCGCCCGATGATTTTTCTACATTATACGCAGTAAACGAATGCGGGAAAAACCGCATTCACAACTCAAGAGGTAAAAAATGGCAGTTTCCTATAAGGCCCTCGGTTTGGTCAATACCAAGGAAATGTTTGCGGACGCGATGAAGAATCATTACGCGGTTCCGGCGTACAACTTCAACAACATGGAACAGATGCAGGCGATTATCCAGGCTTGCGTTGAAACCAAGTCCCCGGTTATCCTCCAGGTTTCCTCGGGTGCCCGCAAGTATGCAAACCAGACCCTTCTGCGCTACATGGCCCAGGGTGCGGTCGAATACGCCAAGGAACTCGGACTAGCCGAACCGCAGATCTGCCTCCACCTCGACCACGGAAACTCTTTCGAACTCTGCAAGTCCTGCATCGACATGGGCTTCTCTTCCGTGATGATCGACGGCTCCTCCCTTCCCTACGACGAAAACGTCGCGCTGACCAAGAAGGTTTGCGATTACGCCCACGCCCAGAAGGATTATGTCACCGTCGAAGGTGAACTCGGAGTTCTCGCCGGCGTCGAAGACGAAGTTTCCGCCGAAGAATCCCACTACACCCGTCCGGAAGAAGTCATCGACTTCACTAGCAAGACCGGAGTCGATTCTCTCGCCATTTCGATCGGAACCAGCCACGGCCGTTGCAAGTTCAAGCCGGAACAGTGTACGCGGAATGCGGACGGCGTCCTCATTCCTCCCCCGCTCGCTTTCGACGTCCTCGCCGAAATCGAAAAGAAGCTCCCGGGCTTCCCCATCGTTCTCCACGGTTCCTCTTCCGTTCCGCAGGAGTATGTCCGCGAAATCGAAAAGTACGGCGGAAAGATTCCTGATTCCGTCGGCATTCCCGAAGAACAGCTCCGCAAGGCTGCGAAATCCGCCGTCTGCAAGATCAACATCGACTCCGATGGCCGTCTCGCGATGACCGCCGCTATCCGCAAGGTCTTCGTCGAATCCCCGAGCGAATTCGATCCGCGCAAGTATCTCGGACCGGCCCGTGACGAACTCAAGAAGATGTACGCCCGCAAGAACCGTGAAGTTCTCGGTTCCGCAGACCGTCTTCCGTTTGCCAAGTAATAACGCCTGGTATTTGTTCCTTTGGGTCTCGTACATTTTTGTGCGAGATCTTTTTTTTGAGATCCTAGAAGATGAAAACTTGTCCTCATTGCGGAGCGGAAATATCCGACAAGGCTCTTAGCTGCAGGGAGTGCGGAAGCGATGCGCAAACCGGCTGGTCGGAAGGCGCGGAAACAGCTGACCTGGAGATGCCCGATTACGATGAAATTTTGGAAAATGAATTTGGCTCGCCGAAAAGGATTTCAAAAATGGTATCCGCGGTTATTGCTGGAATTGTCGCGCTGGTTCTCTTGACGGTCTTTGTCGTGTGCTAGCGGATTTTCTGGATGTCTTTAAGATTCACAACGACTTGGTGCGCTTTTTCAAAATCAAAATCGTCGATAGCCTGCTTGAGCTTTTTAAGAAGGTCGCTTCGCCTGGAATCGAATTTAATGCGTTCTACCGCCTTCAGAGCGATGCGGCAATCCATCGGGACGGCGTCTTGAATAGCCGGTTCAATCATTTCGAGCATTTTGGCTAGTTTGCGATCCGCATTAGGATCTTCAATCTGCTCGTCGTCCTGTTCGCCGATAGCCGAAGCGGCAAGAGGTATCGCTTTCCGGATTCTTTCAATCAGCTGTTCGAGAACATCGCCTAGCTTACTCCACGGCATTGCTTTCAGCTCGGCGTCATCGGAAGAAATCTGGAATTCAAGTTTTGCAGCCATTTCCTGCAATTTCGTGCAGCCGATGGTCCCTGCGATACCCTTGAGCGTATGGGCCATGCGGACGGCGGATTCCTTTTTTCCATTCTGGATCGAATCGAAAATCTTGGGAATATATCCGTCAAATTCATCGACAAAACGGCGAATCACCTTGAGGTACAATGGCTTGCTGCCGACAGATCGGTATAGTCCGAGTTCCGCGTCGAAATAGGGAATTCGGTCGAAAGCGGCGAGAAACGGGTCCTTGGTGGCAACAATCGGCTTGAATCGGCTTTCGTCTGTCAAGCCGTCCTTGTCCGGAGCCTTTTTCTGTTCGAGCCATTTGGCGAGTTCCGCATAGAATTCAATCGGATCGATGGGCTTGGTAATATGGGCGTTTAGGCCGGCTTCCAGGCTTTTTTCCTTGTCTCCCTGGAGGGCTCGGGCGCTCATGGCAATGATGGGAACGTGTCTCTTTTTTTCTTCCGGCATTTGACGGATGGCTTTTGTCGCTTCGAACCCGTCCATAATGGGCATCTGCAAGTCC
>CAKUTF010000073.1 GCA_934691725.1 uncultured Fibrobacter sp. | reverse complement strand
TCCCCGGGATTCGTTTCCCGGGGATTTTTTTGTTGTTTTCAGCCGCGAATGGATTTACTTGACGATGATAATCCGCGATTCGATATATAATTCACACTCCCAAAATTTTTAATATCAAAACACTCCGTTTCCGTCCAATAACATCCCGCCAAAGCAAGAATCACAAAAACGACACACAAAAGCTTTTTCACCTACCAACACCTCTATTTGTCATGGCAAAACTGGTCCTCCATAATCGGCAGCGAAGCGACACAATAACCGTTAAAACATCCAATTCTTTTAGAAGATGCCGGCGCATTAAAGTACGAAAAAAAAGGTCTTACCGGATTCTCCATATAGCTAAACCAAATCACGGTATCCTGCACAGGAATTATATTAATCGCAAAACCGCCGTCAAAAGTCGAATTTACATAGATACCCTCTTCTGTTCCTTTGTTAAAAACTTTCATATTTAAATGAACCGATGATACATTTATTTTGTCTTTGGGCCGTCCCAAAAAACAATGAAAAGCAAACCACATCAGAGAATCCCCTCCCCATTCCCTTTCCCAAAAAAAGAAGCCCGTTGCCGAATCCTTTACCAAAAACATTGCACTGTCCAGATGGCAAACATGCCGACCATCCAAAAAGAAATCGACGCTATCCACCTTAGACGACGATATATAACTTAATTCAAAATATTCATCAGAAGAAAAGCATTCTGATTCGAAACAATTGCATCCCGCCAAAACAAGAATCACAAAAACGCCACACAAAAGCTTTTTCACCGTTCACCATCCCTCTCAAAAAAATTAACCGCATAGAAAGGAACACCCGGTATTACAAAATTATCGACAAGCATCGGTCGGGTTTCTTCAAAAGGAACCCAGGTTACCTTTGTGTCTTGGTGGACAACGATTTTCTTGGCATAGATTGCTCCAAAATAATGCTTCCCCGACTGGCCGATTACAACTTCCGCATTTGGCGCAACAATCCGAGCGTTCGCTCCCGTGTCATTCGAATTATTTTCAATCCGAAAACGCAAAAGGGTTTGGTTTGTTTGATAAAGCTGTTCATCCAACGTATAAACGGAAACAGCAAAAGACAAATCCGTCAAGACAAAAAGCATCAAAAAGAAAGAAAGTTTAAATTTCATCTAACAAAAGTAATTCATTTTATCGGAAAAAGCGGATTAACCAAAATTTTCACAACGAAAACGACTATCATCCGAAAACCTTCCGAAATATGCCAGAAAACCGCTCCTTAAAACGATACGGCTCACTCGACGGATGCGCCTGTCTGTCGATAGGCGTTCAGAACTTAGCTCGGCAAGCTCGCTAACAGTCATTATCGGACGAGATTCCCCGGTCAAGCCGGGGAATGACAGTGCGCAGAAACGGTTCGTTTCGAAATCCCACGTTCCGCTTACCGCACCCCAAAAGCTTAGATGTACGCAGTTCTGACCACTGTCCACTGAATTAGACGTCCGCTGACTAATCCCTAATCCCTAAACTTAGACGTCCGCGGTTCTAAGCTCTAAGCTCTCTCAACTAAGCTCTGAATCCCGCTAACCTCTTCCGTATAGCGCATTCCGCAAAAACAATCATTCCTATCTTTACCCGCATGAGCCAAGAAAATTCAAACGACTATACCCGTTACCGCGAACTTCAAGAACAGCTCAAGGCGGCAAGCGAAGCCTATTACAAGGAAGGCTTCTCGCCGATGAGCGACCAGGATTTCGACTTCGGCGTCAAGGAACTCGAAGCGATCGAAGCATCCCACCCGGAATGGCGCACCCAAAACTCGGTCACCCAGGAAATCGGGAACGACCTGCTCAACGATTTCGCCAAAGTGGAACACCGGATTCCGATGCTCTCCATATCGAACGCCTACTCGAAGGAAGAAGTCGAGGATTTCATCCGGCAGGCGACCGAACGCGTGCCAAGCGCCAAGGAATGGGTCTGCGAGCGAAAAATCGACGGAATCAGCATGTCGCTCACCTATCAAAACGGGATTCTGGTAAGGGCCGCGACGCGGGGAAACGGATCGGTCGGCGACGACGTAACCGCCAACGTAAAAACCATCGAAGATGTTCCGCACAAACTAATCGGCGCACCTTCGGGATTTTTAGAAGTCCGCGGCGAAGTCTATATGGAATTCAAGACTTTCGAATTTTTGAACGATGAACTCGAAGAACGCGGAATCCAGGGATTCCAGAATCCGCGGAACACGGCATCGGGAACGCTAAAGCTTAAAGACCCGAAGGAATGCGCCAAGCGGAAACTGCGGTTTCTCGCCTACCACATTCCCGAAGACATCGGAAACAAGAAGCATTCCGAAAACCTGACCGCGCTCAAATACTTCGGATTTCACACGAACGAATTCTGGATAGCCCACAACGCCGAAGAAATCATGAAGATTTCCGAGCAGATTCTCGCCGGTCGCGACGCGCTTCCCTACCCTATAGACGGCATGGTCATCAAGCAGAACGACCTCGAACTCCAGCGCGAACTGGGGACAACCGCCAAGAGCCCGCGCTGGGCACTCGCCTACAAGTTCAAGGCGGAACGCGCCTACGCAAAAGTCCTTTCCATCGATTTTCAGGTCGGACGGACGGGACGCATCACGCCTGTCGCAAACCTCGAACCGGTCCGTCTCGCGGGAACGACCGTCAAGCGGGCGACGCTCCACAACTTCGACGAAATCGAACGGCTCGGCGTCCGCGTCGGCGATACGGTCGGCGTCGAAAAGGGCGGCGAAATCATCCCGAAAATCATCGAAGTCGATCTGTCTAGGCGCCCCGAAGGAACCTGCCCGGTAGAAGTTCCCAAGCTTTGCCCCGTATGCGGAACGCCGCTCACGAAAAACGACGGGCTGGTCGATCTGCGCTGCGAAAACCTCCACTGCAAAGCGAGCGTCCAGCGGCTATTCGAACATTTCGTCTCCCGCGAAGCGATGAACATCGAAAACCTGGGACCGTCCCTCATCGCGGAACTCCTCGAAGCGCACAAGATAGGGAACCTCTCGGACATCTACCGTCTGAAAAAAGAAGACCTCGAAAGCCTCGACCGGGTTGGCGAAAAAAGCGCAGCGAACGTCCTCTCGGCAATCGAAAAAAGCAAGGGCAGGAGCCTCGAAAACTTCCTCTTCGCCATCGGCATCCGCTTCGTCGGGCGCACCAAGGCGCGCATTCTCGCGAGGCACTTCAAGACGCTCGAAAGACTTGAATCGGCAACGCTCGAAGAACTCACCGCTCTCCCGGACATCGGCGAACGCATCGCCCGAAGCGTCTATGATTTTTTCCGCAACGAAACATTCCGAAAAGAAGTCGAGCGGCTGGTCGAAGCGGGACTTCCGACGGAATTCAAGGGAGAGGTCAAGGACCGTTTCCTAGGCCAGACGGTCGTTCTCACGGGAACGCTCCCCACGCTCGACCGGAGTTCCGCGCAAAAGCTCATCGAAGACAATGGCGGAAAGGTTTCAAGCTCGGTGAGCAAAAAGACGTCCTGGGTCCTCGCCGGCGAAGCGGCCGGTTCAAAGCTCGAAAAGGCGAAAAAGCTCGGCATCGCCATCCACGACGAAGCCTGGTTTCTCGGCGAATTAGCTAATTTGGAATCATGATGAAACGAACATTCATTCCGGAAAATTTCAAGGCGGACGACAAGGCCCAGGTAACCGAATACTACCAGAAGCTTCTCCAGGAAGACATTCCGCAAAACGCGAAATCGCTCCGCGACTGGATACTCCGCTGGAACGAACTTTCGACGGTCCTTTCCGAGGCCAGCGCGCGCCGCTACGTCGCCATGACAAGCCATACGCAAGACGAAAAAATCGCCAAGGCCTACATGGACTTCGTTCAGGAAATCGACCCGATCTGCGAAGATTACGGAAACAAGCTCGAACGCAAGATGATGGCGCATCCGAGCGTCTCCGAACTCGAAAGCGAATTCGGAATCTACTTCCGCGACGTCCGCACGAGCCTTTCCCTCTTCAGCCCGAAGAACATCCCGCTCTTTACCGAAGAAAGCACCGACATCCAGGACTACCAGAAAATCACGAGCACGATGAGCGTGCAATACAGGGGCGAAACGAAAACGCTCCAGCAGATGTCCGCGCTTTTCACCTCGACGGACAGGAACGTCCGCGAAGAAGCGTGGAAGCTTGTCACGAACCGCAGGCTAGAAGACAGGGAACGCCTCGACGCCGCATTCGACAAGCTCTTCAAGCTCCGCATCCAGATAGCGAAAAATTCGGGCTACTCCGACTATCTCGAATACATTTTCAAGGCGAAATCCCGCTTCGACTATACGCCCAAGGATTGCAGGACTTTCCACGAATCGATTGAAAAGATTGTCCTTCCGCATTTGAGGGACATCTACCGGGAAAAAGCCTCCGCGATGAAGCTTGAACGACTCCGCCCGTGGGACGTCAAGGCGGACGCCCTTTCGCGCGAACCTTTGAAGCCGTTTCAAAAAGGCTCGGAACTCATCGAAAAGGTCGGTCAAATTTTTGACAGGCTCTCGCCCAAGACATCCGCCTATTTCCGCACCCTGAAAGAAGAGCGTCTCATCGACCCGGACAGCCGCGTCGGAAAGGCTCCCGGCGGCTACCAGATAGGCTTCGAGGAAAGCGGCAAGCCTTTCATCTTCATGAACGCGGCGGGGACCGACGGAGATATCTACACGCTTCTCCACGAAAGCGGGCATTCCTTCCAGCAGTTCGAAGTGGCAAAGATTCCGCTCACCGCCTACCACGACATTCCTTCCGAGTTTGCCGAGGTTTCAAGCATGAGCATGGAACTCATCGGCTCGACGGATCTCTCGCCTTTCTACCCGAACCTCGAAGACGCAAAACGCAGCCGGGCGAACGAACTCGAAGAAATCATCTGGCTATTCCCGTGGGTCGCCTCCATCGACGCTTTCCAGCACCTGCTGTATTCGCACCCGAACCATACCGCAAGCGACCGCAAGGAAATGTGGCTCTCGGTCATGGACCGCTATGACTCAGGGATAGACTATTCGGGATTCGAAGAGGCGAGAGCCTACCTGTGGCAAAAACAGCTGCACCTTTTCGAAGTGCCGTTCTACTACATCGAATACGGAATCGCGCAGCTCGGGGCGCTGCAGGTCTATGCGAACTTCCGCAAGGATCCGGAAAAGGCCTTGGACAATCTCTTTGCCGCCGAAGCCCTCGGATCGAGCCGTCCGCTGCCCGAACTTTTCGCCCGGGCGGACATCCGCTTCGACTTCTCTTCGGAAACCATCGAGCCGCTCATCCGTGACGTTTGCGACGAGCTGTCAAGGCTTCGACGTTAAGCGGAATTTAGAACCGCGGACGTCTAAGGGAATGAGGAATTAGCAATGAGAAATTGGTCTGCGGACGTTTATGTTTAGGGATTAGAGAACAGGGATTAGTCAGCGGACGTCTAAGAAATGAGAAATTAGCAATGAGTAATGAGGAATGAGAAATGAGCAATGAGAAATGAGTCTGCGAACGTTAAACTTCCGAGAGTCAAGAACATCGACGCCTGTAAATCTAAGCTCTAAAATCTCAGTTCTAAGCTCTAATGCTCATCTGTCATTCC
>CAKUTF010000072.1 GCA_934691725.1 uncultured Fibrobacter sp. | reverse complement strand
GCGTCGCACTCGTGGATGAACAGGTTCCGCAAGCTGTCGGTGAGGTTCGAGAAGAGCGCGCTGTCCTACATGGCGCTTCTGCACCTTGCCGCGGGAATCATCGCACTAAGGAAAGTTGTCGCTATTTAGGGATAGGCTCTTAGTCATTTCGTAAAGTTTACGAAATTTCCGGTGATCAATCCGGTCTCGTATTTGTGGCAAAACTGTTGCTCATAATACCAGAAATTATTTGCCGCATTTTCCTTGTCCCACTCAAACGGTTTTTCCTTTTCGCCCTTGTAATACTTGCAGACAGCCAAAATCGACGTCTTGTCGCCGGTTTCCTTTTTCATGGTTCTATTCCTTTTTACATAAAGTGTAAAAATTTTCCCGTAAAGCAAGCAAATACAGCCTTTTACAAGAATTTTTCGAATTTCCGGTGAATCGTACTGAAAAGGCTAGGTTGTTGTACATGGACCTCGAAGGTCGCCATGAAAGGGAAGAAGGATGAAAACGCCTAGACAAGATTGAGGCCTAGCGAAATGTCGTTCCATCCTATGTCAAGAATCCGGACGGGACGATTTTCGTCAATCTCGTCATAGAACCTGAGGAAGACTTCCCGCATGGTGGGAGCGTAGCAATGCACTTGTCCGACATCGGTTCCCGGCCCGGAATCGAAAACGAACGTGACCCGGTAGTAATGGCCCTTTTCCGGCGGCGTGGAATCGTTCCATCCGAAATCCATTATCCGGACATCGCTCCGGTCCCGATACCGCCTGGAGTAAAGGTCCTCAAGGGCGGAAATCATGCAGCCCGTTTCGAAAAGCTCCCACCGTTCTTCCATGTCCGAACCGGGGGTCTCCCTAGACCGGACCAAGAAAGAAATTTTCCAGTAAAGGTGCCATACGTCACCACCCATATAAACATCTCCTAGAAAGGAAACCAATGCAACAGACGGATTGGTAGTGTCAAGTTTTTTTCGCAAAAATAGTTTGTCCCAAATCAGATTTCAAGCCGGTTCCTTGTTTCTTTCCATTTCTTTTTCTACTTCTCTCTGGCTTTCCAAGTCGTAGAGAAGCTTTATGTTCAGGTACCGTTTCGTGCCCGAGTCTTTCGAGGACACATACCTGAGCCTCGCGCAGACAAGTATCAGAGCCGATTCGCCGTCAGGGAAGCAGCTCACGACACAGGTCCTGCGACGGATTTCCCGGTTGAGACGTTTCTAGATACCAGGCGAAGGTGCGCTCGACGACCAGGCGCCACGGAAGCCTTTCCTACTCGTGAGGCCTGATTTTCTCGGAAATGTACACGCGTCGCCAGGATGCCGGATTTCATGTCGTGGATGTTTGGCGCATGGACCTCTACGGCGTGTCGCTTGCGCCCTTTCGTTTTTTCCCCATCAATACCGCGTTCCTCGTTGTCGGCGTCCGTCGGGTACGGCCTGCACTTCCGCCTTGCTTCCTTCATGCCGTTATTTTAATATTCTCGCTAAGAAAACAAGCTCTAAGAAGCGCCTAACCCAGCCTTAAGCGAAATATGCCGTGGTTGTGGACACGGTACGACTACCCGGAACTGAACATTCCAAATACGAACAATGGACTGGAGGCACGGAATTAGACCTCAAGAAAAAATTCAATCCGCATAAGGGGCTCAGCGAACAAAGGCGAAAGGTGTTTATCCAAGACTTTATCAAGGACCACTCGCCCGATAGATAAAGGCGTAGATCCCATTGTCAGGTCTCTTTTTGGCAGATATGCCCGAAAAAGAATGACCGAACGGACGATTTTTGTGTATCTTGGAAGAAAAGGACATAGGAGGCGCCAAATGAGATTCCCCGCAATTTTCGCAGCACTCGGCCTGTTCGGGTCCGCAGTCGATGCCGTACTGATTGGCATTGCCGTCGGGATTTTCGTACTCCTTTTCCTCGGCGTGCTCTTCGGCCTAGGGATAGTCCCCGCGATACTCTTCGGCGTTTTCTTCTACGCCGTCTGCAGGGGGGGCACTTCGTCTTTTCGAAACTGGGGATAGGGCAGCCGCCGAAGGAGAGACCCGCACTTTCCGAGAGCGAGCGGCGCGAGCGCGCCATGCGCCCGCTGAACCGCGACTAGCCCTTGCCCGGGTCGGACGGAGGACTTTTTCAGAAACCTCGCTTCCGAAAAGCGCAGCACGGCGAACGCATCAATCCCCAGAACGCACGGAAGGCGTCGCTAGGCGCGTTTTCAAGAATCCTTTCCAGTTCGTCGCTTGTCCAGAACTCGACGCGCCCACTCAGCACCTTCGGCGTCCTGACGGACCGGAACGAGTCCATCCTTTTCAGGTCGAAAGTCTCCGTGTTCCACTCAATGCATTTCCTGACGACCTTCACAACCTCCCGGACCGTCTTCGGCGCTATTTCCTCGGAAATGTCCCGGACAAACCCATATGCAACGGCACCGGAAAAATCCGTGTGCAGCCTGACCCGGGACGCCTCGCACCAGCGTGTCCATCTGCGGATGCGGCTGGCGTAGGCAAGGCTCGTCATCGAGCCTTGCCCGAACGAAAGCTCCGTCTGTTGCATCCACCGTTCGGCCATCGCCCGAATTTCCATGTCGTTCTGCCCGGGGAGAGTCGGCATGGCCGCCTTCAACTTTATCCTCTCTAGGATGGCCTACGCCTTCTTGCGCTGCTGGATCAAATAGGTAGTGGCCATTCCGCGTTCTCCTTGTGGTGGCTTTTTGGTATCGTCTTTAAAATAGATAGCCGTTTTTGCTTAGCACAGGATGTGCAGGATTTGCGACCGTTTTCAGAGGATAAAATGGCGAAACCAAAAGAAAAACCGCGAATCTGGACGATTCGCGGCCTTTCGTGGGACCTCCCGGACTTGAACCGGGAACCGGCGGGTTATGAGTCCGCGGCTCTAACCGATTGAGCTAAAGTCCCGTTTTTCCGTAAGCAGGAAATTTCTATAAAAAAATAGTCAAAGATTTTTCTTTTGTCTATGCTTTTGGATGCGCGAACTCGCGAAAGTTTAGCGTCTGCGAGGATATACCTCAATGTGTATCCGCGGTTGCCGATTTCGATGTTTCTCCGCTGCGCAAGGTCATCATGGACTTGTACAATCCCAAAGCCTTGACGCCTATGCAAAAACAGCTAGGCACTAGGACAACTCCATCACAGAATATGACGTAGAATTTCATCGCTCCCTGTTCCCTAGTCCCTAGAATTTAAACGTCCGCGGTTCCGCATCCCGGCTAGAACTGGAAATACAGAAACGGATTGTAGCTTTGCGTAAAAAGGGCGAGGACCGCAAAAGCGAAAAGAACAAAAGCAATCACAAGGCGCGGAACGCTTATCTTCTGGCACCAGTCATAGGCGCGAACCGGCGAAAAGGCGTAGGCGAAGGCGAGCAGCATAAACACGATAGAGGTCGGTGTGAAAATTTCAGCAGAAAGAATCGGGTTGGCGGGATTCACAGGCAAAAGGCCAAGCATCGCGCCCCACATTTTCCCTGCCGAAGAGAGATCCGGCGAACGAAAAAGCACCCACCCGAAGAGTACGATGATTTGCGTCAGAAGAATCTGAGCAAATCTCGGCAATCTTGAATACAGCGCCCGCTTGCCATTTACCCGTTCGACAATCATAAAGAACGCATGGTAAAGCCCCCAGCAAATAAAAGTCATCGCGGCGCCGTGCCAAACGCCCGAAGCGAACATCACAAGAAAGAGGTTCACATAAGTCCTCCGCCGGGAAACGCGGTTTCCGCCAAGCGGAATGTAAAGGTAATCCTTCAGCCAGGTCGTAAGGGAAATATGCCAGCGGCTCCAAAATTCGGAAATGCTCCCCGAACGATAAGGACCGTTGAAGTTTCGCGGAAAATGAAACCCGAGCATCAGACCTAAACCCACCGCCATATCCGAATACGCGGAAAAATCAAAATAGATTTGCATCATGTAGGCGACAGATCCCCACCAGGCATTTACGACACCCGGACTTTCCGCACCGAATACGCGGTCCGCAATGATTCCCACCTGGTTCGCAATCAGGATTTTCTTTGCAAACCCCAGACAGAAATATATCATTCCGCGCATCCAGTTTTCCCACGTATGCGTCCGGTTTTCCAGTTCTTCGGCAACCGTGTTGTAGCGGACGATTGGACCTGCGACCAGCTGCGGAAAAAGGGAAACATAACAGGCGAAAGTGGCAAAATTCTTGACCGGAGGCGCATCGCCGCGATAGACGTCAATCGTATAGCTCATCGCCTGGAACGTATAGAAAGAGATTCCCACCGGCAAGAGTACGCGCAAAACGGAAAACGGTTCTAGCCCGAACATCTGCACAAGAGCGTTCACGCCGCCCATCGCAAACATGTAGTATTTGAAAAATCCGAGCGTTCCCAAGTTGACGATTGCAGATAAGACAAGCGACGCCTTTCTTCGAAAATTCGAAGCCCCCGAAGCGGAAATCTGTTTGCCGGCGAAGTAGTTCACCCATGTCGAACCGAACATCAAAAGGACGAGCCACGGTTCCATCCAGCCGTAAAAGATGTAGCTGAAGACGGTGATGAAAAAATTCAGAGTAGAATGCTTCGCATGCCGCCAAAGCAGAAAATAGTATCCGGCAAAAAATACCGGCAAAAAATAGAAGAGGAAAACCTGCGAAGAAAAGACCATCGGACTATTTCGCGTCGAGGACTTCTACCGCAAGAAAGCGTTCCGAATCGTCGTCAAAATATTCATCTTCCACGGCACCGTCGTAATTTCCATCTAGCGGAACAAGTTTCAAAAGATGCTTGTCTCCCGCGCGAAACGCCCGTACATTTCCCTTCGATTTAGAAGACATCTTGTCCGTCACCTGCCCGCGCGGAGTAAGCGGATTATAAACGCCCACCAGGATTTCCTTGCCGTCAAATTTTCCTTCGACAACTTTCGTTACTTTGTACTTCAATACATACACATAATTATAAAGATCGTTGGGCGGCATCTTCCCGGCGATTTCGGAAAGTTTCCCTTCAACAGTCAAATTTTCCGCAAAGGCGAACAGCGCGGAAAGCAGCAAGACGACAATCGTTTTTTTCATACAAACCTCACTCGGAAAGATAGAAAATTGAACCTTGATCAATGGTCGAGAATCGAGAGTTGGTGATTGACAGTTAAGCGAGCTGTGGTCAGGGACGAGGATGATCAGAACTGAGAACTCAGTGCTTAGTTGATAGTTGTGAGTTGAGAGAAATCAAGAAACAGGATTCAGTTGTCAGAAGGGATGAGGAATGTGGGAGACGGGAGTTTGGAGCGAGTTCAGAACTTAGAGCTTAGTGCTGAGTGCTTAGATTTACAGACGTCTATGCTCTTGCATCTCGAAAGTTTAACGCCCGTAACTCTGCCCACTGACCACTGTCCACTATTTCTAAGCTCTAAGTTCTCTCAACTAAGCTCTGAATAGCTCGACAAGCTCGCTAACAGTCATTGCCGGGCGTGACCCGGCAATCCCTTATCTGAAAGGAGATTCCCCGGTCAAGCCGGGGAATGACATTTTAAAAAGCCTAAATGTTTGCAGCCCAATTCCTCATTGCTAATTGCTAATTTCTCATTTTCTTAGACGTCTGCAGACTATTCCCTAATCCCTCGTCCCTAATCCCTAAACTTAGATG
>CAKUTF010000071.1 GCA_934691725.1 uncultured Fibrobacter sp. | reverse complement strand
TCGGGTACGGCTTGCGCCTCTGCCTTGCTTCTTTCATGACGTTATTATAGTATATTCTCGCTATGAAAACAAGTTCTAAGTTCTGAATAGCTCGACAAGCTCGCTAGCCTGTCAAATCCCTTCTCTGAAAGGAGATTCCCCGGTCAAGCCGGGGAATGACATCATACCTTATTCCGCATTCCAAAAGCCTAGATGTCTGCTGACCAATTTCTCATTACTCATTGCTAATTACTCATTCCCCTAGACGTCCGCAGACCAATTCCTCATTACTCATTGCTAATTTCTCATTTCCTTAGACGTTTGCGGACTAATCCCTATTCCCTCATCCCTAATCCCTAAACCTAGACGTTCACAGACCAATTGCTCATTGCTAATTCCTCATTCTCTTAGACGTCTGCGGACTATTCCCTCATCCCTGAACATAGACGTCCGCGGTTCTAAGCTCTAAGCGCTCTCAACAAAAATCTATCTTTGTCCCATGCTCTCCATTGTCAAGATGTCGCGCCCGGGAAACATTTTAATAGCCCTTCTCACGCTTGTTGTCGGCTATGCGATTTCCGGAGGAAACGTTTCACCCGCGATTCTCATTGCGGACCTGCTCGCCTTCGCTTTCGCCATCGCATTCGGCAATGTCCTAAACGACATTTTCGATGTTTCTATCGACCGGATAAGCCATCCGGAGCGTCCGCTGCCCTCCGGGAAGATTTCCGTTTCGGCTGCAGTTTTTTTCTGTCTCGTCTCGTTTGTTTTCGCTTTCGTTCCCGCAGCCTTCCAAAGCGTCTGCCCATCATTCCACGTCACCTTTTATGCCGCGCTTTTTGCCGCCCTTTTTCTTTACGACCGTTTTCTCAAAAGAATTCCGCTCTTAAAGAACATAACCGTCGCCGCCCTCTGCGCAACACCACTAGTCCGGGCATCCTTTTATCCCGAAGCGAACGAACGACCGCTTTTCGTCGCCATCGGCTTTGCCTTCCTTCTCACGCTCGTCCGCGAAATTCTCAAGGATCTTGAAGATATGGACGGCGATAGAAATTCGCGCATCGTCACGTTCCCGATTCTCGCCGGAAAATTTCCCGCCCAGGTCCTCGCCTCGTCGTTTCTCGTCCTCACCTTTTTTTGCCTTCCCCTTCCCGTTTTCCTATCCTGGCTCCCCGGGAGTTTTCTCCTCTTCGTCATTCCGTTTTTCCCTTTCTGCCTTTGCATCTTTCGCAATACGGCCCGCGGAAATTTTCGGAAAGCCCAAAAACAGACCAAGGCAGCCATGCTGCTCGGGCTTATCGCTTTAATCGCGTCAAGCCTCTGACCGAGCCATGCCGTCCACGCTTTTTTACTAGATTTTAAATCCACATCAAAGAGGCTTTCATGCTGGATGAACTTCACGAAGAATGCGGCGTCATCGGAATCTACAACGGTGAAAATGTCGCTCGCAATGTCGCCATGGGACTTTACGCCCTGCAGCACCGCGGACAGGAAAGCGCGGGTTTCGCCATCACGAACGGCGAAAAGGTACGTGTCCGCAAATCGATGGGACTGGTTTCGACGCTTCTCCGCGAATACAACGTCGATGAGCTTCAGGGATTTGCGGGAATCGGACATGTCCGTTACAGTACGACCGGTTCGAGTACGCTCGCGAACGCCCAGCCGATTCTCGTAAGCTGCAAGTGGGGACAGCTCGCCATCGTCCACAACGGAAACCTGACTAACGCCGCGGAACTCCGCGCCGAAATGGAAGAGGCGGGACATATTTTCCAGACGACATCCGATTCGGAAATCCTGCTCCACGAAATCGCTCGGACACAGGCCCCGAACCTCCGTGAAGCCATCAAGAAGTCCGTTTCAAAGCTCACGGGATGCTTCTGCATGATCATCCTCTCGAAGGATTCGATGTTCATCGCCCGGGACGGCTACGCTTTTCGACCGATGTCGCTTGCAAGACTCGGTAACAGCTGGTGCATCGCCAGCGAAACCTGCGCATTCGATCTTCTCGGGGCGAATTACGTCCGGGACATCCAGCCTGGCGAACTCCTGACGATTACCAAGGACGGTCTCCATTCCGAAACCTTCTGCACCAAGGGGCGTCGAGCCCATTGCATTTTCGAGTATATCTACTTTGCGCGTCCCGATTCGAAGATCTTTGAGCAAAGCTGCGACAAGGTCCGCCGCAAGATGGGAAAGCAGCTCGCCCGCGAATGCCCCGTCGAAGCGGATATCGTAATCCCTGTTCCCGATTCCTCGACGACCGCCGCACTGGGATACGCTCGCGCTTCGGGCATCAAGTTTGAAATCGGGCTTCTCCGCAACCATTACGTCGGGCGCACCTTCATCGACCCGACCCAGAATGTCCGCGCCCAGAAAGTGCGCCTCAAGTTCAACCCGATAGAAGGCGTCCTCAAGAACCGAAAAGTCTGCGTCGTCGACGATTCCATCGTCCGCGGCACGACGCTCAAAATTCTCTCAAAAATGCTCCGCGATGCAGGCGCGACCGAAGTCCATATCCGTATCGCATCGCCTCCCGTCGCACACGCCTGTTTCTTCGGGATGGACTTCCCGAACGCCGGCGATCTCGCAGCGGGCAGCATGTCCCCGGAAGAAATCGCCAAGATGCTCGGCGTCGAAAGCCTCGGATACCTGAGCATCCAGGGAATGAAGGAATGCACCGGAGCGCCTGAAGAATACTGCGCGGCATGTTTCGACGGGGAATACCCGGAGTACATCGGCAAGGAAGCCGGCAAGTACAGCTGTGGGTGATTTCGCACCGTGAAATTTTCCAAAGGCCTCTTCGATGGGCTTCCCATCGGCATCGGTTACCTAGCAGTCTCCTTTTCGTTCGGGATCGCCGGTTCCAAGGTCCTCTCGTGGCCGCTTGTCACGCTCATCTCAATGACGAACCTCACCTCGGCAGGACAGTTCGCCGGTCTAAAAATCATGGAAGCAGCGGGAACTTTTTTGGAGATGGCGCTCGCCACGTTCTTCATCAATCTCCGCTATTCGCTGATGGCCATTTCCCTTTCCCAGAAAGTTTCGCCCGAATTCAGGACGCCCGAACGCCTCCTCTTAAGCTTCGGCATCACCGATGAAATCTATGCGCTCGCAATGAACGCCAAGGACCGCGTAACGCCGCTCTACTTTCTGGGGCTTGCGACTTTCCCCTACATCGGCTGGACGCTCGGAACCCTCTCCGGGGCAATTGCGGGCGAAGTGCTCCCGAACATTCTCACCAACGCTCTCGGCGTAGCCCTCTACGGCATGTTCGTCGCCATCGTCGTTCCCAAGGCAAAGTCCCATCGTCCGACGCTACTTGCCGTCATTCTTTCGGTAATCCTCAGCTTCGCCTTTTTTTATGTTCCCGGACTTAAAAATGTTTCGACGGGATTCGCCATCATCCTTTGCGCGGTCCTTTCGTCGCTTTTCGCGGCAAAGCTTTTTCCGATAAGGGATCCGGCATGAATCTTCACGATTACGCAATCTATCTTCTGGTGATGGCAGGCGTTACCTATCTAGTCCGAGCCATTCCCTTTGTCGTCCTAAAGAACGAAATCCAAAGCGTCTTCTGGAAATCCTTTCTCGCCTACATTCCCTACACGGTGCTTTCCGCGATGACCGTTCCCGCGATTTTCTATGCGACCGAATCACGCCTTTCCGGAATCGCCGCGCTCGGAACAGCCGTCGCCGTTTCCCTTCTCGGTCGCGGACTTGTCTTCGTCGCCTGCGCAGCCTGCGCAGCGGTCCTCCTTATCGACGGAATAATCCTCTAGGTTTTCGTTTCGCGAAAAAAAAATCTGAAAAGGCATTTTTCAGTCCGAAAACCCAACGAAATTTCAAACATTTACTATCTTGTTGCAAATTCCTTTAAAAAGGCTACACCTATGGCACAACACCGAGAAAACTGGGGTTCGAAAATAGGCGTGATTCTGGCGGTTGCCGGAAGCGCAGTCGGACTCGGAAACTTTTTACGATTTCCCGTACAGGCCGCGACAAACGGCGGCGGAACGTTCATCATCCCCTACATCATCGCCTTTTTGGTACTGGGCATTCCCCTGTCCTGGATCGAATGGACGCTCGGACGCTACGCCGGAATTCTTCGCCACGGCACGTCTCCGGGAGCCTACGACAAGATCATCGGAAAGCCATGGGGAAAATATCTGGGATCCATGGGGCTTTTGCCGCCGCTATTCATCAGCTTCTACTATATGTTCATCGAGTCGTGGATTCTCGCCTTTGCGTGGTATTCGCTGACCGGGACGCTTTCTGAAGTCGTCGCTGCGGGAAAAATCTCCGAATTCTTCGAAAACTTCATCATGCTCAAGGAGAACCTGGGACCGTTCCCTGCGGCAATCGTCTTCTTCCTCATCACCTTCGCCTGCAACATGGCACTCCTCTCGTTTGGCGTCCGCAAGGGAATCGAACGGGCGAACAAGGTCTGCATGCCGTTGCTTCTCGTCATGGGCATCATTCTCGTTGTCCGCGTTCTCACGCTGCCTGGCATCGGGAAGGGACTGGCGTTCATGTGGAACCCGGACTTTTCGGCCCTCACGAATCCGTCCGTATGGCTTGCCGCCGCGGGCCAGGTCTTCTTCACGATGAGCCTCGGGATGGGAATCGTCCTCTGCTATGCGAGCTATGTCAAGCGGAACGAGGACATCGCGCTCTCCTCGCTCACCGCCGGAGCGACCAACGAGTTTGCCGAAGTCATCCTGGGTGGCACGATCGTCATTCCGCTAGCGGTCCTCATCGCCGGTGCAAACATTGAAGAATGCGCGAAACTCGGAACCTTCGGGCTCGCGTTCCAGAGCATGCCGCACGTATTCGGGCAGATTCCCTTCGGCGGTGCATTCCAGACGCTCTGGTTCGGAATGCTTTTCTTCGCCGGCGTTACAAGCGCAATATCCATTATCCAGCCGCTGATCAGCTTCTGCGAAGACGACCTTAAGTTCTCCCGGAAAGGCGCCGTTTCGACGATTGGCGTCGTGACTTTCATCGGCGGGCTCATCAGCATTTTCGGTCTCGCCGCCGGGGCGGTCGATGAACTGGACTTCTGGGGCGGCTGCTTCCTCCTCATCGTCTTAGGAACCATCCAGGCTTTCATCTTCTCGTTCATCCTCGGTCGCCGCAAGTCCAAGGATAACCCGGAAGAATCCGAAGCATTCGCTCTGCTCGCAGAAGGTTCCGCACTCAGGATTTCAAAACCTTTCCGCATCGTCATCCGCTATGTCTGCCCGTTTGCGCTTCTCGCGCTTCTCGTCGCCTGGACATTCCATGACGGGCTGGGCGTCCTTCTGCTTTCAAATATTCCCGCTGGCGCAAAAGTTGAATTTTGCGGATTCACCATGCTTAAGACACACTTCATCTGGGGACTCCGCCTGGGCCTGGTACTTGTCGTGCTTCTCGTAAACGCGGCCATCTGGTATGCCTGGAAAAGCGGACGCGCACTCCGCGGCAGAGACGATCAAATTCAAAAAGTCCGTATCGGCGAAACCGAAGAGGAGGCTTAATATGGAACTGCAGGAACTTTCGACAAGCGGTCTTGTCTTCATGATTCTTTCGTGGACCGCAATCATCGCTCTGAATGTTTTTTGCTTCTATAAAATTTTCAAGAAGAAGTAATCCAAAACAGAAATTCTGCACGGCTAAGGTTTTCGCTCCATTTTCACGCCGAAAAATGGAGTTTTTTTTTGCCTAGGAAGAAATAATAAACACATATCGACAAATTTTTCTAGTCCATTCTTGATGAATTTCATTAATGTGAAGCCGAAGATGAAAAATGGGGAAAAAAACTTACTGGCACATCAAAGCTATCTTTGGTCACGAAAAGCCCCGGCAGAATTTGAAGATGTCTCCGATTCCTTTACCCACAGCCGCCGTAATTCCGAGAACGAGGCTTACTACGGCAAGCTGTCTCGAAAGATGCCTATGTGCGTGGACTATTGCTGCTGACGAATTTTAAGAGTAAGAGTAATTATTTAAAAGAAGTACTCTCCCTATAAAGGAGAGTATTTCTTTTTTGGTCCTTTTTTCTTTGACGGGGAGTTTTTCGGGGGGGGAAATAAAGAAAATATGGCTAAAGTGTCATTTGGATACCCAAAATAGCCTCTAGCCCTTGCAAATACTGGGCTGGCACGATATTTTTTAAAAA
>CAKUTF010000070.1 GCA_934691725.1 uncultured Fibrobacter sp. | reverse complement strand
CTCGCCAAGGATTTCGAGATTTCGACCCGCGCCGAAGAGGCCTTGGTCAACGTTTCCTGCGCGGCTACGATGCTCAGACGATTATGAAAACAAGCTCTAAGTTTAGTGAACAGTGAGCAGTGGCTAGTGGTCAGAATTGCGGACATTTAAGCTTTGGGAAGCGGGACACGGGGTTTCCAAGCGAACTGTTTAACTGTTTCTGTGCACTGTCATTCCCGTGCCCTCTATGATGTCATTTCCCGACTCGCTATGATGTCATTCCCGTGCACCGACACGGGAATCTCCTTTCAGATAAGGGATTTGACAGGCTAGCGAGCTTGCCGAGCTATGCCCGACACATAGGAAAACAGGTTCTAAGAGACGTCAACCGCTCGATAATTTTTATATCTTGCAGGATAGACAGGAGATTCGAACAATGACAAAACGAAACTCATACCGCTATTCCCGGTTGGCATTCTTTAACGAGGCGAGCTTCAAAAAGCTGAAGCGGCTTTGCGAACGGGAATTTTCCCAGGCGCTGCGCGTAGCGGAACAACAGAACCGCAAGTGGAGCGCGGAAGCAAAGTCCCGGCTTGAAAGAGCGATGGAAGCCGACGAGTTCGCCGATATAATGCTAAACCCGAACAAGGAATTCGAGTGGGACTTTTACGAAAGGCTCGGCCTGTTCCGCGATTTCTTGAAAACGCTCCGGACCTCTTCGCTTTACGACGATTACGAAAAAGCCTTCCTCTCCGAAATATACAGCTCGATTCCCGAAGGCGACCTCAACAAAGAACTCTCCGATGACCAGGTTCTGCCCTACGCGCTTTCGGAAAAGGAACGCGAAGAACTCCTCGGTAAATTGACCGCTTATTTAGTTGAAAACGGCCTAGACGCCTCGTGGCTAAACGAATTGCCGCTGCGAAACATTTATATCAGAAACACGCCGCTAAAATTTTCCAAAAACAACGCCTACTTGGAGATTCCCAGAGCCCTTTATGCAGACGGAGCAGTTCACTACAACGTCGGGAAAAGACCGAATGGAGAGGAAAGCTATGCTATCAATTCGAAAGAAGGAATGGCCATTCTTTTGCATGAACTTAGGCATTGCTGGCAATCCCAGAACCCCGAATGGATGGAGCGACATCAAAACAAGGACATTTCGATTGAAACGGATGCCTTCCTAAAACAATTCGAATTTCAAAAAGCCCTTGACCTACAAATCCCATCCTATTCAGACTTAATGCAGTTCTTTGATTTCGTATCGCCGACAGAAGCAGCTTTCGATATCAAGTCTGAACGTCTATGGAGGGGTAACGGCTATGGATGCCCCGACAGAAACTACACATTCCCAGGCCAAAAACATCTCGATCCAAAAGAGGAAATTTGCAATGGAAAAAATACTCTTCGCTAGTTTCATCCTCGTTGCGTCCCTCTTCGCCAAGCCGTTTATCGTCTTTCCAGAGTCGGTGGACTACGATTTCACAAAACCTCGGTCGCAAATCTCAACAAACGACTACAAACACCTGATTTGCGAATCTCTCCCGCCCGATGTGGATAATTCAGAACATTCCTTTGTGGCCATCGGGGTCCAAAAACACATTTCCGGCAACAAATGTTCCGCAGAACTTCTCTATATCATCCGAGATTCTACAGAACAGTTTCACGCTGGGGACAAATTCATTACGAATTGCGGAAAGACATATTCAACCGGTCTTCAATTTTTCTCCGGACGCGAAATTCGCTACAAAAAAAACAATTATGAGCGATCCAACATATTTCTTATCGAGCTCAACTACAATTTAACCGAATACATCTATTACCCGGGATCGTATGGAGATACCTGGAGCGATTTTATGAC
This sequence comes from uncultured Fibrobacter sp., assembly GCA_934691725.1. Classification (GTDB taxonomy): domain Bacteria; phylum Fibrobacterota; class Fibrobacteria; order Fibrobacterales; family Fibrobacteraceae; genus Hallerella. The sequence goes on along the minus strand of CAKUTF010000070.1, from coordinate 4,388 downwards.
GCCAGCTCACTTCCCGATCGGATATATTACTTGCCCGGAGACATGGCGATCCCCGGTGGATTTCATCAAAGAAAGTTTGATAGCCGATCTTTTTGAACTTTCCAACAAAATTTACATTTACGGAACCCCCTATCAAGCAGCGAGGCCCGACATCAAAAGGGATTCCCTTCTTATCAAGGCCGAAAAGTTGCTGAAGCTCCAAGGAAAGGACCCTAAAAAATTCTTTGACAGGCTTTTCTCCAATCGGGATTCCATTCATGTGACCAAATTCACTTATCCTTATGTGGCGGTGGGAGCCATCCATGCCATGCGCGAAAAAATAACGGGAAAAGACACCTTGTGCGAAATAGACTTCAAACCCTACTATACGTTCAAGGATTCCCTATGCCAAAGTAAATATTCGAACTTTTCCCAAGAGTCGATTCAAAGCCTGTGCAATCTCTCCTCCGGCTCCGTTTTAGATTGGCCCTGTACAGAAGTTTCGGAACTCAATTACAACGCCTACAAAAAGGGTTCCTGTTTTTCAGCCAAGGATTTCAAATTTAAACGATATGCCTTTGGGGAAAAAGAAAAAAACGGGCAGATTCGTATCGATACGCTGCTCCCCCTGCAGGATTTTCTCTATGACGAAGGCGACCTGGTCGATCTGCGGATGGGATTTTCCATTTCCGAAATGCTCAGGGAATTTTATCCGGCGGCCTACAGCTATGACGACGCGCATTTCTTTGACATTGTCTATTTTAACCAAGGAAAGTTTAACGATCTCCAACTGCCCGAACGGCACCGGAAAGAAATCATCGACGGAGCCAAAAGGGTCTATAAATATTGCGATATTACAGAAGGCATCCGATTTTAAATAATCGCACTCCCATTCCCCGTTTAAACCGAGAAACCCTCGCACTTAGTGCGAGGGTTTTCAAGGGTGGGTAATCGGACTCGAACCGACGACAACCAGAATCACAATCTGGGACTCTAACCAATCTGAGCTACACCCACCATAAAGGAGCGCAACAAATATAATAAAGAATCGGAAAATTTCAAAGGGTCAAAATCGAATTATTCGTCCCTTTTCTTGTGGCGCATCAAACGGATGAAGTTCGCCCGCTTGAAGTCATTCCGATGCTCGTTGCAAAAACGCGGATAAATAAACTGTTTCGGAAAAACCTTGATTTCGAACAGGTTATCGCAACCGTCTAGGCAACAGCGGAACTTGAGATCCACGACATCCGTGTAATTGTGTCGGAACACGATATTCTTCGCATCGATGTTTTCGACGTCCTTCTTCTGCTTCTGGCGGTTTTTGAAGTCACGATGCTTCTCACAGTACTTGGCAATCGGATGTCCCCAAAATTCTTTTCCACAGCCCGGCTCTTGGCAAACCTTGAGCTTGATGCGTTTCTTCTTTTTATACTTAGGTAATTGCATAGCGCAGTAAATTTACTAAAAATCGCATTTTTTTTCAAATTCTTCCTTTTTCACGAAATCCAAGCGTCTATACCGGTACCTTTTTCGAGGAGTTTTGATGAAAAAACAGCTTTTAGGGATTTTTACCGGCATAAGCCTTTCACTCGCCATCGGCTGTTCCGCAAGCCTTTCGACAGAAAATGCGGATTTCGGTATGGCAAGGATGCATTTTCTGGATGTCGGGCAAGGGCTTTCCGTTCTGCTTGAATCTTCGGGAGCTTTTGCCCTATACGATTCAGGCAACGATTCGACCGGCTTCTGGGACACCTTAAAGGTTCGCGGAGTCCGCCGCCTCAAGTGGGCGCTCATCAGCCACTGGCACCGGGATCACGCTGGCGGACTTCTCGAATGGGACGGTTCGGTTTCCATCGATACGCTTTTTTACGGAGCGGACACCGGCGGATTTTGGTTAAAGGACAGCATTCTGAAACTCGCAGCGCGCAACGGAACGGTCGCAAGAAAAGTCTTGCGCGGAACGGAAATCGGCTGCGGAGCATGGTCCTGCCGGATTCTCTGGGCGCCAGAATTTCAAAAACTCGGGGGAAACAGTTCCAGCGCGGCGCTGCAAATCTCGGACGGCAAATTCAAAACCCTGTTCACGGGAGACTTAGAAAAGGACGGAGAAAGCGGCCTGCTCGAAATATCAAGCGACTTGCGCGCAAACCTTCTTCAGGTCGGGCATCACGGTTCAAAGACCAGTTCTTCGCTTCCGTTTCTCGAACAGGTCGCCCCCGAATACGCCATCGTCTCGGTCGGAAGACAGAACCGTTACGGGCATCCGGCAAAAAGTACGCTCCAAAAGCTCTCGTTCGTTCTAGGCGATTCGAGCCGGATTTTTCGCACCGACAAAGACGGAAGCATCACCGTAGAATGGAAGTTCGGAACGGGCCTATGGATTCGAAATTACTAGTTTAACGCCATGCCTCATTTTTTTCATATTCCCGTCATGGGAACCTGTTTTACGACCGACACGCCCCTGCGCGTATCCCATCTAGGAATCGACTCCGCGATTTCCCTTGTCGATGACCGGCTCTTGGAACGCATCGGTACTTTTTACGCCAAGAAATTCGACATTCCCTACACCGTCTATCCATCGGTAGAACACGCCCGGGCGAAGCGCATCGCCGAATACCTGAACCTGATTCATTTTTTATCCGAAAAGAATTTTCGACGCGTTCTTGCCGCGCCGTTCACCGGAAATTCCGACAAGGATCGCTATTTCAAAATGCTCCCGACTGACGATCCTTTGCGAAAGCGTTACTTGCGGATGCTTTCGATGCCAAAGGGAGAGATGCGCTCAAGCGAAGCCCAAGATTTGGCAGACACCATGCAACCCGGAAAAATTGACGTGAACATCATGGTTAAACTCGACAGGCCGGGATTTGACGATGCCAAGGAAGCGCTCCGCGGCTATGCGGAATCCGAACTTTCAGGAAATTCAAGTCTTATTCTGAGTGCGGGAATCAACCAGGCGCTGTTTTCCGAAATGGAAAAATTTCCCTGCTTTTACCGAAACGCCGACGGATGTTTTGACAAAAAAATAACGCTGAAGATTTCGGATTTTCGCTCGGCACTGGTCCAAGGAAAATTTCTGGCGCGCAAAGGTCTCGAAGTCAGCGAATACCGCATTGAATCTGGCCTGAACTGCGGTGGGCACCTGTTTCCTTCGGATGGAGAACTCTTACCTGTCATTCTCGACGAATTCAAAGAGAAAAAGAAATTACTTTGTACGCAGTTCCAAAAGGCGGTTGAAAAATACTATGCCGAACATGGATTAGACACGACCCGATTAAAACCTTTTACGCCAAGATTCACCGTACAAGGCGGAATCGGGAATTTTGGTGAATCGGAACGCCTTTTGAAAATCTATGAAATGGACGGCTGTGGCTGGGGGTCTCCCTTTTTGCTCGTCCCCGAAGCGACCCTTGTCGATAGCGAGACGCGAAAACTTCTGTGCGAAGCGAAATCCGACGACATTCTGATAAGCGAAGCTTCCCCCATCGGCGTTCCGTTCAGCAATCTCAAGACATGCGGCGCCGAAAAAGAGCGGTTAGAAAACATTCGACGAGGAGTTCCCGGGGCACCCTGCATCAAAGGTTTCCTACAAAACAACACCGAATTTTCGGAACGCCCAATTTGCACGGCAAGCCGGGAATACCAGAATCAGAAGTTAAGACAGATAGAAAACCAGCCTATTTCCGATGCAGAAAAAGAACGCGAAAAAAAAGCCGTCCTGGAAAAAACGTGCATCTGTCACAAGCTTGGAAATTCCGCCCTCGTCGCTCTCGGGCTTGAAAGTTCCAAAACCGCGCCGGCATCTATTTGCCCAGGCCCTAATCTCGCTTATTTTCACAGAACGTTTTCGCTCGAAGAAATGGTCGATCTAATCTATGGCCGGGTAGATTCGCTATCTTCTCTAGACCGCCCACATCTTTTCGCCCTTGAAATTTTACTTTATGCGAAATGGTTCCGAAGTGAAATCGAAAAGGCAAGAGATAATTCCGATGCGCTCAAAAAGTTCAAGCTTATCGCCGAAAATCTAAAATCAGGAATGGAAAAGGCTTGTGAAATTTCGAAAAGCCATGCCTTTGACGGGGAAAACCTCGAAAGCATCCAAGAAGCCGTTTCTGAAGCGATGCCGATGATTGAGAATTTTCTAGGCGGTTGTTCAGAGCTTAGCGGGTAGAACTGCGGACGTCTAGGTTTAGGGACTAGGGAACAGGGATTAGACCGCAGACGTCTAAGGGAATGAGGAATTAGGAATGTGCAATGAGCAATGGGTCTGCGAATGTCTAGGCTTAGTGGTCAGTAGTCAGAACTGTGGACGTTTAAGCTTTGGGAAGCGGTAAGCGGGACACGGGGTTCAGAGCTTAGTTGAGAGAACTTAGAGCTTAGAATAGCGAACATTTAATTTTGTGAGAAAC
>CAKUTF010000069.1 GCA_934691725.1 uncultured Fibrobacter sp. | reverse complement strand
TTCGCCAAGGAGCCCTTCAAATGAGGCCCGGTCCGTATGGACCATGAAGTACGCCAAGTCCAGAAGTTCCCTTGACGCGGCCAGTTTCGGTTTGCTTGTCAGCCAGTGTTTGACGGCCTTTACCTGATGAAATTGGCAGTACTGGAACGGATACCTGGACAGCCGCTCTCTCAATCCCCGCAAGCCGTCGCTGACGACGCATGCAATTTCAAAGCCGTTCTTTTCCAGCCATTCAACGCCTTCGACATAGTCCCCGACCCGTTCCTTTCTGCCGATGAATTTCGACCAGGCGATGTTCCCCTTGACGGAATCCTTGATCGCCACGACTCCAAAGTTCCGGCCCCAATATGTCGCGTCCATCAGGGCTACGATTTTGCGTGGGGACGGTTTTATGGCTGGAACCGGGGCGAGCCTTGTCGTTCTGCAAACTGTACTTCTGGATATGCCAAGCTGATTTGCAATGTCCCGGGAGCTTAGTTTCCCGGAAGATCTCAGCCGCAGGATTTCATCGCTGTAATCCGCCCTTGAATGCGAGAACTGACGACCGCAGGCTTTGCAGAACCATCTCTGGCGTCCATGCGACAAGCCCTTCTTTGTAACGTGGTTTGAGCCACAAAAAAAGCAAATTTTACCCATTTTTAAAAAATATCGTGCCAGCCCAGTATTTGCAAGGGCTAGAGGCTATTTTGGGTATCCAAATGACACTTTAGCCGGATTAGTTGATAGTTAAGAGGAGAGCAGGAAACAGGATGTTCAGAACTTAGAGCTTAGTGCCTAGAGCTTAGATTTGCAGACGTCTATGTTCTTGTATCTCTGAAGTTTAACGTCCACAGTTCTGACCATTAGCCACTGATTACTGCCCACTGTTCTAAGATCTAAGCTCTCTCAACTAAGCTCTGAATAGCTCGGCAAGCTCGCTAACAGTCATTATCGGGCTTAGCTAGGCAAGCTCGCTAGCCTGCCATAGCCGGGTGTAGCTCGACAATTCCTGAAAAAAGATACCCGCCGGCGAAGCCGGGGAATGACATTTTAAAAAGCTTAGACGTCCGCGAACTAATCCCTATTCCCTCATCCCTAGTCCCTAAGCTTAGACGTCCACGGTTCTGACCACTAGCCACTGCCCACTGACCACTGAATTAGACGTCCGCGGATTTAAAAACTAGGCCAGCAATTTCGCAACGTCTGCGGTAATCGCCTCGGCGGTAATTCCTAGCGACCTGAGAAGCTCTTCCGGATCGTATCTGTCGTAGAACTTCTTTTCGAGACCATAGACTTTGACCTTTACCGGCGAATCGGCGTAGAACGCGGCGACCTTTTCCCCGAACCCTCCCTCCACGATGCCGTCTTCGAGCGTGACGACTATCTGGTGATTCCGTTTGAGCGATTCGAGCGTTTCCCTGTCGATGTCGCTTGCGAATCTCGGATTGACGAGCGTTGGAGAAATCCCGAGGCTCGCTTCGATTTCCTTGGCGATTTCCTCGCCCCGCTGGTAAAAGTCTCCTAGAGCGATGATTGCGATGCGGGAACCTTTTTTTTCAATTCGGAACTTGACTTTCGAATAGTCCTTGTCGGCGATGCGACCGTCATCGATGACGCCGTTCCCCGGGATGAGCACGATGGTCGGATGTCCGTTCTGCTCGATGGCGAAATCCACCATGGCGAGGTATTCCGCCTTGTTCGTCGGAGCGAGGACGCGGACATTCGGGATGTTGCCGTAAATCGCGTTGATGTAGATTCCGAGGTGCGTGACGTCTGTCAGCGTGTTGAATCCCGCATAGTTCAAGATAACCGCGATCGGGCTTTCGTTTACGGCGGTGTCCTGTGCCATCTGGTCGTAGGTTCGTTGTAGAAATGTCGCATTGGTAACGACGACGGGTTTCGCTCCGCGCTTTGCCGCTCCGGAAGCCATGGCGATAGCCTGCTCTTCGGCGATTCCCGTATCGGTGTACTGTTTGCCGAGTTCTTTCCGCTTGTCGGGACAGAGACCTACGGACATCGGCATGGCGGGAGAAATCACGAGAACTTTCGGGTCGGCTTTCGCTTTTTTGACGAGATAGTCTGCGGTCAGGGCTTCATAGCTTTCGCCGTTTCCGAAATTCACCGTGGGTTTGCCTGTCGCCCGGTCGAACGGAAGGCACCAGTGCCACGCTTCCTTGTTCTCTTCGGCGATTCGGTAACCCTTGCCCTTTTGCGTGTGGATGTGGACGACGACAGGTCTCTTTGAATCCTTGACGCTTTGGAACACTCGGATGAGGCTCTGGATGTCGTTGCCGTTTTCTTCGTAAACGTAATCTAGTCCGAACACTTTGAAAATGTTGGAGGCGCATGTCCCCTTGGAATCGCGGAGTTCTTTCAGGTTTTTGTAGATGCCACCGTGGGTTTCGGCGATTGCCATTTCGTTGTCGTTTACGATGACTATCAGGTTGGAATCCAGTTCGGAGCCTGCGTAGTCGAGCGCTTCGAGTGCTTCGCCGCCCGAAAGCGAGCCGTCCCCGATGAAGGCGATGACGTTTTCCGTTCCGCCGAGCTGGTCGCGGGCGCGTGCCATTCCTGTTGCGAGCGAAATGGAGGTTGAAGTGTGTCCGACATTAAAAAGATCGTGCACGGATTCTTCCGGGTTCGTGTAGCCCGAATCGTCCTTAAAATGCGAATCGTCGATGTAACCGGACTTGCGTCCCGTGAGCATCTTGTGCGTATAGCTCTGGTGCGAAATGTCGAAGATGAACTTGTCTCGCGGCGAATCGAAAACGTAGTGCAGCGCGATTTCCGCTTCAACGGACCCGAAGTTCGGGCCGAAATGTCCGCCTATTTTGGTGAGCCGGTTGAAAAGGGCTTCGCGAATGTCCGTGGCGAGGCGTTCGAGTTCCTCGGCGGTCATCTTCTTGACATCTTCCGGGCTGTTTACCTTGTCCAGTGTTTCGTACATAAAAACCTCTCTGAAATGTTCTGGCTACAATATACAACTTGGAGTTTACTCTAGGGCAAGGGCTTTGGAAAAATTTTTTATGTCGGGTTGGAAAAAAAACTCCTTCCGAGAAAAGGAGAACCTCGGAAGGAGTGTAAGGGGGAGTGTTTGGTACGCAATAAATTATTTAATTTACCCGCCCAAGCGTCCCGAATTTTTGGCGATATCGTTTACGGCTGTAACCAGGGACGCTATTGCCTCGCCTGGGATTTTCCCCAGGAATCCTTGAGACCGACCGTGCGGTTGAACACGAGGTGTTCCGGCGTGGAGTCCCTGGAGTCGAGGCAGAAATAGCCCAGCCGCATAAACTGGTAGCGGTCGTCAAGCGTTGCGCGGGCGAGCATCGGTTCGAGTTTCGCCTGCTTTGTCACGAGGGATTCCGGGTTGAGGTAGTCGAGCGGATCCTTGCCTTCCGGGACGTCTCCCACATTCTCGATGGAGAAGAGGTTGTCGAAAAGTCGGACTTCCGCGTCGATGGCCGTCGGAGCATAGACCCACTGGATAGTTCCCTTGACCTTTCTTCCGTCGGGAGCGTCTCCGCCTTTTGTCGCCGGATCGTAAGTCGCGTGAATTGTCGTCACGTTGCCGTCCGCATCCTTTTCTACGCCTGTGCATTTAATGAAATAGGCGCCTTTCAACCGGACTTCGCCATCCGGCTTCAGCCTGAAATACTTTTTCGGCGGATTTTCCATGAAGTCTTCGCGTTCGATGTAGAGTTCTCCCCCAAACGGGACCATGCGCGTTCCCGCTTCCGGATTTTCGGGATTGTTTTCCACTTCGATGTCTTCGACTTTTCCGCTTTCCCAGTTGTCGATGACGACTTTTACCGGGTCGAGTACGGCCATGGCCCGCTGCGCGGTCTTGTTCAGCTCTTCGCGGATGCAAAAGTAGAGCAGGTTGATATCGACCATGCTGTCCGCTTTCGAAATGCCGATGCGTTCGCAGAACTCGCGGATGGAAGACGGCGTATAGCCGCGGCGTCGAAGTCCGCAGACCGTCGGCATCCGGGGATCGTCCCATCCCATGACGCGCTTGCTCGTGACCAGTTCAAGGAGTTTCCGCTTGCTCATCACCGTGTAAGAGAGGTTGAGACGCGCGAATTCGATCTGCTGCGGGAGATTTTCGAGAGAGAGAGCTTCCAAGAACCAGTTGTAGAGCGGACGGTGCGCTTCGAATTCGAGCGTGCAGATGGAGTGCGTGATGCCTTCAATCCAGTCGGAAAGCGGATGGGCAAAGTCATACATCGGATAGATGCACCATTTGTCGCCTGTGCGGTGGTGCGTCGCATGCTTGATCCGGTAAATCGCCGGGTCGCGCATGTTCATGTTCGGACTTGCGAGGTCAAGCTTTGCGCGGAGAGTCTTTGAACCGTCGGCAAATTCGCCGGCCTTCATGCGGCGGAAGAGGTCTAGGTTTTCCTCGATGCTCCTTTCGCGATACGGGGAAGGCCTTGACGGCTTTCCGGCATCGTTTCCACGGTAATCCTTCATCTCTTCGGGTGAAAGGTCATCGACGTAGGCTTTGCCGAGCCTGATCAATTCTTCCGCGAAGTCGTAAAGTTTGTCGTAGTAGTCGCTTGCGTAGTGGACGGGTTCTTCCCAGTTGAATCCCAGCCAGTGGACATCGTTGTAAATCGAATCGACGAATTCCGTGTCTTCCTTTGTCGGGTTCGTATCGTCGAACCGGAGGTTTGTCTTGCCGCCAAATTTTTTTGCCGTACCGAAGTTCAGGCAGATGCTTTTTGCGTGTCCGATATGGATGTAGCCGTTCGGCTCGGGCGGAAAACGGGTGAGTACATAATTGCGCTTGCCGCTTTTGAGATCGCTTGCGACGATATCTTGGATGAAGTTGGTCGGTTCCGGGATATTCATGGTTTTCTCCGAGAAGATTTCGTTGGAAATTTAGAAAAGCTCCGGTTAAAAATCTATATTGGCGTTTATGATTTGCGCGCGTTCGAGCCTTTCTGCGGACAAAATTGTCCCGAATCCTTTCCTTGATGCTTATTCCGGGAAGATTCTTCCGTGAAGCGGTTCTGCGATCTTCTCGAAAAGGCTTTTCTGGCGAGGTCCGAACTGTTTTCCCTGACCGACGCCTTCCGTGTCGTAAACGGTTCGGACGATGGTTTCCCCGGCGTCACGCTCGACAAGTTTGCGGATTCTTTCCAGATCCAGTTTTTTGGCCAGGAACTGCTTCCGTCCGCGCAAAAGATTGTCGAAGCCGTAAACCGCGTCTTTGGACCGAAATTTCTTGTGTCCAAGTTTCGGCTTTCGCCGTCGGGAAAATCCCTGGAACATCCCGAAATGCGGGTGGAATTCGGGGACGAAAAAAATGCGGAGACCGTTGTTCGCGAAGGAAACGCGAGCTTTCGGGTGAACCTTCTCGATACGGTGAATCCGGGGCTTTTTCTGGACATGCGGGCGGGTCGCTTGGACGTGGAAGCCCGGGCCCTCGGAAGGGAAATCCTGAATCTTTTCAGCTACACCTGCTCCTTTGCCGTCCATGCGAGGATCGGCGGTGCTAGGCGGGCCGTGAATGCGGACATTAGCGGAAAGATTTTGGAAAAGGGACGGGAGAACTTTCGCCTGAACGGAATCGAAATTTTGCCCGGGGAATTTTTCCGCGGCGATTCGCGGGAATATGTCGCCTGGTGCATTCGCAAGGGAATTCGCTTCGGAGGAATTGTGCTGGATCCGCCGAGTTTTTCGAGAAACCGGGGAAACGTGTTTTCGGTAAGGACGGACTTTCAAAAGCTCGTCGCGGAGGTTTCGGACATTCTTTCGCCCGGGGGCTTTCTGCTAGCGAGTTCGAATTTCAGCGGGTTTACGCCGCAAGGCCTTGCAAAAGAAACCCTTGCAACCGTACAAAGTAAATTTCCAAAGGCGCGCATAGCCTGGTCACGGGGGCAGGACATCGATTTTCCGGGGGCGGGAAGCCGTCGGGAGAGTGCGCTTTCGGCAGTGATGATCGAGGTCTAGCCCGGAGTTTTGAAAAGCGGTAATCAGAGCGGTCAGTGATTAGCTGTCTAACGTGTTCAGAGCTTAGAACTGAGAGTTTAGTTGATGGTTGAAAGGAATCAGGAAACAGTTGTCTGATGGGAAGCGGGACGCGGTAAGAGGGATGAGGGACTAGGGAACAGTTTTCGGAGCGTGTTCAGAACTGAGAACTTAGAGCTTAGTTGATAGTTAATAGTTGAGAGAAATCAGAAAACAGAATTCAGTTGTTAGAAGGGAAGAGGGATGTGGAATACGGTGAGCGGGACAATGGCGTTTGAGCGAACTGTAAACCAGGAACCAGTGCACAGTGGCTAGTGGGCAGTTAGAAATGAGTAATCAGGAATCAGGAGTGAGGAATTGGCTGTCTAGCGTGTTCAGAGCTTAGAACTGAGTGCTTAGCTTTGCAGACGTCTATATTTTTGAATCTCGGAAGTTTAACGTCCACAGTTCTGATTACTGACCACTGAACACTGCCCACTATTTCTAAGCTCAAAGCTCTCTCAACTAAGTTCTGAATATCTCGGCAAGCTCGCTAGCAGTCATTATCGGGCATAGACCCGATAATCTAGATTCCCGTGTCGATGCACGGGAATGACATTTTAAAAAGCCTAGACGTTTGCGGACTACTACCTAATCCCTCATCCCTAGTCCCTGAGCTTAGATGTCCACGGTTCTGATCACTGGACGCTGACCACTGCCCACTAAGCCTAGACGTCTGCAGACCAATTTCTCATTGCTCATTGCTAGTTTCTCATTCCCTTAGACGTCCGCGGCCTATTCCCTAATCCCTCATCCCTAGTCCCTAAACTTAGAACTTGTTTTCATAGCGAGAATATACTATAATAACGTCATGAAAGAAGCAAGGCAGAGGCGCAAGCCGTA
>CAKUTF010000068.1 GCA_934691725.1 uncultured Fibrobacter sp. | reverse complement strand
ATTGCTAATTTCTCATTTTCTTAGACGTCTGCAGACTATTCCCTAATCCCTCGTCCCTAATCCCTAAACTTAGATGTCCGCCGACCAATTTCTCATTTCTCATTGCTAATTCCTCATTCCCTTAGACGTCCGCGGTTCTATCGCCAATCCCAGAACAAGCGCTCCGTCATTTTTTATGTTTGTGCCCGATGGCTTTTTATTCCGACGAAATCATCCGAGAACTCAAGGTGCAGACGAACATTGCGGACATAATCCAGCAATTCCTGCCGTTAAAGCGTTCCGGTGCAGGACGCTTTGTCGGAAGATGCCCGTTCCACAACGACCATTCCCCGTCGATGAACGTAAACCCGCAGATGGGCATCTACAAGTGCTTTGCCTGCGGAGCGGGCGGCGACGTTTTCAAGTTCGTCATGGAACACGAAAAGATGGATTTTAAAGATGCCGTCAAATGGGTCGCAAACGCAACGGGATTCCCGCTGCCCGAACTGAAGGAACAGGCTTCTCCCGAAGTCGCCGAGGCGCGGACGCTCACCCGCGAGCTGAACGAACTAGCCGCGGACTGGTTCGTCTCCGAACTTCCCAAAAGCGAAAAGGCTCTCCGCTACATCGAATCGCGGAACATTTCCGAAGAGACGCGCAAATTCTTCAAGATAGGCTATGCGCCCGAAGGCCGGGAAGGCTTCCTGAGCTATGCGGCAAAGAAAGGGTTTTCTCCCAAGAAGCTCGTCGAGGCGGGACTCGCCGTCGAAAGGGAAAACGGCGGAATCGCCGACAAGTTCCGCGACCGTCTGATGTTCGCCATCGAGAACCTCTCGGGAAAAGTCGTCGCGTTCGGCGGGCGCATCCTCGACAAGGAAAAGAAGGCTCCCAAATACCTGAACAGCCCGGACACGGCGCTCTACAAGAAAGGCGAAATCCTTTACGGGCTTTCCCACGCAAAAAACGAGATTGCCAAGGAAAACGCAGTTATCCTGGTCGAAGGGTATTTCGACCTGATAAGCCTTTACCAGGCGGGCATCCACAACGTCGTAGCCGTTTCGGGAACGGCCCTCACCGACAAGCATGCCGAAATCCTCTCGCGCTACGCAAAGACCGCCTACCTGGTCTTTGACGGAGACGAAGCGGGCAGAAAAGCAGCCCACCGGACACTCGAAATCGTGCTTCCCCGCGGCATCGTTCCCAAGATCGTTTCGCTAGCCCGTGCAAACGGCGAAAAAATCGACCCGGACAACTTCGTAAACGAACACGGGGAAACCGCCGCCGAGGATTTCCGGAAGGAACTTTCCAAGGCGGAAAGCTGGATAGACTATCTCACGCGAACATCCCCGACAGATACTATCGAAGACCGCGCAGCGTTCGTCACACGCCTCAAGACGATAATCCTTTCCATCGGCGACAAGGAACTCCAGAACCAGTATCTGCACCTGGTCGCGGACCGTTTCGAAACGGAAGCGAACTTCATCGGCATAAAACCGGCGAAAGAACCGAAGTTCAAGGCCATGCCGGAAAGCGAGACCGCACAGGTTCCGGTCGAGGAACAGGTCCCGTGGAACGCGCTCCCGCAAATGGAGCTCCGCTTTGTAAACCTGGTCCTTTCCTCCCCGAGCCTCTGGGAAGCGGCGAGCGCCTTCTTCGACCTCGACTTCGCCGGTTCCGGGGTAAGCCTTTTCGCCTCCGAAATTCTCGACGAGCTTCTAGGCGAAGCCCTTGCGGAATACGCTCAGGACGGAAAGATCAACCTGATGACGCTCCACGATTCCCTATCGAGCCTTCCCGCACAGGTTCTCGAATCGCTTCCCGAAGAACACTGGGATGCGGAATGCGCGAACAAGGAATTTCTCGAAACCCTGGCGCAGCTCGAAATCCGCACCGCCGAGCGTTTCCGCGACCGCTTAAAGAGCCGCCCTCTTTCCGACGAGACGCTCGCCCTCCGGCTCGAAATTCACGACTTCATCTCCCGGCAGATCCTCCCGCGCCTCCGCTCCGAAAACGAAGCCGCCAAGGATCCGGCGTTTTTCAGGGACCTGCTCGGCTACCGCGCGAAACTAGTCGAATACAGCGAAAAAATTTAAATTGGAGACACTATGCTCTCAATCCAGAATCTCAAGGCAAGCCTTTCCGACGGAACGCCCATCCTCAAAGGGATAAACCTCGACGTAAAACCCGGCGAAATCCATGCGATCATGGGCGTAAACGGTTCCGGTAAAAGCACGCTCGGAAAAGTCATCAGCGGACATCCGGAATACAAGGTCACCGAAGGTTCCGTCGAACTCGACGGAAAAAATCTGCTAGCTCTCGACCCGAGCGAACGGGCAAACGAAGGATTCTTTGCGAGCACGCAATACCCGATTGAAATCCCGGGCGTCCCGAATGTCGAATTCCTGCGCATGGCTCTCGATTCGAAACGCGCCTACCAAAAGCTCGGCCCCATCTCCGACGAGGATTTCAAAAAGCTCCTGGATAAAAACATGGAACTTCTCGAGATGGACGAACGCTACCGGACCCGCGGACTGAACGACGGATTCTCGGGCGGCGAAAAGAAGCGGAACGAAATTTTGCAGATGGCGATGCTCTCGCCGAAATACTCGTTTCTCGATGAAACGGATTCGGGACTCGACATCGACGCACTGCGAATCGTTGCGAACGGCATCAACCACCTCCACGACGAAAACCACGCGGTCATCCTGGTGACGCACTACGAGCGGCTTCTCGAATACGTCAAGCCGGACTACGTCCATGTCCTGATGCACGGAAAAATCCTTCTCTCGGGCAAGGCCGATCTCGCGCTCAAGCTAGAAAAAGACGGCTACGACTGGATCGAGGGCGCCTGATGCAACAAGAAGCCCTCGCAAGAATCCGGGAACTCGGACTGCCGACGCGCAAGTCGGAAGACTGGCTAGGATATCCCGTCACAAAATTCGCCGGCCTAAAGGCTCTCGACTTCATCCGGAAAGAATCTGTTCCCGCACCCGAAAACGCCGACGCTCTCCGCATCGATTCCGAAGCCGGGCTTTCCCCGGAAAATTTCTCCATCGCTTCCGAGACGAGCCTTCCCGCCCTCCTGCCCATCGCGCTCGGTGCAAAGCCTTTCGTCCAGAAAGTCGCCCCCGGAAAATCGGAAAACGGAATCCTCAAGGCCCACGACGAATTTTCCCACACGATTTTTTATATCGGTGACGGTGCAAAGGTTTCGCTCGAAATTCTCGAAAACAAGCTTGAACGCGAAGTCTCCGCGGAACGCCTGGACTTTTTTGTCGGGGAAAATGCCGAACTTGAACTTTTTTCCACGGAAAGCGGTCACGCATCCGAAACCAAGTTCCGCACGATCCGCATCCGGCAAAGGAAAAATTCCAAAGTCCATATTCTCGACTTGAACAAAACGGAATCCCTCCGCCGAATCGACCTTTCCGCAAGCCTCGACGGAGAGAAAGCCGAATTCGGCTTTCGCAGCCTAAACATCGTCGGGAAATCGTCTGGCGAACACGACTTCATCCGGGTCAAGCACAACGCTCCGGGATGCAAGAGCCGCCAGTTCGTCCGCAACCTGATTTCGGACGCGGCGAACGTCTCCTATGACGGCGGCGTGATCGCCGGCAAGAACTGCCCGGGAACCGATTCCTCGGAACTCATCAACACGCTGCTTCTTTCGGACGACGCGAAAATCTTTGTCAAGCCGACGCTCAAGATTTATCACGATGACGTCGCCTGCTCCCACGGCAACACGGTCGGCGCCCTCGACAGCGAATCGATTTTCTACCTCGAAAGCCGCGGCATCGACAAGAAACGCGCGGAAGATCTTCTCGTCCGCGCATTTGCCAAGGACGTTATCGCCGAGCACCCCTTCCCCGCCGGAAAGCGCCGCCTCTCCGCGGTCCTCGACGCGATGTTCCGGTAAAGCTACCGCAGATTCTTCTTTGCAAATCGGAGCAGGTTCTTCACCTGTTTCGCGGACATGGGAGGCTCGGTCGGCGTATCCCGACGGCTCTTCGGATAGCACTCTTCACAGTAATAGTGCTCCACGACGCCGTAGCTCGCCGCGCCGTCTTCGGTGTCCATTTCGCGGGACTTGTACAGGCGGACAACCGTCTCCTTCTTGCACTTGTCGCAGATTCCCGTCTTCGGTTCCTCGGGCTTGCGACGTTCCCTTTTCTTTCTTTTGTCCGTTTCCGCCCAGGCGCGAGCCGCAGCCGCATTTTTCGCATAGAACTTGTCAGAAAAGGCCATTTTCGGGCTCCTTTTGGATGTTAAAAATTCTCCGCTCGATAAAAAGTCCGAGCAGCGTGTGGCAAAGCGATGTCGGCATTCCGCTTGAATCGTATAGGCTCCGGGCAAACTTGCCCCGCAAGATCTGATCCCGTTCAAAACTTTCCACGTGGCGCGCGAAATCCAGGATGCGGACGCGAGAGCTTTCTAAGCCCCTGAGACTTTCGTCGAACGCCTCCACTTCCGCCGAACATTCCTTGAACGCCTCGGTCGGAATTGTCAAGAGATAAAGGATGGAAGACGTCTTGGAAAGGATTTCCTCCACCAGCGCCCTGTAAGAGCGAAAGACGTCTTCGGGATAGGGGTGCGCTTTCAGTTCGTGAAGCCCTAGTCCGAGCACAATCCGCTCGGCGAGCTTTCCGAAGATATCGGACGGGGCGCGGGAAAGGACGGTAGAAAGGGGATAGCGAACCGATGCCGAGATGGCGAACTGCACCGGACGCGACGGATTTTCGCAGAGGACCAGTTCCGAAAACAGCGCCGCCGCTTCACCGCCGACACCCATCAGTTCGTCTCCGATAACCTGAATCCTGTGAGTCATAACGATAAACTACTATGTTGTTCCGCGTTTGCGTACTCGAATTTCCCAATAATTCGTTTTTTTTTCGCGAAAGAGTATCCGGTCGCCTTCTTCCACCAGGGCCCGCGGCACATTTTCGATCGGTTCGCCGTCATCGACAAAGAGCGAAACTTCCTCCCCCGCTTCGAGTCCGAGCATCACCAGCCGCGCCCGAACCGACCCGAGCGGACAGCGCACGCCGCGCAAATCGACACCCCCTTTCGAAAATGCGCGGACATCGACTTCCGGCGGAAACGAATATTCCGCTGAAGCTTCGCAAAACCGGAGGATTTCGGAAGCGTTTCTTTCCGGCGAAGAAATCCAGTCCCCCATCCCGTCGGGAAAAGCCTCTTTGGGAAGCCTTTGCGCCAAGGAAAGCGCCTTTTCCGGCGAAAAAACGGAAAAATCGGGAAAACAGCGGCGAAAAATGCCGACAAGCGCATGCCCCAGCAATAGCCTGAGCGACACATCCAGATCCGGGTCGTTCCTGTTCGATAGATACCAGCGTTCCAAAGGCGTCGGATTCGAGTTTTTCTCAGCCATAAATCACCATAAATTCAAAGCCGAATATAGCAATATCACCTTTGCATTTCTATATTTGGCCCCAAGCATCAAAAATGCAAAGGTTTTAACATGGCTCAATATCTTCTGGATATTCTCTTTGTCGTTTACGTCATCGCCGGTATCGGTCTTGTCGTCTATGGTTTCAACTGCTACTGGAGCATCTACCTTTTCCTGAAAAACAGCCGACGCGTGCGCCTTGCCGACCGCAAGAACCTGCTTCAATTTTACCGCGACCACAAGATGGACGAGCTTCCCATGGTCACGACGCAGCTTCCCGTCTTCAACGAAGCGAACTGCGTAGAGCGCCTGATCGACGCCGTGTGCGCCATCGACTACCCGAAGGACAAGCACGAAATCCAGGTTCTCGACGATTCCACGGACGACTGCTACGAAGTCACCAAGCGGAAAGTCGCGGAAAAGCAGGCGGAAGGCTACGATATCAAGCTCATCCACAGGACGAACCGCGCCGATTTCAAGGCGGGAGCGCTCAAGGCCGGCATGGAAGTCGCCAAAGGCGAATTTCTCGCGATTTTCGATGCGGACTTTGTTCCCAAAAAGGATTTTCTGCTAAAAACCGTCCCCTACATGGTGATGGATTCAAAGATCGGGCTTGTGCAAGGCCGCTGGGGACATCTGAACCGCGCGGAATCCGGTCTCACGCTCGCCCAGTCCATCGGCATCGACGGGCATTTCGTGGTGGAACAGTCCGCCCGGAGCTGGGGCAACCTCTTCATGAACTTTAACGGGACCGCTGGCGTATGGCGCAAGCAGGCGATTCTCGATGCGGGTGGCTGGGAAGGCGACACGCTGACCGAAGACATGGACCTTTCCTACCGCAGCCAGCTCGCCGGATGGAAAATGAAGTTCGTATTCGACGTCATCGTTCCCGCTGAACTCCCGGACGACATCAACGCGTTCAAGGCGCAGCAGTTCCGCTGGGCGAAAGGCTCTATCCAGACCGCGATGAAAGACCTGCCGCTCGTCTTCAAGGCAAAAGTTCCGTTCCGCGTCAAGCTAGGCGCATTCCTCCACACGACGCACTACTCGATTCACCCCTGTATGCTTTTTACGGCGCTTTGCGCCTACCCGCTGCTCGCCTGGTATGAACCGGTAACGAAACTCCCGACGTGGCTCTTTACGATTGCGTTCTGCTTCATCTTCCTCGCCGCAATCGCCCCTTCGACGCTCTACTTTGTCGCGCAGCGGTGTTCCGGATATACCGGCTGGAAAACCCGGATGCTCTCGCTTCCCGTCCTCATGGCGATGGGTGTCGGCATCGCGGTCAGCAATACGCGCGCCTGGTTCTCCGCGGTTTTCGGCAAGCAGGGATCCTTTGTCCGCACGCCGAAGACCGGCGGCAAGAAGCATTCCCATTTCGCCCAGAAATTCCCATTCCTCGCCTTTGTGGAAGTCGGAGTCGGCATCTACTGCGTTGTCGGACTTCTCGCCTACATCGGCGCGCAGAAATTCATCATCGGCCCGTTCCTCGCCCTCTACGCCATCGGATTTCTCGCCGTCGGCGCGCTGAGCTTCATCCAGTATTTTGAAAACCTCGCAAGCCTTCACCGGGAAAAGAAGGCCAGGGCCTAGAATCGCAGACGTCTGTGTTTAGGGAACAGGGACTAGGGATGAGGGATTAGTCTGCAGACGTCTAAGCTCAGTGGACAGTGACGAGTCAGAGCTTAGTTGAGAGAACTTAGAGCTTAGAACAGCGGACGTCTAAGGGAATGAGGAATTAGCAATTAGCAATGAGAAATTGGTCTGCGAACATCTAAGTTTAGGGATTAGGGACGAGGGATTAGGGAATAGTCTGCAGACGTCTAAGAAAATGAGAAATTAGCAAT
>CAKUTF010000067.1 GCA_934691725.1 uncultured Fibrobacter sp. | reverse complement strand
CCCGCGCCGAAGAGGCCTTGGTCAACGTTTCCTGCGCGGCTACGATGCTCAGGCGATTATGAAAACAGGCTCTTAGACGTCCACGCTTCTAATTTCCTAAATTTTCCCCGTGATTCAGGTTCAGAACATTTGCAAATCGTTTGGGACGCAGGAACTTTTCAACGACGCGAGCTTTCTCGTCGCGCCGCGGGAACGCGTGGGAATCGTCGGGCGTAACGGCTCCGGCAAATCGACGCTCTTCAAAATCATCCTGGGCGAGGAATATCTCGACGGCGGGAAAATCGACATTCCCAAGAACTATTCCCTGGGATATTTAAAACAGCACATCGCCTTTTCGCACGCGACAGTCCACGAAGAAGCCTGTTCCGTTCTCCAAAAGAACGAAGACGGCTGGATCGACACGCACCATGTCGAAGCGATTCTTTTCGGCCTCGGATTCGACGAAAGTTCCCTGCAAAAGGATCCGATGCTCCTCTCGGGCGGTTTCCAGATCCGGCTGAACCTCGCGAAGGTTCTCGCGAGCGAACCGAACATGCTCCTGCTCGACGAACCGACCAACTACCTCGACATCGTATCGATGCGCTGGCTTTCCCGCTTTCTGCGCGGATGGAAAGGCGAAATTTTGCTCATCACGCATGATCGGAAATTCATGGACGAAGTCTGCACGCATGTCGTGGGGATTCACCGGAAAAAGTTCCGAAAAATCCAGGGCACGGTGGCAAAGCTCAAGGAGACGATCCGCGCCGAGGAAGAAGTCGCCCTGCGCACCCAGGAAAACGATGCGCACAAACGCGAACAGCTCGAACGCGTCATCGACCGTTTTCGCTTCAAAGCGAGCAAGGCCGCGATGGTCCAGTCCAAGATCAAGGCGGTCGAACGTCTCGGCGAAGCGACCCGGCTCGAACACGAACGCAACCTGGAATTTTCGTTCAACGAGGCGCCTTTCCCCGGAAAAAGGATGCTCCAAATCAAGGATCTGAACTTTCATTTCGACGGCGGACCGCCCCTCATCCAGGACTTGACGGTCGAGCTTTTCAAGGGCGACCGCGTCGCGATCATCGGGCCAAACGGACGCGGCAAAACGACGCTCCTGAACCTCATCGCAAACGAACTTTCCCCTGTCTCCGGGAGCATCTCGCTCAACCCGAACATCCTCATGAATTACTTCGGGCAGACAAACATCAACCGTCTGAACCTCGAAAACACCGTCGAAGAGGAAATCCAGTCAGCTGTCCAGAGTGCAGAACGCGGCAAGGCAAGAAGTCTCGCCGGGCTGATGATGTTCAGCGGCGACGCTTCGCAAAAGAGAATCCGCATCCTTTCGGGCGGGGAACGCAGCCGGGTCCTACTCGGGAAAATTCTCGCGACACCGTGCAACCTGCTTCTGCTCGACGAACCGACCAACCATCTCGACATGGAAAGCATCGAAAGCCTGATCGATGCGCTCGAAGATTACGGTGGAACCGCCATCGTCGTTTCGCACGATGAAGAGCTCCTTCAGGTCTTTGCTAACAAGCTCATCGTCTTTGACGGGGGAAAATGCTTCGCCTTCGAAGGCTCCTACCGGGAATTTCTAGAAAAAATCGGCTGGGCGGAAGAAAAAGACGGCATGACAAAATCCGTCACCGCCGAAGCAAAGTCCCAAGCTTCGATCCCGGCCGTTTCCAAAAACAGGGACGACCGCCGCGCCAGAGCCGCCTATATCGAGGAACGCGCAAAAATCGTCCGCCCGCTCGAAAAGGAAATCCAGCGACTCGAAAAGGAAATCCAGAAATACGAAGAACTCGCGAAGAAAAAGGAAGAAGAACTCCTCGCGGCATCCGAAAAATCGGACGGAGCCTTGATTTCAAGGCTCGCCACCGAACTTTCCGCGGCCAAGTCCAACGCCGAAGAGCTTTTCGAAAAATGGGAAGAGGCATCCAACCAGCTCGAAGCGGCAAAGGAAAAATACCCGCTGTAAAGCAGCTATTTTACGTCCAACAGCAAGTCATTAAAATACTGCAGCGAAGAGTATTTGATTTCGTACGCATCTAAATTTTTCACATGGCGAACCGAATCGAGATAATAATCAAGATAGACTTCAAACGAAAGGCGGATTTGTTTAAAATGGGAGCTTAGCTCCCGAAACTCCTTCTTGTCGATGCAAGCGGGCTTTCCCAAATCTTCCGATACAACCACAACCGCTTTTATAAAATCCAAGACAGGAACTCTCCCCGCTGAACTCAAAGAGCTTCGTCCTGATGACGAGAAATAATAACAGGTTTTCGGCCTGCCCGGAGAATTCTTTCCAAATCTTCCGTTCGTTCTAAAAGGAATGGCAAATGTACGTTTGTTCGTTTTCACGAGAAGTACGACATAGGGTCGCCCATTTTTATTTTCCAAAATTTCGGAATGTCCGAGATGCTTGCTGTAAAAAGTTGAAGATAAAGTAAACAGTTTCATCCACATTCTCCAAAAAAAATGCCGCTTATTGATATAAGCGACACTTCAATTCGGTCTTTCTTTTTTTCTCAGGCGGCGACCTACCGCCCTGTTTCCTCAATTCGATCTTTCTTTTTTTCTCAGGCGGCGACCTACCGCCCTGTTTCTTTTTTCAATCTATCAAAATTCATCCGGTTAGTCAATGCCTTTGGGTAAAAATTCCCTATTCCTTTACCCGGCGGATTCCCCAACTCCGCGAGACATCCTTCTTCTGCGACTCCCCGCCGAGAACGCCGATCTTTATCTTGAGCAGGGCAACATACGCTCCGGAACCGACCAGGCGGTCGGACTTCGCGCGCATATTCCAGCCCAGGTAAATGTTTCCCGAATTCGTGGAGCAGTCTCCGCCAAAGATACCATCGGTGCAGCGAACCGTCCCTTTTTTCGAACTGACGAACGCACCCAGGTTCGTAAAGAAATCCGCTTCATAGCTCAGGTAAACCTTTTCCTTCTCCGCGCCGCTCGAAAGCACAAGTTCGCTCAAGTCATAGCGAATCAGGAATCCGGGAAGCCCGAGCGACTTCTCGGCCTTTTCATACGGTTGCCCCGCAGGAATCCGGTAAGGAATCAGCGCCGAGGAATCCTTGAACGCCTCCGCCCGTTCCGCGCTCTGGTCAAAAAGCGTCGCCGACTCGATACGAATCACCTGTTCCCCGACAATGCGGACCCAATGATTATTCTTATTCGCAAAGTTCCCCGACATATCGCGCAAAAGCCCCGGAGCAATCCGCACGCTGTCGCCCACCGAAGGCAAGACGCCGTTCTTGTTCGAATACAGTACTTCATACCGAGCCGTTTCCTTTTTCGCGGACACCGGGAAAATTCCACGCGAAAATTCCGAACCGTCGCGCCATGCGCGGAATTCGAAAACGGAATCCATCGAAAAACTGTTCGTATCGATCGCTTCGCTGAACACAAGCGACAGACGGTAAATGTTCTCGTTCTCGGGCTTGACAATCGCCGCGGTCAAAACCGGCCCGACTTTATCGCGAATCTTCCCCGTTACATGGAAGAGAACCGTATCCGTCTCCCCGGTCAGGGAATCCGTCAAAGCTTTGTTGAACCACGACGAATAGCTGCCCTGATAGACTTTCTTTTCGGAGCTTCCCGTAAACAGGAAAGGCACGAGCGAATCCTTTTTGAGCACAATCAGGGAATCTAGCGTTCTGTATTTTTCCACATCCTTGCGGCTTAATTTATACGGGACAGTATCGCCAAAAGCCCACGCCACCGTATCGGGAACATTATCATCGACGATTTTTTCTCCATAGGCAAGCACGAGGCTGTCGGCGACACCGTCGCCATCGCGGTCAAAAATTTCCCCGCCCGAAGGAATCGGCACGGGAGGCTTTTCCAGATTGATGAGCTTCCAGTAGGCGGTATCCGCAAAGGTCTTTCCGAACACGCCAAACGAACCGTCCTTGACCGTCGCTGTCCCCATCGCAAAAAACTTTGCGCGTCCGTTCACCGGAACAATCGAATCGATCAGGTTCCCGTTCCCGTCGGAAAACGCCAGCGAATCCGAAGTCAAGAATTCCAGCGCACCGTCGCATCCCGAATCGCAGGGAGCGCCCATGTAGTAGGCCATCACATAGACAGGGTAAGGCACGAACGCCCAGCTTCCGAGACTCACCGTATCCGGGCTGATTTCGTTCCACAGGGAATCCGTAAACACGAGGTTCGGCAGCGGGTATTCCGGCACCGTAAAGGAAACTTTCGACGATTGCGACAGATCGGACGCCAGATAGAAATACAGCACATAAGAGCCGGGAGCGAGCGTTCTCGACCGGACAATCGCACTCGTATCAATCGTAAATCCTGACATCGTCTCGTTCACATTGATTCCGCCATAACTTAAGCCCGGTCCGAGCGTCACGCCTTCGAACGGCAAGTTTCCACCTTTCAAGAGGAACATCGAAGCTGCCGGGACCGTATCAATCTTTGTCACGCTCGAAACGTCGCAACTGAGCGACTTGTCCGCAATCATTTGCCAAATCTCGTAAGAAATCGTTCCGTCCTTCATCGGAATTTCAACCGGATAATACGTCTTTTCCGTTTCCAGGTTGATGGACGTGCGCATCTTGAAATTCGAACCGGTCGCGTTTCGCTCCGAAAAGAAAATGCGGAACGGATAGGTTTCGCCTTCGACAAGCCCGAGCGAATCCAGATCGACCGCGCCCTCCACCGGGGAATGGCAACCGCCGATATCGACAACCAGCCGATTATTGATAAACACCCAGACGTCATCGTCGCCGCGGAATTCAAAATACTGCCCTTTCACATACTGGAACTGCGCCGAAATTTTCATGGCAAAGCTGTAATTGTGATGTTTGCCGTTATTCGTACTCAGCCTTTCGCTCCAGTCGAACTTCGGGTTCTTGACCGTTTTTGCCGAATCGAGATACTCGAAATCGTCGAGCGGGAAAAATCCGCCGTCGGGATGCGTCTCCGAAATATCCGCCAGCCAAAAGCCCTCCGCATCGAGCGCCAAATCGATATCGCGACACGTCGCATTGGTATAGACATTTCCCGCCTTATCCGTCGCCACTTCAACAGGGACAAACCACTTTTCGATTTCATGCGCAGCAGCACACTCTCCCCACGGATAGGAAAGCGAATCAACTCGCGCTGGATTCCCGTTCACAAGCGTATCCTGGACCATCCCTTTCACATGCCCCTGGCATTTTTGATTGGTCTGGAGATTTCCCGCCGAATCCAAGTAGGTCACTTTCGTAAAATTATTTCCGTCATAGATTCCGCCAAAATCCACATCGATGGAATCCGGAAAATCCTCGCCCGCCCAATCGACAAGCATCGCCGAAATTTTCAGGCTCGGGCAAACGCCTAAGCGCCCAGGAAATTCCGAAGAAATCCTCGGAGCGCTCATCAATGTCGGATAAGGCGTCACCCAGGCGGTATCCCCAAAAGCAAAGACGGAGTCCAGGGAAATCGGTCCACCAGCCTTCAACCCTTCCGAAGAATACATTTCAAAACCGAAACGCTGCCGGAAGAGAACTTCAAAATTCTGCGCATGGCGGTAGTAGGCGGCTTCGTACCAGCCGCAGGTATCCGACGAAAAAGGTCCCATCCCAATCGTATCGTTTTCAACAAGCAGCGCCGGCGCCATGTTGTCCCACGGAGACATCAGCCGGATAATCCTTTCCTCTATCGGCGCAAAGGAAATTTCTATCCGTCCATTCTTGGTAAAGACCCAAGCTTCATAGACTCCCTGCGGGAAAAACTCCGAAATCTGCGGACGCTCGGAATCCTCGAAAAACTTCACCTGTGGCCATTCGTTCTGCCGGCGAAAAAACTGGACTTTTGCCTCTTTCGAAGCCCACGTCTCCTTCCGCGCCGTTTCCGCCGAGAAGTCATAACGGAACCAGTAGCGGAATTCTCCCGAAGAATCCATCGCATTGGCATTATTCAGGATATTGTTTCCCACTTCCATATAGAGAAGGCTGTCTTTGTACGTGGAATTTGTCCGCCACGGGCTGTAAACATGCAAGGTTCTTGTCGAATCGAAGCACGCACCGAGACTTCCCATCTTCGAATCCACCTTTCCGGTCAAGCCATCGACAAAAATCGTATCGGCAGATTTCAAAGCCGCCGACAAATCCAGTTCACCGTCATTCGGAAATGCCAGGTAGGATGCGTGGAAACGTTCAAAATAGGCGGTTTTCAACGGATTCGCCGACAGGACGCTCGGGGAAATCGCACCATAAAACCAGCCGCAAGAAGCCGTATCGTCATAGGCAAAACGCATCAAGATGGAATCCGCCCCGAAAATCATCCGGGGAAGCGACTTGTTTCCCCATGGGCTTTTGAACCAGATGAGCTTGGAACCGGGCGGGACAAAACTTTTTTCATAAGAACCTTTCGCATCCGTATATAGCCAAATTTCGGAATCCGTAGCAAAAAGCGAGAGCATCGTGAACTCCAATTTTTCCCCAGCCGAATCGTTCCAAATGACACAATTCTTCGTGTTGTAGTTGTTGTCGGAAGTATTCGGGCAAGCATTGACCGTAAAATTATGCCAATTCGCAAAATCGGAAATCGACTTATCCCATGTATAGGAAAACCAACCATTTCCTTCGGTGTTCATCCGCGTTATAGAAGTTTCTCCGTACTCGGGATTGTAGTTGGTGGTTCCTCCCAAAATATGCAACATATATTCCGACTTTCCGGCATCGTTCCGAAAAGGATTTTGGATATGCAAAGTCAACGCCGCATTTGCATTTACGGCTAACAAAAACAACAGCGCAAGGCGGAAGCCCATAGACGCTCCTTTATAAATCAAACACTCGAATTTTAAAATAGAAAAACTCTATCGTATTCAAATGAAACTTTTCTTAACACATCCCTAAATCCGTATTACATCCGGGATTTCCAAACGGCAAGTTCCCTAGCAATTGTCGTGTCGGGACCATGCCCGCAAAAAATCCGGGTTTCTTTCGGCAGCAGAAACAGCTTTCTGCAAATCGAATCCATCAAAGTTTTTTCATCGCCGCCCGGCAAATCGGTCCGGCCACAGTCGCCTCCCGCAAAAACGACGTCCCCTGAAAAAATAAATCCTTCTGGCGAATAGAACGCAAGGCTCCCCGGAGAATGGCCCGGAACTTCGAGAACTTTCAAGAGAATGTTTCCAACATGGATTTCATCGTTTTCTTTCAAAAAATTTCGGGGTATGGGAATCTTACAGGAAATTTCAAGTCCGAACATCCGAGCCTGATTCTCAGCATGTTCCGCCAAGGATAAATCACCCTGCCCACATTCCGCTTCAATTCCAAAAGTTTTTTGAGCAAAACCGTTCCCGATACAGTGATCCAAATGCAAGTGCGTATTTAAAATACGGGAAATCACGTAATTATTTTCCCGCACAAAGGAAGCCATCTTCCGGAATTCGTCTTCCGTGTAAAACCCCGGATCGATAAGGATCGCTTGCCTTGTAGATTCGTCGCAAACGAGATAAGTATTTTCTCGAAATGGATTGCAGATATATCTTTTAATTTTCATCTTGAAAAGCTAGCGTTCGGTCGGAGCGCGTTTAAAAAGAGGAGGGCCCCCGTCCGTAGGGACGGGGGCCCGTGGATCCGGCGGCGACCTACTCTCCCGGGCCC
>CAKUTF010000066.1 GCA_934691725.1 uncultured Fibrobacter sp. | reverse complement strand
CGCCGCGTTCCAGTCCATCTCCACGATGGCGGGGATAGACATCGTTCTCGCTCCGGATGTCTCGGGGAAGATTTCGAATCTCCAGGTGACGAAAAAATCGTGGCAGGACGTGTTGAAACTGGTATGCGACACGTATGACCTTACCTGGACGATAGAAGACAAGTATGTCTATGTGCAGCGTTCCTCGGCGTTCCAGGAAAAACAGAAGAAGCTGGCGGACAAGCTCGCCGCGGAAGCGAACAACGCGCCGCTTGTACGGAAAAATTTCCAGGTGGAACACGCCAAGGCGGAGGAGCTTGTCAAGGTTCTGGAATCGATGAAGACCGCGCGCGGCAAGATTACGACGGTGGAACGCACGAATTCGATTATCGTCTATGATACCGAAAAGAGTATCGAGCAGATGGAAAACGCACTCGAAGAACTGGACGTCGAAACGCTCCAGATAATGATTACGGCGAAACTGGTTGTCGTGTCGAGCGATCTCGCTCGCGAACTGGGCGTCGACTGGACGGCGAAAATGGGATCGACCGCTCTCACACCGGGAACCGTGGGAACGCCTTCCGGCGGCGGATCGGGAACGCGTACAAGTGTTGCGATGAGCTCTCTTCCGGCGAATGGAACATCGCCTTCGGTAAGCAATGCAACGACCGCCCTTACGGCGAGCGTTCTTGACAACAATGTCCAGGTGGCGATTGCGAACATCCTTTCGGACGCTTCGACGGAAGTGCTCGCTACTCCGCAAATTTCGACGATGGACAATGTGGAAGCGCAGATTTTTATGGGCGACCAGATTTCGATTCGCGTTATCGATGACGACGGGGAATCTTCGACGCAGCTGGTGGAAACGGGCATCAAGCTGGTGGTGACGCCGCACGTTTCTGGCGATAACCGCATTATGCTGGATCTTCATCCGCAAAACGATTCCTATAGCTACGACAACATGGGCCAGGTCGTCATCAGCAAGCAGGAAGCGCAGACGAAAGTGGTGGTCGGTGACGGCGAGACGGTTGTGATTGGCGGCCTGACGCGGAACGAGCATCGGGAAACCGAATCCGGCATTCCGTTCCTGATGGACATTCCGGTTCTCGGGAATCTGTTCAAGTACACAAAGAAAACCGTGGCGAAGAGCGATCTGGTGATTTTTGTAACGCCGCGGATTGTGCACAATTATATCGGGAAGTTCCCGCTTTCGGAACCGGCGAAGGTCAAGGCGGTTCCCGCGGAATCCGCTAAGCCTGTCGCTTCGGAAGATCCTCAAAAGACGGCGGTGCCTGAAGAACCCGAAGAGGCGGAAGCTGTCGCCGGGGAAAATGTTTCGAGCGATTCCTCTTCGACCGAAGACGGCTGGGAAGAATAACTTTTTTGAAAATGAATCGGGAAGCTACCTTTTCGGTGGCTTCCTTTTGTTTTAATGCAACGTGACGATATTGCATAGGACGCCGATTTCGGTTGATTTCTTGCGAATTCGGCTTGTCGATCTGGTTATGTCTGGTCGTTTTGTCGCAGGATTTTCCCGCCGAGCTTTTCCATCTTGGCTTCAAAGTTTTCGTAACCGCGGTCGAGATGATAGATGCGGCTGACGCGCGTTTCGCCTTCGGCGACAAGTCCAGCGAGGACGAGAGCCGCCGCTGCGCGCAGGTCGGAAGCCATGACCGGTGCGCCTTGGAGCTTTTCTACGCCCTTGATCGTCGCCGTGTTGCCTTCGAGGGAAATGTTCGCTCCGAGGCGATCGAGTTCCGCAACGTGCTTGAAGCGGTCGAGGTACACGGTGTCCCGGATTTTGCTTTCGCCGGGAACGGTCGCAAGTACGGCCATCAGAGGTGCCTGCAGGTCGGTGGGAAATCCCGGATAGGGGGCGGTTTCGACATGGACGGGTTTTAAATCGCGGGAGGCGGCATCGACTTCTGCCCAGTCGTCTCCCGTGTGGACGATGCAGCCCATTTCTTCAAAGATGTCGAGCAGAGACTTGATGTGCTTCGGGTTGCAGTGCGTCGCCTTGACCTTTCCGCGGGTAATTGCCGCTCCGCATAGAAAAGAACCCGCTTCGATTCGGTCGGGAATGGTCTTGCTCAGTCCCGGGTGCATTTTTTCGACGCCGTGGACTACGAGCGAGCGCGTTCCCTGGCCTTCGATGTTTGCGCCCATGTCCCTGAGCAGGTCGATGAGGGAATCGATTTCCGGTTCGACGGATGCGTTTTCGAGTACGCTGGTCCCGCTAGCGAGCGTTGCCGCCATCAGGACGTTTACGGTCGCGCCGACAGACGATATCGGGAACCGGAAATTTCCGCCGGGGAGCGGCCCGTTTGAAGTCGCTTCGACATATCCGTGGGTCACTTCGATTTTCGCGCCGAGGGCTTCGAGCCCTTTGAGATGCAGATCGACGGGGCGCGGTCCCCAGGCGCATCCTCCGGGAAGGGAGACGCGACAACGTCCGAATCTTGCAACGAGAGGCCCTAGTACATAGAAGCTCGCGCGCATGGTGCTGACCAGTTCGTAGGGAGCTTCGAGATGGTTCGCTCCGCGGGTGTCGATTTTGAATTCGTGCGCACCGCCGTCGATGCGGCATCCGATAACGCGGAGAACGTTCGACATGGTTTTCGTGTCGCGCAGATAGGGAACGCCCGTGATAGTCGTGGTTCCTTCGGCTAGCATCGCTGCCGTCATCGTCGCGAGAACCGCATTTTTCGCCCCGGAAATTTCAACTTCCCCGGAAAGAGGCTTTGCCAGCTGGGAGATAGAAAAATAGTCCATACAAATTAATCCTTGGAAGCGGAATCCTTATCGCTCAAAATTTTCCGCGGAATGCGGACGACGCGGGTCCTTGCGAAGAAGTCGTGCAGGGCGCGCTTTTGCGGGTCGATCAACGCGAGAATGTAGCCGATTCCGTAAAAAATCAGGGTCGCCTGGGTGAGCAGGCTAAAAAGATAGCGGACAAGGGAGCCGGAAAGCTTGAGCGGAGAACCGTCCGCCCGTTCGATGCGGAGCCGAAGGAGAAGCTTTCCCGGAGTAGCGGAAAGGAATCCGTTAAAGCATACAAAGTAAAGCGTCTGGATGGCAAAGTACAGAAGGAACAGTTCCGTCATTCCCGGAATCGCCATGAACTCGTCGCCGAGATTTGCCGACAGCGGGTCCGCGGAATATTTTTCGACAAACGCTCCGATTGCGGTCATGACGCTTTCTAGGTTTATTAGCGACAGCCTGTCGAGAACGTTCGCGCCGAGTTCCCACAAGAGGGTGAGAAGAAAATTGTCGAGGATGAGCGCGGCTCCGCGGATGAAGAAGCCCGCGTAGGATTTTGTTTCCTGCTTGACAACGCGTTCCCTGAGAAGCGCTTCGACGGTTTCTTTCAGTTTCTGTTCGATTTCGGCGTTTGAATTTTGCGTGGTAGCTTCCGAGGCTTCCTTGTAGGAAATCCAGCCGGAGAGACCTTTGTGCCAGACGAGCGTCGAATCGTTTATTTTTTCTTCCCGTTTCAGGGCCTGCAAATCCTCGAAGCTGAGCGGGCCTTGTCTGCGGTCGCCTTCTTGGATGCTTTCGTCGATATAAAACCAATTCATAAGTCGCGCATAAATTTACAAAAAAGCTAACTTGTGCGCTATGAGTACATTTCAAATCGGCCAGCGTTATATCAGCGAACAGGAACCTGAACTCGGTGTCGGTAGAGTTCAAAATGTCGAATTTAAAAATGTGACGATCGAGTTTCCCGCGGTGAAACAGACCCGGATTTACCGGACGGTTTCGGCTCCGGTCAAGCGCTATCTCCTCGCTGTCGGGGAAAATGCGAAAAGCGAAAAGGGCGTTTCGTTCACGGTAGAAAACATCCGAATGGAAAATTCCCTCGCGATTTACCTGGGACGCGGCGGACGCGAAATGAAGGAGTCCGAGCTTGTACCCAAGGCGTCGCCGAGAATTTCCGATATTTTTTCGCAGCTCATCCGTGGCGAATGCGCAGACAACAAGGAATTTGTTCGGAGAGAAAAGGCGAACGAACTTTCCTGCGAGTGGCAGCGTTCGCAGGTCCGCGGCATGATTGGTCCGCGCGTGAACCTGATTCCGCACCAGTATTATCTGTGCAAGCGTGCCTGCAGTTCCAGCGCGCTCCCGCGCCTGATGCTTTCGGACGAGGTCGGGCTCGGAAAGACTATCGAGGCGGGCATGATCTGGCACTCGCTCCACAGCACGGGCCGCATCGTCCGGACGCTGATCCTTGTTCCGGAATCCCTCAAGCACCAGTGGATGACCGAGATGATGCGGCGCTTCAACCATGTCTTTACGCTGGTCGATGAAGGCTTTGTGCGGAGCTTCCTCGAAAGCGGCCAGAGCGGAAACGGCGAAATGGAAAACCCTTTCTGCCAGATGAACGACGTGATTTGCACGGTGGAATTTGTGATGAGCCAGCCGGCGGTCATGCAGGACTTCTTGCGGGCAACATGGGACTTGACGATTGTCGATGAGGCGCACCATCTGGTCTGCGAAGACGATTTTACGAGCAAGGAATATCTGTTGGTAAATTCCATCACGACGCGAACCAAGGGAATCCTTCTCTTGACGGGAACGCCTCTCCAGTTGCAGCCCGAGTCGCATTTCAACAGGCTTCGGATGCTCGATCCGGCACGCTTTACGGATTACCGGGAATTTTTGAAGGACGAAGAATCCTACCGGAAAATTGTCCGGGACCTGTCGAAACTCCCGATGGATTCCGATGAGCCTATTTCGTGGGACGCCATTTCCGAGGCGCTTCCGAAAAATTCCCCGATTCGGGAATGGCTTTCGAAGGAAAATTCGCGCGAAATGACCGCGGGCGAATGGGTCCGCCGAATTGTCGATGCCCTGGGGACAGGTTCGGTCGTTTTCCGAAATACGCGGAGGAGTGTTGGAGGCTTTCCGAAGCGCGAACTTTTCGCCGTCGAACTAAAACCGGATGCGAAGTACAGGGCGCTCGTACAGAAGGCGAGCGATGCCGATCCGGATCATTCGTTTGACATCATGGTCGATGGTCTCTTGCGGACGAAGTACAAGGCGACTTGGGCGGGCGACGAAAGAATTTCGTGGCTTCTCGATTTTTTGAAGAAGAATCCCGGCGAAAAAATTCTCCTGATTTGCGAACATCCCGATGTGGTGAACGCGCTTTCTTCGGTTCTCTCCGAAAGGCTCGGAGCGAACAGCCTCGTGACTTTTACAGAGGGCATGTCTATCTTGGCGAGGGACCGCGCCGCGGCGAGTTTTGCCGATGACCGAGGCCCGATGCTGATGGTCGCTTCGGAAATCGGGTCGGAAGGGCGGAATTTCCAGTTCAGCCACAACCTGGTCCTTTTCGACTTGCCGCTCGACGCGGCCCTTGTGGAACAGCGCATCGGACGCTTGGACAGAATCGGGCAGACGGAGACGATTCGGATTCACGTTCCCTATGTCAAGGGCAGCGCCCAGGAAGTGATTTTCCACTGGTACAACGAAGGTCTCGGCGCTTTCGGCGCGCCTCTCATGAGCGGGGGTGAGCTCTTTTTGAAATATACGGAGACGCTAATAGCGGCGATGGCGGACCCGAAACACAAGCTTTCCGAATTTATGGAGAAGACGATTCCCCTGGTGCAGAAGGACAGCGAAGCGCTTCGGAAAAACATCGAGAAGGGACGCGACAAGCTTCTGGAATTCAATTCGCGCGATCCGCTCGCTTCGAAGAAAATCACGGACGAAATCCGGAGAATCGATGCGGATACCCGTCTGAAGGATTTGATGATTGATACGCTCCTCGCCTCGGGCGTGGAAGTGGAACAAGGCTATGTCCCGACGAGTCTCGTCTTTCGTGCGGGTTCCCAGGTGGAAGCCGGTGCGATTCCGGGACTTCCTTCGCGTTCGACGCTCGCGATAACGCTTTCCGCTTCTGACGGCGAAGAGGAAAAGGCTGCGGACGGTGCGGGGGAACTTACGGGAACCTTTGACCGGACCGTTGCGATGTCGCACGATGAAATTTCGTTCCTGAGCCTTGAGCATCCGCTTGCCCAAGGTGTTCTCGATCTTGCGACCGCTTCGGGAAAGGGGCTTACCGCTTGCGTCATCTGGGACGATGCCGGTTCGAAGGACTTGATCATGCAATACAACTTTATCATCGAGCCTTCCGTGCCTGCGGCGTGGGGGCTTTCCGATATTGCGGGACCTAAAGTTGTCCGCGTGCTCATCGATGCGAACGGCAACGACTGTTCCGACAGGCTTTCCAAAATGGATGCCGGGAAGATGCGCAATGCGAATGTTCCCCAGAAGGTTCCCGTGGTGACGGAAAAACTCCGCTACTTTGCGAGTACGGGACATGCGCTCGCCAAGAGAATCGCCCAGCAGAAGATGGAGAGTTTTGCCGGGGAATCCGCGGCGAAGGTCGAGGAACGTGCCGAGCGGGAATACCAGCGGATGAACCATCTACTTTCTCTCCGCGGCAAGGCGCAGAACAGTCCGCTTCTAGACACCCTTCGGAAAAACGTCGGAATTTACAGGAAGGCTGCCTTGAATCCGCAAATCCGCCTGGATTCCATCCGGCTTCTCGTGTGCCGCTAAAGTGAATTTGCAGGTAAAGAGATGAGCGATTTACGTAAAAATATTTTGGGCGAAGCGAAGCGCATTGTCATTAAAATCGGTTCGCGCGTTCTGGTGGATTCCGTGAAAGGCGGGGTCCGGGAGGATTACATCGGGAAACTTTCGCATTCCGTAGCGAAACTTGTGGAAGGCGGCAAGGAAGTCATCATCGTGACGAGCGGCGCCGTGGGAACGGGGATGGCGATTCTCGGATACCGCGAAAAGCCGAAAGTTCTTTCGGAAAAG
Source organism: uncultured Fibrobacter sp. (assembly GCA_934691725.1). GTDB lineage: Bacteria > Fibrobacterota > Fibrobacteria > Fibrobacterales > Fibrobacteraceae > Hallerella. The sequence goes on along the minus strand of CAKUTF010000066.1, from coordinate 948 downwards.
CAGGCCTGCGCGGCGGTCGGCCAAATCGACCTGATGCATGTCTATCGGGAAAAGTTCCTCGCCGAGCATCTTCCCGTCGGACAGATCTTGCTCTCTGCGGACGATTTCCGCGACAGGACGCGCTACAAGAATCTGCAGAACACGTTGCATACGATGATCGATAAAGGAATCATCCCTTTGATAAACGAGAACGATTCGCTTGCGGTCAAGGAACTGAACGCAATTGGCGACAACGATAAGCTTTCGAGCGATGTCGCCCTGTTCTTTGATGCGGATCTGCTGCTAGTCTTTACGGACGAGGACGGGCTTTTTGATGACAACCCGAAGAAAAATCCGAAGGCGCGCCTTTTGCGCTTTGTTCCCGAAATCACTCCGGAAATCATGTCGCTTACGGGAAAGCCCGGGGAAGCCGGCTCCGCGGTAAGCACTGGCGGAATGCGTTCGAAGGTGGAATCCATCCGGGCGGTGGTAAAGAGCGGATGCAATGCGTTCCTCGCGAACGGAGAGAAGGTCCTGCCCGATGAAATCGTCTTTGGCGATGCAATCGGGACGCTCTTTATCGGCAGCCACAGGAAACTGGGAAGCCGCAAGCGTTGGCTTTCCTTTGTGAGTTCCCCGAGCGGGAGCGTCGTCGTCGATGCGGGCTGCGTCCTTGCGCTCAGAAAGAAGCATTCGAGTCTGCTTCCCGTCGGCGTCGTCTCTATCCGCAGGCATTTTTCCGAAGGGGATCTGATCGAGGTCCTTTCGGAATCCGGGGAAAAGGTTGCGCGGGGAATCGCCCAGATGGACAGTGCGAACCTGAAGCTCGTGCTGCATGAGAAAACTTCCGGGGTTCGCTCCAAGCTTGGAAAAAACGTGCCGGAAGAGGTCATCCACAAGAACAATCTCGTCGTCTTTTAAAACCTGTTTTCATATGTGTCGGAGCATAGCTCGGCAAGCTCGCTAGCC
>CAKUTF010000065.1 GCA_934691725.1 uncultured Fibrobacter sp. | reverse complement strand
TTTCGCCACGGCGCGCCTCGCTTTTTTTTGCGAAATATAGCATCGTCTTGCGAAATTTTCAATATTATTTAGGGATAAGCTCTAAGCTTAGTTGGCAGTAGTCAGAGTGCAGACGTTAAACTTCCGAGATACAAGAACATAGACGTCTGCAAATCTAAGCACTAAGCTCTAAGTTCTAACAACTCTCATCCCTCACACCGTGTCCCGCTTCCCGTTTTGCCTCCTGATTCCTGATTACTGATTACTCATTACTCATTACTCATTACTCATTTCTAACTGCTCACTAGCCACTGACCACTGATTCCTGTTTCCTTATTTCTGTCAACTACCAACTAATCCCTGATTTCTCTTAATCCTTAACATTCAACCGCCGAGTTCCAAGAACATTTCGAAATGCGGCGTCTGCGGATAAAAGGCGAAGCCCTCCGCCTTCCGGATTTTGTACCCATGAAGGGAAAGCCGTTGAAAGTCACGGGCAAGCGTCGCCGGATCGCACGAAACATAGAGCAGTTTTTTCGGATGCGCCTTGGAAACGGCTTCTAGCGCAGACGGAAGAAGCCCGGTCCGCGGCGGATCGACGATAAGAACATCCGCCCCGGAAGCGTCGTTTTGGGCTAGCCATTCTTCGGCGGGAGCAGATATGTTGCGAGCCTTGGAAACATTGCGCTTGGCGTGGTAGAGCGCTTTCGGTTCGCGCTCCACCGTCACGATCCGTTCAAAATTTTCCTGCAGCAGGGAGGCAAAAAATCCGACGCCGCTGTATAGGTCAATAAGATAGCGTCCCGAACCTGCGGAATCCGAAACTGCCTTGACCAGTTCCGGGAGCAGTCCTAGGTTCGACTGGAAAAAACAGGCGGCATCCATTGACAGGGACATTCCGCAAAGCGTGACAGTATTTGTCGCACATTTTTCAAATTCCGAAAGTCCCATCCCGCGATGGAAGTAAGAAATTTTGCCATTCCCATTGTCAAAGACGGAAAGTTCCGAAACCTCTGGAAACGCATCCTTCGCAATCGCTTCGTTCAACGCATCTGTCAAGACAGCGCACCGGGAAACAGGAATCGGACGGTGGCTTTTCGATTCCCGAAATCCCCAGCCATTTCCGATACGGACAAGGCGCGCCCGATTTCTGTAGCCGTAGGATTTTCCCGCGTGGATTTTCCAACCTTCGGGAAGTTCCGTTTTCGTAAAGCGCCGAAACAGTTCCTCGACCGACGCACGATACATCGCCAGTTGGGATTCAAAACTCGCGTGTTGCAGCGAACAGCCTCCGCACTTTTCGTAAAGCGGGCATCGGGGTTCCACACGAAACGCGGACCGCTCCAAAATCTGTACGGCAAATCCTTTCGCATAATCCTTTTTGCTCTGTACGATAGCAACCTCCGCGACTTCTCCCGCCAAGGCTCCGGCGACAAAGCAAACCCGGCCATCGTCAAGGTGGGCTATCGCTTCACCTCCCTGGGCCATTTTTTCCATGCGAAGTTTTACGGTTTTCATTTTTCAATCATCGTACAAATTATTCGAAAAATCGGGCGGCACAAGCGGCGGTCTGTCAAAGTCGAGCGTGGGAACGCTTGCCATCAGCGCTTTCGTGTAAGGATGCTTCGGATTTTCCAGAACGGATTCCACAAAGCCGGATTCTTTTTCCCTGCCCTTGTAGAGGACGATTACTTTATGCGCAAACGAACGGACGGTCAGAAGATCATGCGAAATAAAGAGAATGGCGATTCCCAGATTTTGCCGCAAATCTTCAAGAAGCTTAAGGACCTGCGCCTGGACCGAGACGTCGAGCGCACTCGTCACTTCGTCTGCGATCAGCACTTTCGGGTCGAGCATCAACGCCCGCGCAATGCCGATTCTCTGGCGCTGCCCGCCCGAAAATTCATGCGGATAACGTCCGAACGAATTTTGCGGAAGCCCGACAAGTTGCAACTTTTCCTTTGCCAGGTCCAACGCTTCGCCCTTGGAAATTCCGTTCGCCACAGCCGGATAAGTCAAAATCTGCGAAACAGTCTGCCGCGGATTCAGGCTCGAATAGGGATCCTGGAAAACCATCTGCACCGATTTGCGGACATCGGAAAAAGCCTTCGCCGAAGAAACGTCGATTTTTTTCCCGAAAACGGTATAAGTTCCCGACTTCCACGGCAAAAGCCCGACAAGCGCCTGCGCGAGCGTACTCTTTCCGCAACCCGACTCCCCGATAACCGCGAGGATCTCCCCTTCGTCTAGCCGGAACGAAATGTCATCAACCGCTTTCAGGTAATGCGAAACACGCGAAAACACGCCACTCCGCATCGGGTAGTAAACAGAGATATGTTCGACGCGAAGCGCTTCGCTCATGCCTTTTCTTCCGAACCTTTTTCGGATTCCTCGTTCAAACCGGACAAGGCGTTCTGGACATTCTTCTCCGTCTCGGAAAGGATCGTCTTGCATTCGCGGAGAAGCGTCGTCGCTTCTTCCACTTGAGAAGCGAGTTCATCGACGCTCACGTCGCTACGGTCGATTTTTGAAAGGATTTCTTCGAGCCGGCTCATCGCCTTTTGGTAGCGGTTATTCTGTTCGCTCATTTTTCCAGTTCCTTTGCGACTGTTTTTGCAAATTCCGAAAGGCTCGGGTCGCGGGCGCCCATAATCAGGATGGTGTCTCCCGATGCCGAGAAACGGACCATTTCCCTTCCGCATTCGTCCCGGTTCGAAACAAAGTAAGCTGTCGCGTTTTTCCGTTTCAGGTCTTCGACAAGGTCCACAGAGGAAATGTCCCGCGTGACCGTCCCACCGGCATAGTAGATTTCGCTCAAAAATATCGCATCCTGGGAGCGGAGCGTTCTTGATATCGCATCGACCAGGTCGTTCCGCAGAAAACGGGTCGGGCCGAATCCGTGCGGCTGGAAATAAGCGATGACGCGCCCTCGCGTGAAATCCTGCGCAGCGCGGATGCTCGCCGCAATCTTTGCCGGATTATGCGCAAAGTCATCGACCACAGTTACACCGTGAAAAGTTCCGAGTATCTGGTGACGGCGATGGATGCCTTCAAAAGTTTCCAGCGCCTCGGCACACTTGCGGAGCGAAACACCGACCTTGAGCGAAACCGCGATAGCGGCAAGCGCGTTCATCATATTGTGAAAACCGGGTAGCGGCACCTTGAACCGGACAAGTTCTCCCAGATGCCGCACGCGGAACGTAATCGAATAGCCGTCGGGATTAAAATCCATTCCCTGGACGCCGGCCTTGGCTTCTAACCCGAAATCATCCAGATGGTTCACGCTAAAGGCGTTCGCGAGTTCATCCGCTTCGTTCACGATTAGCGTCTTGCCTTTACCCGTAACGTTCTTCGAAAATTCCGCAAAGATTTTTTGCAACTCGGAAATTTCCTTGTGGTCCTTTCCGATGTTCAAAATGACACCGATTTCCGGCGAATAGCGGACAAGCGTTCCGTCGCTCTCGTCGGATTCCGCGACAAGCCATTCGCCATTTCCGGCGATTCCGTTCCCGAACATTCCGCGTTTTTCGAGAGAGACAAGCCCCGCCCCGGAAAGCAGCGAAGGCGAAAGATTCGCCTCGTTCAGAATATGCCAGATCATCCCGGTCACCGTGCTCTTGCCGCTCGTTCCGCTGACACAAATCGTCTTGACGCTTTCCGAAATTTTGGCGAGCATCTCGCTCCGATGCATCCGGGGAATCCCCAATTCCAAAGCGCGTTTCAAGTCAGGATTCGACTCTTCGATTGCCGAGCTCACGACAATTGCCGAAAGGCCCGGACAAACTCCCGAACCGTCCTGCGGAAATGTCCGAACGCCCGCCGCTTCGAGCTTTGCCCGAATATCGTCGCCGTCCGCGCCCGAAAACTTTCGGTCCGAACCGGAAACGGCAAAGCCTTTGCCCGCCAGATACACGGCAATCGCGCTCATGCCGGAACCCGCAACGCCGACAAAAAAGAAAGACTGGTCTTGAGATAGCATAGCGATATTATAGAAAAGGCGAGAAGAAGAAAAAGCGGGAGCCAAAAATTTTCATCAAAATCAGAACAAATTACATCTTTCCGCTCAGTAATAATACTTGCCAACAGAAGAGTCCCGGAAAGCGGCATTCCCACAATACAGGCGACCGCTTTCGTAAAAATATTCATCGTGGCACATGTCGTCCCTTAATTCATATCCCAGCGTAAAACAAGAGTCTTTCGGCGAAACATCCAGCAAAATAGAATCCGGGTTACTCACTGAAATTTCCTGTTTCTTGAAATCCTTCAAGCGTTTGATTTCCCCGTTTTCCGCAAATTCCCATTTTTTCATAACCGTATCCGTATGGAACGCAAGGCTATATACTTTCGCGTCGCCGTTCCCATTTCTTTCCTTTGCTTGACGAATGGAATAACGCCCTTTATAAACAGCCAACGTATCGCCCAAGGAATCCGTCTTAACTTGAGAAAATGTCGAATCCTCCCGCATCGTTAGAATTTCCTTGGCATTAATCGTAGAACCCTGGCATTTTCCTTCCAAGGGCGTATAAACGCTAAACGCGTAATATGTCCCCGGTTCGATGTCATGTCCAAAGTTCCACAAAGGCGAAGTTTTTTCGCAACTGTGAAATTCCGCACAATGACACAGGAATAGAAAAGCAACTATCAATACAGAATGGATTTTCATCTTATCCTCCAATCCAGTTCATCAATTTTGTCCATACAATTTCAAAATTCAAACAGCCTATCCGGAAAATCCCTGGAATGGCGAAGTTTCAAAATCTCCGTCACAATGGAGGTTTCAACGCCTTGCGCAGAGACGCGGATAGTCATCTTCTTCAGGTTGTTTTCCGCATCGTAGGAAAATTCCGTCAAAGTTGATTTTTCCAAGTCTTCCGTTTCCATTTTATCAATGCGTTTCTTTTTCGAATCATAGTAAAGCGTTCCTTTTGCCCCTTTTATCGAATAGAGGCTTCCCGAAACAAGTCTCGGTTCGGACCATTCGCCAGAATCTAGCGGGTTAAAGTTCGCATAGGACATCATCGGAAAGGACTCTCCGTTATAGGGGAGAACCTGAGATTTCCGAGAATCCAAATCAATGGATTTCATTCGGTTCCCGTTGATTATCGTCCGCTGGTTCATCATGGGCATTTTGATTTCCGCATAGATTTTCGATGGACCTTTCCGCACAAGATACATGGTCATTCCCTGGGAACTCGACATCGCGGAAGAAGAAACCGTTGCTCTGATTCCAATTTCAACGGAATCGGACGCTATCATGTTTTTCCGCAAATCAGCTCGCACATTTTCCAAAGTTAACGCTTGAACAATCGAAATCGACAAAGCGATTGACCATAAAATTCTTCGCATCATCAGTCCTTTATGCAACGAATGAAACTTGCAATCATAATCATTCTAGTTTTTTACACAGCGAAGACTGTAGTAATAATAATAAAGACCTTCTTGGAATTCTATTTTGTCTCCATCAAAGAAAATATATATGACATACCTGGGTCTTGATCTCTTTTGCGTCAACCAGCTGGCACTACCTCCAAACGAAAAAGGTTCCGATTTTCCGTAGTCCGGAGTTTCTGGATTTTGAACAATTACATAACCCGTTTGCACTCCATTAAAGCCACATTCATTTGTTCCCTGAAAGTAGTCGCTCCATGTTTCCGAAAGCAGTACATCCAGAGCTTTATCCTTACTTCCTATTGATGCCAATAATTCCTCCCAATCATCCACCGTCGGAACTCTCCATCCAGTCGGGCACACAGAATCAAAAGATTCTCTACTTAGAGGATCAAGGGACAAACAATACCAAAGTCCACACTCGGAACAATCTTTATACAAATCATTTTTCACACTATAATCCGTTTTGTAATTTAAATTCTGCGCCATCCAGACTTGACCGCCAATCGTCGTATATTTGTATTCTTGTCCATCGCGCTCATCGATAAATGTTCCGCGATTAGGCATCCCGTAAATATTTGTTCCCTCCGCAGGACAAACCGTCGCCGCGTCAAAGCTGTCGGCATCCGTAGCGCAAGCGTTCAACGCAAGCAATAAAAAGCCGATTCCAGCGATATAGCCAACCGCTTTACAATCCCGGAATAACTTAAGTTTTGTTGTTTTCATGGTGAACTCCTTATCTGAAAAGTTTCCAAGAAAGAATCTCGCTTCCTCGACGAAGAACAAGATAACTCCCCGGCGTGAATGTGTAGTTTGCTAGAGAAACGGAATGTTCGCCTTCGTCCCATACCCCGCTAAACAGGAGAACAAGAGGCATTCCGGCGGCATTCACTGTTTCAAGCGTATAAGTTCCCCTTTGGGAAACATTTACATAGACGACATCTCCTTCGACATCGATTAAATCCTCGTAAACATCTCGCGTCTGGAAATCGTCGCTAAACCTAGGCTGGGGAACTTTCCCCCACAGTAAATTGCCTTTCAAATCGAGTACAAGCGCCGAATCAGCCACAGACAAATCATTGTCTCCAAGACCGTAATGCGACGGATCGTCAGAAGCGTCAAATTCCGTAGCCCATCCGGGATTGTGAATTTCAAAGCTTACGCCGTTCCCGAAATCGGATTTTTCTCCGGGGTTGAGAATCGTATTTGGATAAAGGAATGACACATAATAAAGGTTACCACCGGCGGTAATCTTGCGCCATTCAGCAAACGGGCTGCTATAAACATCTAATTCTTGTTCCCCGGAATCATCCCGGTAGTAGTAGCGAATTTCAAAGCCATCAATAGGCGCCATTCCTGTATTTTCGACGAGCATCGTCACAAGACTGGACTGGTTAGAGCCCAATTTCGAATCCTTTGCAAGAACTCGAGCGCTTTTTCGTTTTTGATCCATCGGACCATTTGCATCATAACAGCTCCAATCGTTTAAAATAAAACCATCCGCGTCGAGCAAAGCGACGCCTTTTGCCTCCACGTAAGTATTTTTCGCTCCATCCGCATAGCTCGGATCATCGTCCGTATTCCACGGGAAATAGTAATCAACTCGATGCAAGCCTATTTGCGGGCCATTTCCAAAATAAGGCGTTCCATAAGCCGGAATCGATTCCGTCAATTCCAGTTCTCCATAAAAAGAGCCACCTGCATCGGGAACAACAGACATCGGTGCACTCGGATAGAAAGAAGTCGCCTGTACATTTGATCCCTCGCCATGATAATAATACCGAATCCGGACGCCAGAGAAAACAGAATCTGTTAAATTTTTCAATTGAAATTTCGGTCTAATCCAAGAGACATCGCCTTGATTTTCATCATGCATCTGTACCAAAACACGCGCATCTGGATTTTTCCATTCCTGCTCCCCATAGTTTATCACTTCAGCCGAAAGATTTTTTGCTTCATCAACAAGAGCAAGCGCAGCAATTCCAAGGTTCCCAATCGGACGCACAGCGATACGATTCTCTCCGGAAACAAGTCCCAGAGTCAAATCATCCACACGAACACTCTTCCAAAGTCCTGTCGATTCAACCGTATAGATTCCCCGAGAATCTCCATTTACAAAAACTTCTACCTCAGATACTTCCGAAGCGTAATTCAAGGACAACAAGTAAAGTTTATAACGCCCTGCCTTGGCACTCACATTCCATATCATTTTGTCCATATCAATAGCAGTCCTTTGACGAAGATAAGCCTTTCCTGCCACGCCACAGGACTGATCAACCGCAAGATTTCCTCGATCCAATGTTACAGCACGAACTGCAAGAATATCTCCCGATGCCAAATCTAAGCCATCACGATATAAATCAGAGACTTGAGAAGAAGTCAATACAGACCGATAAATTCTTACATCGGAAATAGCCCCCACAATTGATTTGGAACTTCCAATTCCACCTAGTAATGGGATTCCACCATCTCCAAAAACTAAACGCGACGACAAGACCTGATTC
>CAKUTF010000064.1 GCA_934691725.1 uncultured Fibrobacter sp. | reverse complement strand
ATTTATCGTCGTCCGCGAAGCGAACCGCTTTCCCGTCACCCTGGAATCCTTTTCCGCCACGTTTACCGCTCCCGGCTTCCGCCTCGAAAAAATCCGGGAACTTCAAAAAAAAGTCGCAGAGCCTTTTTGCTTTGTCCCTATCGATTGCGGAAAGCTCCCGCCCGGAAACTATAGAGTCGAAGCCTCGGTCGAAATTTCCATCGGGAAAAGAAAAAAAAGCATCCGGCGCTTCAACCTGACCGGATTGAAAAAAACGCCGCTCCAGATTCGCGTCTTGAAAGAGAATATTCCCAAACCGGAAGGCTTTATCGCGGGCGATGTCCACGCGCACACTTATTATTCCGCGGACCCGGTCGAGTTCGGAGCGTCCCCATCGGTCTTGCAGCAAGCGGCAAAGGCTCTCGGATTAGACTTCGTCTTTTGCACCGACCATTCCTACGACTTCGCCTTCGAAAAAGACGACTACATGGTTCGCGCCGATGCCAAAGCCCGCTACGAGGCGCTCCGAAAGGAAATTTCCGAATTGCCGAATTATCCGCGGATGATCGCGGGCGAAGAAATTTCCGCCGGAAACGTCCAAGGAAAAAACGTCCACCTGCTTTTGCCCGGGCACACGGAATACATCCCCGGTGATGGCGACTGCGGACGCAACTGGCTTAGGAACATTCCGACCCTTTCCGTTTCGCAAATCGTTTCAAAGACCGGGCTTCCCTGCTTCGCGGCGCATCCCAAGGAAACGATGGGAAAAGTCGAACGTTTTATCTTCAACCGGGGCGATTGGAACGCGGCGGACCTGCAGAAAGAAAGCGGAAACCCGATTCTCGGGCTGGAATTCTGGAACGGTTCGCGCGACAAGGGATTTGAACTCGGACGGGAATTCTGGATTTCGGAACTCGAACGGGGAAACTTCTTGCTCCCGCTCGGCGGAAACGATGCGCACGGCGACCTCAACGAATATACGGGCGTGAAGATTCCCCTCCTAAGGCTCAAGCGGTCCCGCTCGCACATCTTCGGCTATGTCCGAACCGTCATCGAAGGCGAAAACGCTATCACCGCGTTTAAAGGGAAAAAACTATACGTCACCGACGGGCCCGCGCTCTGGTGGGAACGCGACGGGAAAGACGCCCTGTTCCATTTTAAAAGCTCGGAGGATTTCGGTGCACTCAAACGCTTCACCGTCTTCGGGCAATACGCTTCGAACGAGCACGAATGCCCGCTCGAAATTCAACCCGAAAGGATTTCCGGATTCGAAGCGACCTGCCGGATTCCTCTTCAAGGCGTTCGATATGTCCGGGCCGAAGCGGAAACGGTTTCAGGACGTTTCGCGCTTACAAGCGCCTGCCCTGCGATGCCAGGTAACGTTCATACAGGAACATCGCGACCAGGTTCTTGCTGTCGATAAACATTTTCCCGGCTTCTTCATACGGCAGCACAACGGTCCTTATCCATTCGTTTTCATTCGTATATTCCTGATTCCGCCCGTCCAGGCGATGCAACTCGTCGAGCGTTACCGTTCTTTCGATTGCATACAGACGAATGCGCTCGTCCAGAAGCCCGCAGCTCCCGGCGTGGCCGTCCAGCGTTCCTCCCGTGTAAAAGCCTGTGAGATCGATCAGCTCTTCGTCCTTCGCATCGATCATCGCTTCTTCCTTCAGTTCGGAGAGAGCGACCTTTCGAAAATCCGAAGACCAGTCGAGGATTCCCGCTGGCATTTCAAGCGATTCCGGTTCCGAAATGGCAAAGCGCGGCTGGCGAACGAGCAAGAGATAAGGCTTTCCTTCCGCGCGGAGCACGACCAGAACCCCGACGGCATCCCCCCGCACAAGGACGATTCCGTGCACAGGCTTCCCGTCAGGAAGCGTCGCTGTCGCCGTGAGCTTGACAAACAGCGGAACATGCCGGTTGAAACGAAAATCGACCGACGAAAAATGGATTTTCGAGATGACGAATTTTTTTTCAGTCCGCGAAAGCCAGTTTTTAAAAAGCGAAGATTCCAGAATAATCGGTCGGTCCGCCGCGGCGATTTCATCCGAAAAGCTGTATTCAATCATTTCGCCTTCCCCGTCAAGACATCCGCGAGTTCCAGTGCGTCGATGAGGGAATGTTCGTCCGCAATCCCCTTCCACGCGATATCGAATCCCGTCCCATGATCCACGCTTGTCCGCACCACGGGAAGCCCGAGTGTCGTATTGACACCGCACGTTTTTCTTTTTTTGCCCAGGTCAAAGAGCATCGTCTTGGTCACCACGTGTCCCTGGTCATGATACATCGCGACAACGCCGTCAAAGGTTTCCGCCCGAAGCTGCGGAAAGACGACATCCCCGGGAAGCGGCCCCTCTGCATGAATCTTCTTTTTGCGGAGAAGCTTTACCGTCGGAGCGATTTCGTTGATTTCTTCCAGGCCAAAAAGCCCTCCCTCGCCCGCATGGGGGTTGAGACCGGCAACGCCGATTTTAGGCGATTTCAGCTTGCGGTATTTCTTGAGGAAATCGTTCAGGAGGACAGCGACCTTTTCGATGCGTTCCCGCTTGACTAGATCGCAGGCGTCCCGCAGGGAAACGTGCGTGCTCACATGCGCCACGACCCATTTTCCGTGTACGAGGCACAGTACGGGATGCGGATCCCCGCACATCTCGCCGATGAATTCCGTATGCCCCTGGAATTCCGGGACGGTCTTTTCGACCGCTTCCTTGCAAAGCGGAGCGGTCACGATTGCCCGGGCGCGTTTTAAAAGGCAAAGAGCAGTCGCCGTGCGCACCCATCCGATGCTCGCCCGACCGGCTTCCTTCGTTATTTTTCCCGGCTGAACCTTCTCTTCGAAATGCACACCGCCATCGATAACGGGGATTCCCTGTTTCGCTGTATCCGCGACTGCTTCAGGGGAATCGGCAAGAACGAGGCGCTTCTTGACTTTCAGCAATTTCGCCGCCCGTTCCAAAACGGGCAAATCGCCGACGATCGCCATCGGGGTCTTGATTTTCCGGCAAGCCTTCAGATAGGCTTTTATAGAAATTTCCGGGCCTACTCCGTTCGGATCGCCCATCGTAATCAGGAGTGGAATTTCTTTATTCATTTTTATCCTCGTCAAATCCGACGGAAGCCTCTTTCCAAGATTGCAGAAGAGTATCCGCAAAAGCAGAATCCAGTACTTCCTCGCCGGAGTTCAAGTTCAAGAAGAACCATTCCGAATTCGCCGCAGGTCCGCACGAAGCTTCGTCCATCGCGGGAACAAAGAGCGTATGGTTTGTCACAAAGTAACGACCGGGAACGGCACGCCCCGAAAAGTCCCCGTGGTCCATGCCGGAACACTTCGGAATCTTTTCCGCATAGAAAAACGTCGAATGCCAGGTCGTATCCAGAAAACGATAGACGGAATCGCCCAGCGCGGTCGAATCGTTTTTCCAGTTCGAAGAAAGGCAAAAAACGAGAGAGTCGTCCTTGCAGGTCTTTCGGACGGCGACAAGGTTCGTATCGCTTGACCACCTAGAAAGCCAAAGCGTATCGGGAACTGTTTCGCACGAATCGTGAACCTCCGTACAGACGGACTTCATCAGGCGATAGGCGAAAGTATCCACACCGACGGAATCCACCCGGGCGAGAATTCCCGACGAATCGTTCGGCGTGCGCCGCGGCAGCCGGTGAGGATCGCCAAATGCGGAATCGAGATAGACGGAAACGCTTTCCGCAAGAAAGGTCCCCCGACGAATCCAGATGGAATCCTTCAACGCGAGCGTCGCCGCAAGAGAAACCGTATCCGGGGACTCCTTGAAAAAATCGTTGTGCGCGTTTCCTTCCACGCGGATTTCCCGGACGCTCTTCCACCTTTCGAAAAACGGGATTTTCAGAACCGTGTCCGGACGAAAAAGCGGCTGCGGGCAATCGGTAATCCCGGTGTTTCCCAGCGCGAGCTTCACCGTAAGGGTCAATACGGAATCCTCCGCATAGGCTTCGTAAAGCTCGATATTCCTCAAGAAACAGTTTCCAAAAGTCCACATGCTGTCGAGCGAAAGTTCTAGCGTATCGCCGTAGCGATGGAAGCGGTGCCCGGAATCCAGCTGCGCATGGAGTACATAGCCGTAGCCGCCGACAGGAAAGCCCTCCGGATAAATCGGAATCGGTCCGTCATCCGATTCGGCGCAGGCGAAAAATATCCACGGCAAAAGCAAAAGAAGTCGCCGCATGTCAAAGCCCCAGTTCCCGGCGAAAACGCTCGACATCCTGTAAATCCGCCACATACGAATCCTTGAAGAAATCATTCCAGCGGACGAAGCGCCCGTTGCGCAGAACTTCCAGGAAAAAGATGGCGCTGTCGCTCGGAGCGAGACGTCCCAGAGGTTCGTTCACCGAAACTTTAACGCCTTTCCGAATTTCCGGAGAAAGCAGAAAGAGCTTCGACACCCGCGAAAAAATATTTCCGCCATGATCCAGGAGCAGTCCGTAGCCGCTCGAATCCTTAAAAACAGAAACAACCTCCGCCGGTAAAATCGGATAGACCGGCGCCTCCCCGATTCCCATGAACATGTCCTTTAAAAGCAGATTTTCCCGACCGGCAAAGTCGAAATCCTCGGCAATCGGAAGCGCCGCCCCCATCAGCGGGTTGCGCGGACACGTTCCCGGAAAGCGGCAACCGTCAAAACGAACCCACGCAAGCGAGGAGTCGGCAAGCATCAGATGAAAGAACCAGGCAGCAGACGAGTCGGATTGCACGCCCAGGACTTTCGGCTTTCCAAATTCCAGCGAATCCGCAATCCAATGCGCGCAAAACGGGAACTCTTTTTCTGTCCCGCTTACCGCATAACGGAAAACGGCCTTGTCCGGCAAGGATGCGATATCGCCTGCACGGCGAAGCGTCCAGGAACACTGGACAAGCGCTCCCCGGTTTAAGACAAAGGCGTTTCCGCCAAAAGCCGCACAGGCTTCGCGCCAAGGCATGTCAAACGGCTCTGGATTTTCTTCCGAAAAGTCGCGCACCCTTTCCACATAGCGATAGGCCTTTTGGACAGCCCCGCTCGCATAGACCGCATACACGAGCAAGAGAACGAGCAACCCCCGACCGATAGGAATCCGCCGTCTCGGTTTCCAGCTCGCTTTTTGCGTCTTGTATTCTCGAAAGGGTTCCATCACTGCAAGGTGAAAAAGGCGACAACCCCTGCGGCAACAAGCAACGCGATGACCGCCCAGAGCCAGGATTTCTTGGAACGCCCCTCTTCCTTGAACGGATCGGAAAGCCCGCCCTTGAGCGGCGTCGAATCCTTGCGAATGGCGTTAAAGCTCTTGGTGAAACGCCCGGTCACGCGCCGATGCGGAACGGAGGCGGTCCCTAGCGGAGACTGTATTCCTTTCTCGGGTTCGCTTGCGGGAATATCCTTTTTCGAATCTTCCTTCATCGAAAAAGCCATCATGTCCGCTTCCTTTCGAAAGACCAGCAGGGACTTGTCGAGCCCCGCTTTCCGGATGCAGTCCACCACGATATCGTTATCCGTCAGAAGCGCGAAAGCGCCGTTCTTTTCGGAAAGTTCCTCCCGAACCTGGTTGAATGCGCTGCAAGCGTCGCTATACAAAAAATCCAGTCCGGTCAAATCGACCGCGACAAAAGTCGAGCCATTGTCGAGCAAGGGCCGGACATCTTTCTTGAACTGCTCTGCATCAAAAGCTCCAATCGGAGTAATTGGAGCGGAAAGCAGGTCGAAGAGACCGACCGCACGGTAATTGCTTAATTCACTCATAGGCATAATATAATTCTATTCTTCCCAATAAGTTCCCCCGGAACTTTCTTCCTCGGCTTCCGGTTCCGAAATTTCGGGTTCCATCTCGGAAACGGAACTTTCCGGAGCCACGTTCCGAGCCTTCTCCGGCTGCGCCTTGGCTTTCGGCTTCTTTTCGGGATAGAGGAAGAGCCCCGGGCTGATTTCAAGGCTCACACGGTGAACCGCCGAAAGGGTCGGGTGCGACTCAAACGCATAATCGACGCGGAGCCAGTTCGAAAGGGCGAATCCCGCGCCTGCGGTCCAGCTTTCAAGTTCCGAGAGGCTTGCAAGACCCGCGCGAACCGAAAGTCCAAAATCAAAGGAAAACTCGACACCGGCACGTCCGCCGCCAAGCCAATCGATCGGATGTTCCCAGAACCTTCCTCCGCGGACATCGCCGTTCCAATCCTCGTCGCGGTTTTCCCTGTGGAGGATTCCCGCGCTCTGCCAGTAGGCGGAAACCGTCCCGTAGAAATAGGAGACCGGACGGGAAGCCCCTAGTCCGACATACCATTCCGGCGAACTGTATTCCACCGTTCCCTCTTCCCACGTGACCGCGGACGACGTCCACCCTTTCAAAAACGACGAAACGGAGAGCCAATCAAAAGCGTGAAATCTCGCCCCGGCATCGCCCCGAAAACCCCATCCGCTCTGGTCTAGCTCGCGGTAAAGCCCATGAAATCCCACGCCTATATCCAGGCGCCCGCTCCAAAAACTCCGTCCCCAGGCAAGCGTTGCGACATAGTCCGCAATCGAAAATGTCCGGTAGTTTTCGCCTTCGGGAATCGGGTCGCCTTCGGCTATCCGCGGAATGTCGTTTGAACCGAAACGGGAAAAGACAATGCCTAGCCCGCCCAGATCGCCGAGAGGAAACTGGACAGCCCCGTAATCGTATTGGGTTTCTTCATAATAGGCGACATGGCTGAACGCGACCCAGGAATTTTTCGCCGACGCAAGCTGTTCGGGATTCGACGTAAGCGAAAGCAGGTCGCCCTCAAGGGAAACCGAAGTTCCACCCAGTGCAGCGGACCTCGCGCCGGCATTGATATCGAGCGTTGCGTTCGCCCCGACGACACGATCTGCGGCAAGCGCCTGCCCTGCGGCAAGCGCGCACGCCAATACGGCAAGTCTTTTCAAATTCCAGCGAAGCATTTATGCACAAGATAAAATTTTTCAAGCGCCCAGGATTTACAAAAACTTGTAGATTTAGGATATGGCTCTTCTTTCGGAACATATCGAAAATTTTCTAGCCTACGCCGCAAAGGAAAGGCGGTTTTCCGAATGTACGGTAAGGACATACCGCGAATCCCTCGCCAAGTATCTGCAGAGCTTCCGCTCGGAACCGGACCTTGAAGATTTCTCGCAAAAAAGCATCCGCGAGTTCATCTGGAAAATGCGAAAGGAAGAACAGTTGCAGGTGTCAAGCATCGACCTGCACATCGCCTGCCTGAAAAGCTTCGGGCACTATCTCGTGCGGAGCCACCTTGTCGAGCGCAATCCCGCGGAAACAGTCCCCATGCTCAAGCGCCCCAAAAGGCTCGTTTCCTTTTTATCGCAAAAGGAACTCGCCGAAGACAGGTTCCCGGAAATTTCCTCCCCGACGCTTCCGATGGTCCGCGCCCGCGTACTTCTCGAACTCATCTACGGTTCGGGCCTTCGAATTTCGGAATGCCAGAGCCTCACCTGGCTGCGCCTGGATTTTTCAAACCGTTCCGTCCGCGTTTTCGGCAAGGGGAAAAAGGAGCGGATCGTGCCGCTGACGCACGATGCCGTCAAATGGTTCGAAGAATACAAGTCGAAGCTGAAAGACGAAGGGCGAATGCCGACAGCGGCTTCCCCGGTTTTTCTGAACGAAAACGGAAACGCCCACGATGTACGGACCTTACGGCGCGACATCCACGCCCTATTGCGGAGCCTCGGATGGGAAGGAAAGGCAAGCCCGCATATTTTGCGGCACAGTTTCGCCACGCACCTTCTCGAAAACGGAGCGGACCTGATGAGCGTCAAGGAAATGCTCGGGCATTCGAACCTCGCCGCGACACAAATCTATACGCACGTCACCGCGGAACGCCTCAAGGAATCGTTCAAGAAAGCGCACCCGCGCGCCTAGACGTTTTAAGAGAGTGTCTTCGTAAGGAACCACAGACGTCTAAGCTTTTAGGAAGCGTTTAGCGGGACACGGTGTTCAGAGCTTAGTTGATAGAACTTAGAGCTTAGAATAGCGAACATTTAATTTTGTGAGAAACAGTACAAGGAACAT
>CAKUTF010000063.1 GCA_934691725.1 uncultured Fibrobacter sp. | reverse complement strand
GATGTTCTTGAATCTCGGAAGTTTAACGTTCGCAGACTCATTTCTCATTGCTAATTGCCTTAGACGTCTGCGGACTAATCCCTGTTCCCTAGTCCCTAATCCCTAAACATAGACGTCCGCGGACCCTTATAAAGGCATTCTCTTAATTTTTTACCAGCGTCCTCCCGAACTCGAACCGGTCTTCTTCGTTCCGCCGTTCACCTGTCCGCTTGTCGCATAAGAGATTCCCGTAGCGCCCGCATCTTCCGTAAGCGACCCGCTAAACGTCCCGCCGACATAGAACGAATAGTTCGAACTGTTCGGCACCATGAAAAGGCCCGCGCTTGCCGCCGATTTTGACGAAAGCTTGAAGGCCGCAGCGACATTTCCGCTCGCATCGGCAACCGTCACAAGGTCGCCAGCGCTCGCCCCGAGGGAAACGTAGCCGGAATATGTTCCCTGGATCTGGTTTCCGATGGACATGTCCGACGATCCGACACCGACAAGGATTCCGCCCTGATAGACCAGCTTGTAATTCCCGTCGCCAATATCGAGGATTCCGTTTCCGCCGTCGTTGGACTGCTGCACGAAAACGACGCCTCCGTTCATGTAGAAATCCCCGTTGGAATCCAATCCGTCGCCAGCCGCATACACCACATGCGTTCCGCCGTTTACATAGAGATAACCCACCGACTCGTTTCCCGACGAAGCGTTCCAGCCATCGTCCGTCGCATAGACGCTTGTCAATCCGCCGTTCAGGTTGATGACGTAGCCTTCGAATCCTTCGTAGCAATAGGTTACGAGGAATGTTCCGTTATTCACGTTGATGGTATCGTCCGCGTGGATGCCGTTCCGGCCGGAGACTTCGAAATACCCGCCTTCGATGTTTACGACATGGTTCGAATGGACCGCATCGCCTTCGGCCTTGATGGTAAAGTTTCCCGCATAGATGTTCACCGAAGAATCCGCCTTGATGCCTTTCACGCTCTGTTCATCCGACGAACTCGAAGAGGACCATCCCCAGCCGCCTCCTTGACCGGGCCTCATTCCGCCGCCGTTATCCGAAGAAGCCGTATTCGCTACGCCGCTGCCTGCGGTAATCGTAAAATTCGGCGTCCCGAGAGAGTCCGCGATAAGCACGTAGTTCGAAGCCTGGATGCCGTCATCCGCCGCGGTAATGACAAACGTCCCGCCTAGAATCTTGACAAAGCCTTTCCCCTGCGCAAGTTTATCCGCATCTTCCTCGTCGGACTTGATGCCGTCGCCGTAGCTCGACGTAAGCGCAAACGAACCGCCTTCGATTTCCACGGAACGCTTTCCCTTGACTGCATTTTTTTTCGCCGAAACCGTAATCGCCGGAGAACCCTTGATTTTCAAGTCCTTCGTCGTGTGGATGCCGTTTCCGCAGACGCTCGTATCCGCACAGGCGCTTGTCACTGCCAGGCTTCCGCTTCCCTTGACGGTCACATCCTTTTTCGAATAGACGACGCCTCCCGCCGTATCCGATTTTGCTTCGCCGTCCGCGTCCGTGTAATTCCAGACAATCGTTCTCGTCGAAGCGTCTTCGAGGAAGTTTTCCGAGCCGTCGGTGAGCATCAGGAAGACCTTGTTCGCGCTTTGCACGTAGATGGCCGCATCGTTCGGGCTTTTCAGGTTCAAGCCGTCGAGATACAGATAGACTTTCGCCGAAGTATCCGCCGCGACGACGATTTCAAAGTTCTCCGAAGAACCCATCAGGTTGTAATTCCCCGCACAGCGAATCCAGACAAGCGTCCCCGACGTATCGATGCACAGGTTGTCATTTCCGATCGAAAGATTCGCCCCGTCAAAGATAATCGTCGGATCGTTGCCGTTCGACACAACCGAAGAGGAGCTGACGACGACCGTATTCGGGGAACTGCTCGACTCCGCAACAGAACTCGACGAAGCGGCGTTCAGGTAATTTTTTGCACAGCTCGCATCCGAAACGTCATAGTAATAGGAACCGTTCGCATCGCTGTAGAAGTAGAAGTTTCCGACGACAGAAACCGGAGCGGAACTCTCCCCGCATACAGAAACATCCGCCGTCGAAGAGGAGCTGCCGAAAGAAACCGTATCGGAAGCCGCCGAAGACGTTCCAGAAGAAGCATAGACGATACTTCCGTCCGCAAGGACAATATAGACGACAGCCCCCATCGCATCCATGCAATGCGTATTTCCCAGACCGTCATCGTAGGCGGTGTAACCGCCGCAGACATTTTCGCTTTCTCCCGAGGCAGCGCTCGATGAATCGTTTCCGCATCCAAAAAGCGAAAGAACGGAAAGCGACATTAACGCGGCAAAGGCAAATGGAAATGACCTTATCATATCAGTCTCCTTTTTTTTCCCAAAAATATCCATCCGCAACAAAAAGATGAATTTTAAAGTAACCGGGATAAAAACATTTTCGGGGTAAAAAATCCCGGCAAGGGCATTTCGGGAGAAATTGACCCGAAAATTTTTTACCGAAAAGACAAGCCTTTTCCCACCTGCAAACCGCATAAAAAATCATTCTTGAGCTACATTTAAAAGACATGGTATTTGTCGTCCTGGAATATGCGTTCATTTTCCTTCTTGTCGTCACGGCGTTTTTTTACGCCGCGTTCGAGATGCGCCTGTTCCATGCCCTAGGAAAGGTTCGCCTGGGAAATTCCATCCGAAATCCGCTTCCATCAGTCAGCATTCTCGTCTCGGCGAGAAACGAAGAGGCGAATATTTCGAAGACGATCGATTCGCTGATGAAGCAACGCTACAAGGGGCGCTGGGACATCTGGATTGCCGACGACCGCTCCACGGACAGAACCCCGCAGATTCTTGCCGAATATGCGGAAAGATTTCCGGACAGGATTCACGTCGTCCCCATCACGGAACTTCCCGATGGGGAAAGCGCCAAGAAGAACGCCATCGCGAAACTCGTCGAAGCTTCCGAAGGCGAAATTCTCCTTCTGACCGACGCCGATTGCCAAGTCCTTCCGACCTGGATCCGCGCGATGGTCACGGAATTCGAACCGGGCATCGACTTTGTCGCGGGCCACTCCTACATCGAACTCCCGAAGAACCGTTCCAACTGGCTTTTGAACATGCAGGCTGTCGAAACGCTCGCCTACCGAATTGCGGGAACGGGAGCGCTTGCCATGGGAACGCCCATCACCAGCACGGGAAACAATCTCGCCTACAGGCGCAGCTTTTTCGAAAACGTCCACGGCTTTGAAGGGGTTTCCAAAATCCAGAGCGGCGATGACGATCTGCTCCTGCAAAAGCTCGTCCGCGAAGCCCCGTGGAAAGCGCGCTATTCCGTAAACCCCGAAGCCTTCGTGACAACCCAGGGGAAAGAAACCCTGCCCGAACTTTGGGAACAGCGAAAACGCTGGGCATCCAAGACAACCTACTATGCGCCGAAGACGGTCGCGCTGCTCGTAATGGTCTTTCTTTTCTTTTGCGCGCTTTCGCTCGGATACGTTCTCTCCTTCTTCAGCGTCAAGATTTTTATCGCCACGGTCTTCGGGATTTCTGTCAAGCTCCTCGGGGATTCCTGCGTCGAGCTGCGCGGGCTTCGCATCTTTCGGCAGAGGCAGCTTTTCAAATGGTTTCTCCCCGTAGAAATCGTGCACGCCCCTTTTACCGTATTCGCCGTTCTCTTCGGAATAGCCGGACATTTTAAATGGAAAGGTTAGCAATGGTCAAAAAGACAGTTACAGATAAATTAACCCTTGTCATCGCCGAAAAACCGAGCGTTGCCCAAGACCTCGTCCGGGCAATTTCCATCGGCGGAAAATTCAGAAAGGAAAAGAGCCATTACGAAAACGACGCCTACATTGTCTCCTGGGCGCTAGGCCATCTGGTTACTCTCTGCGACCCGAAGGAAATCAGCGACAAGTACAAAAACTGGACAATGGACACGCTTCCCATCTTGCCCGACACCTTTGAGCTCAAGGCGATTCCGACATCGAAGTCGCAGCTTTCCGCCCTGGGAAAGCTCATCCGTCGAAAAGACGTCGGGACAATCATCAACGCCTGCGATGCGGGCAGAGAAGGCGAGCTGATTTTCCACTACATTTTGGAATTTGAAAAAGGAAAGACCGGTCTCAAGGACAAGGTTCTTCTCCGCCTGTGGATGCAGAGCATGACGCAAGCTTCCATCCGGGACGCGTTCGAACATCTGCGGACACACGAAGAAATGCAGAACCTGCTCGACGCCGCGCTGTCCCGCTCGGAAGCGGACTGGCTCGTGGGAATCAACGGGTCGCGCGGACTCACCGCCTACAACAGCCGCTTCGGCGGTTTCCAGCTCACCCCTTGCGGACGCGTGCAGACCCCGACGCTCGCGATGATCGTAAACCGGGAAGAAGAACGGAACGCCTTTGTTTCAAAACCCTACTGGACGATTCGCGGAACATTCGAATCCGGCAAATCCGAATACACGGGCAAATGGTTCAATCCCGACCTCAAATCCGACAAGGACAGAATCTGGGACGAGAACCAGGCAAACGATATCGTCAAAAAATGTCTCGGAAAGACAGGAACCGTTTCCGAGACGACCAAGCCTAGCATCCAGAAATGCGGACCGCTTTACGACCTGACGTCTCTCCAGCGCGAAGCGAACAACCGGTTCGGATTCAGCGCCAAGACGACGCTTTCCATCGCCCAGGCTCTCTACGAACGCCACAAGCTCACCTCCTATCCGAGAACCGACAGCCGCGCCCTGCCGGAGGATTACGTCGGAACCGTCAAGAAGACGCTCGCCACCATGGAGGGAAATCTCGAAAAGTTCGCCGCCAAGGCTCTCGAAAACGGCTGGGTGAAAAAGGATCCGCGAATCTTCAACAACAGCAAAATCTCGGACCACTTCGCCATTATCCCGACCGGCAACAAGATCAAGTCGCTCAGCGAAGCGGAGATGAAAATCTACACGATGATCTGCCAGCGCTTCATCGCTGTTTTCTATCCGCCCGCGGAATACCTGAACACGACGCGCATCACGGAAATAGAAGGCGAAAAGTTCCTCACCGAAGGAAAAATCCTAAAGTTCCCAGGCTTCAAGGAGGTCTATGGAAAATCCTCCGACGACGAGGCGAACATTGCGCCGATCCAAGGCGAAAAGGCGCTCGGAAAGGAATTTGAAATTTCCGCCGAAAAGACCAACCCGCCGCCACGCTACACGGAAAGTTCGCTGCTTTCCATGATGGAAAACGCAGGAAAGCTCGTCAAGGACGACGAACTCGCCGATGCCATGAAAGACCGCGGTATGGGAACTCCGGCAACGCGGGCAGCCATCATCGAAAAGCTCATTTCCGACAAGTACATGATCCGCGACGGCAAGGAACTGGTCCCGACCAGCAAGGCGTTCGGGCTGATTCACGTCGCCCGGGCGATGAAAATCGAAAACCTCACCAGCCCGGAACTCACCGGCGAATGGGAATACCAGCTTTCCCAAATCGAAAAGGGCAAGGAAACCCGCTCCGAATTCATGAAGGGAATCGAGGACTTGACCACCAAGATGGTGAACAACATCCGGAACTTCAAGGAAGAGGATACCCGGAAAGAAGCCGAATTCAGCCCGGTCAACGGGAAAAAAGTCTTCGAAAGCGTTTCCCGCTACGAAACCGAGGACGGCATCCAGATTCGGAAAATTCTCGGTGGAAGAAAAATGTCCGGGGAAGAAGTCGTGGAACTTCTCACCCAAGGGAAGATCGGTCCCCTGACCGGATTCCGCTCCAAGCGCGGCATGGAATTTTCCGCTGGGCTCGTTCTCGAAAAGGACAAGATCAAGTTCGTTTTCGATAACGACGAAGCTTCGGGAGAAACGGAACTCGGCGAAGAACTCGGCATCTCGCCGCTCGACGGAAGCCCCGTTTTCGATACGCTCACCGCCTACGTTTCAAAGAGCTATCTCGACAAGGCGAAAACGGGATTTCACCTGAACAAAATCATCCTCGGAAAGGAAATTTCCGTCGCCGATTTAAAGAAGCTCCTCGCCGGAGAAAAGACAGACCTGATCCAGGGTTTTCGCTCCGCCAAGACGCACCGTCTTTTCGACGCCTATCTTCTGCTAGATAAAGCCACAGGAAAGATCAAGTTCGATTTTCCGCCGCGCATCCCCGGCAAGGGCCGCCGTTTCGCAAGGAAAAAGGAATAGCCGCTATCGGGAAATCACTCCCGATAGATAATTTTAATCGGTCGCGAACGCAATTCATTTAACACAAGAATTTTTGCGTCCAGATACTCTTTCGGAATCGTCACGTTAAGATGAGCCACACAAATACACGTGGTTTTCTCTTTTTGCTTTGATTCCGCATGGATGAACAGCGAATCCTCTTTCTTTTTGGCGACCAGATAGGAATCCATCCCGCATTGCCAAAACATTTTCCATTCGGCATCGGCAGAGCCATCCGGATTTTTCACAAAAACGGTACTATCCAAAAAAGAATCCTCTTCATCCGAATCGTCACAAACGGACAGCATTCGAAAAGAAAGCTTCTCTCCGCTTTCTTCGCTATCGATTGAACACGAGCAAAGGATTAGAATCAGGAATTGTAGAAGTTTTTTCATTTTTCCTTTATAAATTGCACCCGAACGCCATTTTTCTCCAGCGCAGGCCTTAAAATCGGCACGAGATTTTCCGTCTGGTGAAACAGAATGAGCCTGTCCAAAATATCATACAGGCTGTAGCTTTCCTCTTCGCGGACGAATGTGTAGCCGAGAACCTTGCCGCGGCGGACGATTACAACGCTGCGGTCGCCGGGGAATCTCCCGGGAAAAAACACCGCCATGTCGGGAAGCGGCGCTCCGATGTCCGGCTTTTTAGCGGGTTCGGCATTGCACGGATAATGTGTCGCTGAAAGTTCCGATTCCAGGCAGAGCCTCGCCAAGATTTCCGACCCGAGTTCCTTCACGCGGATATCCGTGATTCCTTCCAAAAGTCCCTTGAGCGGATTTCTCTTCCGCTGCGAAAGGATTTCCAAGACACGCGTCCGGGCATTTCGCGCCGCCGTCGCATACAGGATACCGCTTTTCCCGACAAAGTAAACGATTCCGGGCTTTTGCGAAATCTGGAAGATTCTCCGGTCGTCGAAACCTTTGGGATAGACAGTCGGGCGTTTTCCGCCGCGGAGAAGTTCGTCAATCGGTTCCGAACCAAAGCGCTCCTTTGCAAGCAATAGGATTCGCGCCGCGGCCAGCGCATCGTTCAGCGCCCGGTGGCTTTCAAAATCCGGAAGTCCGAGCGACAGCGTCAAATCGTGGAGGCTGTATTTTGGAAGCCCCGGAAAGACCTTGCGGGAAAGCTTGACCGTGCAAAGCTTTTCCGGCGAAAATTCCAGACCGGAACGCTTCATCTCCGAAGCGACCGCGCTATAATCCGAAGCGACATTGTGCGCGACAAAGATGCGTCCGTCGAGAAGCGTCGCGACTTTACGGGAGATTTCGTCAAAAGTCGGAGCGTTGTCCAGTTTCTCCGGCGTGATTCCCGTCAGGTTCTGGATGAACGGGGAAAGCTCCTCCGATGTTTTCACAAAGGATTCAAAGCGACGCGTAACTTTCCAGTCATCGACGAGAACGATTCCTATTTCGATGATGCGCGCCCAACCGGGCCTTCCACCCGTCGTCTCGACATCGACAACCGCAAAACGAGGATTTTCCATCAGCGGATATCGAAATCAATCGAGCCGAGACCGTCTTCCACGCGGGCTTTCAAGTGTTCCCCGCGAAGCTTGGTGTGCAGCGGAACGGAAAGCAGATACGAAACGCCGGCTGTTTCCGAAGGGACAGCTTCCGATTCCGAGACCGACGACCTGTAAACCTGCTTTTTCCCGACCCAGACCGTGTAAGTAAACATTCGGGGATTTCCGCGGTGCACCTGTTCCTCGGGAACGCAAAAATGAAGAATCCCGCCCGCCGGAAGGGTTCGCAGGCTGTCGCGAATGACGTCTTCGGAAATATCGTCCGCTTCCAGGCGCATCCGCATATCCTTTTGCAATTTCGAAGCGTCCTCGTATTCGATTGTCACGGTCGTCTGCATATCCTTCGGAATGGCCGATTCCCGGATGTCGCGGACTTTGGAATTGTTCCGGTAGTATTCCCAGCGACCGTTGTCGTGCAAAATCACGACCGAGCCGTTCGCTGTCGTAGCGGTCATGTCTTCCGCCATGGCAAAGGTTCCCAAAAGGATCAAGGCTTTCCAAAAATTTTTCATCCTATTCTCCGCTTTCCGTGAAATGTAAAAATAATGAAGAGCTTGGAACCGCGGACGTCTAAGAGAATGAGAAATTAGGAGTGAGGAATGAGTATTTGGTCAGCAAACATCTAAGCTTTTTGGAAGCGGAGAGTGGGACACGGTGCTATTCCCCGGCTCGCTATAATGTCATTCCCAAACTCCTCTCTTCTGTCATTTCCCGGCTTTCCATTCCCATGTCATTCCCGTGCTCACTATGTTGTCATTCCCCGGCTTGACCGGGGAATCCCCTTTAAGAAATGGAATTTGACAGGTTAGCGAGCTTGTCGAGCTATCCAGAGCTTAGTTGAGAGAACTTAGCGCTTAGAACAGTGGTCAGTGGCCAGAGCCGTGGACGTCTAAGCTTAGGGACTAGGGATGAGGGAATAGGGATGAGTCCGAGGACGTCTAAGCTTAGTAGTCAGTGGTAAGCGAGCAGTGGTCAGAACTGCGTACATCTAAGCTTTTGGGAAGCGGTAAGCGGGACACGGGGTTCAGAGCTTAGTTGAGAGAACTTAGAGCTTAGAACTTGTTTTCATAGCGAGAATATGCTATAATAACGTCATGAAAGAAGCAAGGCAGAGGCGCAAGCCGTACC
>CAKUTF010000062.1 GCA_934691725.1 uncultured Fibrobacter sp. | reverse complement strand
GAACGAAAACGAGCGTCGCCGGGTGCAGGGCTTGCCGCATCTTTCGAAGGATTTGTTGGATTCCTTTGCCAAAAAACTTACTAAAATTAATGAAAAGCTAGACAGCCTCGAAACATTTGCCAGCACTCCGAATGGAGACTTGAAGTTTAGGGGAAAAAGCGACATCATCCAGGAGCTTCAAAAAGTGGAACGGGATTTTTGGAAGGAAATCAAAAACCAGGAGGAAAACCGATGAAGTTTTTAATTGTTTGTCTGCTTGCCGTCTGTCCGGCAGCGTTCGCCTTGATGGCTGACCGTCCGCCAAGCGAAGTCTGGGTGGATTCCCGTACGGGGCAGATGTATGTCTTGGAGCAGAAGCTTTCGACAAACTGCTGGGATATCAAGCCGGAGTTCTATCCCGACAGCTCGCTTCCGGGGCTGGGCTTTCAAGCGTCCATCAAATATTCCTTGAAAAAGTATTCGCCGAAATACAACCGTTTTTGGTTCGGTTCAAGCGGAGAGGAGGCTAGGGTGCAGTCCGTAGATAGCTGCCCCGAAGGATGGACGAAAGTGGAAAGCTTCCGTATGGACGGTTTCGAGAAAACTTTCCAGTGCGACAAGGTCCTGCCTCTTCCAAACCTTACCTTCTTTCTGGACACTGGGATAAGTCGGACTATCCGGTATTCTAGGCTCGAAAAGGAGATGATTCTGCGGAATTGCTTTCGCTTTGGCTTGTACATTCCCGGTGGAGCTGCTCCGATGATTGCTGAGCCCGACTATTTCAACGCTTTTGTTGTTCGTGACGATTTCGGCGTTTATCATGAGGTGGTTCATCTGCGCGATTTTGATTATGGAAAAAGGTACTACAAATCCTATCTCTATTACAAATCGGATTCGTGGCATTGCGCCTCGGGCTGGTATGATGTGATGGGTTCCAGAAGATTTAAATATAAACATGTGACCTGTTTTTACGACTTGCCCGACCCAAAGCCTTTTGACGAAAAGCTTTCTCCGCTGAAGTGGACGGAGTAGGTTCGTCTGCAAACGAAAAAGCCCGGAATTTCCGGGCTTTTGAAATCGATGAGGATAAAGATTATTTCTTGGTGAGCATCTTCACGAGCTTCGTGAACACGCGGTCGGCGAGCGGGTTCGTTTCGAGGCCTTCGAAGAGGTTCAGCTGGTTGAAGACGATTTTTCCCTTTCCGAACGGGATAATCTGCAAATCCACGCCGGTCTTGACTTCTCCGCCAGAGATGGTCACGGAACGAGCGAGCACCGTTGCGTCGGGAAGTTCGTTCAGCGAAATGCTCGGGATGACGGAAGAGGAAAGGTCGTCGAGAATCTGGTGGCCGGCAAATTCCGAGAGAAGTTCGGATCCGTTTACGAGATAGTGCACGGAAAGCCCGTTTGCGCCTGTCGAAAAATGCGCGTCAATCGTCTGCGTAAAGTAGTGGCTCGAATTGAAGGATTCGATGTCTTCGCGGTTCAGGTCCGAAAGGAAGAGCATCTTGCCGCCGTCGCGAGTCAGTTCGACAATTTTTGACAGAACGTCGTTGTTCCAGGAGCTGAGGTTCGCGGTGAAGATAATCTTTTCCTTGCCGGCGAGAGCTGCCATCGCGTCTGCGGTGGTTTCCGCATTGTTGTCGAGGAAGCAGACTTCGGACATTGCGGACTTGACATCCGCATCTTCGAGGACGAGCATGTCTTCCGATGTCGTGCTGACAACGGAGCCTAGAGCGGAGAGCGAAAGGACCAGCCTGTAATCGCCCGGAGCCTTGGGTGTGACGACCGTATAGGTTCCGAGTGGCGTGAGGCTTGTCTGTCCCTTGGCCTTGTGCGTATCGCTCGAAACGGTCTTGTCGTTCTTATCGACGATGGAAATCCCGATTTCGATGTCTTCGAGTCTCGCCTGGTTCAGGAGCGCAAGCTGGAA
Organism: uncultured Fibrobacter sp.; assembly: GCA_934691725.1. GTDB lineage: Bacteria > Fibrobacterota > Fibrobacteria > Fibrobacterales > Fibrobacteraceae > Hallerella. Next base: position 7,409 of record CAKUTF010000062.1, on the reverse strand, counting down.
TGAAATTTCGGTCTGCGGCGCACAGACCGGTTCGAATCCCGTCACGAGCAGGCGCGTCGGAGCGGTCGCGCTTTTCAGGAACGCATCAAGGCCCTTGGACTTTCGGTTCTCATCGACGACTCCGCAGAAGTCCGTGCCGAAATCCGCCCACTGGTCGAGCATAAAGCCGGAGACGAGCGGGTTGCTCTGGACCGCGTTTATCTGGGTGAGCTTGCTCTGGAGCGCGAGCCTCCGGGCGTCCGCATTGAACGCGGCGAAGTTTTTCCAGATGGAAAGGTTCTTGTTCGCCGCAAAGGCTTCGGCCTGCTTGAAGAGCTGCTTGATAGCTTTGTTGTTTTTCTGGCTGCGCGGTCCCCTGATGTCGGTTGCGGAGTTCGGGAACAGCGTGTGGTTTTTCAGCGTGACGAGAATCTTCCCGTCGGTATCGTTCACGAAATTTTCGTATTCGTCCTGGAAGCTTGAATCGCCGAGCGTCGTGTCGGGAACGACCACGTCACCGGACATGTCCTTGTCGCAGTAGTGGGCGAGAAAGTCCGTGAGAGCGGCGTTCGGGCTCATGCGCAAGTGCATCCGATGCGAAGAATAGAGGAGAATCTTTTCGTTCGTCACGCCCATCAGCTTGCCGGTATCCTTGTGGAACTCTTCCTCGTTCGAAAGATAGACGCAGTTCAGGTTGCTGATAATCGGGCGGCACTTGTCGTAACTATCGACCGCGTTCAGGAGCTTGTTTCCGTTTTCGAGGACGAGCGGACCGTTTTCCGAGCCGAGGATCCAGGCGACAATGCTCGGGTGGTGCTTCTGCTCCATCACGATTTCCTCGATGAGCTTATACACTTCGCTGAGACCGCGGGGGGTGGAACGCATCGTGTGGATGGGGAATTCCTGGAAGACGAGAAGTCCCAGTTCGTCGCAGATGTCGAGGGCCGCTGTCGTGAGGGGCGCGCCGTTCGAGCGGATCGTGTTGAACCCCGCCTTTTTGACCGCTTCGAGGTCTTTCTTGAGCTTTGCCTTGTCGGATGTCCAGAGTCCGCCTTCGCTCGAATGCTGGGAGTAAGTCACGCCCTGGATCTTGATGATGGAATCGTTCAGGTAGAAGTCGCCCTTGATGCAATCGAACTTGCGGAAGCCGAACGTTTTCACGACGGAGAAAGAATGCTCGACGGTGTTTTTGCCTTTTGACTTTCCTTCGAGCTGGACTTCTATCGTGTAAAGGCTCGGCGTGTTCGGGGACCACGTCTCCTTGTTCTTCTTACCGTCCTTGAGCTTGAGGATGAAACGGCTCGAAGCGTTTTCCTTTTCGAGCTTCAGTTCCTTTACCATCTCGCTCACGAGGCCCTGGGGATTCTTCATGAGGATGCGGAGCCTTGTCGAGAAGCCGCGCGGGTTGTTGAACGAAACATCGACGGCGACGCGGTCCTCGTCCATGTCCGGTTCGAGCTGGACGCCCGTGATGAAAGCCGCCCCGCCGAGAACCAGATCGACGTTCCCATAAATTCCGCCGAACGGGTATTCCGACCACGGCAGCCCGACCGGCATTTCGGACGGACGCACGAAGCGGTCGTCCGCGCCTTCCTTGCTTTCGCGCCCGAGGTCTATCCGGCTGTTCACCGAGCCCATGTTCGCGACGCGCACGCAGAGAACGTTGTCTTCGCCCGGCTTGATTGCCTTGGACAGGTCGAGAAGGCACGGCGTATAGGCGCCGAAGTGCGAACCGAGGTACTTGCCGTTCAGCCAGAAGATAGCGTGCATGGAAATGCGCTCGAAGCGGAGGAAAATGCGCTTCGTAATCTGCTTCTCATCGACGGTGAAGTGCTTGAAATAGTAGGCGGCGTCCTGCGAAAGCGATATCTTGTCGAAAAACTTTTCCCAGACGCTCGGCACCTGGATTTTCTGCGTGCCGCCCGGATAGGTCGCATACCAGCGGTTGATGATGCCCGTGTCTTCTGTGTCGAACAGAATATCCCAGTCGCCGTTCAGGCTCACGATAGAGTTCATTCGCGTTCCTTTGATTCCAGACATGAATTTTTTCCCAAAGATAGAAACTTTCGGGGAAAAATTTTGCTAAACGCTCTTTGCAAGAGCCTGGGAAACTTTTTTCGGGTGAAAACGAAAACCATTGACAAAGCTTTTTTTTTCTTATTGTTTTAAGTAAGGAAAACGCGACGTTTCAAGACCGAATCCGTTATGGAAAACAGGGAAATCCCGTATCAACCAAGGCGGATAGGTTGTGAAATTCTCGCGCTTCGATAAAAACAAAAAAAGGACAATATCAAATGTTGAAACAAATCTTCTGCAATTTTTTTGCCTTGTTAAAAAGGCTGCTTGCCAAACCGACAAAAACGTTGGAAAATATCGAAGAAGGATTCCAGTTTCCCTTCTCCCATGTTTTTTTCCAGGTAATTTCATTTGTCGGAGTGGTTGCGATATTTATTGGCTTCTGCGTGTTCCTGTATTCCGTGTCGCCGGTTTTCGAAAAATCGGTGAGCGAGCCGGAACTGCTCACCCAGCGCGAAATTACAGCGGAGGAGGTGCTGGAATGTGCGAAGCCTGTGGCCATGAAGGCGAAAACGAAAAGCGTTTCAAGTTATCAAAACGATGAACCCACTTCGGAAACGAAATCCGGAACTTGCGAAATGCCTAAAGTTTCGTTTGAAAAGTTGCAGGCGGCGCTCCCGAATACGCAATTTTCAAAAAAAGGGCGGCAAAATATTTGCGAACACAGCGAAGGCCACTATGAATATGGGGATTGGGGTAACTGGGTGTATCCTTCCCGGTGTTATGAATACGGGGATATCGATTCCAGGTTTGCATCGGCGTTGCGGGAAACACTGCAACGGTGGTTCCCTTGCGATAGCGCCATCCAGCAGAGTTATCTGGATCGGATGGCGTCGCATCTTTTCTTCTATGCGGAGGATTCCCGCAGTAAAATTTTCGATCTCTCTCAGGAATGGATGGGAAACGCAAACTCGATGGAGGACATAAACGAAACGTGGGCGCTTTTCGGGAAAATCGATTCTACAATCGGCAACGCGGCTAATGCGCAGATTACCCAGAATGTTGACTACCTGTTTGGGCAGTTTGCCGATTTTATGCAAAAAAATCCAGGAAACGGAAAGTCGGTGCTTTTGAAATCGCTGGAACTGATAAAGTTGGCGGACGGTTCCAAGCGCCTGGATGTCTTCAAGACGGCCCGGATGTTCTACAAAAAATTCGATATTTCCGGCGGGCATTCGGGGGAATGGGAAAAGGCGACGAATCGTTTTCTTTCCTTGCCGGTTTTGCATACGGGCTCGAGCATTGTAAAAAATCTGGAGTGCTTTTACGAAGCCTACGCGGAAGAATTGGATAAAAGATTTGCTGAAAACGATAACCGGAAGGCGAATTATGAAAGGGAGGTCGAATCCGCAAAGATAGAAGCGGATGCAACCCGCATGATACGGAGAGGAATGATGCCTGTCTCCGGAATGATCGTTCTGGTCGGCTTGGGTGGCTTCTTGGTGATGGTAATTATTCTGGTCCTGTTCTCGTTGCAACGCTCCGTCAGCAGGCTTGAAAAGCTTATCGCAACGAAAGAAGGCAAACTTTAAGAGGTCGATATGAAAAGATTCTTTCCCGTTGTCGTTCTCTTGTGCGGTGCGGCTGTATTTGGACAAAATGTCTGTCAAAAAGACTTTGCAAAGATGGTCCGAGACCGTTATCAATGTATCCATTTGTTCCAGGAAGCCGCCGACCCGTCGAAACAGCCACGGGAAGGAGTTCTGGATTTAACGGAAAACAGTTCGCTCGATTCGTGCCTTGGGCTGGAAACGAGGACGTTTTCCGATTCTTCCAGTATAGATAAAAGGTGTCGGGACAATTACTTGCCGGATGCTTGGAAACCTTTCACGCCAATTTTAAAAGCCTGCATCAATCGCTATAACATGGCGTCCTGTTCCGCGACCGTCGATTCCTTGTTGGGAGAGAAAAAGATGGATTCTGTTCGGGATTCGATGGGGGCGACCCTCTTGCTGCGTGCCGCCGAGGCCCTGGATACGAATTCGTTCAATCTTTTTTTGCAAAAGGGGGCTAACGTCCATGCGGTGGATTTGAACGGGCAAAATGTGCTGATGTACGCCTTGAAACAAAAATTTCAGGGCGACGAAAGCAGTGAAAGCTTGAAGTCCTACAACGACGGACTTCGCAAAAAACAGTTGGCGCTGGTGAAGAAAATCCTCTCTCTGGGCGTTTCCCCCAATGCGCTGGATTTATACGGAAGGAATGCGCTTTTCTATGCGCTTTTTGTTCCGGGAATCGAAAGCGTCATCGACGAACTTCTCTTGGCAAAGGCGAATACGGCTGTTTCTGTCGTCTTACCCCTGTCTGTCGAAGAACGCAATCATCCCGGGTTTAACCCGAAAGTCCGTTCCAATTTCTTTGAGGCGCTTCATCTGGTGCGTTTTGGCCAAGACACCCTGGGAACTAGTATTTCGCCTTATTTTAAGAAGATATGGATGGCGACGGAAAATTGGGGGGAACAGGTTGGGCTGTATTCGGAAACGGACTGGACGTCTGCCGGCCAGCCGGTCTTGTTTTTTGAAATGCTCGTCATCCTGTCGAAAGAAGTGGATGCGGCGTCCTTTGGCGAGTTGATTGTTACGGCATTGCAAAGAGGCGTGTCCCCGAATCTGGAGGATGAAGGTGGGTATAATCTGATGCGGTTTGCCATTGAACAGTCAAACCGAAATTTGGTGCAGAAGCTGATTTCTCGAAAATACGACTTGAAGAAGAAAGTGTACGATCTCTCGTATGATCTTAAGATGGCATCGGTGCCGGAAAATTTGGAAGATTCGCTTCGAGCGGCTCTTATCAATTCCCTCCTAAAGGACAGGGAGGAGTTTGATAGGGATGACGTAGAACTTGAACCGGAACATTTTAAAGGAGAGATTTCCTTGAACGCTCTGGAATATGCCGCACTTCGCGGAGAAAAAGAAATCGTCAAGATGCTGGCCAAGGCGAAGGCGAATGTTCGGGAAAGCTTTGCGCTTGGGTATGCCGTTCTTACGAATAATCTGGAAATGGCGAAACTATTGATCGGTTTCAAGGCGAATGTAAACGATTCGCTGCCCGCCGGAATGGCGTCTTTCAGGATGACGCTCTTGGAGTTTGCAGATCAGAAGGGTTTCTATGACATGAAACGCTTTCTTAGAAAATCGGGCGCAGTAAAGCCGTTCCGTTCGAATTTTGTCTATTTCTGTCTCGACAGCAACTTGACGGTTGCCGATGTCTTGGGAGCGATTCAGAAAGGGGCCGACGTGAACGAAGTGGATGAAAACGGGTGGACGCCCTTGCATTCCATCGCCCAGACAGGCAAGGATGCGAAATTGGTTGATATCTTGGTGAAGAAAGGAGCCTTTGTCAACGCGACAACCCAAAAGGGGATAACCCCGTTTCTTACCGCGGCTTCGAATCCGAATCCCGCTGTTTTAAAAGCCCTGGTGAAACATGGCGCGGATGTTTCGATTACTTCGAACGGCTGGGACGCCTTATGCTATGCGGTAGCGAACAATTCAAATCCGGCAGTCGTCGCCGCCTTGTTGCAGATGGGATTGGATGAAAGCTATAGCGACAGGGATAAGAATACTTTGGTCCTTATCGCTGTCAAAAACAATCCGAACGAGAAAATCCTGATCCAGCTTTTCAAATCGGGCTATAAGGCGAACCCGGAAAATTCATGGTGGGATGCGCCGCTCGAAGCCGCCCTTGAAAACCAAAAGGACGTGAAAATCATCAAGACCCTTCTCCAGGCACATGCGAAAGTGACGGACCGCGCGCTGTCAATCGTGAACAACTGGGAGGTCGGTAAATACAGGAATCAAGTGATGGATATGTTGATTAAGGGGAAGAGATGATAATCCATACTTTGAAAGGCGTGCTTCTCGCCGTGGCGCTTTTTGCGAGCGCCGCTTTCTGCGAAGTGTCTTACGGCTCTTTGACGGACGCGCGCGACGGCAAGACCTATAAAACGGTCAAGATAGGTTCGCAGACCTGGATGGCGGAGAACCTGAACTACGAATATGGGATAGACAAAACCTATGGAACGGTTGTCGGGAATCAGATGTTGTTGAAAACGGCAAAAAATGGTCTTTGCGGCTGCTACGATAACGCCCCGGCAAACTGTAGAAAGTACGGACGGCTCTACACGTGGGCGGCTGCGAGAGAAGCCTGTCCCGCGGGGTGGCACCTGCCGAGCGATGCGGAGTGGGATGCGTTGAAAAGATTCGTGGCGGGTTCCCTTTTCGGCGGCGAGACGGATTCCGCGGGCTACGCGCTGAAATCGGAGAGCGGCTGGGAAGAAAACGAAGGCAAAAGAGGCGGCTCGGACGCAGTCGGCTTCGTGGCTCTCCCGGCGGGCTTCCGCTACGGCGACGGTACGTTCGACGGCGTTCTCGAGCTCGCGTACTTCTGGGGCTCTACGGAGAACGGCGCAATCTACGCCTACTACCGGTACCTGAGCTGCAGCGGCACGGACCTGAGCACGGACGTCGACTACAAGGCCCGAGCGATGTCTGTCCGTTGCGTCAAGGACTCCTAGGGCCCTGCGACGCGAGTCGCGAGGTCCCGGCAGTTGCCCGCCAGGGGGGGCGGGCGCTGGCCCTTTACCCCCCAGCCCCCGGCGCGAAGCGCAAGGGGCTGGGGGCGCTTTCGCAACCTTACACCGAAATAAACAAACCGAAATATCAGGGACAATACAAATGAAAAACACACTGAAAACAAACGCCCTGAAAGGCGTACTTCTCGCCGTGATGGTTCTCGCGTTCGCCGCATGCAACGACAAGGGAACGTTCACGGACGCCCGCGACGGCAAGACCTATAAAACGGTCAGGATAGGTTCGCAGACCTGGATGGCGGAGAACCTGAACTACGAAACGAATAAAAGTTACTGCTACGATAACGACCCGGCAAACTGTAGAAAGTACGGCCGGCTCTACACGTGGGCGGCTGCGAGAGAAGCCTGTCCCGCGGGGTGGCACCTGCCGAGCGATGCGGAGTGGGATGCGTTGAAAAGATTCGTGGCGGGTTCCCTTTTCGGCGGCGAGACGGATTCCGCGGGCTATGCGCTGAAATCGGAGAGCGGCTGGGAAGAAAGCGAAGGCAAAAGAGGCGGCTCGGACGCAGTCGGCTTCGGGGCTCTCCCGGCGGGCGGCCGCGGCGGCGACGGTACGTTCGGCAGCGTTCTCGAGGCCGCGGTCTTCTGGAGCTCTACGGAGGACGGCGCAAGCTACGCCTACGGCCGGTTCCTGTACTGCACCGTCACGGCCCTGTGCACGTTCGGCTACTACAAGGACGGAGCGTTGTCTGTCCGTTGCGTCAAGGACTCCTAGGGCCCAGCGACGCCAGTCGCGAGGTCCCGGCAGTTGCCCGCCAAAGGC
>CAKUTF010000061.1 GCA_934691725.1 uncultured Fibrobacter sp. | reverse complement strand
GCTCCGAAGAGGCCTTGGTCAACGTTTCCTGCGCGGCTACGATGCTCAGACGATTATGAAAACAAGCTCTAAGTTCTGATTCCCCTAAAAAAACAAAAAAAAGGCCGCCATGCCGAGCGACCTTGAAAAAACGCGTTCAACTTTTACTTGCTGTTCATCCGGCAACGCTTTTTCTGGAGCGGGGTGAGACCGGGAGCTTCACAAGGATCCGAAGGCGCCGTCGGAGCGACCGTCGCAGGTCTTGGCGAAGGAACAGTCTTGGCAGCGTTCTTTCTTTCCGCTTCCTGCATCGCCTGGAGCTTCCGCTGGCGCGGGGAAAGGTTCTGGTTTTGAGATGCAGCCGGAGCCGTCGCCTGGGCCTTACTCCGAGCGTTCTTCGTCGCAGCGGCCGCGATGGAATCCTGCCGAGCCTTTTCATTCCGACGGGCATCCGCCTTACGATTTTCTTCAGCAAGCTGCGCTTCGCGTTCCGCCTGTTCGGCTGCGGCAATCGAATCGCGACGCGCCTTGAGAGCGTTTTTCTTCTGGTTCGCCGCGTCAATTTTCGCGGCTTTCGCCTGGGCCTTGGAAAGGGGCTGCGCCGAAGCCTGGAAAATCGCACTTGCATATTCCGGATTCTTGAAGACGTCTCCCGGCTTTCCACGCTTTCCCTGGGCATCCGCCAAGGATCCCGTCGCCCACGAATCGTTCGCAATCGGCGGGAGCAGCGAAATTTTCAGGTCCTTGATCCGCGTCGAAAAGTCATCCGCCTCGTCCGTGTAGTAAATCATCAGGTCGTAGATTCCCGCCTGGTATTCAAAACCGTCCGAACCTTCGATAGGAGACGGCGAATAAGCGACCACGATATACAGCTGGTCGTTATCCATGCTGTTAAACAGCAAATCGACATCTCCCTGGGGAGCCTTCACATCGCCTTCGGCGACAAACGCCCACGGTGCGTAATCGACCCGAATGATAAAGTGATGGTAACCCTTCGAAGCTTCGCCTAGCTGCAGATAGTCCGCATCGAACGCCTGGAACGAAGGCTTGATCTGCGCAAAGGAAAAAGTTGCGCACAAAAGAAGAAACGACATTGCCAGTTTTTTCAGCATATTAATCTCCTCGATTCAAGGTATAAAACTACTTGCCAAAGAACAGCGCCTTGGCGGCCTCGAACATCGCATCCTTTTCGGATTCCTCGCGGCACTCCGTATAGATGCGGACCTTCGGTTCCGTTCCCGACGGACGGATGAGCATCCAGGAATCGTCCTCGAAGATAATCTTCACGCCGTCGAGCGTGAGGACCTCGCGAACGGACTTTTCCTTTTCACCGACCTTGACCTTCGAACCGACCTTCGCCTTGTCCGCAACGGCCATCACCTGGGACGCAAGCGGAGCGCCGACAAGAGACTTATCGACTTCGAAACCCGCACGGTTCGGGTAGAACTTTCCGAATTCCCTGTAGAGGTCGTCGAGATATTCGCCGAGGTTCTTGCCCGTCGTCGCCATGATTTCGAGAGCGAGCAAAAGACCGAACTGGGCGTCCTTTTCGAGCGTGTTGTTCAAGCCGGAAATTCCGTCGGATTCTTCGAAAGCGATGAGCGCCTTCGGGTTTGCCTTGCGGGAGAGCCACGGGCGGAAATTCTTGAAGCCGACCGGCGTCTCCATTACGGGGATTCCGAGCTTGTTCGCGATGACGTTTACAAAGTTCGAAGTCGCGACGGACTTCGCCACGACGCCGACTTCCTTGCGCCAGGTAACCATATAGTGGAAAGCAATCGCTCCGAAGCGGTTCATGTCGATTTCGCGGGTCCCGTCATAGAAGCGCACGCGGTCACCGTCCGGATCGAAGATGCAGCCAAGGCGATACCAGCTCTTGCTCTGGTCGAGAACGCGGCGGACGCCTTCGAGGTTCTTGGAGCTGGGTTCTGGAGCGATACCGCCAAAAAGCGGATCGTCATCGGTTCGGAGACAGAGCATGCACTGCGGATTTCCGAGAATCGCGTTCGGACGGCCACGGGTCGCGCCGTGGACATGGTCGCATACGAGAGTCAAGCGACCTTCGTCGAGAAGCTTCTGGATGCGGGCGAACTTGATTGTCCCCTGCCTGTGCAAGAATTCCTTGTAAATTTCGACGGAATCGATTTTCTTGAACTCGACCGGGGAAAGCTCTTCGCGCGCAAATCCCGCCATCATCTCGTTCGAAAGGCGCGTGATGACGCTTGTGATTTCCGGGCCTGCAGGACCGCCGTCCGCCGGGTTGAACTTGATGCCCGCATAGTTCGACGGGTTGTGGCTAGGCGTCATGTTGATGGAGCACGCCGCACCGAGCATTTCAATCGCCGCGGAAAATTCGGGCGTCGCCATTTCGCCGCCGTAGTAGATTTTCACGCCGGCTTTGGCAAAAATCTGCGCCACGGCCATGCAGAACTCGTGTCCGAGAAGGCGGTTGTCGTGTCCGAGGACCGCGCCGCGCTCCTTGAGTTCGTCGAAGTTCGCAACGCCTAGGGCTTCTAAGAGAGCCGCGTCAGCTTCCCGATACATGCGGATTATCGCAGAAGCGATGACCTCGACCGTGCGGAGCGTAAACTCCGTGCCGATTTCTCCGCGGAATCCGGATGTTCCAAAACTCACCTTGCAAGGTTCCACGCTCGAAAGTGCGATTTTTTTCACGTCTTCGACTAGGCCCATGTCGGTCGCCGGGTTGAATTCTTGAGACTGGATTTTTTTCCAAAGTTGAGAAGCTGTTTCCATCGGTGTACCTATAGAAATGAATTTGACTTTCATAATCTAGAAAATTTCTATTTTTAGCACATGATCAAACTCAAAATTGCAAAACATGTCCCGGACAACGTTTCCGCGCATGTCCTTTTCTTTGTAAAAAAATCGATCCAGTTTTCGTCCGTCCTCACGGAAGAGGGCGATGTCCAGGCGGCAAAGGCACTCGCCGACATGGAAAAAGGAATCTGCACCGACCAGGAAATCGTCGAAGTCGATGGGCACAAGACAATTTTCATCGATGCAGCCAAGGAACGCGGGCTTTCCGAACTGGACCGTCTCCGCATGGCGGGCTACCGGCTCGGGAAGCGGGCCGAACAGAAGCAGTTCAAGACGGTCAAGTTTCTCCTCGCGGATGCCGCGGACGAACAGTTCCGGGCGATTCTCCACGGGCTCCACTACAGCGCATACCGCTTCGAAAAATACAAGAGCAACCCGAAGAAGGACTTCGAAGTCACGTTCGAAATCGAAGCCGGGGAACGCGCCAAGGATTTCGAAAAGATAGCGGAAAACGTCGCTGTCGAACAGAAATACACGAACCTCTGCAAGGACCTGGTGAACACGCCGGGATCAAAGCTCTATCCCGACGAATTTGCCCACTCGGCGATTCGCGTCGCCCACCAGGTTCCGGGGCTTTCGATTACCATCCTCAACTCGAAGATTCTCGCGCGGGAAGGTTTCAACGGGCTTTTGACCGTCGGTGCCGGAAGCCGCTTCGAACCCTGCATGGTGAAGCTCTCCTACAGCCCGAAGGATGCCGCCAAGGATAAGCATCTCGCGCTCGTCGGAAAGGGCATCACGTTCGACACGGGCGGAATTTCGCTCAAGCCAGCCAAGGGAATGAAGGAAATGCAGAGCGACATGGCGGGCGCGGCGACAGCCCTTGCCGCCATCTGCACCGCGGCGGAACTCAAGGTTCCCCTCAAGATGTCCGCCTACCTGTGCCTCGCCGAAAACCGGATCGGCTCCGGAGCGGTTCTTCCGGGCGACATCTTCAAGGCGAAGAACGGCAAGACAATCATGGTCGATAACACGGATGCGGAAGGACGCCTGGTCCTTTCGGACGGCATCTGCGCCGCGGTCGAAAGCGGAGCGACCCATATCGTCGATGTCGCCACGCTCACCGGGGCGATGGTCCGCGCACTCGGAAATTCCATCACCGGATTCTTTGCCAACGACGACGCGTTCGCGAAGGCTATCATGGAAGCGGGACAAGCCTCTTGCGAAAAATTCTGGCCGATGCCCCTCGACGAGGAATACGCCGACGAACTCAAGGACAACTACGCGGACCTTTCCAATGTCGGGAAAAGCGCGGGCGCGATACTCGCCGCCCTCTTTCTCCGCGAATTTGTCCCGGAAGAGGTCAAGTGGTCCCACTGGGACATCGCGGGCACCGCCTACACGACGCGCCCCTGGAAATATACCGCCTACGGAGCGACGGGAACAGGCGTCCAGACGCTCGCGGAACTCGCCCGCAAACTCGGAGAAGAAGAGTGAAAGCCATCGACACCATCGCCGTTCTCGACTTCGGCGGTCAATATGCGCACCTAATCGCCAACCGTGTCCGCCGTCTCGGGGTCTTTACCGAAATCCACTCCCCCACGGCAAGCGTCAAGGAACTCGAAGGCGTCAAGGGCATCATCTACAGCGGCGGACCTTCGAGCGTCTATGCGGAAGACGCCCCGGCCTACAATCCCGAGATTCTGAACATTCCCGTCCCGAAACTCGGCATCTGCTACGGTCACCAGCTCCTCGCCTCGGAACTCGGCGGAAAGGTCCTTCCGGGAAAGGTCAAGGAATACGGCATCGCGGACCTGAAAATTTCGGACCCGTCCGACCCGATCTTCGAAGGCGTCCCGCTAGAATCCCCGATGTGGATGAGCCACGGCGACAGCGTATCGGAACTTCCCGAAGGCTACCGCATCATCGCGAGCACTTCCGACTGCAAGGTTGCCGCGGTTTCCTGCCCGGAACGGAAGATCTACGGTTTCCAGTTCCACCCGGAAGTCACCCACAGCCAATACGGCATGAAGGTTCTCGAAAATTTCGTCCGCTACTGCGGCTGTAAAAAATCCTGGGACATGAAAAGCTACCTGCCGCTCATCACGGAACGCATCCGGGAGCAGGTCAAGGGCAAAAAAGTCTTTTTGCTTGTCTCCGGCGGGGTCGATTCCACCGTGGCGTTTGTCCTTCTGAACCGCGTTCTCGGACAAGAAAACGTCCTCGGGCTTCACATCGATAACGGCATGATGCGGTTAGGCGAATCCGCCAAGGTCATGGAATTTCTCGAAAAGGAAGGGATGAAGAACCTCCGGATTGTCGATGCTTCCGAAGATTTCCTCAAAGCCCTCGAAGGCGTGACTCTCCCGGAAGAAAAGCGCGCGATTATCGGGAGGACGTTCCTCGACGTGAAGGACCGCGAAATGCAGGCTCTCCACCTGAATCCCGACGAATGGATGCTCGCCCAGGGAACCATCTACCCGGACACGATCGAAAGCGGCGGCACGAAAAACGCAGACAAGATCAAGACGCACCACAACCGCGTAAACGAAATTCTCGACCTTCTCAAGGAAGGCAAGCTGGTCGAGCCTCTCGCGGACCTTTACAAAGACGAAGTCCGGATGCTCGGCGAGGAATTGCGGATTCCCCATGCGCTCGTCTGGCGGCATCCGTTTCCGGGTCCCGGTCTCGGCGTACGGCTTTTGCTGTCGAACAGGCGGGAAGACGTTCGCGTAGAACCTGCTGCGGAAAGGGACGTCGCGGAATTCGCTGCGGCGAACGGCGTGCAAGGGCAGATTCTCCCGGTGAAAAGCGTCGGCGTCCAGGGTGACGGTCGCACTTACGCCCACCCGTACCTCATCCGCAATCCGGAATTTTCGTGGAAGGACTGCGAAAAGTTCGCGACAGAAATCGTCAACCGCTTCAAGACGGTGAACCGTGTCGTCTGGCAGGTCGGGGCGCTCCCCGGAAACCCGGAACCCGTCGAGCAGTTCGCGACAAAGGAGAACTTCGACACGCTCCGCGTTTTCGACAACATCGCAACGGAATTTCTCCGCGAAAACGACCTGTACGAAAAAATCTGGCAGATGCCCGTCGTGATGCTCCCCCTGAAAATCCAGGGCAAGCCCTGCATCGTGATGCGCCCCGTGAACAGCTCCGAAGCGATGACGGCAAACTTCGCGGAAATCGACAAGGGCGCCCTCCGGAACCTCTGGCGTCGCTTCGAGGAAAACGGCGCCGGTTCGCTCTGGTACGACACGACGCACAAACCCCCCGGAACGATTGAGTGGGAATAGACATAACGTTTAAAGCCTTCTGGATTTTATCCAGAAGGCTTTTTCCGTTGACAAAGTCCAATGCACGTTTTGCAATTCCGCCAACCGTCCATCCCACAGCAATTTTTACGAATGCAATTTCTTGACATTCACCAAACTAGTTCATTTTCTCAACTAAAACAATTGACAAAATTTCAAAACAAGTGTATCTTGTACCAGAAAACAATGGAGATTCGCCATGGTCACAACTTTTGGAAAATTTTTACGGAACTTGAGGATGGATATCGGAGAACTTCTGCTGCAGATGGCCGAAAAGCTAGACGTCTCCCCGGCATTTCTCTCCGGCGTCGAAAACGGCAAACGAAAGATCCCGTCCGCCTGGGTCAATCGGATTTCTGAAATCTATCACCTCAGCGAAGCCGAAAAAGCCCATTTGCAAGAAGCTTTCTTCGACACCAATAATTCCATCGAAATTGGACTGGAAAAGTTGCAATGCCCGCGGAGGCACCTCGTACTTTCCTTTGCGCGAAAACTCGACTCCATCTCGGATGACGAAGCGGAACAAATCAGCCGGATTTTAAACAAGAGGAGAAAATAAGGCATGCTATTCAACGGCTTTAAAGCCCAGCCGATCAGCAGGAGACAGATTCGTCAGATTGTGAAAATGATCAAAAGGAAATGCGGTCTAGAAAAAGTTACCAAATTTCCGGTATGCGTTTTTTTTGAATTCATCATGGGAAAACTTTTTCCAGACTTCGAGTGGGAAATCAGATCCAAGAAGGAAATGCCCGAAGAAGGCTTGACATTTCCAGCCCAAAAGAAAATCGACATCCGGGATGACGTTTACAAGGCGGCCTGTCGAGGTGAAGGAAGAGCTCGCTTTACGATCATGCACGAAATAGGCCATTTGATTCTGCACAATTCGAACAAGGTCGCTTTATGCAGGCTATCTGCCGGCGAAAGGTTAAGAGCCTTTGAAGATCCAGAATGGCAGGCGGACAATTTTGCCGCAGAATTTTTAATGGATAAAGACTTGGTTTTGGGAATGAATCCCCTCGAAATTTCAAAGGCATGCGACGTCTCTCGCGGAGCGGCACAGGCGCGAATCGACATTTTGATGAAGGAGCGCAACTAAAAATGCCGAACAGCTGACAAGTCAACTATCCGGCAAATGCTTGCTGAATATCGCTACCCAACAAGGCGTCAGGAACCTATAAAATAGCAATTCCTGCAGGCATTTGTCAAACCATTTTTATTAAAAGAAAGGAGGACAAATGTCCAATGCGAAAAAGCCCTACTCAGAAGCCTCTGCAGAATACATCCAAAACCGAGTGCCGATTTTCGATATTGATAGAAAACGGTACGAACGAAGCAAGCGAAAGGAAGCCGAGTTTAATGAAAACTGGATGAAGCAGAAGGTGAATTTAAATGAACTGGTCGATAGATACGCTCCAAAAGCAAAACCAAAAGACCATGGCACAAAAATGGAGTGGAAAGGTCCCGTTGCCACTGTAATTGCCGATAAGGTTTCCGGCTCGGTACGCATTTGCCTGAACAATACCAAGACCTATCTGGACATAAATGGAATTCCCTGCCGGGATCAAAGCAAAACTCATTTTAAAATCAAACGACCGGAGGAAATGTGATTGTCGCAAGCCTTATCCTCGACTTTACAGGGATAGAATGTACATACGGACATATTCCCAATATTCCACAAACGCCCGATCCGCGAATCGAAGAAATTGTCTTCGATAAAGAATCCGACTGCCAATTACTGGAAAATTGCTTCATGGATCCGGTGAACGAACAATGCGGAACATGGCTTGATTACGGCGATGAAGATTATTTTGATGAATCAAAATGCATTCTTCTGAAAGATTGGCTTGAAGAACAGTTGGCAGGAAAGCTGCCGCATCGCCTATCTGAAATTTACACGGACCTCTTCCGCCTAGTCCAAAAGGCTATCAAGCTAAAAACCGGAATCGTTTTGTTCTTTTAATCACCAAAACCCGCAATCGCTACCCAACAAGGCGTCAGGAACCTTTTTACAGCGTAGCGGTTGCAAAAAGACGGCTCGACCGTCGGAGGCTACCGAATGGTAAAAAACATGCTGGACCTTTGTGAAATAGCGGATGGCTATATCGCCTATCTGAAAAACAAGGGAATGAAATTTGGCGAAGACGGTTTTCCCGTTTTCGAAAAACAAATGTTCCTAGACGACTTACCGGAACAAGTGATCCCCTATGACTTCAGAAAAAACAGGGCAACCAAAAATCCAACGAAAACGCTTCTGTGCTTCTATTGTCCTGACGCAAGAATCTATCCGAGACTAGAGCGCGTTCTCGACGATATCGCCGAATACAGAAAATATATGGGCGCCGTAGCGACCGATGTTACCCTGACATGCGACATGGATGAAGAATGGCAGGATTTCATCATGCTTCTCAACCAGCTCTTCATGGCGGTTCTTGCCGTAAACAGGATCAAGATTGTCGCCAATCTGCGAACAGGCAATCTGCATACGCACGGAAACTTCAAAGGAATTCCAGCCAATATCATGTGGGCGGCAGGTTTTCTCGGTTGCGCAAGGGACGAACCCTACGACATGCGCTTTATTTCTTCCGTACTAACGGTTCGACCTTCCAAGCTTCTCATCTACGGAAAAGAAGACATGAACGCCATCGAGAAGCTTTCAATGATGGGAGTTGAATACAGCATCTATCCCGATTACCATAAGATTTGCAAGGAGGCTGCCTAATGTCCAATGCGAAAGAAGTATATTCTTCTAAAGCCAGCGAATACACCTCGGAAATGCCGAATGCTCCCGAAATCGTTCGAAAGCGCTTTGAAAGAAGTCAATTGAAAAAAGAAATGTATCAAGAGAACTGGGAAAAAGTCAACATCCACGAGCTTACTGAAAAATACACGCCCGGCATAGTTCCAACAATCAGCGGAACAAAATTAATTTTTAAAAACAACCTCTATACAATAAAAGCCGATTTGGGAGTCGGTTCAATAAGAGTTTTTGACAGAACGAATAAAAAATATCTAGATATAAATGGAAATCCTAGCAATTATAACGATGAAACCCACTTTTCGATAAAGAAAAAGGAGGAAATGGAATGCGTTTTACATTAATCCTAGATTTTACAGGAATAACCTATTACGGAGGAAAAATTCCCAATACGCCATTTCCGCCAGACTCAAGAATCGAAGAGTTTCCACTCAAAGAACAGGATTGCGAAACGCTATGTGACGATTTTGTCGATTCCATCAACGCCTATTGCGACACCCTTCTCGACGACGGCGATGTCGATTACTTCGACAAGGCAAAATGCCTCCTGTTAAAATCCTGGATCGAAAAAAGACTGCCCGCCGTTTCAAACGAACGGCTGAAATCGTTGTACGGCAAGCTTCTCGAATTTGCGAACAGGGCGATAAAACTGGGAACGGGAGTAGTCGTAGAGCTGTGAAAAAATCATACAAATTATTTGGCACTTTTTGGGATGGTCTCGAAACCTTGGATACTTCGATTGCCGAGTTCCATGGGACAGAACAAGTACGAGATTATCGGGAAGAATACGACTTATTCGACACGGGAGAATTTGTACGTTCGGTAAAAATCTCAGATTTGCTGAGACTCGACGCCGGAGAAAAAGTTTTCTCCATTTTGAAAAAGATCCGCAACTGTACAAAAGTTGTGATCATTTTGGACGCTAACACAAACCACCCGAATCCTGTCATAAAAAGTTTTCTGTCAAAAAGAACTTCCCAATGCCTGCGATTTGTTAAAGACCATATTGAAAACAAGGCAACGAAAATTTTCATTCATTTTTCACCAATCAAATCTCCTTAGGAAGACGAAACTTGGCGCAGCTTTTGGTAAGGCCGGGAGTTTTCCTTGGATTTTTCCAAACAGTCCCAATCGCTTACAAGAAAAATATTCCCCCTTTCCCTTGACCTAGAGTAAGAGCTTGTTTTCATAATCGTCTGAGCATCGTAGCCGCGCAGGAAACGTTGACCAAGGCCTCTTCGGAGCGGGTC
>CAKUTF010000060.1 GCA_934691725.1 uncultured Fibrobacter sp. | reverse complement strand
CGAACAAGGTGTATGATGAATCAAAATCTATAGAGTTTGATTACAAGGACGCTCGAAAAAAGCTCAAGACTGCTTTTGATAAAGAAATTCGTTCTATTGAATTCCTCATAAATGATAAATTAGAAAATTCGAACGAGTGTGTGTGCGGAAAATCAATTTCAACTCCAAAATTCATTATTCAAGGCTTCAATCGTTACTGTTTCATCAATGAAAAAGATGAGGGAACCGGCGCAAATGATAGAGGCATACTTCAGTTTCATTTGGCTATTTTGGAATTATCCAATTTGCCCATATTGATTGAGGATTCCCTATATTTTAAAAATATAGAAGATGAGTACATTTTAAAATTACTGGAATTGTTCAGTCAAACATCGAAGCAAATTTTTGTTGCCCTTGATAAAGCCAATCATTATTCAAAGAGTCTGATTATTCCTCGAATACTTCAAAACAATGTTGTTTTGAAGTTGGCGAATGGTAATGAACTCTTTGGCAAGGCTTGGAATAAAAATGATTAAGCCTTAATAAGTGTTATTTGGAGGTCCAAAATAGCCATACATCTTAGCCCGCATCATCTCGTCCACGCCCGATAAGAACATTCGTTTTTTGTCGTCTATGGTCGATAGAATTGTCGAATGCCTTTCCCCTACCGAATAAACACGAGCCCCAGGATTCCCGCCGCCCACAGGTAATAGGCGAAGTAGTGGAACTTTCCCTTCTGGACAAAGTTCATGAGCCATTTGAGCGCAAAGATTCCGGCGACAAAGGCGACCGCCATCCCGACGAGGAGTTCCGGGGTGAACGAGCCGCTCTCTGCGCACTTCTCGAGCATCTCGGGATTTTCTATCGGGTTGAACGTCTGGCACTTGAACCATTTGATGAAATCGAGGAGCGCTGCGCCGCCGACCGCCGGGATGCTCATGAGGAAGGAAAATTCGCCCGCGTACTTGCGGTTCGTTCCCATGAAGAGCATCGCGGAAATCGTGGAGCCGCTGCGGCTGACGCCCGGGATGCAGGCAAAGCCTTGGACTATTCCCGTGGCGAGCGCGCGCCACCAGTTCATCGCCTTGCCGGGTTCTTCCGGGTGGTTCGCGCCGGTCCTTGCCCATTTCGAAGCGAAGAGGAGCGTTCCCGTGAAGAGGAGCGCGCCGCAGACGAATCTCGGGCTTTCGAAGAGCGATTCGATCTGGTCCTTGAAGCCTAGCCCGATGGCGGCTGTCGGAATCGACGCTAAAACGATGTAGCCCGCTTCCCGGAGCTGCGCCTTGTCGCGGAGCGCGCAGCCCTTGAGGATGTTCCAGATTTTTTTCCGGAAGATGACGAAGATGGAGAGGAGCGTTCCCGCGTGGAGCATGATGTCGAAGAACATGCCCGCGTCCTTTAGACCGAGCAGGGATTTTCCGAGGACGAGATGCCCCGAGCTTGATACGGGGAGAAATTCGGCGAGGCCCTGGAGAAGGCCCAGAAGGATGGATTCGAACATGATTTCCAAAGTTACAAAAATGCACGGGACGCGTCTTTGAAATTATATTTCTCTCGGAGTTGTTCTCTTGCAAGGAGTCGCCATGCCGCAGTATCATGATTTCCGTTCCCCGTTCGCCCGGATTCTCGACAAGTATCGCGAGGAAGCCCTCTCGGAACGCGACAAGGGAAACAGGTTCGAACTGCTGATGCTCCGCTACCTGAAGACCGACCCGGTCTTCGCTTCGACGCTTGCAAACGTTTGGCTGTGGAACGACTTCTTCGCGAAAGGCGAATTCGGCGGGAAGGACGTGGGAATCGATCTCGTCGCGGAAACTTTCGGGGGGAACTTCTGGGCCATCCAGTGCAAGTGCTACCGGGCGGACGCGAAAATCGACAAGCCCGCGGTCGATACGTTCCTTTCCACTTCGGGCAAGACGTTCACGGACCGGGACGGGAAAAAGGTCCGCTTCGCCTACCGCCTGTGGCTCGATACGACGGAGGCAGGATTCAACCGCGAAGCGTTGCATTCCCTCGAAAACCAGGACCCGGAATTCCACCGCATCGGGCTTCTCGAACTCGAAAGCGCGAGCGTCGATTGGGAAAGGCTCGACAAGGGTTCTAGCGGAGAAAACGCTCAGCAGAAAAAGAAGTCCCCGCGCGACCACCAGAAGGAGGCGATCGAAAAGGTCCACGCGTATTTTTCGGATGCCTCCCACAGCCGCGGAAAGCTAATCATGGCCTGCGGAACGGGCAAGACCTACACGTCGCTCTGCATCGCGGAAAACGAGACGAAAAATAATGGGACGGTTCTCTTCCTTGTGCCGTCCATTGCGCTTTTGGGCCAGACGCTTAGAGAATGGACTGCGGATGCCCGTAAGCCGATAAGGCCCATCTGTATCTGCTCGGATTCCGGCGTATCGAAGTCCGCCCGGAAGGGCGACGATGACGGCGACGGCTACAGCGTCACGGAACTCGCCCTGCCCGCTTCGACGGATGTCCAAACGGTCGTGAAGCAGCTCGAACTCTCGCGCCTCCGACAAGGCGAAGGGATGACGGTCGTCTTTTGCACGTATCAATCCATCGACGTGGTTTCCCGGGCGCAGAAAAAGCTCGAAAACTTTGTCTTCGATTTAATCGTCTGCGACGAGGCGCACCGCACGACGGGCGCGACGCTTGCGGGAAAGGACGAATCGAATTTCGTAAAGGTCCACGACGACGGCTTTATCCGGGCGAAAAAGCGCCTCTACATGACAGCGACGCCGCGCCTTTACAGCGAAGCGAGCAAGAAGAAAGCGGAAGAGAACAGCGTCGAAATCTGCTCCATGGACGACGTTTCGAAATACGGCGAGGAAATGTACCGCATCGGTTTCGGCGAGGCCGTGGAACGGCAGCTGCTCTCCGACTACAAGGTGCTAGTGCTGACGATCGATCCGATGGCGATGAACGAAAGCCTGCAGCGTTCCCTCGCGACGGACAGCGGCGAAATGCTCTCGGATGACGAAGCGAAACTCATCGGGTGCTTTAACGCGCTCTCGAAGATAACCCTTGTCGATGACCACCAGCTGAAGGAAACGGACCCGAGCCCGATGAAGCGTGCCGTCGCCTTTTCGCAGAACATCAAGGTGTCGAAGGAAATCGTGGAACTCATCAACGACCTGAAAAGTTCGTATTACGATTCCTTAAAGCCCGAAGTGCAGAAGGAAACGGTCCGGGTGTCCGCGATGCACATCGACGGAAGCATGGGGGCGTCCGAGCGTGACAGGCGGCTTGCTTGGCTGAAAGGCGAAATCGAGGACGGCGACTGCCGCATCGTGAGCAATGTCCGCTGCCTCTCCGAAGGGGTCGATGTCCCGAGCCTCGACGCGGTGCTGTTCCTTTCGGCGCGGGACTCCGAAGTCGATGTGGTGCAGAGCGTCGGACGTGTGATGCGCGCCGCTCCCGGCAAAAAATACGGCTACATCATCATCCCGGTGCTGGTCCCTTCGGGCGAAAAGGCGGAAGAGGCGCTCGACAACAACGAACGCTTCAAGGTCGTCTGGAAGATTTTGAACGCGCTCCGGGCGCACGACGACCGCTTCAACGCGATGGTGAACAAGATCCAGTTCGGGAAGCTCGAACGGGGGAAAAGCCTGACCGGCGGGCGCATCGGCGTTTCGAGCGGGCTTCCGGCAGTCGATATCGAGACGATCGATCCCGGAGACGCCGAAAAGTCCCGGAAACTCGAGGAGCAGATGGAGCTGAAATTCCAGGAACTCCAGGGCGCGATTTACGCGAAGATGGTGGAAAAGGTCGGTAGCCGCCGCTACTGGGAAGACTGGGCGAAGGACGTCGCCGATATAGCGCGCCGCCACGAGGACCGCATCCGCGAGCTGATACGGACCGACGCGAAATCGAAAAAGGAATTCGAGCGGTTCCTCTCCGCGCTCAAAAAGAATTTGAACCCGGGCGTAAACGAGGAATCCGCGATCGAGATGCTCTCGCAGCACTTGATCACGCGGCCGGTTTTCGAAGCCCTCTTTGACGGCTATGACTTTGCCGGGAAGAACCCCGTCTCGCGGGCGCTCCAGCGCATCATCGACGTAGTCGAGAACGTGACGGAGGATTGCGACAAGCGGAGCCTCGAAAAGTTCATGAACAGCGTGAAGCTCCGCGCGGAAGGCGTCGAAAGCGCCGAGGGCAAGCAGAAAATCATCATCGAGCTTTACGACAAGTTCTTTAAAAGCGCGCTCCCGAAAACGGTCGAAAAGCTAGGCATCGTCTATACGCCCGTGGAATGCGTCGATTTCATCATCCGCAGCGTGAACGACGTCTTGAAGATGGAGTTCGGTCGGAGCCTTTCCGACGAGAACGTGAACGTCATCGATCCGTTCACGGGCACGGGAACATTCATCACGCGGCTTATCCAGAGCGGGCTGATTCAAAAGAAGGATCTCGAACGCAAATACAGAAAGGAGCTCAAGGCGAACGAGATCGTGCTGCTCGCCTACTACATCGCGAGCGTGAACATCGAGAACGCCTACCACGACGCGAGCGGTTCCTCGGAATTCACGCCGTTCGAAGGGATTTGCCTCACGGACAGCTTCCAGCTTTCGGAACGCGCCGCGCAGGAGGATTTTGGCGAGGACGTCTTTCCGGTGAACGGCCCGCGAGCCCGCGCCCAGAAGCGCACGCCCATCCAGGTGGTAATCGGGAACCCGCCCTATTCCGTGGGGCAGAAGTCCGCGAACGACAACGCGCAGAACCAGAAGTACCCGGATCTGGAAGCCCGCATCGACGAGTGCTACGCGCGGGGGAGTTCCGCAACGAACAAGAACTCGCTCTACGACAGCTACATCAAGGCGTTCCGCTGGGCGACCGACCGGATAGACCCGAAGAGCGGCGGCGTCATCGGGTTCATTACCAATGGAAGCTGGATTGATTCGAACGCGATGGACGGCTTCCGCAAGAGCCTCGAGCGGGAATTCGGCAAGATCTACGTCTTCAACCTGCGGGGCAACCAACGCACCAGCGGCGAACTTTCCCGGAAAGAGGGCGGAAAAATTTTTGGCAGCGGCTCCCGCACGCCGGTAGCGATCACGGTCCTTGTCAAGCGTCCTTTCGTAGGCAACCGCGAAGGCGAATCTCCCAAGGCGGTCATCAGGTACCGCGACATCGGCGACTACCTTTCCCGCGAAGAAAAGCTCTCGATAATCCGCGACGCGGAAAGCATCACCCACCTCGAAATGGAAGAAATCCATCCGAACGCCCACGGCGACTGGATCAACCAGCGGAACGAGGCCTTTGGCAAGTGGACGGCGATCGAGCCGGAAAAGAAGTTCGACGTGGCAAGCAAAAGCTGGTTCGTGACGAATTCGAGAGGCTTTGAAACATCGAGAGATGCTTGGGTATATGCCAGTTCAAACGAATCGCTTGAAGAAAAGATTGCCGTTATTTCGGACGAGTATTTGAAAAATTTGGGAAAGGATAAAGATGACCTGAATTTGGATCCGAAAAAAATCAGTTGGTCGTCAAGCCTTATTTCGGACGCAAAAAATCGGAAACCGCTCAGCGATTATAGTTTTCGAAATGCGTTCTATCGTCCGTATTTTAAGCAATTCGCTTATTTTGGGGAATCATTTGTCCATCGGATGGGACAGATGAAAGAATTTTTCCCGACACCGGAAAGCGAAAATCTCGTCATCTGTACAACAAGTATCGGCGATAAAAATTTTTCAGCTTTAATGACCGACTGCGTTCCCGATTTGCATTTGACCGCAACGACCCAATGTTTCCCCCTCTACTACTACGAGAAACCCGACGCCTCGGACATGTTCGCTGCAAAGGATAAATACATCCGTAAAGACGCCATCAGCGATTACATTCTAAAACAGGCCCGCGCGCAGTACCGTGACGAAAAAATTGAAAGGGAAGACCTCTTCTACTACGTCTATGGCTTCTTGCATTCCCCGGATTACCGCCGCGCCTTTTCCGCCGACCTCAAGAAGATGCTCCCGCGCATCCCGCTTGTCAAGTCCGCAAGCGACTTCCGGGCGTTCAGCCGGGCGGGCCGCAAGCTCGCCGAACTTCACTTGAATTATGAACAGGCGGAACCTTACCGGGCTCTTGTCGTCTCGTCGGGCGCTTCTGCATCGGACCTTCCCATTTTCCGGGGCGAAGCCGCCGACGCCCGCTCCGCATACGGCGCCGAGGACCCGCAAACGCTTTACCGCGTCTCGCAGATGCGCTTCGCGAAAACGAACGGCACGGACAAAAAAGGTGGCGCCAAGCGGACCGACGACAGGAGCCGCATCGTCTATAACGAAAAGCTCACCATCGCAGGCATCCCCGCCGAAGCCTACGAATACGTCGTGAACGGCAAGTCCGCCATCGAATGGCTCATGGAACGCTACGCCGTCTCGACCGACAAGGCGAGCGGCATCAGGAACGACCCGAACGACTGGGCGGCGGAACACGGCGACCCCGCCTATATCTTCAACCTGGTCCTGCGCATCATCACCGTGAGTCTCGAAACCGTGAAGATAGTGAAGTCGCTCCCCAGACTTGAATTTTAAGGGCTTTGCTCGACAAATGTCATTATCGGGCTTGACCCTATGTCATTACCGGGCATAGACCCGGTAATCTAGATTCCCTTGTCGGTGCAAGGGAATGACAGATGAGAGGAATGCCGGGGAATGACATTGTAGTGTGCACGGAAACGGTTCGTTTCGAAATCCCTCGTACCGTGTCCCGCTTCCCAAAAGCTTAGATGTCCGCGGGCTAATCCCTAAGTTTAAATGTCCGCGGTTTTTATACTAACCAAGCTCCGTATCGACCCATTCTGTTTCTTGTTCGATTTCAGGGAGCGTTTTCCCTTCAAACAAGGGTTGCGCTAAAAGCTTTTTGGCGCAATCTTGCATGGAAGATTCCTCCGTGTAAAACAGCCTGGTTAGCGGATCGGTTGCGAGCGTATAGCATTCCATCACGCATGGGCGCGGTTTCTTTTTGTCGTACCATCCCTGGATAAAGTAAACGACGCCTTTGTATTTAATCCAAAGCTCGTCGCCGTGGTAGAGGTTGTCTAGAAATTCCGAATAATTACCATTTATCATGTTTGAAAAATCTAGCAAATAACAAATGTCCCCCGTCGGGCGACCAAAAAATTCGCGGTTCAACTTATGATTGGATAAAAACTTTAATCCAAAGGTTCAGCCATGGAAAAAATCAAAATTTCTTTTCTCGCGTTCACTGCAGTTATGGGAATCGCGCTCTCAGGATGTTCCCAAAAGGAAATTTTAAAATGCATCGAGGAACATCCGGGTTGTCGCTGGAACTGCGAAGCGCAACACAGCTTCGCGACGGACTGGATACTCGAAAACGCCGCCAACGAACGCTCTTGCCAGTGGTAAAGATTTTGGGCGAAAAAGTTTTGTGTAACGAGGTAAAAATGACAGACGAAATCTTGAAAGACGACAAACTAAAAAAAATTGTCTTTTACATTATTGATGGATCTAAGAACCTAAGGACTATGGGAAATACGTGGTTTATCTCGCGCTTATATTACGAGATGGTAAATCGCGAACATTTGAATTGGAAACAGGCGACTTCTTTAAAGACCAAAGAAAGCGCATTTAAATTGTCAAAGGAATTTCACAAAATCTGGCTACATTATGTCCAAGAAATGGCAGACGTAAATTCCATGGCTACGAATAAAATCGACCTGTCGGCGGATGAAATCGGTGCAATGGTGAATGCCCTTATCGCAAAAATGGGCTAGCCGTTTTTGAACAGAAATTTCCGGAGCGGCTCGTAATGCGCGCCGCTTAGCCCGAAGTCCATTTCCTTGTAGCTCCAGATGGCGTTTCCGATGTCGAATTTGCGGAAAACTTCCAGGACATCGCGGAACCATTTGACCGTTTCGTTGGAATCCGCCCGGTCGATGACGCCGTATTCCCCGCAGTAGAGCGGAACTCCTTGAAGCTTCGCGTATTCGATGGCGTCTTTGAGAAAGTCAGTAAAAAATTCCGGTCCCATCGTCCTTGCCCGTGAACGGCGGAGGCTTTCCCCGGCAAGCCCCAGGCATTCGGAGTTCTTGCGGAAAAATTCCATGTCCGTCGTGTAGGGAACGTCCTTTCCGTTGTCGAGAGCCTTGACCCACGGCGCTTTCTGGTGCGTAAAGAGCAGCGGCTCGTAAAGATGGAACGTGTAGATGATGTTTGGCGCGGGCGGCGGGACGAGATTCTTGACGTATGCCGCGCTGTTCCAAGAGACGCCGCCGTAGATAATCGGCGTTTCCGGGGCGTTCTTTCGGATGGTTTCCACGGCCCGGACGATAAGCGCGTTCCACGGTTCGATAAAGGAAAGGTCGGTCACTTCGTTCAAAAGTTCGAACGCGACATTCGGGGCTTTTGCGTAGCGCGCCGAGACGCGGTCCCAGAGGTTGAGGAAACGCTCCTTGGCAAAGTCGCTTTGGAAAAGGTTGTTCTTTTCCGGGTTCCCGAAGTCGTTGAAATCGTAGCCAGCGGTCTTGTGCAAGTCGAGGATGACGTTTAGTTTGTGCGAATTTCCCCATGCGACGGCTCGGTCGATATATCGGAAGTTTTCGTCGAGAGTCTCGCCGGAATCCTTTTCGAGAAGTTCGTAATCGAAGGGAAGCCGCACATGGTCAAAGCCCCAGCTCGCGATTTGCTTAAAGTCTTCTTCGACGATGAACGTCTCGTAGCGGTTCTTTGAATAGTCGCACTGGGAAAGCCATCCGCCCAGGTTGATTCCTTTTTGAAATTTTAACATCTTGAAGACTCCGGGAATTGTTTGGAATTACTTTGTACGGAATTTTCGGAAGGAAGGCTTCTTGGAAAAACGCCGGTTTTCCTTTTTGGGAGCGAGCCGAATCTCGTTTTCGTTTATCAGGATGCGGCCCTGGCGGAAAAGCCCGCCGATGATTTTCTTGAATGCTTTTTTCGAAACGCCGAATTCCTGCTGGATTTCTTCCGGCGTGCTGTTGTCCGAAAAGGGGAGCGAGCCTCCGGCCTCTTCGAGCTTTTGCATGACGGTCCTAGCGTGGTCCATCGTCGCATGGTAGCCGATGGGTTTCAGGCTTAGCGAAATGAGCCCGTCGTCGCGGATGTTCTGGATGTAGCCTTCGCCCACGTCGCCGATTTCGAAAGTGTCCGTGTTGGTCGGGTCGAGGTGCAGCCTGCCGGAGTAGCGGTAATTCACCAGGAAATCGACATGGTCCGGCGCGACGTCATAGACCGCCAGATCGACTTTTTGCGAAATGTGCAGGTCCCGCGTATCGCGGTCGATAAAGGATTTGATCTTTTCCGTGGCGACGATTCGGGCGGTTCGCTCGTCCTCGAGGATGAATACGACGCAGCGGTCACCCGGGCGGAGCGTTCCGAGCTGCTGCTTGTACGGGAGGAGCAGGTCCTTGTCTAAGCCCCAGTCGAGAAACGCGCCGATGTCGTTTACGTCCTTGACTTCCAGGACGGCAAATTCCCCGACGGTCGCGTAGGGTTCTTGCGTTGTCGCGATGGGACGCCCGTCGTTATCGACGTAGATGAAAACTTCCAGTTCGTCGCCTTCCCGCAGGTCTTGCGGCGCTTTCGATGTCGGCAAGAGGACGCGTCCGCCGCTTTCGACTTCCAGGTAGAAGCCTTGCGGCTTTTGGCTTTCGACGCGGGCGTATTCAAATTGACCAATGTGCATAGTGACCTCGGAGGGAAAAGGTAGAAATTAGAAAGGAGGCGTTGACAGCCGAGCGAGCCGTGGCCAGAGTTTCAGGAGGCTGGAATCAGTTGTTTGAAGGGAGAGGGACACGATGTGAGGGATTAGGGAGAAGGGAATAGGGATTAGTTGAGAGGAGAGCAGGAAACAGCGAGTTCAGAACTTAGAGCTTAGTGCTGAGAGCTTAGGTTTGCAGACATCTATGTCGCTTAAACTGTCATTACCGGGCATAGACCCGGTAATCTTGATTCCCCGGTCAAGCCAGGGAATGACAGATGAGAGGAGGGCTGGAATGACATCGTAGCGAGCCGGGGAATGACAGTGCGCAGAAACGTTTCGTTTCGAAATCCCACGTCCCGTGTCCCGCTTTCCAAAAGCTTAGATGTACGCAGTTTTGATTGCTGACAACTGAACACTGTTCACTGTTCTAAGCACTCAGTTCTCTCAACTAAGTTCTGAATATCTCGGCAAGCTCGCTAACAGTCATTATCGGACGAGATTCCCCGGTCAAGCCGGGGAATGACAACATAGTGAGCACGGGAATGACAGATGAGCATTAG
>CAKUTF010000059.1 GCA_934691725.1 uncultured Fibrobacter sp. | reverse complement strand
TCGACCCGCTCCGAAGAGGCCTTGGTCAACGTTTCCTGCGCGGCTACGATGCTCAGACGATTATGAAAACAAGCTCTTAGATGTCCACGGTTCTGATCACTGACCACTAGCCACTGAATTAGACGTCCGCAGTCTATCCGTTTCCTTGCAAAAATCTTTGCAAAACATCTTCGTGGATTTTTCTTGTCGGGATAGAAATTTTGTATAGATTAGAAGCGAATGGTTTGCTATGGATAAGCTTTCGCCTCTCAATTTTCTGGACTACCGCGAATATCTCGCCGCGTTCTTCGAACAGCGGAAGGCTCTCGCCCCGTGGTATTCCTACAAACTTTTTGGCGATGGTGTAGGCTTAGACCAGAGCCAGGTTTTCCGCATCCTTCAAAAGAATCTTCACGTTTCCAGGCGCGCGCTTCCTCGTTTTATCGAATATCTCAAGCTCGACGAAAAGGAAGCAGCCTATTTTGAAAAGCTGGTGGAACTCGGCCGTGCGCGTCGCGAATCCGACACTCGGAAGCTTTTTGCGGAAGTGCTCGCCTTGAAAGGGACGAAAAGTCGAGAGCTTAAGGACGATCAATACGAACTCTATGCCAAGTGGTACCACAGCGTCATTCGCACGCTTTTAGGATTTGTCCGCATCAAGGACGACTACGCTACGCTCGGAGCGATGGTCTCTCCGCCGATTTCCGCCGAAGAGGCTAGGGAATCGGTGAAACTTTTAGATCGCCTGGGGCTTCTCGAGCGGGACGCTTCGGGCTTTTGGAAACTTTCCGGGCTTTCGCTCACGACGGGAAGCGTTTACCGGTCGAAGCTTGTACGGGCTTACCAGGCGGAATCGATGAAACTTGCGATGCAGAGTCTCGATATCCATGAAAAGTCCGAGAGGGACATCAATGTGATGAATATGGCCTTGGACGCTTCCGCTTTTCGGGACTGTCTTGCTATCTTGAATACGGCTCGGGAAGAAATCCGTGCACGCGTCGAAAAGGTCGATTCGCCGGATCGCGTGGTGCGCCTGGCCGCCGCATTTTTCCCCGTTGCCTATTCCAAAGAGGTTTCGCCTTGATGAATGCGACTGTCTGGAAATTTTTCGGTGCGCTTCTTGTTGCGTGGCTTTTCGTTTCCTGTTCGGATGATGCTCGGGCAAACGGAGGCATCTGGGACGAAACGCAGAATACGCTTGCCGTCCGGGTTTTAACGGCTTCGGGAACGCCCGCCGAGAATGCCCGGGTGCGCCTCGTGACAGGCACCGCCTCTGTCGAGGATAGCGCCTATTCGGACGTGTCGGGGATTGCCCGCTTGAAGCGTCCTTCCCAAAACGGCTTTGTCGAAATCGAGGAACGCTCCGGGGTCGCCCGGGAAAATATCCAGGCCGATGACTCGATTCTTGTCGGCACGCTCCAGAGTCCAAAGGAATTGCTCGGAACGCTTTCTCTTGGAGCGGGGGAGCTTCCTCAAAGGCTTTACCTCTATGGGACATCATATGTCGCCGATGTTTCCGTTTCGGGCGAATTCGCTTTCCGTGAGATTCCGGCGGGAGAATATGCCGTCCTTGCCAAGTCGGACGGGGAATATGTCTATTGGGGCGCTTCGAACGCCTCTTCCGATTCTTCGGTAAATGTTTTCTTTTCCGAGCCGTCTTTCGACAGCGTCCTTGTCGATGACTTTGAAGTTGAGTCTGGTACGAACCGCTTCCATGCGTTGACCGGGGCTAGCTGGTGGTTTACATCGGCGGATTCCCTAAGTCGCGTAGATCCTTCGCTTCCGGCAAAGGCTTACGTACGTTCGTCCGAAAGTTTCCTGGAATCCCGGAGTGCACATTTTTCCTTTACCGTGGATTCTTCCGCGGGAGCGTTTGCGCTTTGCGGCTTTGACATCGGCGTTTCCCAATGGCAGGATTCGACTACGTCCTACGACATGTCGAAAACCGACAGCGTGACGTTCTATATCCGCGGTTCGGGGCATATCGTGATGCAGTTCACCGGATTCGATGAAGACGGAAATATCGGACGCTGGGATTTTGAATTTGACATTCCTTCGGCGATGGACTGGACGCGCGTTTCGGTTCCGCCCAAAGGAAACGAGGACTGGGAAAAAATCAAGTCCCGGATGCGTACCGTTACCTTTCTTTCTACCGAAGATACGGACTTGTGGCTAGACCAGATTGTCTTCCACGGAATTTCCGCGCAGGATTTGTTCCGCGACCTGTTGCTTCGATAATTTGTACGCATCAAATGAAAAAGGCGGCTCGACGAGCCGCCCTTTTGAATTTTTGCGAGGTGGAATACTTTCCGGCTATTCTCCGATGTATTTGAAAAATACCGCGGCAAGCGGTGGAAGCTGGATGTTCGCGCTCCATGGGCGATTCTGCCATGGCGTGTCCTCGGAACGGATTTCTCCGGCGTTCCCGATATTTCCGCCTCCCCACATTTCGGAATCCGAATTGAAAATTTCCTTCCAGCGTCCGCGGGCGGAAAGCCCTATCCGATACGGTGTCCGAGGGACCGGGGTAAAGTTGAAAGCGCAGAGAATGGTCGCTCCGTGGGCGTCTTTTCGTACAAACGAAACAATCGAGGAATCCGCATCGTCGCAGGAAATCCATTCAAACCCCTCGGGCGCGTGATCGACTTCCCAGAACGGGCTTTCGTTCCTGTAAACATGCGAGAGAGCCTTGAACATTTCGTGCAGCTTGCCGTGGGTTTCCCAGGTGAGCAGGTGCCAGTCGAGCGACTGTTTTTCGTTCCATTCTCGGTATTGCCCAAAATCGTTGCCCATGAAGTTGAGTTTCTTGCCGGGATGGGCGAACTGGTAAGCGTAGGCGAGGCGCAGGTTGGCGAATTTTTGCCAGTTGTCCCCGGGCATCTTGCCGAGCATCGAGCCTTTGCCGTGGACCACTTCGTCGTGGGAAAGCACCAGGATGAAGTTTTCGGAATAGGCGTAAACCATGCTGAAAGTGAGCAGGTTGTGGTGGTATTTGCGGTGAATCGGCTCGTGCTTCATGTAGGCGAGGAAGTCGTTCATCCAGCCCATGTTCCATTTGTAGTGGAAGCCCAGACCGCCGCGTTCGGGAGGCCGCGTAATGCAGGGGAAGCTTGTCGATTCCTCGGCGATGAGAATCGCGTGCGGGGCGAGCCTTCCCATGATGCTGTTCAGGTGCTTCAGGAATTCGAGCGTATCGTAATTGATATTTCCGCCGTCCTTGTTCGGGACCCATTCCCCGTCTTTCTTGCCATAGTCGAGGTAGAGCATGCTTGCCACGGCATCGACGCGGAGACCGTCGCAGTGGAATTCGCGGAGCCAATACATGGCGTTTGCGATGAGGAAGTTCGAAACTTCCTTTCTGCCCAGGTTGAAAATGTATGTTCCCCAGTCGGGATGCTCGCCTTGGCGCGGGTCCGCATGTTCATAGCAGGCCGTCCCGTCGAAGCGACCGAGCGCATAGGAGTCTTTCGGAAAGTGTGCGGGAACCCAGTCGAGGATGACCCCGATTTCGTTCTGGTGGCAAAGATCGACGAAACGTCGAAACTCGTCGGGGGAGCCGAAGCGGCTTGTCGGCGAATAGTAGCCGGTCACCTGGTAGCCCCACGATTCGTCGAGCGGATGTTCCATGATCGGCAAAAACTCTACGTGGGTGTATCCCATATCCTTGAGGTAGGGGATGAGCTTGTCCGAAAGTTCGTTCCACGAAAGGAATCTGTCGGGATTTGCCGGGTCGCGTTCCCAGGAACCGGCGTGGACTTCGTAGATGTTCATCGGGCTTCCGAAGACGCGTGTCGCGTAATGCGTGTCCATGTAGAGCTTGTCGTTCCACGTGTAGCCTTCGAGGTGGGTCGTGACGCTTGCCGTCGCCGGGCGCATTTCGCTGAGCTTTGCGAGCGGGTCCGACTTGGTGAGCAGGCGACCGTCCTGCGTGTGGATTTCAAAGCGATACAGTTCGTTCTCGCCGAGTTCCGGGATGAAAATTTCCCAGATTCCCGAAGAGCCTATCATCCGCATCGGATGCCGCCTTCCGTCCCAGCTGTTGAAGTTCCCGACGACAGCAACGCTCTTTGCGTTTGGCGCCCATACGGCGAATTGCACTCCCGGAAATCCCTGGTGCGAGATGATGTTCGCTCCGAGCTTTTTGTACAGGTCGTAGTGCGTACCGTTCTTTATCAGATGGCAGTCGAAGTCGGAAAGTACCGGGAGGAACGCATAGGGATCGATGACCGTGTACTTGACGCCGTTTTCCAGCGTGACGTGCAGCTTGTAGAAAAACGGTTGAAACTCCATGTCGAGAACGGCTTCGAAGAATCCCGAATCGCCAATCTTGACGAAATCAAAAACGAACGAAGCGTTTTCAGACGAAGCCTTTTTGGATTTTCTCGACTTTGCCCGGGACGTTTTCTTGGCTTTTGCTTCTTCGGTTTCTTCCGGGATGGATTCTCCGCTGATGAAGGCTGCTCCCGGCAGATAGACGCGAATGGCTGTCTTGAAACCTCTGTCCGTTTCGACGCTGTGAATCCCCAAAAAGGAAAAAGGGTCGTTGCAGTTGAAATCCCAGATGGAGCGCATCTGGTCTTGGGTCAAAGTAGTCATATCTTGAAAATCCATGTAAAACCTACCGTTTGGAGTCTTTGTTAAAAATTACCTTTAATTTTAAAAAAGGAACGATAATTTTTAAATTTATTCCGTGAAAACTTTGCTCGGTTTCTTGCGTTTCCTGGGTTCGCTTCGTGTCTGCGTCGCCGTTTTGTGCGTTTTATTCATCCTTGTGTTCTGGGGAACGCTTTTTGAAGCGCGCGCCGGGCTGGAATTGGGAACGGAGCGCTTTTTTGAAAGCTGGTTTCTGCTTGTCGCCGGGATTTTTCCGTTTCCTGCGATGAAAACTGTCGGTGTGTTTCTCTTTTTTCATTTATTGCTCGCCATTGTCTTTAGAATTCCGCACAAGCGGGAAAAGCTTGGCATCCTGCTTGTACATTTTTCCTTTTTGGTCTTGATTCTCGGGAGTTTTGCCGGAGCGTCTTTCCGAAAATCGTTTGAAACTTTTGGAATTGAAAGTGCTGAAGTCGTGTTGGATTCCGCGAGCGGAACTTCGTTTCGCCTTTTAAAAGCGGATTCCGCCGAATGCCTGATCGAAAGAGATGATTCCCGAAAACCGCTTCGCCTCGCCTGGAACGAACCGCAGAATGTCGGTGGATTTTCCGTCTATTTCGGGGAAACGCTTGAATTTTCGCCGAAGATAAAAGCGGTGCGATTCTGGATAAAACGGGATCCCTTTGCTTTTGTTCCGTATCTTTTTTCGTGTCTGCTCGCCGTGGGATTTTGTCTGTGCGCCGTCGTGAAATTTCGGAAAGCCAAATCGTGAAAACTTTTTTTGTCTTGCTGTTTTTTCAGGTCGCTTCGCTTTGCGCCTTGCCGTCGGAACCCTTTGCCGTCGATTTCGAAGGACGCTTCCGTCCGCAAAATTCCTTTGAACTCTTGACGGCGCACCGGATTTGCGAAAACCGAAAGTGCGCGGGGATTTCTCCCGATGAACTTTTTTGGAAAATCCGGAGCGGCGAGGCGGATTCGATTGCCGTCTTTCGGGTCGGTCGCGCGGCGGCTGTGGAAATTTTACATCTGGACAAAAACCGCCGGAACTTTTGCCGTGGCGACTTTGGACGGAGCCGGTCGCTTCTTAGGCAGTATGCGGAACGGGACGACGACAGGCCTCTGACGCGTGAATTCATTCGCTTGGATGCCGCCTTGGATCTGTATGATTCCATCCAAAGTCCTTCCTTTGTGGAAAAAATTTCGGTTGAAAAATCCGCTCTTTCTCCGACCGAGTACAGACAAGTTAATGCCGAGCGTTTGTATTTAAACATAAACTTGCCGTTTGTCTTGTGGATTCTTTCTTGCTTCGCGTTCTTTGTGTCAATCGTATCCTTTTTTAAAAAACGTTTTTTTTGGAAACTCGCCGCGGGGCTTGAATTTCTGATGTCGGGGATTTGCGTTGCCATTTTTATTTTCCGTTTTTTTGTGGAAAACCGGTTGCCGCTGGCATCGCTTTACGAAATGCTCCTGCTGATTGTGTTTGGCTTTTCCGTGGCGTTTCCCTTGCTCGCCGTTTGGTCGCGGATGAAGAACCTTGTCGTGTGCGGAAGCGGAATGCCGCTTGCCCTTTTGCTCGTGATGCGTTCCGCGTTATCCGGGGATTCCTTCGCTCCGGTTTCCATGATTTTGGATTCGCCGTTCTGGCTTTCGCTCCACGTGTTTACGATTGCCAGCGGTTTTTGCCTGCTCCTGGTTTCGAGCCTTCTCGCCCATGTTTCCCTCTTGCGTTGCTCGTTGAACTTCGAAATTTCGGATATGTTGACTAACGTTCTCTGGAAAACGCTTTTTGCGGGATTTCTTTTTTCTTCTCTAGGAATTCTTTTGGGCGGATTTTGGGCGGATGTCGCCTGGGGACGCTTCTGGGGATGGGATCCAAAGGAAAATGGGGCGTTGCTTGTCATCCTTTGGGTTTTAATCGTCGGGCACTTGAAGTGGGGGCGGCTTGTCCGGGAAAAAACTTTGTACGCAATGCTTTCGCTTCTGTCGATTGTCATTTTGTTTTGCCTTTTGGGCGTGAATCTCCTAGGCGTTGGGCTTCATAGCTACGGATATTCGCCCGGTCTCTTTTTTGCGCTGTGTGCCTTGGTCCTGGCGGATACTTTGTATGTAATTTTCTTTTCGCTTTGGAAAAGGGATGTGGCAAAAAATAAAAAATCGGAGGTTTTGAAATGAAATTGAAAACAGCCTTGACCATTGCGGGTTCGGATTCGAGCGGCGGCGCGGGAATCCAGGCGGACATCAAGACGATGACGATGCACGGAGTATTTGCGATGAGCGCGGTGACCGCCTTGACCGCACAGAATACGCTAGGCGTCAAGTCGATCATGGAAGCTTCTCCCGAATTTCTTGCGGATGAACTCGACGCGGTCTTTTCGGACATCTATCCCGATGCGGTGAAAACGGGAATGGTCGCTTCCGAAAAGTTAATCTGTACGATTTCAAACAAACTAAAAGAATATTCGGCGAAAAACATCGTCGTGGATCCGGTGATGGTCGCGACAAACGGGGCAAAGTTAATCTGCGATGAAGCGATTGAAACGCTCCAAAGGGAACTTTTACCGATGGCGACCGTGCTTACGCCGAACATTCCTGAAGCGGAAGTTCTTTCCGGGATGAAAATTCGGACGGAAAAGAATATGGAAGAAGCCGCCCGGAAAATCTTCGAAAGTTTTGGCTGCGCGGTCCTTTTAAAAGGCGGCCATGACTTGAACGATGCGAACGATTTGCTGTGGAACGAAAACGGTTCGGAATGGTTCTTCGGAAAGAAGATTGAAAATCCGAATACGCACGGGACGGGATGCACGCTTTCGAGCGCTATCGCAAGCAATCTCGCTTTGGGCAGGAACCTTTCGGATTCTGTAAGGCGCGCCAAGGATTTTGTCTCGGATTCGCTGGCTTCGATGCTCGATCTAGGGCGCGGGAAAGGACCGATGAATCACATGTTCGCCCTTTAGAGTTTCTAATTTTCTGGCATGATTTTGAAATGGGATACCCTCCTTTCGGCGACCCGTTACGGACATCCGGCGAGTCTTGACCCGAACCGTTCCGATTTTCACCGTGACTATGACCGCATCGTCTTTTCGACTGCATTTCGGCGGCTTGGGAGAAAAACACAGGTTCATCCGTTTTCGGTGAACGACCACGTACACAGCCGCTTAACGCATTCCATCGAGGTTTCGAGCGTTGCGCGCAGTCTCGCGATAACGGTTTTCAACCAGATAAAGAAAGAATTTCCGAAGAACTTCAGCGCGTCCCATTTCGGGACGATTGCCCAGTCGGCAGCTCTCGCCCACGATATCGGCAATCCGCCGTTCGGCCATGCAGGGGAGGCGGCGATCCGCGACTGGTTCAAGAAGAATCGGGACTCCGATCCGCTCAGGGATTTCAGCGACCGCGAAATGAAGGATTTCGAAAACTTTGACGGCAACGCCCAGGGAGTCCGGATCCTTTCGAAACTGGAATACCATTTTCTGGATGGCGGGATGCGGCTCACGTATGCAACGGTAGCTTCCATGATGAAGTATCCGAGGCTTGCTGTCTATGGAATTCCGACGAGTATTTTCCAGACGGAAGCGGAAGATTACCGTGACATGGCAAATGTACTAGGCATTCCCGAAATCGGGAACGGAATCTGGATGCGGCATCCGTTGAGCTATCTGGTGGAAGCCGCTGACGATATCTGCTACTGCATCCTGGACGTGGAAGATGCGATCGAACTCGGGATTCTCCAGTTTGCCGACATCCGCAACATGTTCGAATATCTCTGCGGTCCGGACATCGACATCGACCGGGAATACAACGAGAACGGCCAGAATTTCCGCGACTTCCTTTCGAGCGTGCGCGGGCTTGCCATCCAGAACCTGATCGACGCGGTGGCGAACGTATTTGTCATCCATTACAAGGAAATCATGAACGGGGAACTTCGGTCCTCGCTGATTGAACTCGCGGATTCCGACGCGGTGAACGGCATCCGGATTGCGAAGAGGCTCGGGCGGGAGCGCATTTACCCCGACCGCAGAAAGACGGAGCTTGAAGTCGGCAGCTACACGACGCTCAGCACGGTCCTCGACGCCTTTGTGAGCGGCGTCTATGAATTTCGCAAATACGGGGAGTCCTCCTATCGCGCGGCGCGGATTGTGCGCCTGATAGGTCCTGCGAAAATCGGGCAGACCGTAACGCCTCTCGAAGCGTATCACCAGGTCCTCGACTTTGTGAGCGGTATGACGGACAATTACGCTTCCTATCTTGCGCGGCAGATCAGCGGCCTTGTCCAATGAAAATATCGAATACCGCGGACCGGATCTGGCTTTTTGATTACGACTTGACGCTCTATGCGGAGCGCTCTGTCATCGAATCCCTCGATCAGCGCATTTCCCTTTTTGTGCAGAGGACCGTCCGGTGTTCTTTTGAAGAGGCTGTCCGGATTCGCAAGGACTATCTCTTCCGTTTCGGAACGACCCTCGCCGGGCTTCGAAGCGTTTATGGCGTCTTGCCGGACGACTATTTCGACTTTATCCATGAGCCGGAAACTTTGGTCTATCCGGAGTATTCACAGGCGAAAGTCCAGATGCTCCGTTCGATTTGCGGACCGAAATACGTCTTTACCAATGGCCGCTCCGACTGGAGCCGCGCGGGAATTTCCCGGATGGGAATTTCGGAATGCTTTCGGAAAATTGTAGGCCTTGAAAACCTTGGTTGGGAAGGGAAACCGTCGGAGAGCGCTTACGCAAAAATGGAAAAAATTCTTGTCGCGAATTCTGTTTTCCGCATGGGAGATTCCCCGCAAAAAATCGTCCTGCTCGACGATTCCCTCAAGAATTTAAAACCTGCGCACGATCGCGGATGGACGACTGTCTGGGTGAATCCCGATTCCGGAGAGGACGGTTCGTTTGCCGATATGCGGATTTCTTCGTTGATGGACTTGCCGCGTTTCGTAAAACTCGATTCGGAACCCTGAAAAGCTATTTTTTGAACATGTTGGAAATGTTTTCTCTGGAATTTATGCGCAATGCCTTTGTCGCGGCGCTTCTTGTCGCTGTCGCCTGTGGAATCATGGGTTCCTATGTGGTGGTGAACAGGGTTTCGGGAACCGCTGGCGGAGTCGCCCACGCTTCGTTCGGAGGCATCGGGCTTGCGTGCTTTTTCGGCTTTTCGCCGATGCTCGGTGCTCTGGGCGTTGCACTTGTCTGTGCGTTTGTGATGGGCTACCTGACATGGAAAGACCGAGAACGTTCCGATACGCTGGTGAATGTCATCTGGGCTGGCGGCATGGCGGCAGGCGTTATCCTCACGGACCTCACGCCGGGATATAGCGGAGACCTGATGAGCTTTCTTTTCGGGAGCATCCTGACCGTGCCGCAGGAACTTCTCTGGGGAATGGCCGCGCTCGCGCTTGTAGTCTTGGGCGTGACCGTTTTTTTCTTCCGGGATTTTCTAGCCATTTCCCACGATCCGGAGTTTGCCCGCGTGCGAGGTGTTCCCGTGCTCCGGCTCTATATGCTTTTGATGGCGCTTGTCGCCTGTACGGTCGTGATGGCGGTGCAGACTGTTGGGCTGATTCTCGTCATTGCGCTGCTCACGATTCCCGCCTACGTTGCGGAAAGCCATTCAAAAAATCTAAAGCAGATGATGCTCCTTTCCTGCCTGCTTTCGGCTGCGCTTTCCGTTTCGGGGCTTCTCGTTGCCTATTTCCTGAATTTTACGGTTGGACCTGTCATCATCCTTTTTGGCGTGTTGCTCTATGCGCTGAACTGGGGATTTTTGAAATTCCGAAATTCAAGATAGGTTCTCGCCAAGCCGTTTTCTATTTTTACCTCATGAAAAAAATTTTGCCACTGCTGTTTTTTTTCTCGACTTTTGCGCTTGCCGCAACGCATTCCCTTTTTGAAAATCCCGACATTTCTACGGAGTATTCCGAGCTTCTCCGGGAGAAAAACGCGCGGAACGATTCGCTGCTCCCCGCCTTGGACGGGGACAAGGCCTTTGCCGAGCTGCTCCGCCAGAACCCGAACTTCTGGAGCTTAGAACGCCTGGACAGGGAAGGGGAAATGCTCACGAAGCTCAAGGCGAAAATCGTCTATATCGACGGTATCCGCGAGGAAGCTTACTGCAGGCTTGACAAAAACGCTTCGGCAGCGGGAGAATGGCATCTGGAAATCGGAGTGGATTTTGTGAGCGCGGCGTCGAATACGGTCGGCATCCACGTGCAGCAATGTCTGAACATGGTCCGCGACGAACTTGGCTATCTTGTAAAAAAAGGCGACAGGGTGATAGCGGTTCCGCCCAAAAAAGTCATCGAAAAAATCAAGGATGTCGAAATTCCGGCGGCGATCGACGTGGATCTGCAGCAAAAGCTTCTGCAGGCGCATGAAGAGGTGAACCTCACGGGAAACTGCCCCAAGGGTATCGAAAGCTACCTGATTTTGCGCGACGTCTGGAACCAGGTGAAAGACGAAAAGATGGATATTGTTTCGATTAACGACAAGTTAAACGCGAAGGTCAATGGCGGGCACAGCATCAAGACTTGCGCCTTTAGCACGGAATGGAACAAGCGCTACCAGGGACGGGCTTCGTTTGAATGCGACATCGATGCGGAAACCTGCGACTATGAAGATTCGGAAGACGGCAAGACCCGATGGATCTGGAATTTCGAAGCGAACCGTTTTGAATACAGGCGGAAAAAGTTTCTGTTCTTTGGAATCGGGCCGAAGAGCATCCATGACGGCGGAACGATGATGGACTTGCGCCTTGTGCGGCTTTCGACAACGCTCTACCTCGAAGGCTTTATGAACGAGAAGGGGGAGCCTGTCGCGCTCGGGCTTGTCATCTTGCCAAATGAAAAGGATGAATACGAGGAATACGACGATTCTGACGAGGATTCGTATGAATACGAGGAGTGAAATTCTAGATGCCGTTGTCTGTGGCCGGTCAGAATTTAGTTGAGAGCGCTTAGAGCTTAGAACCGCAGACATTTAAATCTAGGGATTAGGGATGAGGGAGTAGGGATTAGACCGCGGACGTCTAAGGGAATGAGCGATGAGCGATGAGTAATGAGTAATGAGTAATGAGTAATGAGTAATGAGTAATGAGTAATGAGTAATGAGTAATGAGTAATGAGTAATGAGTAATGAGTA
>CAKUTF010000058.1 GCA_934691725.1 uncultured Fibrobacter sp. | reverse complement strand
GGTACGGCTTGCGCCTCTGCCTTGCTTCTTTCATGACGTTATTATAGTATATTCTCGCTATGAAAACAAGTTCTTAGTTGAGAGAACTTAGAGCTTAGAATTGTGGACATTTAAGTTTCTTGTGAAGCGGTAGTTCAATGTCATTCCTGTGCACCGACACTGTCATTCCCCGGCTTGACCGGGGAATCCCTTTGTGTATGGAGATTATCGGGTCAAGCCCGATAATGACATTTGCCGAGCTATGCTCCGACACACATGGAAACGGGTTCTAAAATAAAATTTGTATCATCGAAACGTCGCTTAAAAGGCAGCGCTTTTTTTATTTTAAAAATAAAAAAAGGAACATCGTTAATGCTAGAAAAAATCTACAACGACTATCTCGATGAAGCACTCGCTTCAAAAAATACAAACACCCCCAGCATCTGAACAAGAAAAAAATTCAAACGTTTATAATCTAAGCGATGATTTCAAAATAGAGCAATTAAAAATGTTGAGAGATTTTCTTAGTCTAGATAAAAAAGAATACGAAAGAGAGCTAAGCAAGATAACCTCTGTCTCTTCAAAAAAACACATAGACAACATGCGAAAAGCCTATCTTTGCGGAAGTTCCCTATTAAACATTCCCAAAAGTATTCAATTGTTAAAGGATTAAAAAAAATCAACGGAAATTGATCCAGAACACTACGAATATTTTTCAACAGGAACCTATACAGGAAGCTTTTATAAAAGTTCAAATATTCAAAGAGGTACTACCTATTCAAACGGATTAAAAACCACAGACCCTATTTATAACAATAGCGAAAATATCATTTTTCACTCTCATCCCAGTACATCCCCATTATCATTAAACATGGGAAAAACCGGTGATTTAGGACATGCTTACAAAGGCAAAAAACAAGTAGTAGTTATCAACAAAGAAGGAGATATTTTCTATACAAACTATGATCTTTCAAAAAGTTGCTTCGAAATTTTAAATGGCTGCGAAGACATTGCTGGCCAAGTCTATCTTGGCAACATTAAGGACTATTAATCAATGCGCATCGTCATCCTTATTTTGCTTCCATTATTTAATTTCTGTACAAATGAAAAAACGACAGGCATCTGCCAACAATTCTTGAAAAATAATCCTAAAATAGAAAAGGATTACAATCGTATCGAATGTATCGACAGTTCCCATCTTATCTATATCAGCAAAGCTTTTCATACAGACGCATTTCTTGCTGAAATTGAAAAAAAATAAACTCACGACAACCCATGTTTTTCAAATGATGAATTTTTCAAAGAAAATAACTATCAAACAATGGGAAAAAGAAAATTCAAAAAAAATATTATCGTCTCAAGAAAAAGCCTCGTTAAAAAATAACGCGAATTTTCCCTATTTTAAAAAACTTATACAGCAAATCAATAAAATTTCACCTGAAAATTTTGATTCCCTATACCAAGAAGGCAATTCATTAGCGACCCTTTACAAAAATGAAACCATGCTTAATTCACTGTTCCAGGATGCAGACATTACACGAAAAAACGACACTTCAATTTATTTACAAAAGGCACTCTTTTCATCCGGAACACTCGCTATCGTTTCCTTGAATACAGGAATCGAAAGAGACGTTTATTCGATAAAGAAAAAAAACTTTCAAGGCAACAATCTTCTTTTTGGACGAAAAATTACAGCCAGCAACGATTCCTTTTATAGAGCATCTTACCAGAGTGGAGACTGGGTTGAATACAATGCAAAAAAGGATTCCCTCGCCTTTTTTATCAGCGACACAGTCTCTTCATACAAAATCATCCACTACAAGCTAAGCGGAGATACCGCAATTTATCAAAGAACGGGAAAAATCAAAAAAGGCAATTTATGGTGCGACTTTCTGGATTAAGATATTTAAATTCAATTTGCCTTGATGCCGACTTTTGATAAAACTTCGGCATTTCCGGAATCTTTCAAGGCGACATTTGTTATCCAGTTGTATTCATCCAGTCCCGAGAGCCCCACACGAATACAGACCTGCTCCTTCGCCTTTTCATAATTCTGAAGAATCAGGATTTTTTCGTCACCCTTGGCCTGTTCGATTTTCTGCGACCATTCCTCGCCGAGCATGACAAGCGCGGCAGTCGCGTTCAGATACTGGCTCACCTTCTTCTCGTCGATAACACCCGTCTTCGGAGCGACAAACTTGGCAGCCGAAATCGGAGCAATCTGTTTCTTTGTATCCTGTCTCGGAAGGGACGGTGTAAGAGATTCCGACTGGTCCGCGCTGCAAGCTATAAAAACAAAAAAAGAAGCCACCGCGAATACAAACGTGAAGAACTTTTGATTCAATTGTGGCTCCTTCCATAAGGGATAATAGCGGTTTGTGGGGTCGAACCACAGACACACGGATTATGATTCCGTTGCTCTACCGACTGAGCTAAACCGCCAGGTGAACCCAATTTAAATAAATTTCAAAAAATAATCAAGGGAAATCGTAAAAATAAATCAAATTTTATCGGGGTTTTCGAGAAAGCGCAGCTCCGTAGAAAGCTTGCCGTTTGAATATTCGATAAGACGCCAACCCGGAATCCGGCTCAAGATGTGGAATTCGGAAGACTCCGGATCCAACTGCATCTGCGTTGACGGCGTCACATAGACTGTCTGTCCAGCGCCGCGGTCAATCGTCATTCCGGAATGGTAATGCCCCACGAAAATCGAACGGAGATTCCCGATGCCGTCGAGCGTTTTGCCGACTTTTTCCCAGTTCTTCAGCGCATAGCGCGAATCCATAAAAAGATGACCGCACAGGCAGGGAGGATGATGCACAAAAAGGAAAATTTCCCCGATTTCTTTCGATGCTTCGCTTTTCAGCCATTCCAGCTGTCTTTTGGAAATGGTTCCGGTCGAACTGTCCAGAAAGAAAAAGGAAAAGCCGTTCACTGTTCGCCTGTAAAAGATATCACCGTTTTCCAATTTCAAGGGAACGGGAGAAAACTTCGCCAAATCCTCGGAATTATCGTGGTTTCCGGGGATTACGCACCAGGGTCCATCGTAATCGTCTAACATCCGAAAGAAAAGTTCGTATTCCTCCTTCAGGCTGTCTTCCGTCAAGTCCCCGCTAAAGACAAGAAGATCGAGATTTTGTTTTTTTGCGTCGGAGAGGGCACATTCAAAACTTTCAACGGAATTCAATCCGTCTTTTTCGGATCTTCCGGTGACAAGGTGGATATCGGAAATCTGTCCTATCCGAAAAGATGAGTTTTCCAGTCCCATGCCCAAAATCTAAATAAACTCCCCACGTTTTGGAACCCTTTTTAACTCTTTGAAATTCAATGTGATAGCCGTCAATCCAACAAACTTATCAACATGTGGATGGATAAACCGTTGAAAAGTCGGTTTCAACATGGATGTGTTGAAACCATTTTTACAGATGTTGAAAAGTGTTAGCGAAATCATTTTCAACGTTAAATCCTGTGGATAAACTCCAACTTTATCAAATTTAAAAACTTGTCCACTGTTTTTCTATCTTGTTAAAAATCAATCGGTTACGTTTACAACTTCCCAATCTTTCCACAAATCCACCAACTCATTCTCATTTTCTTTTATATAAATAAGGGAAATATTTAAAGAAGACTGTGAATAAAAAAAGAAGCCCGTTAAGGCTTCTTGGTTTCTTTATCCTCGACAGATACTTCGCAGTTTCCTTTTAATCTCGCACCACATTCGATGACAAGCAGTTTCGTCTTGATATTTCCGATGACTAGCGATTTCGCTTCAAGAACCAGTTTTTCGCTACATTCGATGTCCCCGGAAACATTCCCGGCAATCGTCGCGTTCTTCGTCTTGATAGTCCCTTCGATATAACCGGAATTTTCTACAACGATATCACCCGTCGTGGAAATGTTCCCCTTGATTTTCCCTGCTACGCGCAAATCGCTCGAACCGGAAAGGTCTCCCGTGATGTTCATGGAAGGGCTTATCTGTGTGAACTGGCTGTCGTTTTCTTTTGCCATATTTTACTCCTCGATGAAAAGTTCTGGGTCGATTGGTACGCCGTCCTTTAAAATTTCATAATGGATATGCGGCCCTGTAGAGTTTCCCGACGAGCCGACTGTTCCAATCGCTTCTCCTTTTTTGACTACCGCATTTTTTTTGACGTATGACTTTTGAAGATGCGAGTAGCTGGAAACGTAGCCGTTTCCGTGGTCGATTTGCATGTTCAGACCGCGGTCCTTCATTTTGGATACAGAAAGAACTTTTCCTTCTGCCGTCGCAAAGACAGGTTCATCAAGCTTTGCGGAAATATCGATACCGAGATGGTTTTCTTCGTCTGAATAATGCTTGCTGATGATGCCGACAGTCGGGATGATGCTTGGAATCTGGTTCCAGTTCTGGCGTTTTTCCTGTTCCGAGTAGCCGGTCAGCTCCGCGTTGAAGCGGTTTTTGGCGAGAGGCACGAAATCAAAGCGGTTCTTTTCGATGACCGCGGAAAGTTTTGTCGAATCCGTTCCATAAAAAGTTCCGAGGATATTCTTGATTTGACGTTCCATCGTTGAAATGGAATCCA
Organism: uncultured Fibrobacter sp.; assembly: GCA_934691725.1. Lineage (GTDB taxonomy): Bacteria > Fibrobacterota > Fibrobacteria > Fibrobacterales > Fibrobacteraceae > Hallerella. The sequence continues at coordinate 7,874 of CAKUTF010000058.1, read as the reverse complement.
GCTCGGAAAAGAACAGCTCGTATTCTTTTTGCTTTTGGAGAAGAAGCTCGTTCTGGGCATGGATTTCCCGGGAGCTGACGATAATTGCGTTGAGCGTGGCCAGCTTATAAATGAGAAATCCGCCTAGAATGAAGATGACGAAAACCAGGAATCCGAACAGTTTCCATGTCAAAGCGCGAAGCTTAAAGGAAACGGTCTTTCCTGCGTCCGACGGAATTATCTGGACGATGTGGTAGCGGTTCTTCAATTCATTCCTTCTATTTTTTCTTGGATGCGGGTCAAATCTTCAAAGGAATAGTAATCGATAATAAGCTTTCCCTTGGATGCGTCTTCGTTCCCTTTTTGGAGCTTGACGCTCGTGCCTAGAAACTCTTCCATTTTCCGGAGAAAGTCTACAATGTTCGGGTCTAGAGGCTTGTCCTGAGGTTCGGAAGTTTTGGATTCTTTTTTCTTGTTTTCTTTCGCCAGGTTTTCTACCTGCCGGACGTTCATCCCTTTTTCGATGATGTCCCGGGCGACGGCTTCCGGGTCGGAAATGTCCGGGCTGAGCAGGGAGCGTGCAGCGCTTTGGGAAAGCTTTCCTTCCATAATCCAGGTTTGAACCTGTTCCGGCAATTTTAATAGGCGAAGCGAATTGGTTATCGCTGACCTGGACTTTCCGACGCTTTTCGAAAGATCGTCATGTGTGTAACCGTATTGATTGATCAGCTGTTCGTAGGACTTGGCTACTTCGATGGCGTTCAAATCCACGCGCTGGATGTTTTCGATGAGCGACCATTCCGCCATCTGCTTGTCGGAGAGAAGGTCGTGAACGTAAGCGTCTATGGTGGAAAGCCCGGCAAGTCTTGCTGCCCGGGTCCGCCTTTCGCCGCTTACGATTTGATAGCGACCGTTGAATTTCCGGACGGTAATCGGCTGGATCAATCCTTGTTCCCGGATGGTGTCGGCTAGTTCCCGCAGTTCCTCTTCGCTGAACTCTTTTCGAGGTTGGTAAGGGTTCGGGTCGATCAAGTCCAGATTTATTTTTTCGATTCTGACTGTGTTGCCGTTTTCGTCCTGGTGAATTTCATTCTGTTCGCCGTATCCATGCGATTGCATGATGGAAGCTAAACCTTGGCCAAGACCCATTGACTTTTTTCCCATAGCTATTTAACCCCGTTGATGATTTCTTCGGCGAGTTTCATGTAGGCCTGCGCCCCGGTGCTTTTTACGTCATAGAGGATGACGGGTTTTCCGTGGGAAGGCGCCTCGCTGAGTTTGACATTTCGCGGAATCATGATTTTGAAGACCCGCTCCGAAATGACGTTTCTGACTTCTTCGGCGACCTGTCTGGAAAGGCTGAGTCTCGCATCGTACATTGTGAGGAGCGCTCCTTCGATATTCAAGCGGCTGTTCAGGTTTTTCTGGACTAGGCGAATCGTGTTGAAAAGTTCCGCAAGACCCTGCAAGGCGTAATATTCGCATTGGACTGGAATCAGGACGCTGTCCGCCGCTGTCAGGACATTTAGCGTCAAGAGGTTTAAACTGGGCGGTGAATCGATGATGATAAAGTCGAATTCTTTTTTGAGTACAGATGTTATTCGGTCTAGACGATGCTCCCTGCTCATCGAATTGACCAGTTCCAGTTCCATTACGGAAAGATCCGGGCCGGATGTGATGACCTTTAAATAATCCAGTTCTGTTTTCAAAATGAATTTTTGAAGGGCTTCGCTAGTAACAGCGTCCGGGCTTGCGGCTAAATCTAATGCTTCGTGGACATCTTCTTCCTGCGTTTCCAGGTAACCTAAACCCTGTGAGGCATTGCCTTGAGGATCCATGTCAATCAGTAAGGTTTTCTTTTCCAGTGCGGCAAAATTGGCGGCGAGGTTTATCGCTGTCGTTGTTTTTCCGACTCCGCCCTTTTGGTTGCAGATTGCGATGATTTTACCCATAGATTCCTTTAATCACTAAAGAGTATTCTTGAGTTTCGTTGGGAAGTTTGTAATCGATCAAATGAATGTCTGGAATATTTTTCAATTCTTTTGCGATTTCTCTGCTTTTGAATGTGATGAAAAGACCATTTTTCTTGAGGGCTGGCAAAGCTCGCTCGTAGTCCGCTTCAAATCGGGAAAGCGCTCGGCAAGAAATGATGTCGCAATTTGAAATGTTTGAAGTTTCAAAGCGTTTTCCTACGATTTCCAGGTTTTCCAGGTTTAATTCTTTTTTTGAATTTTCTAAAAAAAGAACTCTTTTATGGCGAGGTTCCGAAGCGAAGAAGTTTATTTTAGGACATACGATAGCAAGAGGAAATACTGGACATCCGCCACCAGCTCCCATATCGGCCCAAATCATTCCCTGTTTTAGATGTTTTTGTTTGTATAGTACAATATAAGGGTATAGAGAGTCGGCGATGTGTCTCGTTAAAAATTTTGGAATATCGTTCCGCGAAATTAAATTTGTTGATTCGTTGCCGCGGATAACCAATTCCGCATATTTAAAAAGTTTTTCAAGCATTTCTTCTGGCAAGGAAATTTCGTTGGCAGAGAGAAAGTCTAGAAAAATTTTTTCTTGTATTGAATTTTGATAATGTTTCACGTGAAACAATTTAGAATATTTGAGTTAAAATAAAACAGTCAAAATAAAGATTGTATTGGATAAAATGTGAATAACCGTATTTTATAAAAGGTCTGATAACTTTCGTAATGACAACGAGGCTGATTGCTATGTTAAAATTTTTATTGTCCAATGAACGGTTAAAACCCTGCACTTTCAGTGCAGCCACTTCCAGTTTCTAAAAATGTATCTTTTGGTTATGGGCGAAAACCGGAAGACCACTCATAGCGTGATCAATCTCAGTTGCCACATCGTTTGGGTAACGAAGTACCGGTATGCGGTGTTGACCGGGGATGTTCAGCGCCGTTGCCGAGACCTGCTCGTGCAGGTCTGCGACAGCGAGGATGTCCGCATATTGAAGGGCGTCGTCAGCAAGGATCATATCCACATACATGTGGAATATCCGCCTTCGCTCAGCGTCAGCGATTTCGTCAAGAGATTGAAGAACAGAACATTCTGGATGTTTCAGAAAGAGTTTCCGATGTTGCGAAAGTGCTGCTGGAGTCGGTATTTCTTACCAGTTGTCTTTGGTGTGTAGAGTACAGATGTAAAACCGATATTGTGGTGCGAAAATATCTGAAGCTTTGAACTTTCAGTTCAAAATGGTGGTTGAAATTGTTTAAATGAATTGAAATGTTTCACGTGAAACATTTCATAAATGAGCTGAAAATTTATTCGTTTTTATTTTAGGTAGAATGTTTGCTATATTTAAAGTATGTGGATTTTGTTTGCGGTATTATCTTCTCTATTTGCCACTTTAACCTCAATTTTAGCCAAAGTAGGAATTGAAAATGTCAATTCTAATTTAGCTACGGCGATTAGAACTGCTGTTGTTTTAGGAATGTCCTGGTTGATGCTTTTTGTTACCCATTCTGGCAATGGAATTTGGGAAATTTCAAAAAAAAGTTGGTTGTTTTTGATTTTGTCTGGACTTGCCACGGGGGCATCCTGGCTGTGCTATTACAGAGCTCTTCAATTAGGGGAGGCTTCGAAGGTCGTTCCGATTGACAAGATGAGCGTTATTGTTACGATTATTCTCGCCTTTGTTTTTTTTTACATGAAAAAGTTACTTTGAAATCTTTGATTGGTTGCTGTTTGATAGGTTTCGGAACGCTTTTGATGGTTCTTTGGTTCGCAGACTATTCTACCGTACAAGTGTTGCGAAAATAGAAAATTTCAAATATACGGAAAAAAATAAGCCTCCCGATTTTGCGTCCGCAAACACTCTGTTTTCAACTTTCCAAGGAAATGAATTTTTTATTTTCAAAAGGGATAAGCATCGTACCGCTTTAAGATTTGAATAAAAATTTGCAGACTCCAGATAACGATGATTGTTCATTAAAAGAATGTATTGGAGCTAGAAATTTTAGACCCTGTTTTCAGATGTGTCGGGCATAGCTCGACAAGCTCGCTAACGGTCATTATCGGGCTTGACCCGATAATCCCAGAGATTCCCGTGTCGGGGCACGGGAATGACAGTGCGCAGAAACGGTTCGCTTTGAAATTCCTCATCTCGTGTTCCGCTTACTGCGTCCCAAAAGCCTAGACGTCTGTAAACTAATCCCTAGTCCTTAAGCTTAAACGTTCACTATTTCTAAGCTCTAAGCTCTCTCAACTAAGTTCTGAATAGTTCGACAAGCTCGCTAACGGTCATTATCGGGCTTGACCCGATAATCTAGATTCCCCGGTCAAGCCGGGGAATGACATTGTACTGTGTCCCTCGTATCGCTTTCCAAAAGCCTAGACGTTCGCGGACTAGTCCCTATTCCCTAAAGTATCGCAGCAAAGGAACATCCTACATTCAAATTTAGAATGTTTCACGTGAAACATTCTGAATCTCAATACCCTGTGGATAAGTATCGTCGATGAATCCAACCATACCATCTTTCTGGGAATAAATTGATGATTTTTTCAAGTTGTGCATGAAAATTTGAAAAAACTTCTTCGCCGTTTGATACATAAATTCTTTTCGCAAATAAAGTTTTTGTTTTTAAATCGGATTCTATCCAGCAAATGTAAATAGGCGTTTTTGAGCGATATTTTAAAATAAAGGCTGGAATTGGATTACAATGAACGGGTTTTCCTAGCAGATTTCCAAGGGTAAAACGATGATTTCTAAAATCTTGGTCGGCTATCAGACAGAAAAGTTTTTTTTCATCGAGTTTTTTTAGAATATCTCTTGGATTGTTTATAAAAAGTGAATAATTGTAATTGTCAATCGAACGATATTTAGAATAGACCCATTTGTCTAAAAATTCCGGTTTTAGTTTTGCATAACTTGCCAAAAGGGGAACGCCTTGCCTAACCAGCCAGGGACCGATCGCTTCGTAGTTTCCGAAGTGCGCCGTGAGCATCAGACCACCCTGTTTCATCTGTTCTAAAACAGGAATACTTTTTTTATCAACTGAAAATCGGGAGTCCCCTTTCGAATAAATCCAGCTTCTTGTCAAAAATTCAGAGGCGTCCTGCGAAAGATTTTTCAGTAACTTGTCTCTAAAATTTTTCTTTTGGCGAATACTCATTCCAGGATAGAGGTAATCTAAGTTTTTCCAGAGTACACTTTTTTTCCAACCTGAAATTTTTAAGGCCGCATACAAGAATTTTTGCAAGAATTGAACTCGTAAAAACATCGCTAAACTAAATTAGAATTTTTAAATTGTCCGTATGCAGAAAAAAGAATTCAATCCATGCGGCGTTTGCGCCAAACACATCTCTTTTGACTATCAAGACGGGAAAATGTTCAATTTGAAGTTTGTCGGAGGATGCAACGGAAACCTGAAAGCCATCGGAAAACTTTGCGAAGGCAAAAACATGAAGGAAATTGCCGATATTCTGGAAGGAAACACCTGTAACGGAAAATCCACTTCCTGCGCCGACCAGCTGGCGAAGGCGATTCGCGAAGTCCTGTAAATGCAAGAAGAAGTCTGTGTCATCTGTCGTGTATTGAAAACTCCCCCGTTTTCCGTTTCGGTAGAAAATGCACCGGACAAAGTTCTTGAAAGAAAAGCTCTGGAACTTTCCTCTGAATTTCGCTGCAAAGTAATTCTTTACCGCGACAGGGAAACTTATGGAATTGCCAATGTCTATAATGGAGGCTCCGATTTTGAAGTTGTCGAAGAGGATTGCTTTTTTATTCTCTGTGAAAAGGGAAAACTTCTGCTATCGGAACATACCGACGGCTGGAATGAAAAAATCGAACAATTCCTGGGATGAATCTCTATCGTGAAAAAAATCGTTATTGGATTTGTATGCGTATTGCTTGTTCTGTTCTGCGGACAAAAGATACGCGGGTATCTGGCGGAAAGGTACGCTGTCGAAAAATACAACCGGTTCATTTCCGAAACACAGGAATGTCTGGATTCCCGGGAATGGAAATGCGCAGAGAGAAATGTTCGCCACCTGCTTGAAAAAATGCCAAGCGATACCAATCTGCAGCTTCATCTTTCAGGGATTCTTTTTGAAGAGGAGCGTTATGAAGAATGTATGGCGTATATTGCCGGGTTAAAGTTTAAACATCCCGATTTGGAATTTCTCTCCCGGAAGTCCGCTCAGCTGCTTCGCGAAATGCGTGAACTCGGCATAGAAAATTCAGGACATTTTCGGCTTGAACTGGAAGGGCGCTTTTCTCGGGAAGATGTGATGGAAGCCCTTTCGGTTTTGGAAGTCGCATACGATTCGCTTGGCGGTCTGTTCCATTTTTATCCTGAAGATAAATTCCACGTGGTGCTTTACCGAAGTTCGGAATACCAGGGAATCGGGCCGCGGCCTGATTGGGTCGGAGCCGTCTTTGACGGAAAAATCCGGATTCCTGTCGGGATGATGCAGGTCCGGAATGTCTATCGTCCGATGTTTTTTCATGAACTTTCCCATGCTTTCGTGCGAGCGATGACTCGGGCGAAAATTCCCATTTGGCTGAATGAAGGAATAGCCCAGGTAATCGATGGGTCGCGGGAGGGAAAAGAAAAACCACTAGGCAATTCGCCGACGATCCGTGAATTGACGGAACCGTTTGTAAACCGGAAAAGTCGTTCCGAGGTTGAAATTCTCTATTGGTATTCGGAGCGGATGGTACAAGTCATGCTTAGAAATTCCAGAACCGCGGAGCCTTTTTTAAAAATTCGGAATTGCCTACGGGATTTAAAAAGTTTAGGCATTGACGCTTCGCTCAAAAAGCATTTTGGGATGACGTCCGAAGAAATCCTGGCTTCTGTTGATTAAAAGGGGAATTAGCATGCTTGCGGAAATGCCGAGGAATGGATGGAGGAATGATTAATGTTAAATAGAACTGTTACTATAATTTAAAAATTATTAAATAAAAAATATTTTTTTTAATATAAATTTAAGTTATCAAGTGGCGGATTTAAGCCGCCAAGTAAATTTGTTTAACTTGCATGGAAATATACTCTAGCGGCGTCAAGAATCCAAGCCTCTTTCTCGGCCTGTTGTTCAGTTTCCACTCGATCCGCTTCACCTGTTCCCTGGTCAGGCCCTCGAAGGACGACCCTTTCGGCAGGTACTGCCGTATCAGCCCGTTCATGTTCTCGTTCGCCCCGCGTTCCCACGAACGGTACGGGTGCGCGAAGTAGTAGCCGATTTCCAGTTCCCTCGCCATCCTTGCGTGACAGGCGAACTCCTTTCCGTTGTCGGACGTGACCGTGTGCAGGAATTCCCTGTAAGGCTCGAACGCGGCAATCACGGTGTCGGCCAGATCGCCGGCATCCTTTGTGGCGAGCGGCTCCAGGATGCAAAAATTGGACTGCCTGTCGTTTGCGGTGAGGATGTTGCCGACGTGGTTCGCGCCGTTGACCAGGTCGATTTCAAAGTCCCCGAAACGGTTCTTCATTTCGACCTCGGCGTGCCTGAACCCTATCGGCGTGCGGCTCACGACCTGTTCGGGCGAGAGGTCGTCCCGGATCATGGCCACCGTCTCTGCCCAGACTTCGTCGCTGTACCTGTAGTGGACGTGAGCCTTGCGCTGCAGCCATTCCGCCCTCCTGTCGGCCTTGTCCGGGTCGTACTTTTCCCTGCCCCCGTTGCGCTTCAGTTCCCTGGAAAGCCCGCCCGGGGAGATTCCGAGCTGGCTTGCGACGGTTTTCTGCGAATGCCCGGCATCCAGCAGGGCCTTGATTTGGTATCTTAGATATCGGTCGAGTCTCATCGCCTGTCCTTTTCGTGGTTGGAAACGACAAGCTGGAAACTTGGCTGTCCCCGGGATTCGTTTCCCGGGGATTTTTTTGTTGTTTTCAGCCGCGAATGGATTTACTTGACGATGATAATCCGCG
>CAKUTF010000057.1 GCA_934691725.1 uncultured Fibrobacter sp. | reverse complement strand
CGTGGGACACGGTGCGATGTCATTCCCGTGCCCTCTATGATGTTATTCCCCGGCTTGCTATGCTGTCATTCCCCGGCCTGACCGGGGAATCCCCTTTAATGTATGGGATTTGACAGGTTAGCGAGCTAGTCAGAGCTTAGTTAATAGAACTTAGAGCTTAGAATAGTGGACGTTTAAGCTTAGGGACTAGGGATGAGGGAATAGGGATTAATCCGCGGATGTTTAAGCTTTTGGAAAGCGGGACACGGGACGTGGGATTTCGAAACGAAACGTTTCTGCGCACTGTCATTCCCCGGTTCGCTACGATGTCATTCCAGCCCGCCTCTCATCTGTCATTCCCTGGCTTGACCGGGGAATCTAGATTATCGGATCAAGTCCGATAATGACTGTTAGCGAGCTTGTCGAGATATTCAGAACTTAGTTGAGAGAGCTTAGAGCTTAGAACCGCAGACGTCAAACTTTTAAGATACAAGAACATAGATGTATGCAAATCTAAGCGCTCAGCACTAGGCTCTAAGTTCTGAACCCCTGTTCCCTGACTACATTTCTCATTGCTAATTCCTAATTGCTCATTTCTAACTGACCACTGATTCCTGCCTCCTGATTCCTCTACTCTCACAATGCCAGTCACATCGAACGGCAGATTTCCCGGACAAAGATTTCCCCGTATTTTTTCAGCTTGAAATTTCCGACGCCCGGAATTTCCGCGAACTCTTCGAGGCTTGTCGGTTTCTGTTCGGCGATTTCCGAAAGCACCTTGTCGCTGAAGATGAGGTAGGCCGGGACGTTTTCCTTTTGGGCGATTTCCTTGCGGAGTTCCCGCAGCGTTTCGAACAGCTCGTCCTTTGCGCCGAAATCGGAAAGCTTGAACCGGGACTTTGCGGGGGAATCGTCGCGTTCCTTGACGAGCGCAAGTTCGAGTTTCTTTTCGCCGCGGAGAACGCTCCAGCCGTAGGGCGTTACCGAAAGATGTTCGCCCGGCGCGTAGCTCTTTGAAATAGCGCCTAGGTGGATGAGCTGCATCAGGTAGGCTTTCCATTTTGCCGGCGGTGTCGATTTGCCGACCCCGTATGTCTTGAGTTCGTCATAATGCTTTTCGAGAAGCGCGGAAGAACGGTTTCCCCGGAGAATGTCGATAATCATCTGGGAATTTTCCGATTCGCGCGTGCGGACGATGGCGGAAAGGGCTTTCTGGGCTAGAATCGAACCGTCGAAGCGTTGCGGGGGATTCTTGCAGATGTCGCAGTTGCCGCAGTCATGGTCGAAAGTCTCGCCGAAGTAGCTGAGAAGGATGCGTCTGCGGCAAATCGGGCTTGTCGCGTAGTGTTCGATGCGGCGGAGCTTTTCGAGCTGCAGTTCCTTTTCTCCGCTTTCCTCGGCGAATTTCGCAAGCTGCACCATGTCGGAATCGGAATAGAAAAAGAGCGTGTCCGAGGGCATCCCGTCCCTTCCGGCGCGCCCGATTTCCTGGTAGTAGCCTTCCATGTTCTTGGGCGTGTTGTAATGGATGACGAATCGGATGTTCGACTTGTCGATTCCCATGCCGAAAGCGGTCGTGGCGCAGATGACCTTGACCTTGTCGTTCAGGAAGTCTTCCTGGATGCGGATGCGCTCCTCGGCTTCGAGGCCCGCGTGGTAGGCTTCGGCGTGGATTCCGCACAAATTAAGTTCCCTGGCGAGCGATTCCGTACCTTTGCGCGAAAGGCAGTAGATGATTCCGCTTTCCCTTTTGCGCTTTTGGATGAAACGCTCGATTTCGAAAAGCTTTTCCCGTTTGCGGTAGTTGAGTTTTACCGAAAGGCTCAAGTTCGGTCGGTCAAAGCTCGAAAGCACGATGTTTTCCCGGGGAATTCCGAGCTGGCGCAAGATGTCTTCGCGCGTGACGGCGTCGGCGGTGGCGGTCAGGGCGATTAGCGGAACCGCGGGAAAGCGTTCCCGGAGCGCGTGAAGCTCGGCGTATTCGGGCCTAAAGTCGTGCCCCCACTGTGAAATGCAATGCGCTTCATCGACCGCGAACAGGGAAATCCTGATTTTGGAAAGCAGAAAGTCGAGTTCGAACCGGATGCGTTCCGGCGAAAGGTAGAGAAGCTTCAGTTCTCCGCGCAGGGCAAGCTTCCGGATTTCTGCGGATTCCTCCCTGGACGTGTGGCTGTTGAGCGCCGCCGCCCGGATGCCGCATTCGGAAAGCGCATCGACCTGGTCCTTCATCAGCGCGAGCAGCGGGGAGACGACGATGCACGTTCCCGGAAAGAGCAGCGCGGGAATCTGGTAGCAGATGGATTTTCCGCCGCCAGTCGGGAGAAGCGCGAGCGTATCCTTTCCGAGGAAAAGGTTCCGGAGGACGGCTTCCTGCGCCGGGCGGAAGGATTTAAATCCAAAAAATTCTTTCAGCAGCTTTTGCGCGGAATCGAAAAGTTCGTCGGGTGTGGGCATAATCAAAAAGGAAAAAGACCGCCCTAAAATATAAGACGGCCTTGTGACGGAAAATGTCGGATTAATGGATTTGCGCGGAAAGCAGCTTGTTTATCGCCTGGACGTATGCCGCCGGGTTTTCGAGCGGGGAACCTTCGGCGAGGAGCGCTTGCCCGTAGAGAGCCTTGGGCCAGTCTTCGAGCGATTCCTTCTTCGAAGCCTTTTCCTTCAGCATCTTGCAAATCGGATGCGCGGGATTGATTTCGAGGATGCGCTTGGACTTGGTGACGCCCTGACCCATCGCCGCCATCATGCGTTCCATGTGGTGGCTCATCGCGGATTCGTCGGTGACGAGGCAGCACGGGCTGTCCTTCAGGCGGCTCGATACGCGGACTTCCTTGATGTTCGCGTCCAGGTCCTTCTGGAGTTCGGCGCAGAGGTCCTTGTATTCGGCCTTGGAAGCTTCTTCCGACTTCTTTTCCTCTTCGGTCTTTTCGAAATCGACGTCGCCGCGGCTTATGTCGTGGAACTTCTTCCCGTCGAATTCCGTAAGGGAGTTCATCATGAATTCGTCGATCGGGTCGGAAAGGAGGAGCACCTCAAAATTCCTGTTCCTGTAGGCTTCGAGGATCGGGCTTGTCGCCACCGCGTCCTTGTTCTCGCCGATGAGGAAGTAGATTTCCTTCTGTTCCTTCGGCATGTTCTTGACATATTCTTCGAGGCTCGTGAACTTGTCGCCGGACTTGCTCGACTTGAAGAGAGTAAGCTTCTTCAGCTCGTCGAGATGTTCCCAGTTCATGTAGAAGCCTTCCTTCAGGACCATGCCGAGTTCGCGCCACCAGGCTTCGTATTTTTCGCGGTCCTTTTCCTTGATTTCGGAAAGCATGTCGAGAACGTTCTTGATGACGTTCTTCCGGATCGTCGTGATGATTTTGTTTGACTGGAGAATCTCGCGGGAGACGTTCAGCGGCAGGTCCTCGGAATCGACTACTCCGCGGACAAAGCGCAGCCACGGCGGAAGCAAATCCTTGCAGTCGTCCATGATGAAGACTTTTTTGACGTAGAGCTTTAATCCCGTGATGCGGTCGTTCTGCCAGATGTTGAACGGGGCCTTTGCCGGCACATAGACGAGCGTCCAGAATTCCTGGGAGCCTTCGACGTGGGAATGCTTCCAGGCGAGAGGTTCGCCGCCGTCGTGCGAGACGGTCGGGTAGAAGTCCTTGTATTGTTCTTCCGTGATTTCCTTCGCGCTCTGGCGCCAGAGCGCCGGCTTGTCGTTCAGGCGGGTCGGTTCCTTGGTTTCCGTTTCGCCCTTGTCGTTCTTCGTCGGCTCGTGGTGCAGGTAGATGCCGTAGGAGACGAACTCCGAATACTTGCGGACGATGCTTTCGATGCTCCATTCGGACGTGAAGTCGTTGAAATCCTCGCCGTCCTTCAGGTAGAGCGTGATTTTCGTTCCCACGCTTTCTTTCGGCATGTCGGAGACTTCGTAGGAGCCGCTGCCGTCCGAGCTCCACAGGTATCCGGATTCCTCGCCGGCCTTGCGGGAAAGGACCTCGACCTTGCTTGCGACCATGAAGACGGAATAGAACCCGACGCCGAACTGTCCAATCAGATCGACGTTCGACTTGTCGGAATCCTTCAGGTCCTGCACGAAATGCTTCGTTCCCGAACGGGCGATCGTGCCGAGGCAGCTTTCGAGGTCTTCCTTGTTCATGCCGATGCCGTTATCCTCGACGGTCAGCGTCCGGCTCTTGGAATTGACGGACAGGTCGATTCTCAGCTGGGTGCCTTCGGGGAGGAGCGCCGCGTTCGAGAGGGAAAGGAAGCGGCGCTTGTCGAGCGCGTCCGCGGCGTTCGAAATCAGCTCGCGGAGAAAGATTTCCTTGTTGCTGTAGAGGGAATGGATCATCAAGTGGAGAAGATCCTGCACTTCGGTCTGGAATTCTTTTTTTTCTGTTGCCATTTTTATCTCCAATATTAAAACGTTTCAAATTGAAACAGTCTCCCGTTTCAAAAAGTGGCGCGAACCGCTGAAAACCAGCTTTTTTCGTCCCGTTTCGCCTAGGTAAAAGCAAGAAGCGTGCCAAACGCGGGGAGGTACCGAAAATTTTCGAAATCTATTGACAACGTTTTTTTTTCTTATATTGTAAAATCAGGAGTAAATAACTTTGAAATTGCTGAAAATGAAAAAAAATGTCTTTTTGTTATTGTTGTCTGTCTCGTTTGGCTTTTCCCAGATTCATTATGAACCATATGCTCCGAAAGTAAAAAGGACATCTGGTGTAATCACTGCTGAACTTTATTCTGCAGATCTTGATAAATTAGGATATTCCATTAAAAATGGTCGGTTTGTGCGGCAACATATTAAAGTTAAATACAACCCGGAACATGGATTGCTATCCGTTGAGGGAAGTGGGGGGAATAATTTGACTTTTGGATTGATGGCGTTTAATTCCGATGATATGTGGTTAGGTTCTAGCGAAAAAAAATACGAGATCAATTATTTTTATAAGAATGTAGATTTTGTTGATTACGATCTTAAAAATCAAATTTCCAAAATTAAAATAGATGTTCCTATTGAAGATTTTCAAACAGACATTGTTTGTGAGGGGGATAAGTATCTGTTTGCCTTTCAGAATGATTTTTTTAATTCTCGTAAAAAATTGTTTTGTTCTGATCAAATACCGGAAGGATTTTTCGTACGGCAAAGAATCGATGACTTTTCCTATTCAAACAACCTTTTTTTGTTGGAAAAGAAGAAACGTTGTAAAAAAGGCGATTTGTATCGAGAAGAAGATAATTCGTGTGTTGAATTGCCCAAAAATTCCCATTGGATAGATACTCTAGAGTATGTTTATGATTGTGATTCTGGCTATGTTGTATGGCAAGATGGTTGTGCAAAGCAGGCTGAGTGTACTTCAGAAACGGAGATTGTTTCTGATGATGGCGTTCATTGTGAAAATATTCCGGCTAATGCGCATAAGGTTTCAGATTATTCTTGGGTATGTGATTTTGGATATGTCAATAGTCAATATAATAGTCAATATGGACATGGTTGTGTAAAGGAGGCTAGCTGCACATTAGAAACGGAAATTGTTTCTGGTGATGGCGTTCATTGCGAAAATATTCCGGTTAATGCGCATAAGGTTTCAGATTATTCTTGGGTATGTGATTCTGGATATGTCAATATTAACGAGGTTTGCATAAAACCTGTTGATCGTTGCGGAGGTTTCGCTAGATGGAACAAATATGCAGCGCGTTGCATCGATTTAAAGGAAAACGCTCATTGGGTTTATGACGACCCTGATTTACTTGAACAAAGTTGCGATTCGGGCTATATCGAAAAGTATGGCGGTTGTGTAAAAGCCGTTTGTTATGAGGCAAACTGGATTTTTTCTGACAATACATTGCAGAATTGTCGTTTGATCCCGGATAATGCATATAAAACCTCTCCGTATGAATTTTCCTGTTATTCTGGATTTGAATATGATGTTGAATCGGAACGATGCGTAAAAAAAACAACCCCGAATAACCTATCGTTGGAATTGGCTGCATTTGGAGGAGGAACGGCAGAAAGCATAAGTGCAGGAGGTGAATTGGGACTTGAATGGTTTTGGGGACGACGCGTCAATTTTGGTCCTGCGGCTTCGTTCGGATTTTTTTATGAAGATCATAAAGAACTTTCTCTTGAAGGGGCGCGATTGAATTTGGCGGTAGCGCTAGCTTTTGGACCAGAACGATGGAAATTTTATTTAAGACCATTTTTGTTAATAAATGTTTCTTCTAAGGTTGTTTATGAATTTGAAGATAGCGCTCAATTATGGTGGTCAACGCCTGTTTATACGAATGGACTGGAACTAGGATTGCGTTTCGGAAATTCTCTTGACAATGATTTAGCGGTTGATTGTTTCTTATCTTTTGGGACGCCTATGCTGCGGGAAGAAAAGGTCTCTAGTAATACGCTGGTTGTCCTTTTGGGAATTCGGTTTGTCCTATTTTAATGACATACAACCAAATAATGCTCATTGTTTGTGTTGCGCGGAACCGTTTCAGTAATTTGATGCTTCTCGGTGTCGGGCATTTCCTATAAAAAATTATTTATACAGTTGCAGGGGAAGTATATCCCCAATAAGTTCAAAATGCCTGTCTAATGAGAATAGTGTCACTCCGTTTTGTAAAGCATTTTGGGCAATCATCAAATCAGGCAGACCGACCTTGTTTATTCCGTGCTTCAAGTTTTCCGTCTGCATGCAGATAAGGCTGTTCCAGTCAATCTGCATGGGAATTTTCGGCAGGAGGTTTAGCAAGTTTTCGAGTTCCGTTTCGCCTCGTTTCCTTATGGATGGGAGCAGTTCGGCAAGAATGATATCGTTGATGCAGATACTGCCGTGGTCTATCAGATTTTTGAGAGCTTCCTTGCTTTCGCCTCCGCGAAAACCGTCAATCCATACGGAAGTATCAACGAGGGTCATTTCTACCTCGCACGGCGTCGAGATCGATGTCGAGGTCGGTGTTGCCGAGATACTTTTTCAAACCGGAAATGTCGCGTGCTTTCTGAGACTTTTTTTCCCTAAGGAGAATACCTATTTTCCACTGGAGTTTTTCCAGTTGGGTATAGGGCAGTTCCTCCACTTGTGATTCGAGTTCTGCAAAGGCTGTTTCCGACATATTTGGACCTCTCTTGTGTGAATATACATTGTTTGCTCCTAATTTGCCACTTCATTCTAAGTTGAAGTGAGGGGTTGTTTTCTTCTCCATTTTGAAATCGGCAAAATTTCTAATCAGTAATGTTTGATGCTCAATTAATATTTCATACTGCACAAAAACCATCCTTTTTTATGCAGTACAGAGAAATTATTGGATAAAATCGGATTTTTTTTTCGCCGCAACATTCTTTCATCGTCCATACCCGACAAAACGTCCACTTTTTATCGTCTATAGTCGATAAGCTCCGTCCCAAAGGACGGCTTTGAAATCGAATGCGTTCCTGTGCTCGACTGGCTGTCGCCCGTTATTCTCCCTTTCCCCAGTCCTTCCAGCCAACATACTGGATGCCGTTAATTTCGCATGTCAAGTCTCCGAGATAAAAGACCTTGCTCTTGAAATTTGCGTCACCCCGCAAAGCGTGGTATTTTCTTGCTCCGGCGGACAGCTTGCGTTCCGCGTCGATTGAACTTTTGACTTCGACGGAGAAGGAATGCTTCCAGTCGGCGATGATATCCATTTCAAGACCGCTCGAATCCCGGTAGAATGCGAGGTTCGGGCTTTTGCCTTGATTGGTGCGTTTCTTTGTCAATTCCGAGACGGCGAAAGTTTCTACGACGGCGCCTCTGTATTTGCTCAAGATGAGCTCTTCTGGCGAATCGATACCCAAAAGATGGCAGAGCAATCCTGTATCGGTAAAGTATAGCTTGGGCGTCTTGACCAGGGAACGTCCGAGGTTGTTTGTATCGGGCTGCAGAAAGTGAATCAGAAAGGAAGACTCCAGTACGGAAAGCCATTGTTTTACGGTAGGAGCGGAAATTCCCAGATTCTTCGCGATGCTTTCCATGGAAAGCAGCTGTCCCGAATGGAGCGCGCAGATACGGACAAATTTTTTGAAAGTCGGCAAATTGCTGACGTTGATTTGATATCGGACATCCAGATCAAGATAGGTGTCGATGTAGCTGTCAAACCAATCGTCAAGCAGAAACTTTTTTTCCGTGTCATAAAGTGGCGGGTAGCAGCCCTTAAAAATTGTTTCGTAAGGATTGCTCGATAAGGCGTTTGCGGATGCAAGCTCTTCGTTCGAAAAGGGGAGCAGCTTGACAAAGCCGGCGCGCCCGGCAAGGGAATCGCTCATGTTTTCCTTGAGCTTGAACTGGTTTGAACCTGTCAGGACAAACTTCCCGGGAGTAAAGGCTTCGTTATCTACGGCAAGCTTGACCGCATCGAAAATTTCGGGAACTTTTTGCGCTTCGTCAAAAACGGCACCGGCAGGGAAAGCCTGCAAGAAGTCTTTTGGATTTGCGGAAGCCATTTCGCGCATCGACTTGTCGTCAAAAGTGATGTACCTTTTTTCGGGAAAAGTTGTCTTGGCTAGGGTAGATTTTCCCGTCTGCCTCGGTCCTACGATTCCGATGATGGGAAACTGTCCCGCGAGACGGAGAAGCGCCTTCTTGGCTATTCGTTCAATGGACAACGGGAACCTCGCCTTGGAAATCTAAAATTTTACACTCTAAAAATCTAAAGTCTAATATAGATAAAATCCAAAGTTTTGATGCCTGAAAATCTAAAGTTTCTTGAAAACGGGCGAAAAGATTCCGTCGTTCGGAATGCCGAATTTCCCCTACCGAATAAACACGAGCCCCAGGATTCCCGCCGCCCACAGGTAATAGGCGAAGTAGTGGAACTTTCCCTTCTGGACAAAGTTCATGAGCCATTTGAGCGCAAAGATTCCGGCGACAAAGGCGACCGCCATCCCGACGAGGAGTTCCGGGGTGAACGAGCCGCTCTCTGCGCACTTCTCGAGCATCTCGGGATTTTCTATCGGGTTGAACGTCTGGCACTTGAACCATTTGATGAAATCGAGGAGCGCTGCGGTGCTGCTTTGACGCTTATGAAACTACTTTTTACATTCGCCGAAATTTTTAGTTGTCTCCGACGATTTTTTTTCAAAGCCGCCTGCTTTTGCTTACACTTTCAAAAATTCCGGAGGTAATTCCTTGCATAGCCAGACTTTTTCGTTGCCGATATAGAATTGAAATCCAGCTTCCCGAATCGCAACCGTATTGATTTTTAAAATTACAGGATTTAAATCCCGACGTTTTCCGATGCGAGAGGCTATTTCCTCATCGGTGGATAAATGAACGTATTGTCGCAGCATCGGTTTTAGGCCCTCTTCCAGAATTTTAGGCAGAGCCTTATGCGATGTCCCATGATAGAGAACTGTTGGCGGTATTCCAGGTTCTTTTTTGATTGCCTGCGGTGTAGTGTGCCCATAAAGGGCTCGAATCCTGTCTCCCACAATTTCGTGTCGTTTTTTTTCGGATGTTCTGATAATTTGTTCTAAATCGGCTGTTGTTATTTTATGGTCGTAATTACCTGACTCGTTCAATGCGTGGAGTAGTTGCGTTACAGGCACAAAGCCCTGCTTGTCAAGTTCGAGCTCGTATTCCCATGGGGCGTGGCGCAGGGCGTAGGAAATTTCTTTTGAAAGTTCAACCAGGTTCATTTCGTCTTTTCCAGTATTTCAAGTTCATCTGCCATATATCGTTTTTTTAACATTTTGCCCTTTTCATCGGCGAGTATATAATAATAGTAATGGCCATTGAAGTGCCAAATAGAGTATTTTACAACTGCCTTGATTTGTTTTTTTGTTATGAGAACTGTGTCGTCATGCAAAAATACAGGAGCAGGGCGCTCTTCGACAGCATCGTTTTTAGCATGGATAGTTATACCTCTGTCTGCGTAATATAACGTTAAAAGTCCATCGCTTTCATCAATGCATCGCACCGAGTTCCAACTATATATGTACCAAATTTCACGTTCTTGTGAATTAGGTATTCCCTCCAAGTTTTTTATTCCGAACCATTTATTCAAGTATTCACTCATATGGATTTTCCTCCGATGTATTTCTTGTGGAATACGCTTTTAGGTAATTTAGAAAAAATCTCGGTAACCTTATTCAAGGATTTTGCGTTGGGTTTATAATGGCCGCTTTGATTGTCAAAGGAATATATCTTGCCTCCTCGGATTTCCAATATTCCAGCACATTGAACTTTAGGATTTTTCCCACCGATCAAGGTAGGATGTGGGGTCGGCTTTTTGCCTTCCCCAACACCATTGCCGTTTCTTTTCCCGACTATGATGTTGCCTTTCTTATCGATGGCGTATGTGAAAAGTCCATTGGTATTTTTGTTACCAACATAGTTTCCGCGTATCATTTCACGAATATCCTTTGCAGTTGGATTCTTTGGATATGCGCCATTCTGTACAAATTCTCTTAAAATGTCATATTCCTTCATATTTGGCATCACACTGTACAAACGCGAAAAAGGTTGCGAACTGCCTTTTGTTCCGTGATAATTTCCGCTGATGCTACTTCCCATTTCTTCCTCCTTTTTTGCGGGTTATCCAGTCGGGATAATGATGAAATTCTGCGTAATTCAAGTACGGGTCAAAGATTTCCTTTGGCATTGCTCCATGCACGAGAACTTTTTGCGGAACGATAATTTTCATGCATTCGGCAAGCCCTGCCTCAAAATGGTACTTATCGTCCTTTGTCTTGATGCATCCGTAAGTGCTGACGACAATTAAACTATTGCGAGGAATGCCAGCAAAAGCGACCGGTTCGGGCAATACGTCTTTTGTATAGGTATCGCGGCTTCCCCAGCGGATGAGGGGAAAGACATTTACTCCTAGACTTTGAAAGTAGCGACCTATGGCATTTTTTTTGTAAATGTTTCCTATCTGCACGGCTAGTGGTGCGTCCCGGTAAAGTGAACAGTCGGGAGGTATGATTGCCGGTCGGCTTCTAAAATCCTCAATGTAATCTTGAGGATTTCGCAGAACATCGGCAAACGTCACGTCATGTTCAAAGAAGCCGATTATCTCTTTATTTGTCGGCATCTCGTTTCTGCGGCTGAATGGGGTTATTCCGCCCGGAATGAAGGTTTCTCTTGGCTTTTCAAGAACAGGTATTTCGAAAATACCGTCGAAGTTGGCTTCTTTGACTAACTCTGGCTGAAAACCATCGTCAATTGACGCTTTAATTTTCTTACTTTTCATGGTAGGTTCTCCTATATGATATGTTGTGATAGATTGTTTCTGTTTCGGCATAAAAATAAGGAGAGGCTGTAAAAACCATTGCACTTTCAACTACTTTCGAGTACATTCGATTACATTTATGCCTAGACTAACTTTTAGCGCATTTGCAAAATTGCTTTATCCATCGATGTCGGGCGATTATCGTGTAGGGGAGTTTTGTCGCAATTTGTTTGAAATGGCAACAGACGAGTCTATTCATAAAGAGCTTATTAGAGAATCTCTTGAAATATGGAATTCCCGTTTTTCCGGAACTCGGTCGATAAATGCTCTTGCAAAAAGAATATTTCCGAAATTACAAATTGAAAAATTTGGCGCTTATATCAATAACTTTGACGATAGTGTCAAGCGATATATCGTGTCTGAATTAAAACCGTATCGACCAGGTATTGACGAAAACTCTGTAGGAATGGAATGCGCTGATCTTTTTTTGGATATCATTCAGAGTGCCGCCCAAAATTATCGAAAGAGAGAAAATCTCGATGTTTCAAAGCAAATTGAAAATAGTGAGATTGATATTGTCAAAATCGAAGATGACTTAAAAATAGTTATAGAAGGCTTGTCAAAAATAAACTCATCACAAGTTAGTCATTTGCGCCTTTTTGCCTTGGAATTGCCAAATAAAATTAAAAGTGAATATGGTCTTCTTTTGAGTAAAGTGTCGTGGCAAGTGAACCTATTCTATTATCAAGTTGTTGAACTGTTTGAATGTATTGGAAGTCTTCAAGGAAAGCCGTTCAAACTGATCGCCACAGAAATTTCTCTCCGCTATCAAAAACTTTCTGCCGAATGTATCAATCAGGAAGAAATATTCAATCGTTTGATAGATTGGTTGCAACAATGTGTTCCGAATGCATCGAGAATATCGTACGAAATAATCATTTCTTTTTTTGTTCAAAACTGTGAGGTGTTTGATGAACTTTCCTGATAAAGTTACGTGTTATTGTGATAGCATTCTATCGACTTTCCCCAAAATTTTACGACTTCTTCAAAAGAATAGTCTTTCCGTTTTTTCTCTGTATCAAAAGATCCAGCCCATGAACATTTCGGATTATATGGAAGTTCTAGATTGCCTTTATGCAATGGGCAAAATAGAATTAAAAGAAGGAGTTGTGTTTTATGTTGCGTGAAATTCGGTGTTCCGCTTTTGGCAGTACTTTTAATGGGGTGGTTCAGAACAAAATTCTCTTTCATTCTGGCCTTAACATTGTTTGCGGGGGAGATGATGGAGATAATTCAATAGGAAAAACGACTTTTTTGAACATCATTGACTTCGTTTTTGGTTCAGAACATTACCCTACGGAAGATGTTTTGAAAAATGTCGGACATCATTCTATTGAATTTTTGTTTGTTTTTGATGGAGAAAAATTCTATTTTTCCCGTTCTACGCAAACACCGAATATTGTTGCTTGTTGTAATCAAGATTATCAAAAAATATCTGAAAAAGAAATTAAGGAGTTTCGGTTGTTTCTTGCATTAAAGTATTCTTTGACCGTAACAGGTTTGTCTTTTCGAGAAGCGTTGTGTTGCTATGTTCGTGTTTATAACAAAAAGCAAAATCAGTCAAATGATCCGCTTAAAATACAAGGAGATTCAAAAGGCAAAAGTTTGGAACGATTGCTAAAACTTTTTGGGAAATATACTGAACTTGCAGATTTGTTGAATAAAAAGAATTTGATGGAAGGGAAACGAAAGGCTTACAGGGAGGCTGAAAAATATGAAATCGTCGAAAAAATCACAATAGAGCAAAAAAGAAAAAATGACAAACGAATTGAGGAATTGAAAAATGATTTAAAACGATATGAATTAGAAAATTATATTGGTTATAACAAAGACTCTTCTATGGTTGAAGAATTGTCTAACGATATAAAAATAGAAATAGCCAAATTTAAAAGACAGAGAAATAAAATCAAGGCAAATTTGTCGCTTGTGAATCAAAATCAAGAAATTATTTCTTCAAAATTGAAAGATAAACTGGACGACTTGAAAGAATTTTTTCCAAATGTGAATTTTCAAAAAATTGAAAAAATTGAGAAATTTCATGAAGATTTGAAGACGATACTTTCTCCTAATATTGATAATGTAAAGAGAGAACTTATACGAAAATTGAAAGAAATCGATTTAAAAATAGAAGAAATTTATTGCGATTTACAAAGTTCAAAACCGTCGGAAACAGTGAATAAGGCGCTATTCCACCAGTATGCCAGAAAATTTCAGGAATTAGA
>CAKUTF010000056.1 GCA_934691725.1 uncultured Fibrobacter sp. | reverse complement strand
CGACGGCCTCGCCGCGGACATCGTGCCCCTAAATTGCACGGCGGAGGAATGCGGCAAGCTTCTCGGTGCGCTCGAAATGGCGTTGCCGGAGACCGTGTATTCCGCCGACATCCCTGTGGCCCTCGACCAGCTCATCGTGTACTGCAAGACGCCGAAGGACCTTTCCTCAGGCATCCGGTTCTTCCACGTGGGGGTGAACATAGACGGAAAGCCGAGGAGAATGGTGCTCTGGAAGTGAGGCCGGAACGCCAAAGTGCGTAAAATGTGCTTCGCTTTTGAACGAACCTTAGAAGTTATTGGGTTCTCGGAATTTTCCGAGAAATATGATTTCCTTTTCGAGCTTGGTCCCGCAGCTTTCGAAAACTTTTTGTTTGGCGATTTCCGACAGATCGTAGATTTGCTGTGCGGTTGCGCCTCCCGTGTTGACGATAAAGTTTGCGTGCTTGGAGGAAATTTGTGCACCGCCGAGCTGGAAACCTTTCAGCCCGACCTGCTCGATGAGCGCCCCGGGAAAATTTTCAGCCGGGCGCTTGAAAACGGAACCCGCGCTAGGCAAGTCCAACGGCTGCTTTGTCTTGCGCTCTTCCATGATTTTTTTCTGCGATGTGAGAAGTTCGGTGGAATTTTTCGGTGCCAGTTGAAAAACCGCTTCGAGAATTACTTTGTGTGTGTTTTGAAAAACGGATTTTCGGTAACCGAATAGGCAATCCGCATTCGTGTAATCCTTGATATTTCCATCCTCCTCTAGAATTTTTGCCGATACCAGCGTCTGGGAAATATCTTCGCCGTAAGCTCCTGCATTCATTGCGATTCCGCCTCCGACGGTTCCCGGAATTCCTGCGAGCAGATGCATTCCCGAAAGCCCGAGCGAGGCGCTCATCCTGGCAATCATCGAAAGGGGGGTAGCCGCCTTGACGGAAAGCTTGTCCTTGTCGAATTTAAAATGGGAAAATTCCTTGCCGAGCTTGATAATCAGCCCGTCAAATCCTGCATCGGAAACTAGGACATTGGAACCTAGCCCGATAAGAAAAAAAGGCACTTCCTTTTCGGCGGCAAATATTTGCAGCTCCCGAATATCATCGACGGATTCCGCTTTTGCAAAGTAGCGGACACTTCCGCCTGCGCGGAATGTCGTGTGCTGTTTCATATCGACATTTTCAAGTATGTTCGGCATCTAGAATTTCCTTTCGCAGAGAGTATAGCTTTTTTGTAAAATAGCGTTTTCGTTTATTTATCGTGGCCTTGTCTATTTCCCGATTTTTCCCTGTTGGCCGTTATTTCTGTTCGAAAAATATCTTGCGGAAAGGAAGAAAATCTTGTTTAAAATTTTACGTTTGGTAATATATTATGGAAAAAGTCACTCCAAAATAAAGGACTGAGAATGCAGGAGTTAGAATTTAAATAGTGGTTGGAGTTGCGCTCGGACAACCAGGCTTCGATAGGTTCGAGGCTCAGCAATTGCAGAACGGTTGAAAAATTTTACGGCGATTTAGATGAATTATTTGAAAAAGACGGTTTGGAAAATTTGTTAGGGGAACTTTCGTACACAAAGGAAGACGAACGGCTAGACAGAAAACAAAAACACGAAATTCCGATAAAAGGAAATATCTATAACGGGACCGCTTCTTACCGATCTGCTGTTAATTTGTACATAAAATTTTTGCAGGGTGAATCGTTACCGCCTATTCAAAAAGCTTCGCTTAAAAATCCCGTCGGACAAAATAATTCGGTAAAAACATCCAAAACGGCTTGGCCAAAATGGGAGACATTTTCTGACGGGGATTCGTTGCGGTTGATGAAAGTCCTGTCAAAATATGTAAAATTTTTGTCGCCGGAAATAGTCAAGGCGATTGTGGATGACAATGAAAAAAATAGGAATGAATTTTGTGAAATTTTAAGGGAGAGAAGTATAAATCCCGAACTGTATTTTTGGGATAAATCTTCGTGCTGCTTTCCCGGAATTCGACGTGCGTCCGGCAGCTTGGAAGTGGCGTCGTTACGAAAAAAAGCCAATCTGTCGAACATCGAAGATGCGCTTGTCCTAGACGACAACGATTATCCGAAACAGCTTTGGTCTTTTGTTTTTCGAGGAACCTATTTCAACAAGTTTGGACCGGAAGGATACAGTTTGGCGCTTCTTGTCGATCATAAGAAGGCCAGGAATCGGATGCCGAATGAATTCAATTTTGAAAAGGAACATCCGTTCGAGAAACCCTTTTACGGACTTTACACATGTGCAAGCAATTCCGTTTTTATACCAGAAGGTTTGGTTTCGATAAAAGAATTTGATTCCCGTATCCGAAATCTCCTTTTTCGACGAGCTCTTTTTCTATATGGCTCGTTTTGTCGTTTGGTTCCGCCATGTGCGACGCTCATGAAGTGCGCTGAAGACGACTGGAATCTTGAAAACTTTGAATGGACTTCTCCCGTCGGGGGTCTGAAAAACGTGAAAAGTTTTTTGGATTTCAGAAAAGAAAAATGGAAAGCGTTGCTTGGAAAAATTCTTTAACCACTAGTAATTTCCGTTAGGGAATTTGTTATTTTATGCGTAATGGCTGGTCGTATCGACATCGACGCCTTGAAAGCGTCCCTTTCCATCACCCAGGTCGCGGAACGCCTAGGACACCAAGTTGTACACGGAAAATTTCGCTGTCCCTATGCGATGCGCCATGCCCACGGCGACAGGACACCGAGCGTTTCGATTTCCGAATCGAGGGGACTGTTCAACTGCTGGGTATGTCCCGATGTCCGCGGTGATGCGATCAAGCTGGTCGAAATTTCCCGCAACCTGGATTTTCGGGGCGCGGTGGAGTGGATCAAAGGGGAATTTTTCCCGGAGATGCTTCCTGAACCGGGAACCTCCCAAAATCGCGTTGTGCAAGGTTTTTCGCCGAGTGCTTCTCCCATAAGGATTGTGCGGGAAGAGCCGAAACCGGAAATGGATCCACTTTTCCGTGCAAGAATAATTCTCGCCTTTTTCGAAATGCTCGCGCCCGTCGAGGGGACGCAGGCCGCTGCGTGGCTCATCAAACGGCGAATTTTCAAGAAAACCTGGGATGCCATGCGGCTTCGCACAATTGTCGATTACGATGCGGTGAACCGAGGGCTTCTCGAAAAGTTCGGCTTAGAAAATCTCCAGAAGGCGGGGCTTTTCAACGAGAACGGCAACCTGCGCTATTACAGGCATCGACTGCTCTTTCCCTATCTGGATGCAAAAATCGTTCCGCGGTATTTTCAGGCCCGCGCAATCGATCCCGAGACAAAACCCAAGGAGTTGAATTTGCGTGGCGTTGTGCCGTTCCCTTATAATGTTACCCTCCTCGACGGCAAACCGGGCTGGATCTATCTTTGCGAAGGCGTCGTCGATACCTTGACGCTTATCGATCGGGGATTTCCCGCCGTGGGAATTCCGGGGGTCAAGTCCTTCAAGCCGGAATGGGTTTCGCTTTTCCGGGAGAAGCGCGTCATCGTCTGCCTAGATGAAGATGAAGCGGGGCGTTCCGGTGCGCAGGCAATCCTTAAAATTCTGAAAAACGCGGGTATTTCCGCTTCGACATTCGGGGAGGGAATCCATGTCGAAGGCTTTCGGCTCTCGGAAGGCCAGGACATCAATTCCTGGTTCGGCGGAAAAAAGTAGGAGCGATTTTCTATATTTTGCCCGTGGTGATTTTTAGAGATCTCTTGCCTCGAAAGCGTTTTTTTGAAGCGACACGCCTGCCTAGGATTGCGGAGTTTTACTGTGTCTTTTTCGGGGAACATCAGGATTCCGGAGTTTTCGTGTGAAGGTTCCTCGGGTAAAACAATCCGTCCTGGCTTTCTGGAATTCGATTCCCGAAGGCGTTCGTCGAAAGATATCGGTGGGATGTTGCGTCTTCAAGTGGGTTTACCGCATCCTGAACCGTCTCGTGCGGCTGGTGCTGCTCGCTCTGATGCTCTACGCGATAGCCTTTACCGTTGCCGCGTCGGTGCTCCTCTACAAGGGCTTCACCTATTGCTACGCGATTTACGATAACGTGCTCCAGCTCGAACATTCGAATCCCGAAATGAGCCGCTATATGCAGGCGCTGGTCGATTCGAATCCGGCGACGCAGATAAGGCATCGGTTCGTTCCACTTGACAGTATCAGCCCGAACCTGCAGAAGGCGGTGATAGCAAGCGAGGACGCGGGCTTCTATTATCATCCGGGCTTTGACGTGCGGGCAATCGCCGAAGCGCTGGATGCGAACCGCTATTACGGGAAAACCAAATTCGGCGGCAGCACGATTACGCAACAGCTGGCGAAAAACCTCTTCCTTTCGGGGGAGCGTTCCTGGGAGCGGAAGTTCAAGGAACTCGCGTATGCGCTGCTCATGGAAAAAATGCTCGGCAAGGACAGGATTCTCGAACTTTACCTGAACTATGCGCAGTGGGGGCAGAACATCTTTGGCTGCGAAGCGGCCAGCCAGGAGTTTTTCCACAGGAGTGCGTACAAGCTAAATCTCGACCAGTCGATCAACATGGCAGCGGTCCTCGCAAGTCCCGGCAAGCACAGCCCGAACGGTCGCTATAGCCGTTTCATGGCGAGCCGCCGGACGGTCATCTACCAGAACATGTTCCCGAAACGCGACAGTCTCAAGGTCGATAGCCTCAAGGCGCTGAACGCGCCGCCCGATACTTCCTCCACTTCGGGTTCCGCTGCGGGACAGGGCATCTAGAATTTCAAATCAAAAGGAAAACGAATATGCGTGACGAATACGAAAATCCCCTCAACACAAGATACGCTTCCAAGGAAATGAAGTTCCTCTTCAGCCCGCAGTTCAAGTTCGAAACCTGGCGCAAGCTCTGGATCATTCTTGCCGAAAGCGAAATGGAACTGGGGCTTCCGATTACGCAGGAACAGATTGACGAACTCAAGGCCCATGCGAAGGATATCAATTTCGATGTCGCGGAAGCCGAAGAGAAGCGTCGCCGTCACGATGTGATGAGCCACGTCTATGCTTACGGTGTCCAGTGTCCGAAGGCCAAGGGCATTATCCACTTGGGAGCGACCAGCGCTTTTGTCGGAGACAACACCGACCTCATCCAGATGCAGCAGGGGATGGTTTATGTCCGCCGTCGCCTGATGCGCGTCATCGACAAGCTCTCGAAGTTCGCTTTGGAATACAGGGATATGCCGCAGCTCGGTGCGACGCATTTTCAGGCGGCCCAGCTTACGACCGTCGGAAAGCGCGCGTGCCTGTGGATTCAGGATCTTCTGATCGACCTTGAGCAGCTGAATTTCCTGATCGACGTCTTGCCGTTCCGCGGGGTGAAGGGAACGACCGGAACCCAGGCTAGCTTCATGGATCTCTTCAACGGCGACGAGGAAAAGATTCGCGAACTCGACCGCCGTGTAACGGAACGCGCCGGCTTCAAGCGCCACCTGACGATTACCGGCCAGACCTACACCCGCAAGTGGGACAACCGCGTAAACCAGGTCCTTTCCTCGATTGCGCAGAGCCTCCACAAGTTTGCGACGGATATGCGCCTGATGCAGGGGAACAAGGAAGTGGAAGAACCTTTTGAAAGTACGCAGATAGGGTCCAGCGCCATGGCGTACAAGCGAAACCCGATGCGCTGCGAACGGATCTGTTCGCTCGCCCGTTTTGTCATCTCGCTCGAAACGAGTACCGCCATCACCCAGGCGACGCAGTGGTTTGAACGGACTCTCGACGACAGCGCGAACAAGCGTCTTGCCATTCCGCAAGCGTTCCTCGCCATCGATTCGATGCTCATCATCGCGGAAAACGTCTCCACGGGACTTGTCGTCTATCCGAAGGTCATCGAAAAGAGAATCCGCGCAGAGCTTCCGTTCATGGCGACGGAGAACATCATCATGGAAGGCGTCAAGCATGGCGGCGACCGCCAGGAACTTCACGAAGAAATCCGCAAGATGAGCATGGAAGCGGCGAAAGTTGTGAAAGTCGAAGGCAAGGACAACGACTTGCTCGAACGCATCAAGAAAAACGAAAAATTCCAAAAGCTTGGAATCGATGAAAAGGCCTTGGAGCACATTCTCGACTTGAAAAAGTTTGTCGGGCGCGCCCCGTCCCAGGTCAAGCTCTTTATCGAAAACGAAGTCCGCCCGGAACTCGACCGGTTCAGCGACTGGCAGCAGATCGACGCCGGCGAACTCAAGGTTTAGCGCTTGCCCTGTTCCCGCGGATGGAAAGTCCGGTGTTCTTCCCGGATGGTCTGTCCGCTCAGATGGGTATAGATCTGCGTGGTGGTGACGCTTGCGTGTCCGAGCAGTTCCTGCAAGATGCGCAGATCCATGCCCGCTTCGAGGCAATGCGTGGCGAAGGAGTGCCTGAACGTATGCGGCGTGACATGCTTATCGAGATGCGCCGTATATTTCTGGATCAGCTTCCAGGCTCCCATCCGCGACATTTTTTTTCCGTGCGCATTGAGGATAACCGTGTCTGTCTTGGGCGAAAGTTCTAGTCGCGGACCTTGCATCCATTGACGGAGATTCCGCTTGGCCTTTTCTCCGAGAGGCACCAGCCGTTGCTTGTTTCCCTTGCCGACAGGCTTGATCCATTCGTTTTCAAAATCGACATCCTGGATGCGGAGCGATAGCGCTTCGGCGATGCGGAGACCTTCGGAATAGAGAAGCTCGAGAAGAGCCGTGTCCCGCTCGGGAACTTTGGACGTTTCCGCGATCGTTGCAAAGATGCTGTCGATTTCTTCCCTTGTCAGGCACTGGGGCAGGTAATGCCCGATTCGCGGCGGAGCGAGCAGGCTGTCCGTGGAATAGGGAAAAACTTTTTCGTTCAGCAGATACTTGAGAAATCCCCGAAGGCTTGAAAAATGCCTCGCGACAGAAGTCGGGCTGTATTCTTCCTTGCTTGCGACTTCCGACAGGAATTCGTCGAGTTCCTCCGGCAAAAGTTCGGAAATTTTGCGGTGCCTGTCATCCGACCAAAAAATGAAATGGCGGAGATCTTCTTCATAACTCTGGATGGTCGCATTCGACAGGTTGCGCTCGACCGCGAGATAGGAAAGATAGGAATCTAGCCATTCGCCGTTTTCCATTCCGAAATTCCCGCGCTTATTTTTCGAGAAAGGCCTTGAGCTCTCCCATGCGGTGCCGTGCGTAATCGAATCCGTGGTAATAGGAGTCGTCGAGCTTTTTCAGGTCGGTTTCAAAGAGGTCGCAGAGGTCCCGTTCGGGGCGCAGCAAAAAGAGCTTTCCATCTTTTTCGAGCTGTTCCATCTTCGCGAACATCTTTTGGTAACGCCGGTAGCGGACCATCAGCGCCCGGAAGAGACTAGGAAACTTGTGCCGGAACAGGGGCAGGAGAATCGCCTTGTACTTGGTAAAGTCCGTGACGATTTCTCCGGGATAGTGCGTCGAAATGGCGACAACCTTGTCGCAGCCTTTTTCAAAAGCCCTTTCAAAGGGAACGGGGGCGGTTACGCAGCCATCGACATAATGATATTCGCCGATGGGGACGTTCGGAAAAATCATCGGCAGGGCACAGCTTGCGCTGATCAGCGTGAGGAGCCTGTCCTTGTCCGTCTTTTCCGTTTTAAATTCGACGCGACCCGTTTCACAGCATGTGATGGCAATTTCACACTCGACGTCGGATCGGAAAAATTTTTCGAAATCGAACGGCATGTCCCCGGTAGCCGAATCGAAATGCAGAGCGTGGCATTCCTTGTGTATCCCGTCGAGAAACAGGTGCGCCTTTTTCTTGCCTTGCTGCAGTTTTGTGGGCATGATGATGTGGCGGAATCGTCCCCGCTGCCCCGTGATAAAGTTCGCCGCTGCGTGGGCTCCGGCGGAAACTCCTGCAATGTAGGGAAATTCGATATGCGCATCCATCATCGCATCGAGAACGCCTGCGGTGAAAATCGTCTGGCGGGAACCGCCTTCGAGGACAAGTCCCGCTTTCAATTTTTCGTCTCCTCGGGTGGCGTCTTTTCGGCGACCGGCAAGTCCTTTCCGGTAATTCCCAGCGCCTGCTGTTTTAGTCGCCACACCTTTTGCCGAAAGTATTCCGAGCGTTCCGCCAGATGTTCGGACGAATGGACGCCCTTGACCCGGACGATTTTTTCCGCGTTTCCGAAAACGACCTGCGTCCTGTGCCCGAAACGGTAGATGCCGTCTAGTCCGACAGAAACGACCGGAGCTCCCGTGCTGCGGGCGAGAAAGGCGAAACCCGGTTTGAACTCGTTCAGAAAGCCGTCTTCCCTGCATTTTCCTTCGGGAAAGATGATGACCGAATTACCCGCTTCCAGTTGTTTTTTCGCAAGCAGAGCCCATTCCGTATCCAGATTGTAGCGGTCGCAGGGAATGCATTTTTCCCGTGAAAGAATCCAGTGGAATTTTTTCATTTCGAACCAGTCCTTGGCGACGACGATGCTTCGCTTTTGCGTAATCAGCGAAAGCAGGAGTATCGGGTCGCTTGTCGATGTGTGGTTCGCGATGATGATCGAAGGTTCCTTAAAACGCAACGAGGGGACGGACGGGTCGGTGAAGACGAGCCTTGGGCGAAATCCGATGCGAAAGTAGAGCTTTCCGATAGCTTCGCAAAGGAATATGGCAAACCGGATGGGATATTCGAAAAATGCCACGCCCGATTCCTTATTTTCCGAGAGAATCTTTCGGGATGGTGGTGAATGTGAGCGAGCCTTTTGCGTGGAGCGTTCCGTTCACCTTGACCGTGCAATCGAAACCGACGAGAGTGCCGCCGCTTTTCGTCTTGGCTACAGCGAGTTCCAGCTGGTCCCCGGGAATTGCCGGCTTTACAAACTTGAAACCGTCGATTTTTAGAAGTACGTAAAGTTTATCGTCTAGGTCTTCGGGCTTCTTTTCGATGACCAGTGAACAGAGCTGGGCGCAGGCTTCGACGACGAGAACTCCCGGCATGATAGGCGTTCCCGGAAAATGTCCGATAAAGTAGGGTTCATTGACGCTTACATTCTTGATGCCCGTCGCGGATTCTCCCGGGACAAGCTCTAGAACCTTTTCGACCATCTGGAATGGGGGCCGCTGGGCGATTCGTTCGCTGATCTCGTAGATGTTCAGGCTCATAGCGAAAGCCCTCCGTCGAGGACAAAGACCTGCCCTGTCACATAGGCGAACTGGTCGGAAACCAATGCGGAAACCATGTTTGCGACTTCATCCGCCGTGCCGAAACGTTTTAACGGGATTTTTTCCAGGTAAGCGGCGCGTTTTTCTTCGGGAATGGCGTCTATCATTTCGGTGGCGATGAATCCCGGAGCGACCGCATTGACGCGAATTCCGTAACCGCCGAGTTCCTTCGCTAGCGTCTGCGTCAGGGAATTGACTGCGCCTTTCGTTGCGCTATAGACGCTCTGCCCGGCGAGCGCGAACTTGGAACTGACCGAGGACATGTTGACGATGACGCCGGATTTTTGCTTGAACATTTTCAGCGCGACCTGCTGGGCTGCGTAGAAGTAGCCTTTGACATTCAGGTCGATACACTTGTCGAGCGTTTCGGGGTTGATCATCAGCAGGTATTCGTCGCGGACGATGCCCGCATTGTTTACGAGAACGTCGATTCGCCCGTAAGCCTTGAATACATCGCGGACCATCTGTTTGACTTCGGCGAGCTTGGAAACATCCGCCTTGTAAGTCATCCCCTGTCCACCGTCCGCTTCGATTTGTTCGAGCGTCTGCCTTGCGGCGGCATCGGAACTCGAATAGTTGATGACGACGGTATAGCCGTCTTTCGCAAGCCGGATGGCGCACGCCTTGCCGATTCCCTTGGACGCTCCGGTGATGAGAGCTACTTTCATGTTTCCTCCGGTTTATTTGCCGAAAACGACCGCGCTGTAGGAGCCGCCGGTTGCAAACGAGATGGCTAGGATTTTTTGGAAGCCCTGCGCATCGACTTTTTTCCTTGTCTCGGCGCCGTCGTTTCCGATAAAGTAAGCGAAATCTTCCCTGAGTTCCGAGCTGAGCAAGAGAGCCGCTTCGGCAGCGGCGAGTGTTGCGGCTGCGGCGCGCCCTTCTCCGACGCGTTCCTTCACTTCAAAGATCGGGAGGCTGGAAGCCTTGTCTTTAAATACGCGGACAAGCGATTTCTTTTCGATGTCGTCGAGTTCTTTCAAGCCGTTGGCGAATCCGCACACGGCGTCGATGTCATTGGGCGTGAGACCTGCGTCCCGGATCGCCGCGAGAATCGCCTTGTCGAGCGCTTCGCCCGAACCGGAAATCTTGCCGAACTTGACATTCTTTCTGCCGTTTCCGTAGCCGAGCGCATAGCAATAGACCTTTGCACCGCGGGCTTTTGCCGCTTCTTCCGTTTCGAGCAGGAGGGAAACGCTTCCGTCGCCGAGAACAAATCCCTCGGAGCTTGAATAGGGTGTTGTCGGAGTTTTTGCGAGGACATCCAGCTTTTCGGCGAATTCCGTGATGATGGGGAGGTTTTCGTCGGTGCCCGTCGCCATCATCGCCTGTTCCTGCCCGTCGTGGATGACGTTCATCGCGTAGCCGATGCTGTCGAGGCCGGAGAGCGGTCCCGTGGTGATGGTGACGCCGTAGCCTTTGATGCCCGAACAGATGGATAGGTAGCCGCCAGCCGCATTATAGACCGTGTGCGGAAACTTGAACGCGCTGCCGAAGGCGTTGCCCATTTTCGCGACAAGTTCCTCGAAATCGTATGTCGCGCCGAGACCGCCTTCGCTTGTCCCGACGATGATGCCGATATCCTTTGCGTTTTCGTCGTTCACCTGGAAGTTCGCGTCTTGCAGGGCGCGCATTCCGGAAACCGTCTGGAGCTGCCCTAGATTGTCGAGCTTGCGGTAGAACGCCATCTTGATTCCCAGTTCCTTGTAATCTTCGAGGGAAATCGAGGAGTGAATCGAAGCGGTTTCTGGCTTAGCGTCCTTTTCTACGGCGGAAATGTAGGCGCTTTTGCTGTTTCCTAGCGGGCTTACGATGCCGATGCCCGTGACTGCGATTTTTTTGTCGAGGAAAGGTTGACTAGGAACGTTTCCCGGCTGCTTGGAAAAGATGATGCTCGCATTGGTGCCGCCGAATGCGACGTTGTTGCTCATCACGCTATCTAGCGTCTTGGACCGAGGCGTGTTCTGGACAAAGTCCAAGGTTCCCACCTTTGCCTTGAGCGCTTCGGAATCCGCTTCCGTGTAGCGAATCGTCGGAAGGACCGTATCCGTGGTGAGCGCCTTGATGCTGAAGACCGCTTCGATCGCGCCCGCCGCTCCGAGGCAGTGGCCTGTCATCGCTTTTGTCGAGCTGATGCTTACCGTCGGGTTTTCTTCGGCAAAAAATTTCTGGAAGGCGGTGATTTCCGCGTTGTCGTTTTTGCCCGTGCCTGTGCCGTGGGCGTTGACATAGCCGATTTCGGACTTTGATATTCCCGAATTCTTGACCGCCCGTGTCATCGCTTCGATAAGGCACAGCGCATCTTCGCGCGGTGCTGTGATGTGGTGGGCGTCGCTCGTGACGCCTGAACCTAGGACTTCGCAATAGACTTTCGCTCCGCGGTTCCTCGCGTGTTCAAAGGATTCCACAATGACGATTCCCGCCCCTTCGCCCAGCGTTATCCCGTTGCAGTGGTTGAACGGCGAACAACCGTTTTCGTCTAGGGCATGGAGCGAAAGGAAGCCTGAGTAGGGGACGGATGCGAAGGAGTCCGCTCCGCCCGCAATCACGATATCCGCTTTTTTTGCCCGGATAAGGTCGCAAGCGAGCGCAATGGAAATGGTTCCGGCTGCGCAGGCGTTGGCGACGTTTGTCACGATTCCGCCGGCCTTGTATGTTTCGGCGACCTGGGAAGCGATTGCCGCGATGGGCATCTTGGGGATGTCTAGCGGGTCTTTGCCGTGCTGGTGGTAATGTTCTACGCTGAGGACGCCTCCGACACAGCTTCCGATGATGACGCTCACCCGGCTGTCGTCTGCGAAGTTTTCAAGCTTTGCGTCATGGAGAGCTTCTCCGGCGGCCTTGATGCAGAGCTTGGAGGCGCGATCCTTTTCTTCGGGAGAATCGATTGCGTCGAGCGTATCGCAATGGACTTCTGCGGCGAGATCCGCATAGCATTTTTCCGTATCGACGGAAGTAGTCTTGTGGATGCCCGAAACGGACGCGAGGGCGTTTTTCCACGTTTCCTCAACATTGTTCCCGACCGCGCATATCACGCCTAGGCCGGTAACGACACAACGGCAATCGTTAGAAGTCATCTTGTTTCCAGGTTCGAAATGGATTAAGCTTTGTGCTGTTCGATAAAGTCGGCGATGGTGTCGATGCTCTGGAAAGGTTCCTTGCCGACGCCCGTCATGGAAACGCCGAAGTTGCTATCGACAAAGGCGATGATTTCGAGCGAATCGACGGAATCCAGTCCGATTTCTTCGCCAAAGAGTGGCGTATCGAACTGGAGGACGCTGCCATCGACGCCCAGGTCGGACATAAAGAACTCTTTCAGCTTGTTTTTTACTTCTTCTTTGTTCATTTTTTACCTCGTCTTTTCAAGGATGTATTTTAAACTCCCAAGATAGAAAAAAAGATGGGGAAATTGTTTTCTGTTTGGGGATTCCACGCCAAAAGCATCAAAAAAGGGATTGACCTGTAAAATCGGGCGGTTAAAAAGCTTGGCGGACGTAGAAGGATAGCCCGATGTGGTCAAAGTCCACCCAGGAAACGTCTGCGCGGGCAAAGAGACGCTCGCTGCGGTTCAAGGCGAGAAGTCCGCCGAATCCGACTGCCCGGTGCCACCTGTTCCGCAAAAGTTCGCCGAAATAGTCGCCGGCCTTGCCCCCTTCGAAGAACAGATGGGTCCCGAAAATCCATACGAGATGTCTTCGCAGTTCCGCTTGCAGGATGAGCGCCTGGTTTCCGTTGAAGTAGAGGCTTTCTACGCCGCGAAAGCGCTTGATGCCGTCGGGACCCGCAAGCATGTCGAACGGGACGTCTCCTACGGTGCGTTTCCAGAGAATTCCTGCCGCCGAGGTGACTTCCCAGGGGAGTGTCGTATAGCCTCGCAGGTCGAGGGTTTCGACATGGAAGCGGTAGTCGCCGAAGTAGCCGCTAAAGAAGAGCTGTTTCCATTCCGCGAGGAAACCGTGGGACGACCAGTTGGTGTTGTCGCGCGTGTCAAGCGCGATGAGGTAGCCTGCGCCGTTTCGCCTTCCCGAATGCGGATCGGGCAAATCGAGAGGACCGTCCTTGTCAAATTCGATGTCCGAGTGTTCGATGTGCAGCTCGATTCCGTATTTAAGCTCCTGCGGAACGCCGACTCGCGATTCGAGCTTTGCTCCGAAATAGAGTTTTTTCCTGTTGTAGTTCGTAAAGCGGTCTATGTCCGGGGAGTTGCCGTTACCAAAATAGCTCGCCACCCAGTCTTGGTATTCCAGGTCGAACCAGACGCTGATTTTGTCGTGGTAAAGGTAAAGAAATGGTTCGAGGACGATTTGGAGCTGTCCGCGGGAGGAACCGTAGGCGGTGAATCCTATTTCCGGGATTTTTTTCCCTTCTTCATCCGGCTTAAGAAAAAGCAGGATCATCGCTCCGCACTGGAGTTCCGTCTCTTCGGTGTAGCCGAGGACGGGAACTGCCGAAAACCGCTGAAATTCTGCGGTCTCGGCCAGGACGCATGCTGCGCAGATAGACAGGAGCGAAATGATTTTTTTGAAAAGCGACATGTGGTCGCGAATATAGAAA
The DNA here is from genome assembly GCA_934691725.1 of uncultured Fibrobacter sp. GTDB lineage: Bacteria > Fibrobacterota > Fibrobacteria > Fibrobacterales > Fibrobacteraceae > Hallerella. The sequence goes on along the minus strand of CAKUTF010000056.1, from coordinate 156 downwards.
TTATAAATTTGGAATTTTGAAAGTCTTTTTTGAACGGATTGCTTCGATGATTTTTTCTAAGAACCTGTTTTCAGATGTGTCGGGCATAGCTCGACAAGCTCGCTAGCCTGTCAAATCCCTTATCTGAAAGGAGATTCCCGTGTCGGTGCACGGGAA
>CAKUTF010000055.1 GCA_934691725.1 uncultured Fibrobacter sp. | reverse complement strand
AGGCTTGGATTCTTGACACCGCTAGAGTATATTTGCATGCAAGTTAAACAAATTTACTTGACGACTTAAATCCGCCTCTTTTCCCCCTCTTCCACGTCCCAACTACAATCCCGAGCAGGAAAATCCCGAGCGAAACAGCTCCGATCCAGAGCGAAACGCGGACGGCGTCGGACTTGTATTCCAGGCGGACGGTCGAGCTTCCGGCGGGAACGGCGACGGCGCGGAGCGTCCCGAATGCCTTGTAAACCTTTGCGGGCTTTCCGTTGACGGTCGCTTTCCAGTAGCGGTGGAAGTTTCCCGAGGAGAGAAGAAGCGCGGGAACATCGGACGAGACCTGGTATGTCATGTCGTCCATCTTGGGCTTTGCGACGAGTTTCGCGCTGGCGTTTGCCGGGACGCTTGCCGGTGAAAAGCCTTCGGGCGTTTCGGAAAGGATAATCGTATTCTTGTAATCGAAGCCTTCGCGGAGAGCCTTGACCGCTTCGGAGTCGTTCATCACGGCGAATTTCGTGTAGAGCCTTCCGTCGAAGCTTCTTTGTGGGAGCGGTGCGAAGGCGGTTCCGTTTTGCGAATCGAAAATGACGTCTCCCACATCCATCAGGTCAAGGAACGCATTGTCCGCTTTTCCCTGGATAGCCTGGTTGATATTGTAAAGGTAGTTTTCGTTGGATTGCCCGCCGCGGAAAAGCCTGTAGCTTGCGAGCTCGTTGTCGTGGAAACCTTCGGCGTTGCGCATCCCGTAGAGCGGGAAAGAGTTCGCGCTGAACGCTTCGTTTCGGGAAATGGAAAGGACTCGCGGGCGGCTGAGAGGATCGGGATGTTCCCGGAGGATGCTCTGGACCAAAGGTGAATTAGTTTGTATGTAATCCTTCCTTTGAACGTTCTGGACGAATGCCGCATCGATAGAGTAAAGTTCGATGGCGGCGAAAATGCCGACGAGGGCTGCTTTCTGGATTGTGGAAAGCTTGCTGGTGAAAACGAGCCACGAACCGATTGTTGCAGCCAGCGCGAGGACAAAGCTCGGCAGGATTTTTGCCGCGGAAAATTCCATGACACCCGTGTTGAGCGGACGGAAGTACATCGCGGTTTCGACGTCCGATACGAGATTCTGGCCCGAGAGAAGAAAAATTCCGACGAGGATGAACGGGACAAGGATCGCGCCGAGTTCGAGCTTCGACGAACCTTGGAATTTCGTTTCAAAGGCTGCGGCGAATTCCTTGGCGGAGAAAGGCGCGTTCCTGTCGAGAATGTTCAGCGTCGCGACAAGGAAAATTCCGTAGGCGATCGAAACGAGAAGTCCGGGGACGCCCAGGAAGGATTCCCAGCAGAAGCGCGAAGCGCAGACAATTCCCAGCAGAGCGAGGAAGAGGATGAGTCCCGCCTTGAGCGAACGTCTGTTTTCCGGATTCTTGAACGCGGTGACGACCGGGGCTGCCATCATGAGCGCGAGAAGCGGAAGCCAGAACATCGCCATGCTCGGTGCGCGGAAACTCTTCATGCCGGGGACGATGGCGAACCAGAGCTTGAAGAGCGGGGAATGCGCTCCCATCGCATACGAAAGCGCAACTGCGCAGCCGACAAGCCAGAAAGCCGCCATCCGGCGGTTTTTGCGGAGGAATAGCCCGAGGAACGCGAGGAACGTGAGTACGATGCCCGCGCTGTCGTGGTTCAGCTTGAAGGAATTATGCCCCCAGTAAAAGGGTGAACCTTGGATCCGGGCTTTTTGAAAGTCGGCATAGGGAATCGAAATGAGGGAGCTGCCGGAAAGTTCTGGCCCGGCGGCGCCGTTCTTCTGTTCATAGACATCCGCGCCGAGAAATCCCGGGATGAGCATCGAGGCGAGTTCTTCCTGGTGGAGCGACCAGCTTGTCGCGTGCCCGTAACTTGTCTTTTCTCCCGTTCCGCGGACCGATTCCGCTGTCGTGTAGAGATAGGGCGGAATTATCTGGAAGGCGGAAATCCCGAGGGCGATGGCGAGCGCTCCGGCGGCTACTCCGAGCTTTTTCGTTCGGACTTTCCAGGAGGTCTTGAGCGCGAGCGTTTCAAAGAGCGCATAGAAACCCGCTCCCCAGAGGAAGAGATAGGTGAGCTGCAGGTGCGAACCGAGGATCATCCAAACGACGGAGAGCGTAAAGAGCGCGAAGTAGCCGAGGCTTCCTTCCCGGACGATTTTTCGGATGGAAAGGATCGCGAGCGGCGCAACGGCGAATACCATCATCTTTCCGTCGTGGCCGCCATAGACGTAGGTGAAGTATTGCGGGGAAAACGCGTAGAGAAACCCGAAGAACGTTCCCCAGGCGAGGCTTCCCGTCAGGTTCTTGGCGAGTGCGAATGCCGAAAGGAAGGCGACCCACAGGATGAGGATGAACTTGAACCCGACGGCCCGGGCGGGGTCCGTCAGAAATTCGACGAGGACTAGCGGATGGTAGGCGTCGCCGAATAGCGCGTCGATCGTGGGAACTCCGCCGAGGCGCGAATCGTCCCATTCCGAGAGGACGAGGTTCTGCGCGCGCAGAACCTTGCTGCCGATGCCGTTCAGCTGGTCGGAGTTGAGCATCAGCGTGTCCGGGTTAAAGACGAAAGCCCGGAAGACGATGAGAAGGATGATGAGAAAGGCGAAGCCGATTCCGGCAAATGCCCCGAATTTTTTCAGAGTTTCCTTTTGCATGGTCGCAAGGTAAAAAAAAGCCGCCCTCTTGCGAAGGTCGGCTTTTCGAAAGCTTTGAATATCGCGCTTAATCCGCTGCGTTTTCGTCGAGCGAACGCGATTGCACGATGTGGTAAATCGAGAACAGCGAAAGCAGGAACACGAGAACGATTCCGAGAACCTTGATTGTCTTTGCCATGATGGGAACTCCTTGTTTTTGCAATCCTTAATTTATCTAAAAAATGGGAAAAAGGCAACGCCTAGGAGTCTTTTTTTACGATAATGCAGATGGCGGGGAGCTTCTTTTCGGCGGAGATTTCGCTCTGGATGATTTCCGACGTCTCGATGTGGCAGGGGAGGTTCTGCAACAGGAACTGGATGCGTTCCCGGCTGAAGCCCAGCCAGAGATGTCCGTGGGTTTCCCGGAGTTCCTCCTCGCTGTGCTCCGCGAGGTCGAGAAGGGCGAGTGTCCCGCCGGGGGAGAGCAGCCGGACAGCTTCGGCGAGAGATTCCTGGGGGCTTGGCGCATGGTGCAGAACCTGGCTCATCAGGACAAGATCCGCGCATTCCGCGGGGAGCGGGATTTTTCGCATGTCGGCGCAAATCGCTTCGATGTTTTCGACGCCCTTTTCCCTGGCAATCGCCTTGACGCCGTGGACGGTCGATTCGTTGATGTCGATTGCCGTCACCTGCTTGCAGCGTTCGGCGAGCATAAAGCTTAGGTCGCCGCCTTCTCCGCATCCGATGTCTATCGCGTGTTCAAAGGCTATCATCAGATGGGCGAAAAGCGAAATCTGCGCTTTCAGGCTTCCGCCCGCTTCCGAGAGCTTGTGGAATTTTGCCGTGTAGCCGTTTCGTCTTCCGATGAGGAGGTCTTCGACCTTGCTTTCGACGATTGGCAAATCGGGGAGCTGTTCCCAGGCCTTGGATATCATGTCGTAAAGTTTGCGGCTCAGGTAGAGGTCGTCCGAAAGCCCGTAGAACGCCTTTGTCCCCTCGCGTCTGTCCTTGAGAAGCCCGCAATTCGAGAGCTTCGACAGGTGACGGCTCGCGTTTGACTGGTGGATGCCGAGAATTTCCTTGAGTTCGTTGACCGTGAATTCCGAGTGCGAAAGAATCATCAGGATTTTCAAACGCATCTCGTCGGAAATGGCGTTGAAAAGTTCAAGGCTCGGCGTGAGCGGTTCGAGGACTTGGCTTTTTTTGTGCATAGATAAAATCTATCTTTTTTTGACGATGCGCACCGGATTCGTTTTCGTTTTGGCATTTTTTTTGTTTGTGGACTTGGCGAAGGTTTGCGCCGCGGATTCTCCGTATGGAATTTCGCTGAAAACGGATGTGACGCTGCTCGTGCTAGGAATCGGGACGTCGCTTGCGGGAAATGTTCGCTACGCGGGGATGGAGGCGCGCTCGGAACTCCCGGACAAGGACAGGCTCTTGCCGTGGGACAGGCCCTTTGCCGGGAACAGGAACCGCATCGCGGACATTGCGAGCGACTGGATGAGTTTAGCGATAATCGTTCCCTTCGCGTGGGAAGGCTACAACTGGAAAGCCGGGAACAGCGACGCCGGGGAAGTGGCGACTTTTTTACTCACCGCGGTGGAAATCGGATTCTTGCAGAACGGGCTGAACCTGCTTGTGCGCAGCGCCCGCCTGTGGCCGCGTCCCGAACTGTATTCCTCGGGGGCGGACCTTTCTCGCGGAGAGGCCTGGGGATCGTTCTATTCCGGGCATACGAGCGCAGCGTTTGCCTTGGCCGTTTTTAGCGGTATGTGGTTCGATGCGAAAAATCCGGGGTCGTCGCTTTCGCCTGTTGTCTGGGGAGTTTCGCTTGCGTCCGCGGCTCTTGTCGGCGGGCTTCGCGTCTGGGCGGGGAAGCACTATCCGTCGGACGTCCTTGCCGGCGCCGCTATCGGATCGCTTTCGAGCTTTGCCGTTTTAAGGCTTCACCGCTTGTCGCATGTTTCGCTTGCGGCTCTTCCCGGCTATTTGGGGGTGGCCGTTCGATTTTGATTCGGGCGAATTCTATCTTTATTTCCGATGAAAAATTCACGTCTGCTCCTTTGGCATGCCCTCGCGGTTTTTACGGTTGCCGTCTGGGGCGCGAGCTTTGTCTCGACCAAGATCCTTCTGAATGCGGGTTTTCTCCCGACGCACGTCTATCTTCTCCGTTTTGCGCTTGCCTACCTGATCCTCTTGGCCGTCTCCCACGAAAGGCTTTTTGCGAAAAGCTACAGGCACGAGGCGATGCTCGCCTGTTGCGGACTCACCGCCGGATCGATTTACTTTATCGCGGAAAATACAGCTCTTGAATTTTCGCTTGTTTCGAATGTTTCGCTGATCGTCTGCGCGAATCCTCTGCTCACGATGATTTTCGGAGGGCTTCTATACCGGAGCGAGCGGCTCGGGAAACGCCAGGTTGCAGGGTCGATTCTTACTTTGTGCGGAATGGTCCTGGTCGTTCTGAATGGAAGGTTTATCCTGGAACTGTCTCCGGTGGGCGACCTGCTCGCCTTTGTCGCGGCTCTTGTCTGGACCGTCTATTCGCTGATTGTCCGCCCCCTTTCGGAATGCTATTCGGCGCTTTTCATCTCCCGGAAAATCTTTTTCTACGGTGCGCTGACGTCGCTTCCCGTCTTGCTTTTTGTCGGGGTGGACATTCCCTGGGCGGCCTTTAAAAGCCCGGTTGTCGCAGGGAATTTTCTCTTCTTGGGAATCGTCGCTTCGCTTTTCGGCTACGTGATTTGGAACAAGGCCTTGCGGGTCATCGGGACGGTTCTCGCTTCGAACTACATCTACGCGATTCCGCTTTTTTCCATCGTCCTTTCGGTGATTTTTTTGCATGAGCGGATTACGCCTGTCGCCGTTCTCGGCGCATTTCTGATTCTTTTCGGGATGGTCCTCGCCGAATACCGGAAAAAGTAGGGGCGCTAAAAAAAGTGCTATATTGGGGGCATGTCCGTTACTTTTGATTTCCCCTATGTCAGGAACCGGTTCTCTCCGGTCCGCAGAAAGACTGTCCAGGTAAAAGTCGGTGATGCCGTAATCGGCGGCGGCGCGCCTGTCCTTGTGCAGTCCATGACGACTACGAAGCCGAAAGATGTGGAAAAGACCGTGGCCGAGACGATTGCGCTTGCGGATGCGGGCTGCGAACTGGTGCGCATTACCGCCCCGACGCTTTCGGATGCGCAGGCTCTCGAAGAAGTGATGAAGAAAATCCGGACGGCGGGTTGCCGGGTTCCGGTTTCCGCGGATATCCATTTCCAGCCGAAGGCGGCATTTGAAGCTCTCAAGTGGGTCGAAAAGGTCCGCATCAACCCGGGGAACTTTGTCGATTCGGGCATCGCGACTCTCGACAAGCAGGCCGAAAAGAATTTTGACGAAGGTAGGGAAAAGGTTTTTGAGACGTTTACGCCTTTTGTGCGAGAAGCGAAACGTCTCGGTCGCGCGATTCGCATCGGGGTGAACCACGGTTCGCTTTCCGCCCGGATGCTCTACCGCTACGGCGATACGGTCGAAGGCATGGTCGAAAGCGCGCTGGAATATCTCGCCGTGTGCGAAGCGGAACATTTTGACCAGGTCGTGGTGAGCCTCAAGTCCTCGACTCCGCGCGTGGCGATTTGCGCCTACCGGATGCTCGCTGCGAGGCTCGAAGCGGAGCGTTTTAAACCGTATCCTTTCCATGTCGGCGTGACGGAAGCGGGAGCGGGCGAAGATGGAAGGCTCAAGTCCTCCGTCGGAATCGGTTCGCTGCTTCTCGACGGTCTTGCGGATACGATTCGCGTATCGCTGACGGAAGATCCGGTGGCGGAAGTGCCCGTTGCGCGGGAACTCATCCGTGTCTGCGAACAGCCGAAAGACTGCCTGAAGTTTGAAGTCCCCGAATGGAAAAAGGACCCGTATCACTACATGCGGCTGGAAACTTCTCCGGTGAACTTTTCGGGAGTTTCGCTCGGCGGAAAGGAGCCTGTGCGGGTCGGCGAGGTGGCGGATGCCGTGAGCATTTCGGGAAAGCCGCGCTCGCCCGAGTTCGCCTTTACGGGTCTCTCTTCCCAGGGGATTGTCGAGTTTCGGGATGCGTTCGATATAGCAGCGTTCGCTTCCGGTACGAAAAATGTTCCGGCGGATTCGCTCGTTGTCTATACCGGTGAAAATTTTACGTTCGGCGTTCGGGCGCTTGTTTCCGCCCTTATGTCGAAAGGCTCGAAAAATCCGGTTCTCCTTTACAGGAAAATTTCCGGAGCGGAAGACGAAAAATTGAAAGTCGCAGCGGATTTCGGCTGCCTCCTCTCGGACGGAATCGGCGATGCGGTGGTCATTGACTCTTCGGACGAAAAGTCAGCGGTTGCGCTTGCTTTTGACATTTTGCAGGCTGCGGGAGTCCGGCGCAGCAAGACGGAATTCATCAGCTGCCCGAGCTGCGGACGCACGCTCTACAACATCCAGCATGTGCTCGGAAAAATCAAGGCCCGGCTCGGCCATCTCCAGAACCTTTCGATTGCGGTCATGGGCTGCATCGTGAACGGAACGGGCGAAATGGCGGATGCGGACTTCGGCTATGTCGGAGGCGCGCCCGGTTTCATCAACCTCTTCGAAGGCAAGACATGCGTGAAGAAGAACGTGCCCGAATCCGAAGCGCTCGACGAACTCGTGGAACTCATCAAGAGCCGCGGACGTTATGTCGAAGAATAGTTTGTTATCAAGGAACCTTCACAAAGGAACTCACAATGCGTAAAATCAAAACCCTGAACAACATTTCCAAGAAAGGTCTCGATCTTTTCGGGAACGGCTACGAAGTTTCGGAAACTGTCGAATCTCCGGATGCGATTCTCGTCCGCAGCGCGCAGGTCGATACGGATTCTTTCGATGGTCTGCTCGCGGTGGCCCGTGCCGGTGCCGGCGTGAACAACATCACCATCGACAAGGCGAGTTCGAAGGGTGTCTGCGTTTTCAATACGCCGGGAGCCAATGCGAACGCGGTGGCGGAACTGGTGATGACGATTCTCGGCATGGCCGTTCGCCATGTGTCCGAAGCGGAAGCTTGGGTCAAGTCCCTCGACCCGAACGATCCGGCGCTCGACAAGACGATTGAAAAAGGCAAGAAAATGTTCGCGGGGACGGAACTTGCCGGGAAGACGCTCGGCGTCATTGGGCTTGGAAAGATCGGCGTTCTCGTTTCAAACTATGCGCGCTGGAAGAATATGAACGTGGTCGCTTACGAACCGTATCCGAGCGCGGCGAACATGCACAAGCTGTCGAATGTCGTCACCGTCGTGAAGACGATCGAAGAAGTCATCGCGAAGTCGGATTTTATCACCGTGCACGTGCCGTTCATCAAGGGCGTGACCGAGAATATGCTGAACGAAAAGAACCTCGCAGCGTTCAAGGGATCTATTATCATGAACTTTGCCCGTGGCGGCATCGTGAACATGGACACGGTTTACAAGATGCTCGACGAAGGGCGCCTCCAGACTTACCTCACCGACTTTGCCGACCCGAAGTCCATGAAGAATCCGAAGATCAAGATTTTCCCGCACCTGGGAGCTTCTACCGAAGAAGCCGAGGAAAACTGCGCGGTGATGGCTGTCGAGGAGTTGAAGGATTATCTGGAATTCGGCGTGGTCCGCAATTCGGTGAACTTCCCGCCGCTTGACAGCTTCCCCCATGCGGAAGTCAAGAGCCGTGTCGTCGTGATTAACCAGGACGTTCCGAACATGATTGCGGAAATCACGAAGGTCTTCGGCGCGGCGAACATCAATATCGCAAGCTTCAGCAACAAGTCGAACGGCAAGATCGGCTACAACCTGATCGACGTGGAAACGGTCGTCGATGATTCCATTATCGATGCGCTGAAGAAGCTCGACAAGGTGATTCGTGTCCGCGTGATTCACTTCTAGTCTTGCAAAAATCGAACGCTTTCAAGTCGCCGTAATTTTTCGGCGACTTTATGTTTAAATACAAAGTAATGGAACATCGGAGAAATTATTTTTCATCGCAAAACTCCTTTTCTGCCATTGGTACGGACGCTGCGCAAAAGTTGTCCCGACAACCCAACCGTTTTGATTGGGCAGGAGTTTCGTAATCAGAGAAATATGGCCTTATTGGGTTTTCTTTTTGATTAAACCAATAAGTTGTATCTTTTTCTGCGATTATGTTCGTAATTTCTCCTCCATTGATAAATCCGGAAATATCGATTTCCGTTTTCTTCCCTAAATGATAAATTATCAAATCGATTTTAATCGCGTTGAGTTCGGTTTTGTCAATGGGAATTTCTAGAAAAATGTGATAGGCGTACCATAATGGATGAGCTTTGGAACACATGTAATTTTTAAAATTTGAAATCGTGTCGGTGACAAAATAGATTGATTTGGTAGAGTCTTTGCAAATAAAAGATTCGTTAAATTCCTTTATCATTTCGCGATTTTCTATTTTAAAAACAACACTATCGCTTTGCGTCATCGTTAGATAATTAACACTGGCAAATAAATTTGATTCGTAGCATTTGAAGTCGTTGTCACGAATTACACAACCGACAAAAAGGCCTAACAACATGAGCAAGAGCGTGTTCTTTTTCATTTATTGTTTTCCGCAAAGTGCCTTTTCGATGATTGGCAAAGAAACAAAACAGTAGCCATCGTGGCAACCCATTCGAGTTGAAATAGAAAAATTATAATCTTGGTTACCGTCCGCCAACAAACTGCTTCCATAACTGAACAACCATGCTGTGTCTTGCTCTGCGACTGCAAAGACGTGCCTTTTCCCTATCAGCAAACTGTCGATATCAAGTTCTTTCTGTACATCGTTTTTCCAAATTTGAAAAACAATGTGTTTATCCTCAAAGGAAGAAGCATTATGCTTTATATAACATCCTAGTTTAAGAAACCAATCCTCATGTTCAGAATCAATTTTTTCTTCATTGCAAGAATAATGATAAAACAGCTCGTCTTTGTCTTTCCTAAACAACAATTCACTAACGCTTTCACAAAGAATACTGTCTCCCGCATACGCTTTAACAATCTTTACTTGCGTTGTTGAAATGATACTGATTACCGTAATTTGATTTGTATCAATGTAATTATCACATCCATCTGGATCTTCGGTTTCTAGACAAGAAGCCAATATAAGCGCCCAAAGCATTAGAAAAAATCGATGCGTCTTCATAAGACACAATTTCGCCAAAGGCTTACGGTATAATTTGACATCACATCATTGTTGCTGGCAAGGACACGATTCATGGAGGTCGGTTCAAATGGTACCCAAGTGATTTCCATATTCAATCAGGAATATAATTTTTTTCATAAAGCCAAGATCTCGCAATAATGTTAGAGCACTTGTAAAAAAGTATGTAGAAAAATTCCGATACGAAATGACTGTGGAGCCTTGCTGTGGTGTTCGAATGGAAGTTTTGACACGGACTTGTACAAAGTAATTTGATTCGATGAAATGCTTTAGGATCGGCGGAACTCTGCTGGATTCTTAGAACCTGTTTTCAGATGTGTTGGGCATAGCCGGCAAGTTCGCTAGCCTGGCAAATCCCATTCCTTAAAGGGGATTCCCCGGTCAAGCCGGGGAATGACATTTTAAAAAGCCTAGACGTTTGCCGACCAATTCCTCATTACTCATTCCTAATTTCTCATTCTTTTAGACGTCTGCAGACTAATCCCTGTTCCCTAGTCCCTGAGCTTAAACGTCCACTATTCTAAGCTCTAAGTTCTCACAACTAAGTTCTGACTAGACGTCTGCGGTTCCTTATGAAGACGTTCTCTTAGACAAAGCTCCGTTTCGATAAATTTACTTGCGCTTTGGTAAGTTTCTAAATATTTTTTTTTCTTGTTGAGGTTATGGTATGGAAAATTTTCCCGATAAATCTTTATTTGCCCGCGATAGACGGTTTGTGCAAAATCTTCTACCCTTGCCTGGTTATTTTTCCCGCCGATGCGCTTCTTTGTTGTTTTGGGACAGGAAACGTCAATTGGAAAAAATAAGGAGTTCTCATGAAAGTGAAACTGATTTTGTCGGTTGCCTTTGCGCTGTCGCTCAGCGTGGCCTGCTCGGAAAGGGATTCGTCCGAGCCGAGGAAGCCTGCCGTGGAAACGGAAACCGTGGGGGAGAAAAATGAAAACTTTCTGCCTGTCAAGTACGAATTGCCTTTGCCGGTACTGCCTGATAGCATTAGAAAACATTCCGCTTCGTATCAAGTTGAGCAAGCGATTGAGCGCTGTTCCAAAGAAACGGAATTCGTATTGTGTGTCTGCAGTTATGTTCGTGGCTTACGTGTTTTTCCTTTTAATGGGAAAAAATACGTATGCCCTAACTAGTTGCTATGAAAACAAAGAAATCGCTAACGGTGCTCTAAGCGTATTTAAACAGCTTTGTGATACATCCTTTGGAGGAGGGGCTTCGTTTTATGGCAGCGTCGTTTATAAATCTGAATGTGTGGAGTCTTCGGGACTTATTCTTGAAGATCGTTTTCAAGTGACTTATTCCTGCAATACTTGCACGGCAAAGAACATCAAAAAAAATGTCGAGGATTTCAAGAATTCGTGTGCGGAACAGTGCAGGCTAACGGACTATGCCTGTTCTTTTACCAATGGTGAATGGGGGCACTCTTTCCCTATGCCCAAGATCTGCGGAGAGAAGGATAGCTCTTTGTCCGGGTGTTCGGAGAGCAGTTCAAGCACGGAAGAAAGCTCGTCTTCGGTGTCCGTTTCTTCGTCTAGTATTGAAGAGAGTTCTTCCTCGGGTTCGGTAGGCGAGGATTCGGGAAGCGGTTCGGACTGTTCGGGGGAATACTGCGATGTGGCCAATGCGCCTCAAGGGGAATTTGGTCATGTCGGAGTGGTTTTCCCTTGTGGAAAACGGAGTGATATTTATCTGAGGGAACTAGGTTATAAGTATTGTTCGGTTGTTGACGGTAGTATCTCTTGGGCGTTTGCCGGAGTAGATGGTTTTATGAGTTTGCCAGATTTTATAGGTTCTGCCAGGGTAATGGAAACGTCTTGCGACAGCGGACGCTTAAAGGTGGTTTCCAATCTGTCTCCGATAGTGAAACTTTCTGGGGAAGAGATAACCGAATATCTATGTTTTTCCGATGAAATAAACCAGAGCTTGAAAGAATATGGTTGCAACAGGTATTCGCCTCTTGAACTCTGTAAACGTGATAATAGCAGTTGGGTAGATGATTTTTGTTCGGATACGGTCAAGGTTATTACGGGAGCAAATTATAGATGTTCTGGTTCAAACGATTCCTCTACGGTTGACGGTTGTCTTCGTGTAGATAATAAGGATTGGCCTTATACTTATTTTTTAGAGAGGAATGGCGACATATCTTATTCAGCGCCCTTTGTAAATAGTGAAGATTATGTGCTTCCAAGAAATTATAGGGAATTTTGGAACATGGATTCGTTGAAAGGGCTTCTTTCCGCCTGTACGGTATATAGTTCATCTTCCGAATCTAGCGACGTGACTTCTTCCTCGGAGAATGATGAAATTTCTTCATCTTCGGCGTTTCATGATTTTTCTTCGGATTCTGAAGGAATCGATTCTTCCGACTCTGGGAACATGACCTCTTCGAGTATTTCGATAGGCTCTTCTTCCATGGGGAATTTTGGAAATTCTTCGTCCAGTTTTTTTGAAGAGGCTTCTTCCGCTTCGGGAAGTAATATGTCATCTTCATCGAATGCCGAAGGCTTTGACGCAGAGACTTTTGTCGCGGGAGAGAATCAAATCTATTCGCCGGAACAGGTTTTTAGCGACGGTTTGCGAAATATGGAAACCGGCAAGTGCTATTCCTTGAATCCCGAACGCGGCATCCAATCCGGGTGGATAAACGACAATGCGCAGGATTCCTGGTGGTGGACTGAAGTTCCCTGTGATGGAAGCGTTCCGCTTGTCGAAACGACTTCTGCCGGTTGCTATGAAAATAGGCGCGGACCTACCGCCATCTATTTGCCCGGGGATTGTTTTTCCGGAGGCTTGGACAATATGGAATATGGCAAATGTTACGCGTTGAATCCGGATCGCGGTGCCCAATATGGCTGGATAAACAACAATGCGCAGGATTCCTGGTGGTGGGTGGAAGTACCTTGCGAAGCGGATGATTCGGAAGATGAACCTGTCTGCCCGGAAAACGGAATATTCTTTAAGCGAAACGAGCCTCTGGAAACGCCGGATGATTCGATGGAATCTTTAGACGAATCGATTGTCGGCCTGTATGATGCCCTAGGGAGAAAGCAAAAATATCGGAATGTTTTTGGAAAACGGAATGCGTTCTACGCAAGGAAAGCGCGTCGAAACGAAAGAACGGTCCGCGAGTTTTTTGAAAACTGGAGCGTTTCTTTCAGGACGGTTAGCGGGTATGTGGAGGCGAAAACCGAACTCGGATTTAGAAATGTACATTTTGACTGTGTATCGCAGGCAAAAACGATTATCGTGGCTAACTTGTACATGAAAACGCCCAAGGATTCTATCGATAAAGTTGTCGATTCGGATGATGAACGGTTACTCGCCCACGAAAATAGGCATGAGGAAATTTATCTCCTGGAGGGGAATGACGAGTGGGAAGAAAAAATTTCAGTAAATGGTAACCGATTGACGGAGAAAAATTCGTGCTATATGGTCAAGAAAACTTTTTGGCCTGTGATGGAAAAGAGATTCCGCAAAATGTTGGAAATGCAAAATGCCTGGGATGCTGAAGATGGGAACAATGTCAGCCATGCGCGGATAAACATCGACTCTTTGGTAGTGCTTCAAAAAGTAAAGTGGAATGCCGAGCCTTGCTACAAGGAAAATCCCGAATGAAAGTTTTCTTCGCCATGTTTTTGCTTGTCGCATCCGCTTACTCGCAAGAACCCGTGGCGGAATACTGCGCCGTTTTTATCGGGGAAAACGGCTACGAACTGCATCTGACAAAGGACGTCGAAATTCCCTACGATTCCAGCTGGAAAATTCCCGACTCCCTGAGCGCAAATGTTTTAAAGTGGAATTACGGTTATTCTTTGGAGGCTCCGGAAATTCATGAAAAACGCAGCGCTTACTGCGACGGTAGCGGAGAAAACTGCCTGTGTTTTCGCTTGAAGGGGGGCGGTGGTGGCGTCTATAGCTGCGTCCATTGCGAAACGCTCTTGCGGAAAGTGCCCCCGCTAAGCCGTTACGTGGGGACGGAACACGCTCCTCTTTACTCGATGCGCTTTGAAATGCTTCACGCCAGGGATTCCTTGCCCGGGTTTTACGGGAAAGTTTTTGACGGGAACTGGTCCGCGGACCTGTCGTCGTCGAACATCCGGCTTTCGGCGAAATTTCGTGCAAAAATCATGGGAGAATGCGATGGTCCCTTTACCGTGGCGGAATACTGCCTTTCGAGCAAGGGGAAACTTCTCCGGGTAAATGTTTTGGACTATATAACGCCGATTTCTTTTTTCGATAAAGCGGTGGAGGCGTGCGACGGCGGATTTGAAAGCGTCAAGAGACTGTCTGTCGATTTTGAAGAATTCGGAATCTTTGCGATGGGTCCTTATGTGGAGCGGCAAAAAGGCAATGGCGTTTTCCTTGCCGATTCGGTGGTGAAGGTGGCGATTCCAGAATCGCTGCCAGTAGAAAAATTCTTACGCGATAAGGAAAAACTGGAAAACCGGACTTTTTTGGCGAAATGGGACGCCGAGATGACCTGTAATTCTCGAAAAATCGAGCGGGAAGTCTTGTTCAAGATTCGTGTTGCGGAAAAATGCCCCGAATCCAGGGAAAAGGTTGTGCGGGGAGGTTTTCCGAGAGGCTTGGAGGGACTTTGCCAGATTCACCGGGAACGCGGCAAGTGGTGTAAAATCGACACGACGGAGATGAACCGCTGAGAAAGCGCTTTTTTTGAGGTGGGGAAAAAGGGAAAAGTTTTGCATTGTCCGATGAAAGGATGCAACAAAAAAGCCTCTCTTTACAGAGAGACTTTTTAGCGGGATGGACGAGGCTTGAACTCGTAACCTCCGGCGTGACAGGCCGGTGCTCTAACCAAAATTGAGCTACCACCCCATTCTGGGCGATAACGGATTCGAACCGCTGACCCGCTGCTTGTAAGGCAGCTGCTCTGAACCAACTGAGCTAATCGCCCTTACTTTTTCTGGCTTTTACCGCCCCAGAGGA
>CAKUTF010000054.1 GCA_934691725.1 uncultured Fibrobacter sp. | reverse complement strand
GGGTACGGCTTGCGCCTCTGCCTTGCTTCTTTCATGACGTTATTATAGTATATTCTCGCTATGAAAACAAGTTCTTAAATCCGCCACTAACAAAGGGAAAAAAATGAAAAAATTGACGATTCGTTCTCTAGCCTGCATGACTTTTGCTGCGTTTCTGTTTTCCGCCTGCTCGGAGAACAGCTCCTCGGCGGAACCGGAAGACACCTTCGATGCGGCTGTCGTCTGCCCGGCAGACGGCCTGAACGCCTATGGCGAACCGAACCGCGGAACATTTACGGACACCCGAGACGGACAGGAATACAAGTACGTGACCATCGGGAACCAGGTCTGGATGGCGGAAAACCTGAAATTTGATGCGCCCTACAATAGGTGTAATGAAGAGGGAATTGAAGGATCGTGTGACACATTTGGCCGACTTTATAGTTTGTATCGGGATGGAGAAACCTCCGGAATTTTGGACAGGGCATTGACCGATACCATCTGCCCAGCCGGCTGGCATGTACCTTCTGTAGTGGATTGGACTATTTTGGCAAATAGCGTTGGGGGACAAGGAGATCGCTTAAGAAGTACCGAAATGTTTGGTTTTGAAAATCAGCGCCTTGGTCCCGGTACGGATGACTGTGGTTTTAATTCGTTGTCGGAAATAGACACGAGTAACGATGCAAATCAGACGAAATATTTAACAGGCCGAGATTACTGGACATCTACCGCTGAAAGTTTACTGGCAACGTATTATTTCGGTATCGCTTACAGTATGGGATACTTTGTTTCTTTTCGCTATGCAAGTATTCGCTGCGTCAAGAATACTCTCTATTAATAATCCTCGTTTTACCGATAATCAAGCATGATCTATTTTAAATTAACGTTGTTCTTCGTCCTTTTTGCCTCCCAGGCGTTCGCCCTCTCCCTGGAACAGGTAAAGACGGCTCTCACGGAAGGCGTCATTCCCCGCGATTCCGTCGAGATGAACCTTCGCGTTTCCGTAAAGGCGCTGGGTGTTTACCAGCAGACCGATATCTACATCGTAAACAAGGGGACGGGCAAGAGCTACACGGAAATCCGGGGCGGTTTCTTGAACCAGCGCAGTATCGTGAACGGGAATAAAATGAAAATTGTGGATTTAAAGACGAACAAGGCGCAACTATTGGACTATAACGGAGAGGCGTTGCAGGTAAATTCTTACGCCGATTTCAACCCGCTCGATTCCGGCGATTGGGAAGAGCCGAAGTTCCTGTCGGGCGAAATCTACCTGATAAAAGGTCCTGTCGGAAACGTCTATTACAACAGCAAAACGAAGCGCATCGAGAAAGTCGAAGCCGTAAAGGACCATACGAATACGCTGACAACTTTCACTTACGATGCAAGCAACAAGCTGAAAAAAATGGCTGTCTCGGTGATGGTAAATGGAACGGAAAGCGTGGTAACGACCGAAATCCTTCGCATGCAGAAATCGGACAAAATTCCCGATTCGCTGTTTGAACTTTAACCATTTTTTCACAAGGAGAATGACATGAAATTTTCAAAACTACTATGGATTATCGGCTCGGCAATGCTTGCACTGTCGGCGTGCTCAGAAAACAGTTCTTCATCGAAACCGGAAGAGCCGAAATATATCTTTAACGCTGCTGTTGTCTGCCCGGCGGATGGCCTGAACGCTTACGGCGAACCGAACCGCGGAACGTTTACGGACACTCGCGACGGACAGGAATACAGGTACGTGACCATCGGAAGCCAGGTCTGGATGGCGGAAAACCTAAATTACAATGATAGCTTGCCGTGCGATATAGTTTGGGGCTGTCCTTCGTTTTGTGCGGATTCGGCTTGTTCAAAAGGACGTCTCTACGTAGATACGCTGGCCTTGACGATTTGTCCCTCGGGATGGCATTTGCCGAGCGAAGACGAATTTTTAAGGCTTATCGATACTGTGGGGGGAATCGATAGCGCCGGATTGCACTTGAAAGCGACAGAAGGCTGGATTTCCCTGAACCCCGGAATCCCTTCTAATGGAACGGACGATTGCGGCTTTGCCCTGTTGCCTTCTCCTATGGAGATCTGGCCAGGAAAGTTCATCACAGAAGATGACGGCTACATAGGGCGGCTAGGTTTTATTTATGGATCTGTAAAATTCACGATAGAAAATCAAAGCGTAACTTTTCATAGGTCGCTCAATGACGGCGCAGAGCGTGCTAGAATGATGACTCCCGTTCGCTGCGTAAAGGATTAAAATTTTAATCATGTGCGCCTAATGTTATCAAATAAAGTTTAAAATGAACCAGCGGATTCCGAAAGAATCCGCTGGTTGAATTTTGAATGAAAAGAAAAAGAACGTTAGCGGCTGTAGTATTCGACCACGAGCTGTTCCTGGAGCTGGACTGGAATCTGGGCGCGGAGCGGGGTCGCGACGAGCTTGCCTTCCATCTTGTCCTTATCGACCGAAACGTATTCCGGAAGAGCCGGGGCGCTTTCCAGGGCTTCCTTGATCTGGACGTGATTCTTGGAACGTTCCCGGACGGAAACCACGTCGCCGGCCTTGATGAGGCGGCTCGGGGAGAAGCTGCGGACGCCGTTCACGGCAAAGTGTCCGTGGGCGACATACTGGCGAGCGGCGAAAATGGTGCGGGCAAAACCCATGCGATAGACCATCGCATCCAGTCTGGTTTCGAGAAGGATCATCAGGTTGTCACCGGCAGAACCTTCGCGGCGGTTGGCTTCGGCATAAGTCTTCGCCATCTGGGCTTCGGAAATGTTGTAGGTGAAGCGAAGACGCTGCTTCTCGACAAGCTGCTGCTTGTAAACGGAAGCGGACTTCTTGCGATCCTGGCCATGCTGACCGGGGCCGAAGTTGCGGCGGTCGAGAACCTTTTGGGTCTTTTGGGTGATGGCGAGCCCGAGAGAACGGGCGACCTTGGCTTTGGGTCCACGATAGGACATTGTTACCTCGAAAGGAAGCTCTTTCGTTAAACCGGAAATGCTGGCAGAGCTTGGCACGACATCCCGGGGTGTGCAAAGATAGAAAAATTTTTACGGCGTATCAGAGTCACTGATGAAAACATTTAAAGTATCGCGCGCACGGGGGTCGGCAAGGCTCTGGGCTATCAAGTGGATGATTTCGCCTGCGCTGTTCGGGTCGGCGGAAACGGCGATGTTCGTCGCCCCGATGAGCTGTTCCGTCCCGTAGTTTGAACAGCTGCTTTCCGTGTAGGCGGAGCGGATAAGGTCCAGGTCTTCGCAGGGGATATACCAGACCGCGTTGCCGCTTGCGTCTTTCGGTTCCGCGCGGAGGGAGAGCGTTGAAAAGCGGAGTGTGTCCCCGGTGAGGACGCTCTTGGTTTCGAGCGGTTCTTCGCGTTCCTCGTCGTAAAAGAAAAATTTAGAGACGTATCCGAAACGTTCGATGGTCGTCTTGAGCGTTAAAATCTGGCTAGGGGAGTTTGGCGGGGAATTCAGGCGGACGTAGTGCAGGTAGTAAGGACCTTTTTTGGGGGCGACAAAGAGACGCCTGGTTTCCGAAACGGAAGCAACGGAATCGCCAGCGGAATCCAGAATCGCGTACGTCGCCGGGTAGCTCGCACCCGAATAGTAGCCTTCGATTTCGTGGGAAACCTGAATGGAATCCCCCTTGCCCAAATCGGCGAGCCACACGTATTGTTCCTGTCTCAGGTAGTATTTGGCTGCATCGTTCTTTTCGCGGACGACGACCAGCGTGTCGCCTACGGTCTTGATGGAGTCGGGATTCGCCAGGTATTCGCCTTTTCCGAGGTCGCGGGAGCTGGTCTGGATTTCAAAGTAGGCGTAAGGGCCGGTCGTGTAATCGGGGGCGCCTTTGGGCGAGATGAGCAGGGAAAAGTCCGCCTTTTTTTCGGGCAAGATCTGTTCGTCGAGAGGGTTTCCCGAAGAGATTTCTTTGCCGTTTTTCTGTAGTTTGATTTTGGTTAGGGCCTTGCCGGAAGCGTTTACGTTGATGCTTTTCCCGACCGATGCGGAAAACTTGACGACGGCTTCTTTGGGCGCGCTCTCGAGAAGGAAGAATCCGCGGAGCGTATCGCCCGGCTCGATGGAAACGGAATCCTCGTCGCCCGCGTAGGCGTAATGGCCGGAGAGGACGTTTGCCGCCATCTGGAATTCGAACGCGGAATCCTTTCCTCCGCTGACTTGGGGAACATCGACATAATAGAAGCCCGAGCCTTGGGTCGTGATGAACCGGGCTACGGCGAAGCTCGTGTTGCCGAATCTCGCGAAGGCGTCCTGCGTGTTGTAAACCGTATCGCCCGCATCGATCGTGAATGTTTCGGGAACCAGGTTTGCGCCTTGTTCTTCGCGGACAAAGAAAGAATCGGCATGACCTCCGGAAAGCTTCCTTGCGAAAATTTCGATGAGCGTCCCCCGCGGATATTCACCGAGGAACAGCCTGTAAGCTTCGGAAGTCGCCTTGCCCGAAACCAGGAGCGTGTCGGACGAGAGCGTATCGGCGTACGTGACGTCTAGCCGGTTAGATAGCGAGCTGGACGATTCGGACGATGAACTCATCGAAGAGGAGGATTCGCTTGCCGACGAGCCACTGTCGCTTCCGCAACCGAAAAGCGCGAGGGCAAAAAATGCAGAGATGGCGGAAAAAATTTGAAGCTTCATGGGGCACCTAGTTCAGGATGTAGAATTTCTGTTCTTTCGAGAAGGACTCGCCGGAAACCTTGAGCGTGTATTTGCCGGTGGGGAAGTTCTTCGCCTTGAATTTGAACGTGTATTTCTTTTCGCTTTCCAGTTCGCGTCCGCACAGTTGCTGGATGAACTTGCCGGACTCGTTGAAAATTTCGATTTTCACGAATTGAGGTTCCCCGATCGTGAGGTCGAAGTTGCAGTCTAGCGAAACGATGTTGATGTTCACCTTGGAAAGCGCAATGGCGCTTTCGGTCGCGGCGCCGCTGACCGTGCGGTTCGAGTCGAAGTAGCTGATGTAGAGCGCCGGGGCGAGAGCTTTTCCCGCTTCGCGCGAATAGACGTAGTAGTTCGAATCGGACGGGGCTACCGCCGAAAGGATGAACGTGAAGAGCTTCGACTTGTGCTTCCGTTTCATGAATTCCGTGAGACTTGCGCTTTTGAGGAACGAGCCGAAAGGCGAGTTCGGGTTAGGGACTATCGTGCCGAGATAGCTCGTATAGCGCGGGTCGATTCCGCCTCCTCGCGACTTCTTGGGAACGTAGGCTCCGCCGGGAGCGTTTTGGTTCGCCGGGGCGCTATACCAGTTCAGCTCGGTCTCCTGCCAGTCCGCGGGGGCGATGCCGTCGCCGAAATCCTTGCCCGGTTCTTCGAGAAGCCCGAAGACGTTCCACTGGACGGGTTTCTTCTTGTTCTTGTAGCGCGGGTCTTCCGGGACGGAAAGCTGGAGCGCCGCGTCGGAGATAGGGCCGGGAATTGCCGAAACGTCGAACTTGAGGTAAATCTTTGCGCTCGCCCCCTGCTTGCTGTAGCCTATCTGCAAAAGGGAATCGCTACCGTGTTCCGTGTACGTGTCGAACTCCGAAACCCAGGTATCCATGCCGCGTCCCGAGGCGACCCCGTTTCCGCTGTGGTCCTTGGTCGTCGTGCGGATGTCGAAAACGTAGATGTGCGCCGTGTCCGCCGATTTGAACTCGCCGTCGTCCGCCGTGAACGAAATGCCGTATCTTCCGCTGTAGGAGAACGTGACGTCGGTTTCGTATTCGTTTTCGTCGGAGAATACGACGCGCCCCGGGCCGCTCAGCTTTTTCCACGCGACCGGATCGCTGCAATATCCCTTGCTTCCCCGTCCGTCGTCAAAGACCTGGCCGGAAAGCTTCGCCTTGTCGGACTGGAGAAGAATCATGTCGTCTGCGCCTTCGACTTCGGGCGGTTCGTTTTCACCGACTTTCGGGACATAGCCGACGAAGAGCGTCATCATGGTTCCGCCGCCCGGATTCTTGAGCAGCCCGCTCGAAGCGAGCGTCTTGGATTCGCCGTTTCGGGTTTCGACGGCGATCTTCGGGAATGCGTTCCCCTGGAGGAGCGTTTCGCGGAGGCCTTCGACGGAAAGGCTCGCGGAATCGTTTACGAACATCGGCGCGGTCTTCGCCTTGCGGCTCGAAATGACATGGACACCGAGAAGTTCCGCTTCGCCGCGGTCGCGGTTGAGAAGGACCGTGTTGCCGTTTTCGGCGGTGAGGCCCAGAATCCAGAGCGTTCCGCCGTTGTTCTCGATTTTCGTCTTGCGGTCGTTGTTCATGTAGAGGCTGCGTGCCCATACGTGCTGCAGGTTGATTTCCATGTGGTTAATTGCCACGTCTTCCATGTAGAGGTCGCCCGCACCCGATTTCGCGCTTGCGTAGTCCTTGACCTTCATGTTTTTGAGAATGAGCGTCTGGGGCGACTTGTGGTAGATGCCCGCGCCGAATTCCCCGAACCGTTCGAACGTGATTTCCTTGAACGCGCTTCCTTCGACGATGAATTTTCCTGTGCCGTCGATGGTCGCTTCCGTCCCGATGATTTTCCGGACGCGGTTACGGATGATGACGTCCCGGTTTATCGTGTAGCGACCGCCCGGGGTGAAGTAGATGGTTTCCGCTCCGTCGTCGATTGCCTGCTGGATAGCCTTGGAATCGTCGCTGCCCGTTCCTGTCGTTCCGCCGTAGTCTCCCGCGATGCCTACCCACTGGTCGGGCGACTGCTCCATGGGAATGAGCGTCTCGGCGATGGAAAGCTTGAACGAATACTGCGGGGAGTGGCAGAGGTTTGTCGGGATGTCGGACGAGTATTCGATGATTTCCGGTCCGGAAAGTCCTTCGCCGCTAGCGGGGCCGCGGTCCTCGATCGCCTTCGCGTAACGGCTCGTGGCGATGTCCCGCGCAAAGAGAAATCCCTCGTTGTAAATGGCGGGGGCTTTTGACTTTTTCTTTCCCGTGTATTCCAGCGCGCCGCCTATCATCGTGAGCAGGGCGTTTTCGCCGAAGTTCGCTACCGCGGGGACTTCGTTGTGGCTCCGGAGGTTTCGGATGGTGAGAACCTGGTCGTGGTTTTCGATGCCGTATTTTTTCTGCCCGTAGAGGGTGATGTGCTCGAACGTCATTCCGTACATGGGGAACCCGGTGAGTATCCCCACGTCGAACCCGCGGATTTCCACGTTTTTCACGAGCAAGGGCCCGATGCCTTCCGTGTAGTTCATGTCGATGCCCGCGACGCCTGTCCCGTCTCCCGAAAAAATCTTGACGTTCGAAATGGTTCCCTGGTAGTTCGCGTTGAAGCGGATGCCGATAGCTCCGGGGTTTTCCTTGCCGGTGTGGAGCGAAACGTCGCGGATGGCGTTCCGGTTGTGCGGGTAGTTTCCGACGCCCGTATAGAGCATCGCGCGCGGAGCGTCCGGGTTGTCGAATCCGTAGGCGTTGTCTTTTAGCACGATATGCGTTCCGCCCATGCTTTCGCCCTGGAGAATGGTCCTGCGGTAGGAATCTTCGTCCTTTTCCGCCTGGGGCCAGCTGAGCTGCCTGGAAATCAGGTAGGTGCCGTTCGGCAGGTAGATGACGTAGTTTCCGTTCGGATGGTCGTCGAGCGCCTGCTGGATGATTTCCGTGACATCGGTCTTGCCGTCTGTCTTTGCGTTGTAGGGAGACTTCGTAACGTCGATGATTCCGGAACCATGCGGGAACTGGACCTGCGCAAGAAGGGCGAGCGGTAAGAGGAGAACTAGCGCGAACAGTCGGAACAAGGAAAACCTCGCAAGGAAAGATTCTGCCTACAATATAGACTTTCTTTGGAAAAAGATAACCCTTTTTTCGGGGGAGGCAAGCCTTTGGAAGATTGAAAAAGCCCTGCGCGGGGCAGGGCGAAAACAGGTCCGCTTCGGTTATTTTCCGAGGTCCTCGGTCGATTTCATCAATTGACAGAGAACCGCCTTGTGGGCGTGCAGGCGGTTTTCCGCTTCCTCGAACGCGAGGTTCACCTTGGGGTTGTCCATGACGGAGTCCGTGATTTCCTCGCCGCGGTGGGCCGGGAGGCAGTGGCTGACCTTGCAGGTTTCCGGGGCGAGCTTCAAAAGATCGTCGTTTATCTGGAAAGGCCGGAAATGGTTCTGCTTGGATTCCTTTTCGCCTTCCTGTCCCATGCTGACCCAGACGTCGCTATACAGGATGTCCGCATCCTTGACGGCTTCCTTCGGGTCGTGGAAGACACGGTAGGCGGTTCCGCGCTTCTTGAAGAAGGGTTCCATTTCGAGGACTACGGATTTCGGCTGTTCGTAGCCTTCGGGACAGGCGAGCGTAAAGTTCATGCCGAGCTTTGCGCAGAGGACGAGGAACGAGTTCGCGACATTGTTGCCGTCACCGATGAAGGCGACCGTCTTGCCTTTGAAGTCTCCGAGGTTTTCGCGGATGGTCTCGGCGAAAGCGAATGCCTGGCAGGGGTGGGAGTCGTCGGTCAGGGCGTTCACGACCGGAATCGAACCGTATTCGGCGAGCTTTTCGACCAGTTCCTGCTTGAAGCAGCGAACGACCAGCGCGTTCACCCAGCGGGAAAGGCAGCAGGCGACATCGTGGACGCTTTCGCGCTTTCCAAGCCCGATGGAATCCGGGGAAAGCAGGACGGCGGAGCCTCCGAGCTGGTTCATGCCGACCTGGAACGTCGTGATGGTACGGAGCGATGGCTTTTCGAAGAACATCCCGATGGACTGTCCGTTGAAACGGTCGGAAAAGTGTCCGTCGTGGACTTCCTTCTTGAGGCGCATGGCGATTTCGACGGTTTCGAGGATGCGTTCTTCGCTCCAGTCGGCGAGGCGCAGCAAATGTTTGCTTCTGTCAATCATTTTAGTGCAGGTCCTTTTTCGGAAAAAACAAAAAAACCGGTCCAAAAAGCTTTGGGCGGGTTCCGTTTCCCCGAAATGATGGGGAGGTCTTCGATTTTCCCTAAATTTAGTATTCGGTCCCGGGACTTGGCAAGGGTGGTTTTCAGATTGCCGTCAAGTAGTAGTCCGGGCGGATTCCCAGGAGTTCTTCGTCGCCTGCGAGTTCTGCGGTGGGTTCGTTCCGACCGACGAGAAGCGCGGCGTCGATTTGGGCGTTCTTCGCGCCTCCGATGTCCGTGGCGAGCGTGTCGCCTATCATGACCGTGCGCATGGGGCGGGGAAGCGTCGAAAGCGCGCTGTCGAAAATTTGCCGGAAAGGCTTTCCGAAATAGAAGACCTGGGGCTTCGCTTCGAGATAGAGCCTGTGGGCGTAAGCTCCCGAAACGGGGTCCCGGGGCTTTCCGATACGCGGAGCCCAGGCGTCCGGGTTCAGCACGACGAGCCTTGCGCCCGGGCGTTTCAAAATCTGGAGGGCGCGCTCGAAGAGGGAATCTTCCTTGCCTGCCGCGGAGACGATGACGGTTGCCTCGGCGGGATTCTCGGAAATCTTGACACCGCCCGCTTCGAGAAAGGACGTGCCGCCCGGGCGTCCGATGTAGAAGGCTTCGCGGATTCCGTTTTCCCTGGCGAAAGCGGGGAAGAGGCTTCCCGACGAGATGATTTCGGATTCGTCAAAGGGAATCTGCATCCGGGAGAGACTTTCCGAGAGCTGCGGGATGCTCGCGGAAGCGGCGTTCGTCACGAGCCTCATCGGCTTTTTTGTCGCCCGGACCTTTCGGTACATTTCGAGCGCTCCGGGATAGAGAACTTCTTTTTGCGCATAGAATGTCCCGAACGCGTCAAAGAAGAACGCCTCGTAGCGTTGCAGCAAAAATTCGAGCGGGACGCTTTGCGGTTCGCAATGTGTCGGTCGGATATCTCCGTGTTTCAGGTAATGGGCGTAGATTTCCCGTTCGAACGCTTCCATCGGAATTTGCCCTGGCGTTAGTTTGTGATGATTCCGTAGTCGCGGCCTTCCGCAGGAACTACTAACCGCATTTCGGATAGGGTGCCGATCCTCTCCTTGAGAATGCTCTTGAAATCCTCGCCGAGTTCCTCTTCGTTGTCCTGGTCGAGGTTGTAGGCGTAAAAGCTTCCGTCGCCGAAAAGGGTGAGGCAGCAGTCCCAGTCGATTTTGGATTTCTCGTCGTCCATGCTTTCGAGCATCAGGATGGGGCGCGGAGCGGGAATCGGGGCGGCGTGCCCGTTTTCGTAGAGGAAATAGTTCCGCGTGATGAGAAGATGTTCGAGTGCCATCGACGGCTTCGTGTCGGAAAACTCGTTCCGCAGACGGCGGATGTTTCCCAGGTCGTCTTCGAAAGGATCCTGGAAGTCCGCGGGGAGGACGATTTGCCAGTAGTCAAACTTCTTGCCGGATGCGTCGAAGCGTTCCTGCCATTCCTTTGGCGGCGCGGGGCGCGTCATCAGGAAGTCTTCGAACCCGTCGAGGATTTCGTCGAAGCGGGATCTGTAGGGAGTTTCGCGCTGGGATTCGATAAGCGAAAGGAGCGAACTGATTTTTTCGTCGGTGGAAAGCTCTTTTGGTTCGTTGGTTTCTTCTGTCATCACCATTCCTCCGATGTCTTGACGGTGAGGCTCATCGCGAGCTTCTTTTCGTAGTAGGCGCTTTCGTCGATGAAAATCGGCCAGACGCTCTGCTCGCCGTCGTAGCGAATCGTTTTGTAGTCGAATGTCTGGAAAAGGGCGTCGCCCGGCTTGACTTCGCGGTAGTCGCCGTTTCTCAGGTTCGGATGGACCATCGCCGTAATGCGCCCGAACTTGTCCCTCGGATAGTCGATGTCCCTGTATTGCGTGTAGATGGAGACTTTTCTTTTCGGCTTTTTCTGGAGCGTTCCCGCGTTCCATTCCTCGGCGAGTTCGAGGTAGCGGAGAACGACCCGCTCGGTCTCCCGGAAGAGCTTCGCGTCGAGCGTACCGTGAGGCTGCGGACCGACTTCAAGGCATATGTCCGCCTTCGCGACCGTTCCGAAGTAGGGGGATTCGCCGCGTTCTTCCGGCTGGTAGTAGATGAATGCGTTCGGAAATTCGTGGACAAGCTCCGCGCTTGCGCGCATCGTGAAAGGGTCGCGCGCGGAAAGTATCAGGCAGATTCCCATGTTCGACGTCGTGTTGTGGACGTCTATCAGCAGGTCGGTCCGGGTGTCTAGGCCTTTGGGGCCGAACCTATCGTTCAGTTCCTGCGCCCGCCGGATTTCGTAGGCTTCCGGGGATTTTAGGGAAAGAAGGCTTTCGGCAAAGCTTCTGTTCAGGTCTTTGTCGATGTATCTGCGACAGGCTTCGGTCGCTTCGATGTTCGTGTGGACCAGGGAGATTTTTGCGGATGGGCATTTGTCAGCGTAGCACTTGCTGTCTGCCGCCCATTTTTCGTAGAGCTTGATTCCGGTGAGTTCGTTGCCATGGGTGCCTCCGGCAACGACGATTGTCTTGATTGAATCCATGTCTCCTATTATACTAAAATTCCGTGCCGTCTTTCCCATTTCTGCCGATTTTTGCGGAAAACCGCGCGGTTATGCGGTTTCTGCGGATTCAAAGTGTTAAATCGTGGGGAAAGAAATCGGGAAAAATCCGGGGACTTTTTGCGTCCGTGTGTGTAAATCGTGTGTCGAGGGAAAGTCCGTCAGAGGGAATCCGCCGCGGCTTCGAGGTCGCTCGGGAGCAGGTGCGAGTAGATGGACAGGGTGAGCGCCACGTTCTCGTGGCGCATGAGCAGCTGGACCGCCTTGATGGACGCCCCGCGGACGAGCAGGTTCGAGGCGAACGAGTGGCGGAAGCGGTGGAAGTGGGCGCCTTCCGGGGAAAGTCCGGCCCGCTCCACGGTGGCGGCGAGGTGCTTTCCGTCCGCGCGGACCTTGGACAGCCGGGGGAACAGGAAGCCTTCCCGGATTCCCGAGCTTTCCCTGTATTCGTCGAGATGCCTTGCGAGGCGCTTCCCTATGGGCAGTGACGAATACTTCCCGCGCTTCCCGGTGACGCGGAGCTTTCCCCCCGCGATGTCCTCGGTGCGGACCTTCTGCGCCTCGGTGCGCCGCAGCCCGGCGAACGCCATGAGGGCGAAGAAGCACCGGTATTCGGGATTCGCCTCGGCGGAGACTATCCGCTCGCATTCCTCGACGGTCCAGAACTCGCGCGGCTTTCTCGCTATGCGCGGCGGGTGGATGTTCCGGAAGGGGTTCTTGGCGGCGACGTCGAAGTCGTCTATCGCCCAGCGGAAAAAGGACCGGAGCGCGCCCGTTTCGCACGCCACCGTCTGCGGGGACTTCCTTGCGAGGGTGGCCATGAAGTCGCTCGCAGCCCTCGCCGAGAAGTCCGCGATTCCGTCTATCCCCTGTTCCCTGCAGAACCGGGAAAGCTCGCCGAGGTAGCGGGAGTAGAGGGCGAGCGTCCCGGGGTCGCGCCGCCGGACGCCCCCGACGTTTTTGAGGTACGCCTCGATGCAGGCCCCGATCGCGGGGTTTTTCGGTTCGCTCCTTTTCGGGAGGAACCGCTCCGCGTTCGCCTTGGCGAGCCAGTCGAGCGCGTTCTGGCGGCTGGTCGTGCCGAGCGAGACGTAGGAGGTCTCGCCGGTTTCCGTGTCGAAGATGCGCCCGTACCATGTCCTGTTGCCACGCGACCTGTTCCGCTGGCTTATCCCGAAGCGCTTCACTTGGCGACCCCTATCTTCGTGTTCTCGTTCACGAAGTCGGAGAGCCATTCCGGCAGGAACAGGTATTCGCAGCCGAGGCGCAGGTGGGAGAGCTTTCCCTGCCGGCACTTGAGCAGGACGGTCGGTTTCGAGAGCGAGAGGATTTCCGCCGCCTTTCCCGCCGTCATGTATTCCTTTCCGTCTATCTTTTTCATTGTCCTCATTGGTCCTCCTTTGTTCCGGGTGTTCCTTTCAGACTCGCGTTCTCGTCCCTGAGGCGCTTCAGCTCGTCGGTCATGTCCTCCCATTCCGAGAGGGGGATCGTGACGAAGTAGGGCTCGTGGCGGACGGGGTAGCCGTTCGCGCCGGTGAATTCGGGTATCGGTCTCATTGTTTCTCCTTGGTTTCTGCGGGATGTTCGCGGTTGTATTCCTCGATTCCCGCCTGTTCCGAAAGCCTCCGCCTCATGATGCTTTTCAGTTTCGCTAATCCGCGCTGCATTTCCGCGTAGGCTTTCCTTTCCTCGGCGTGGAGCCTGTACTGGTCGACGCCCGGCTGGAGGCTCGCGATGAAGCCGATGTCGTCGTCGGAGAGCCTGTACTTGACGAAGAGCTGCACGTCGAGCCAGAACGTGTCCGGGTCGCTCCGCCGCCAGGCGAACGTTCCGCGTTCGATGGCGAGGAGGAGTCCCCCGACCTCGATCCCGCGCTCGCACTCGACGTAGGAGTTCCCACGGGGGCGTCTCGACATCGTGTCCGCGAGCCATCTTTGCCAGTCGGGGTCGGTGTCGGTCGGGTTCATCCGTGTTTCTCCTTCCTGCAATTGACGGGGTCGAAGCAGTACGAAAAGTATCCGCAGTCCCAGCATTTCGCGATGCGTCTTTCCCGTTCGCGGTTGTAGCTGGCTATTTTGCGGATTCGCAGATTGGCATCCCGTTGTCCGCATTCCTTGCCGTATATCGGGTCGAGGGGTTCCAGTATCGGGCCGGTCATTTTGCCTCCTCCAGCTTCTTCCTTTCCTGGAACGGGATGGATTTCGAGAGTTCCTGCAGGGCGCACCACGGGTTCGGCCAGCGGTTGATGAGCAGGGCGAGCTTCACGTCCGCCGGGCATTCGCTTTCGAGCGCGTCCCGGTAGGGGTGGAGCTTCCTGTAGAGAACCTTGGCGCGCTCCCTCAGGGCTTTGTTTATCGGCATCTAGTCCTCCTTCAATTTGCGTCCGCACATCGGGCAGTAGTTGATGTATCCGGATTCCGCGTCGTACTTGTCGCCGTCGGGAGTCCTGCCCCAGGCGTTGAGATAGTATCCGCCAGGTTCCTTCCACACCTGGAAAGCGGTGTCGTCGCTGACGCTGGTGCTGAAGTCGCTCCCGTGTCCGTACCCGATTGTTCCGAAACTGCAGTATTCGCATTCCTTTTGTTCTTCTGTCATGGTTTTTCTCCTTATCCGAACCAGTGCTTGATCAATACTGGGATGGCATCGCAGATTGCGATGACCAGGCCTGCGCCGGCGGTAAGCCCGAACGCGCCAGCCATGCAGAAGATTGCCGCCCACACGGTCGCCGAGACTTTCTTGCGCAGGGGAAGGTCGGCGACTTCCGCCATGTCCGAATAGAGATTCTTGTTGCTAGGCATCATGTTTATTTCTCCGTGGCAATGTCTGTAAGTTCAAAGCGTTTCTCCTGCTTTGCGTTCGGATATTTCTTCCTGTCTACCGGTGAAAGGAACTCTTCCAACGGTCTCACGAACAGTTGGCAGTCCTCGTAGAGTGCCCGATAGACGACGTAGAGTTCGCCGCCCTTGCCGGCATTGACCGCGACGCCGGTGACGAGGTAGAGGTTCCCTTTGAAGTGCCGGTAGATTCGGTTAGGTAGGATTAGCATTGTCTATCCCTCCAGTCCCATGTAGTCTGCGGTGGGCTCGTGCCATTCCTTGTCCTCCCACTTGCGGACGCGGAAGTTCTCGAAACAAGGCTTGTCCGCAATGTCGGCGTCAAATTCATAGGTGGCCCACACTCCCGAGCTTAATATATTATTGCAGTATCCTTTCCCCTGGGCAAGCCATTTCATAAGCTCGAGGTTCGTCGCCCGGCGAGGCTTCGGCTCTTCCGGGATTTCGGCGCAAGACGAATATTCTTCGCCCCTTGTGATTACCGGACGGAATGTTCTGCCTGGGACGTATGCCATCACCATTCGTTTGCACGGCTCCACGTCTCCCAAATCCCATACAAGCATTTCCTTGGGCGGGTTCAAGATGACCGTCTTGTCGCTGGTGAACTCTTTCAGTTCGATTCCGTTATATTTCATGGTGTTTTCTCCTGTGTTTGTCCTTTCCCGGCCTTGCGCCTGTCCCGGTAGCGGACGTAGTATCCGTGTATGCGTTCCCGGTAGCGTTCGCGCTCCCCGGGCGTCATGTTCGCGAGGCGTTCCCTCCGTCTCGCGCTTGTTTTCTC
>CAKUTF010000053.1 GCA_934691725.1 uncultured Fibrobacter sp. | reverse complement strand
GAAGATTTCCTACGAGGAACTGGTGCGCCGCATGGTCGAGAGCGACATGAAGCTTCTTGCCGAAGGAAAAATCTGATGCCAAAAACGCTAGTCGTCGGGGCTTCGGGATTTGTCGGAGGCTATCTTGTCCGCGAACTGGAAGCTGCGGACCATCGGGTTTTCCAGGCGAACTTTCCCGAATTCAACCTGCTGGATCGTTCCGCTGTCGAAAACGCCGTGCGGAAAGCCGCTCCCGATTTCGTGGTCAACCTGGCTGCGGTAAGTTCGGTCGGGGAAAGCTGGAAAGATCCGCAGACGACCGTCGATGTGAACGTAAAAGGCGTGCTGAACCTGTTAGATGCCGTCCAAAAATTTTCGTCGGAAGCCAAGACGCTTCTCGTCGGCAGTGCGGAGGAATACGCTCCCAAAAATTCTCCGCTAAAAGAGACGGATCCGCTCGAAGCGAGCAATCCTTATGGCATTACGAAAATCGCGCAGGAAAACTTCGCTTCGCTTTACCGCAAGAAATACGGGATGAAAATCGTTTGCACGCGATCGTTCAATCACACGGGCGTAGGGCAGTCTCCAAGGTTCGCCTTGCCGAGCTTTGCTAGGCAGGTGGCGGAAATCGATTTGAGTAATGCGCCTGGGAAAATTTTCGTGGGAAACCTGGGCGCGGTCCGCGATTTTTCGGACGTGGAAGATGTCGCTCACGTCTATCGGATGCTGCTCGAAACGGAAAACGAGTTTTCGGTGTACAATGTAGGTTCGGGCGTTGCCCATTCCATGTCCGAACTTTTGCAGACGATCATCGGATTTTCGAAAGTCCCGATTGAAATTATTCCGGATCCCGCAAAGATGCGCCCTGTCGATATTCCGTATCTGTGTGCGGACAATTCCCGCATCCGAAAATTTTGGCGCGGAACGGACATTCGGACGACCGTGAAAAAGATGTTCGAGTTTTATCGGAAGTCAGTTGTCGGTGGCTAGTGAGCAGTTAGCAATGAGGAATTGACAGTTAAGCGAGCTGTGGTCAGGGACTAGGGATTAGACTGCTGAGCGAGCCGTTTTCAGAGCTTAGAACTTAGAGCTGAGAGCTTAGTTGATTGTGGGATAGCTAGCAGGAGGAATCAGGAGACAGGAGTCAGTGGTTAGTTAGAAATGAGCAATTAGGAATTAGCAATGAGAAATGTAGTCAGGGAACAGGGGTTCAGAGCTTAGCTCGACAAGCTCGCTAACCTGTCAAATCCCATTCCTTAAAGGGGATTCCCCGGTCAAGCCTGGGAATGACAGTGCGCAGAAATGGTTCGTTTCGAAATCCCGTGTCCCACGTTCCGCTTACCGCTTCCCAAAAGCCTAAACGTCTGCGATTCTATCCACTGACCACTGAACACTATCCACTGAATTTAGACGTCCACGGACTAATCCCTACTCCCTAATTCCTGAACATAGACGTCTGCGGTTCTGTCCACTGCCCACTGATCACTAACCACTGAACTTAGACGTCCGCGGTTCAAAAGCGCTACGCTAAAATTTCATCGATGACTTGCCGCATCTTTTCCGCCATCGCGTCCCAGCCCATGCCGAGCGCGCGTTTTTTCGCGTTTTCTTCGAGAATTCCGAGGCGCTTTTTGTCGTGCAAAATGTCTGCGGCTTTTTCACAGAAGCCTTCCGGGTCGGAGTTTTCGTAGAGGATACCTGTTTCGCCGTCGATGACGGAATCTTTCAACCCTGCGACATTGTTTGACATCGAAATGGTTCCGCAAAGGTTCGCCTCGATGTTGTTGATGCCCCAGCCTTCCTTGAAGGACGGGTTGATGAAGAGGGATGACCGGCTGAGAAGGTTGCGCTTTTCTTCTTCGGAGATTCGCCCGAGAAACTTGACGGAATCGCCGACGCCGTTTTCACGGACAAGATTTTCAAGTTCGGCGCGATAGTCGCCGCTGCCCGCAATTTCAAGGACGATTCCGGGGACAAGCTCCCTGAGGCGTGGCATTGCGCGGATGACGAATTGCGCATTCTTGTATTTCATCAGGCGCCCGATGTAGGAGATGACGGGCGGATTTGCCTTGGGCTGCGTCGGGTGGAAATATTTCGTGTCGATGCCCGGTTCCACGATGGAAATTTTCTTGGCGCGGATTCCCATGTCGATGATTTCATCCTTGGTGCTTTCGGAAATTGCGAGAAAATTTTCATCGCGGTAAAAAAGCGCGACGGCGCGTTCCATCAGATAGACGTAGAGGGCGAGCGGAAAAGCCGTTTCGCGGAAGATGGACTTGCGGAAAAAGTGCATCACCATGTGGAGGCGTTTCGTCTTTGCTCCGAGCGGCGTGAAGAAGGGAATCTTGTTCAGGTCTTCGACAACCAAGTCGTATTCCTTTCCGTGCTTTTTTGCGTAAAAAAATGCGGAGTAGTTGAATAGAAACTTGTTCCCGATGCGGACAGTGCGCATTCCGTCGATGGTTTCTTCGTCAGGGAGGCCTTTGACTCGGTGGGCGAGAACCGTGACATCGAATCCGTTTCCGTTCAGTCTTTTGAAAATCTCGTGAAAGTAAAGTTCCGCACCGCCGGCTTCGGGATTCTTGATGTCTCGCCAGTTGATGAGAAGAATTTTCTTGTTCACGGTGCGTCCTTTTTTCGGTAAAATAGAAAAGCGGAATGGCGGGGGCTTCGCTAAATTTTTTTCCGTTCCTTGAAAACGATAAGGTGCTCCCGGGCGCGGGTCGCGGCGACGAGCAGAAGGTGGGAATCGCTGTAGGGAAATCCCGGATCGCTTTGGGAAGCGGTCATATCGCAAAGGATGACGACGCGGCTGTCTAGACCCTTGTAGCGTCTCGCGGAGACGATGTTGATCTTCTGGCTGTCGAGGGATTCGTTCACTTCGCTCCACTTGAAAATTTCGCTGTCGATTGTTTTTAGGCCGGAATGGTTACGGCTGTGCAGGGAAACGACCAGGATGTCTTTGGGATCGACCTTTTTCCTTTGTAGCCTTTCGATTTCCTTCCTGAGCATCTCCGCCTGTTTGGATGGTTCGGTGTAGAAGCGGACTTCGACGTCTTTTCCGAGCGGCGTGTTGTCGTAACAGGGAATCCGGATATCGGTTTCGGAACAGATCCAGTCGAGAATCTTCCTGGTCGAACGGTAACCGCAGGGAAGTACCATGACGGGCATGGCGTTGATGGTCGCATTGCCGAGGACGTCCCGCGCATAGAGCGTTTGCGCCGGGTCGTAGAAGAAGCGCACGGTGCCGTGTTCCCGGTCCTTCAAAAGCTTGAGCGCCGTGTCCAGCCAGCCGTTTTCGAAATCCTGGCCTTCGTCGATGAGCAGTGCATCAAAAAAACGGTTCGTATTCCCGGACTTTTTTGAAGCTTCGTTTCGGAGAATGTCAAGCGCCTTGTCGAAGTAGGCGGGAAGGTTTTCGAAATAGCTCTCCTTGGCTTCTGGCGCGCGCGGTTCTTTTTTTGGCACTCCGGGAATTTTGGCGAGCCTTACGTATTTTTGGGCGAAACGGTGAAAGGAGTGGACTTCGACCGCAAAGTCCCGAAGCTTTTCGGGATTCAGGCTCCGTTCGAGCTGTTCGGCGAGAAGGTCGTTGTAGCAGAGGACCGCGACGCGTTTTCCTTCCTTTTCGAGGCGTTCCGCTTCCCACTTGACAAGCATCGATTTTCCGGAACCGGCGACGCCTTCGATGCGCATCCGGCTGTTCCGCGTAATCGTCTTCATCAGCATTTTTTGCAGGTCGGTCGGAAGGACACGCATCGACTCGTTCATCGCCCAAAGTTCCGGCCAGGAAGGTTCCCCATACGAGGCGAAGAAGTCGAGCAGCTTTTGCAGGTTTTCCCCGGAAAGGCTTTCGTTCGGGTAGGGCTTCCCGCCGAAGGAGCTTTCCTTTGTCGTGAGCGCACGTTTGACTTTTTGTTCAAAAATCCTAGGCGATGTGGCGTCGCCTTTGAGGAAGAGATGGGACTTGGGAATCGACCCGATGATGTGTTCCGCGGATTCCATCTCCGGGAAAAATGTCGCCCACTGGACGCGAATGCGGTAATACCCGCGATCTTCCTTAGGAAACAGCTTGCTGAAATGGTCGTGCAGCGTGTGGATGATTGTCTTTACCTGGTCCGCGGGCGAACGGGAAAGGTTTCTTCCGGACTGTTTCCAGACGAGTTCGTCGAGGTTTTCGTTCGTCCTCTCGGCGGTAATCGATCCATCCTTGCATTCGACGAGCAGCATTCCCCAGTTCGGGTTGTAGAGGACTCCGTCGATTTCGCGGTTGAATTCCCCCCGGATACTGTCGATTAAGAAGCTGAGCTGCGTGTTCATCCAGAGATACCAGTCGTCAGAAAGCTGGCTTGCCAGTTCGAAAAAGCGCTTTTCGGAACGGGACTTGACGGATGCGTCGGGAAATTTGCGGATGATTGCCATTTTGCCTTCCTAGCCTAGCTGTTCTTCGACCATTTTCAAGATTTTCGGGATGACCGTTTCGGGTCTTTCGTGGACGGTGGCGCCTGCCGCCCGGACATGTCCGCCGCCGGCGAATGTTTTCGCTATCCGGTTGACATCGACGGTGTAGTTGGAACGCAGGCTGATTTTGTAATCGTCGCCCGTCGGGTAGAGAAATATCGCAACTTCTGTCCCGGAGACTTCGCGAATGGCATCGATGACCGAGCCGAGGTCGAGCGGAGTCGCCTTGAAACGTTCGAGATCTTCGGGGGTGACGAATGTATAGACCGCCTTTCCGCCGAGAGCTGTCTTGCAGCGTTCCATCGCAAATCCCGTGATGCGGGTAGCCGTGTAGGAGCGCGTGTAAAATGTCTCGTTGATGATTTTCGAAAAGTCGCAGCCTTTGGCGATGAGGCTTCCGACCGCGTCCATCGTCCGCTTGCCCGTGTTGCTGAACTTGAAAGCTCCCGTGTCGTGGACGATTCCGAGGTAGAGCGCGTTGGCGGCTTCCTTCGAAATTTTTTCGGGGGAAAGCTGCGTGTAGAGCGTTTCGCTTGCCGAACTCGAACCGGGTTCGACGATGTTTAGGTCGCACAGGTTCCGCGGATTGCTGACGTGGTGGTCGATGTTGCATGTCCGCTTTGCGCTTCTGAGGCAGTCGGCGCCTTTTGCCCCGATGCGGTCGATGGACGGCGTATCGAGCAGAATGGCGAGGTCGAAGGGCTCTCCGCTGTATTCGCTTTCGATGCTTTCCGCATCGCGAAGGATTCGGAACTTGTCGGGGAACGCTTCGAGAAAGACCTTTGCGCAAATTTCCGGGTAGTTGTCCCGGATGTAGCGGTAAAGTCCGAGGCTCGAACCGATGGCATCTCCGTCGGGATGTACATGGGCGAATATCGCGACGGATTTCGCCTGCCCGAGCATTTCGTCAATCGTCATGTTGCACCTCTAGCCGAACAGGTCCGGGGAATTCGGGTCTTTTTCGTCTTCGGGAAGCTCTCCGCCGTTTTCTTCCGTCTCTATCCGGGTAAAGCGCTTGACCTTCTTTGCGGTGAACTTGCTCCCGAGAGCCTTGTAGGTCTTGATGTCCGCAAGCTCCGTGAGATCGAGTTCCTCCTTTTCGACCTTGTGCCCGGACTGGTATTCCATGGAGACTCGGGCTTCCTCGGTGGCGAAAAATTCGACCATTCGGGTTTCCGGATTATCCGACAGGATGTTGAACTCGGTTGTCGTCGGGCAGTTTTCGAGCGAGAACCGCTTGACCATGTAGGTGTAGTTTTCGCCTTCGAAATAGAGGACGGTGAAAACCTGCTCCGGGTCGTATTTGCCGATGTAGAGGATGTCCGTTCCGACGAGGACCGGGTCCTTCGTTTCGTGCAGGCGGGCCATGCCGTTCTTGCGGACGGTGAGCAGCTTTTCGTTCTCCCCGAATTCGCCGAGTTCGTCGCCCTTGCGCTGCGTGCTGACTACCCCGGAAATCGCGTCGAAGTAGAAGACTTTCGCTCCGAGCGTGCTTACCCCCGCGCTAACCTTTTTAATCGCCTTGACCGCATATTTTGTCACGACGTTTCCGAGCGTGTTCCTGCCCTTGACTTCGGTTTTCGAAAAATCGACTTCGAAGTTGAGCTTGATCCGCGGGCGCGGCTTGAGAATGACCTTGACCGTTTCCGCTTCGCCGTTCGGGTTCGAGGAAATGTAGAGAATCTTCGTTCCCGGCTTTCCCTTGCCCATCGGGTAGTCCTTGTTGCGGGTGACTCCGCCGACATTGAAGCGCTTGATGAGTGCCGGGCCTTCCTTGCCGTCCTGGTAGATGACGTTGTAGATTCGCCGTTCGTCGTCCTTGTTGAACTTTTCGACCAGGATGATGTCCTTGCCTACGAAGTCCTTGTCGGATACCTTGACTATCTTGTAGGAACCGTCCGCCTTGAAGACGATGATGTCGTCGTATTCCGAAACGTCGAAGAGATATTCCTCTTTTTTTAAGCTCGTCCCGACAAAGCCCTCCCGACGGTTGACATAGAATTTCTGGTTCGCCATGGCGACGTGCACCGCATCGACCTTGCCGAATTCCGCGATTTGCGTCTTGCGTTCGCGCCCCTGTCCGTATTTCTTTTCGATATTCTTGAAATGGCTGATGGTGTATTCGGTCAGGTGGTTCAGGTTCTCGTTCACCTCTTCGATGTGCCTGTCGAGTTCCTCGAGGAGTTCGTCCGCCTTCTTGCGGTTGAACCGTGCGATTCTTGACATGGGGAGCGCGGCGAGCTTTTCGATGTCTTCGTCCGAGACTTCCTTCCGGAGATTTCCGACAAAAGGCTTGAGGCCTTCGCCGATGAGCCTTATCATGTCGTCGCGGTCTTTCGCCTTCTTGATTGTCTCGTAGATTTCCTTTTCGATGAAGATCTTTTCGAGGCTTGTCGCGTGCCACTTGTCCTGCGTGTGTCGGAGTTCGTTTTCGAGTTCCCACTTGAGCAGGCGCTTCGTATGGTCCGTGCTGAGCTTTAAAAGTTCTGTCGTGGTCGTGAAGCAGGGCTTCTTGTCGATGATGACGCAGGTGCACGGGGAAAGCGACTTTTCGCAGTCCGTAAATGCATAGAGCGCTTCGATCATCTTTTGCGGGTCGGAACCGGGCAGAAGATGGATGACTATCTCGACGTTTTGCGCCGTATCGTCGTCAACGCGCTTGATCTTGATTTTCCCCTTGTCGTTTGCCGCGACAATCGATTCAATGAGGGAGCCGGTCGTGGTTCCGTAGGGAATTTCGCGGATAACGAGCGTCTTGGAATCCTGGACTTCGATTTTGGCGCGAATCTTTACGCGTCCGCCGCGTGCCCCGTCGTCATAGTGGGAAACGTCGATGGTTCCGCCTGTGAAAAAGTCCGGGTAGAGCGAGAACTTTTTCCCCTTGAGGTAGGCGATGCTCGCTTCGCAGAGTTCGTTGAAGTTGTGCGGAAGGATGTACGTCGAAAGCCCGACGGCGATGCCATCGACGCCCTGGGCGAGGAGAAGCGGGAACTTGGCGGGAAGCGTGAGCGGCTCCTTGCGCGTCCCGTCGTAGTTCGGGATCCACTCGGTCGTCTCTTCGTTGAAGAGAATTTCCTGGGCAAACTGGGAAAGCCTGCCTTCGATGTAACGGCCCGCTGCCGCGCTGTCGCCGGTGAGAGGGTTTCCCCAGTTTCCCTGGGTATCGATGAGCAGGTCCTTTTGGCCGAGGCCGACAAGAGCCGTGTAGATGGAAGAGTCTCCGTGCGGATGGTACCGCATCGTTGCGCCGACGACGTTCGCGACCTTGTTCAGTTTTCCGTTGTTCATTTCGGAAAGCGTATGCAAAATGCGCCGCTGCACGGGCTTCAGGCCGTCTTCGAAATAGGGAACCGCCCTGTCGAGAATCACGTAGCTCGCATAGTCTAGGAACCAGCCGTCGTAAAGCTTTTCGAGATGGTTCGCATTGGAAAGTCCGAGAATCGCCGTATCGCTCTTGACTTCGGGTTCGGGCGCGCTTGCGAATCTATCCTGTCCGTCTTTCTTGATTTCGTCGCTCATTTAAAGTTCCTCTACCGCTTCGGTACGCAAGTTCTGCACGATCCGGTTCTGGCGTTCGGGCGTGTTCTTTCCCATGTAGTAGCCGAGCATCTTGTTCAGGGATGCGTCCGGCGGGGAGACGACGCTTTCGAGCCGCATCGTCTCGCCGATAAACTGGCGGAATTCGTCCGGGTTGATTTCTCCGAGACCTTTGAACCGGCTGATTTCCAAATCCTTGCCGGCAAGCGTCTTTGCCGCCTCGTCGCGTTCCGCTTCGTCGTAACAGTAAAGAACCTTGTCCTTCTTGGAATTTCGGACCCGGAAGAGGGGCGTCTGCAAAATGTAGAGATGTCGCTGCTCGACTAGTTCCGGGAAAAACTGGAGAAAGAAAGTCATCAGGAGAAGCCGGATGTGCATCCCGTCGACGTCCGCATCGGTCGCAATGATTACCTTGTCGTAGCGGAGCGAGTCTAGGCCGTTTTCGATGTCGAGCGCGTGCTGGAGCAGGTTGAATTCCTCGTTTTCATACACGACTTTCTTCGTCAGCCCGAAGCAGTTGAGCGGCTTTCCCCGGAGGCTGAAAACCGCCTGGTTCTGCACGTTTCGCGCCTTGGTGAGCGTTCCCGATGCGGAATCGCCCTCGGTCAGGAAGATCATCGTTTCCTTGTGGACTGGATTCTTGGCGTCGGGCAGGTGGACCTTGCAGTCCCGGAGCTTCTTGTTGTTCAGGTTCGCTTTTCTCGCGCGTTCGTTGGCGAGCTTCCGAATGCCGGCGATGTCCTTCCGTTCGCGTTCGCTTTGCAAAATGCGGTCCTGCAGGGCCTTTTCCGCTTCGGAATTCCTGTGCAGGTAGTTATCGACTTCGGTCGCGACGTAATCGACGATCCAGGTGCGGAGCGAAGGTCCTCCCGGAGCCGTCGTCGTGCTGCCGAGCTTCGTCTTCGTCTGGGATTCGAAAACGGGTTCCTGGATGCGGATGGAGATTGCCGCGATGATGCAGTTCCGGATATCCGACGGATCCAGGTCCTTTTTGTAGTGGTCGCGGACTCCCTTGACGAAACCTTCGCGGAACGCCTGCTGGTGGGTCCCTCCTTGGGTCGTATGCTGGCCGTTCACGAAGCTGAAGTAATGTTCGCCGTATTGGTTCCCGTGGGTGAAGGCGATTTCGATATCCTTCGACTTCATGTGGGCTATCGGGTAGCGGAGCGTATCGTCAACGCGCCCGGAGAGAAGGTCGAGCAGCCCGTTCTTGCTCACGTATTCCTTCCCGTTCATCACGAGCGTAAGCCCGGTGTTCAGGTAGGCGTAGTTCCAGATTTTTTCTTCCATGTAGGCGGGAAGAAAGCGGTAGTTCCTGTCGAATATCGTCGGATCCGGCGAGAAGATGATTTCCGTACCCGTCTTTTCGTCCGTCCTGCATTCGCCGTATTCCTTGACCAGGACGCCCCGGCTGAATTCCGCCTTCTTGCACTTGCCGTCGCGGAAGCTCTGCACGATAAACTTTTCGGATAGCGCGTTCACCGCCTTCGTTCCGACGCCGTTCAGGCCGACAGACTTCTGGAACGCTTCGGAATCGTATTTTCCGCCCGTGTTCATCTTGGAAACGCAGTCGATGACCTTT
Organism: uncultured Fibrobacter sp.; assembly: GCA_934691725.1. Taxonomy (GTDB): domain Bacteria; phylum Fibrobacterota; class Fibrobacteria; order Fibrobacterales; family Fibrobacteraceae; genus Hallerella. The sequence continues at coordinate 6,063 of CAKUTF010000053.1, read as the reverse complement.
CCTAGCGGAATGCCGCGCCCGTAGTCCCGCACATGGACTTCCCGGTCCTGGATTTCGATTTCGATGCGCTTGCCCGCGCCCATGACAAATTCGTCAATCGAGTTGTCGATGATTTCCTTGGCTAAAACGTAGATGCCGTCGTCCGGGCTTTGCCCGTTGCCGAGCTTTCCGATATACATGCCCGGCCGCATCCGGATGTGCTCGTGCCATTCGAGCGACTTGATGTTGTCTTCCGTGTATTTGACTGCCATAGAATTGACCTAAAACCGTTTGCGTTAAAAATCGTGCCAAATATGAATAAAATTTGAAACCGCTTTCGCCTTGACCCGGCGTCCCGGTCCAATTTTTCGGAAAAGATAGTAAATCTTTTTGTCTGCGTAGTGCTTATTTGTGCATTTTACGGAAACGGCTTTTTAAACAACGAACGGATGTGGCTAGCGTTACGGGTAAGAGTAGAAAACTATAGAACAATCTCTTGGTTCAGCTCTCCGAAACACGCTTCGGGGAGCTTTGAGCATTTCCGGAGTACAGTTCTTGTTCGAGTAAACCTGTTTTTCGCCGTTATCTCTGTAAAAGGCCATCACCAGGCAGTAATCGGGCTGTAACGCCATATGGAGCGAATCCCCTTTGAAAAAGTATTCCAGGTAGTTGGAATGCATCTTGGGACTTGCCTTGATCAGGATGCTTGAATCCGTGTAGAATACATAGCGACCGAATGACGGTGTCGGATTGAAGCATTCTCCGCGAATGGTTATTTCTTTCTTGAAAGCGTTGATTTTGGGGCGAAGTTTTCCCGTTTCGGTGGAATAGATGTCCAGATTGAATCCGTGTTGGAGGTATAGTTCTGTCGCGCTTTTCTTGAAAACATTGACCTTTGTGTCAAGTTCATTGGGTTCACAGAAAGGGGGAATGCTATCGTAAGGAATGTCGATGTTGTCTGTTTCCTTCCCGAACCTAGGCATAGAGAGGCTTGAAAAATCAAACCGAGTCGTTTCAATTTTGAAAGAAAAAAGACTGTCCGTCTTGCGGGTTTTCGGTGATGTTACCGTCGCAAATTCGATAAGGTTGTGGCGGAATGCACTGGAGTAGGATTGGATGTCGGAAGACAGATCCGGCAGATACGGCAGATACGGTCCCGGTTTAAGATCCAGGAAAGGATCCCGAAAAAGGACCAGGTGGACCGAATCCATGCAGATTTCCTTGGTCTGGAAAGTTTTGACGAACGGACTCCGGATATGCGCCACGTATTTTTCGCACAGCGTCTTTGCTTTTTCTGCCGGGGCTTCGGCGGTTTCGACCGGTTCCTCCTTTTGGCAGGCGATAAGGAAGAGGACAAGCAATAGGAAGAGAATGTGTTTCATGGGAGAAGATCCGGGGAATAGTCAAAGGACGCTAGTCCCTGTTCCGTGAAGTAGATATCGCCGTCCCGATCGAGTCCCGCAAGCTCGGTTTCGGATAAAAATTCGTCGCTTGCCGTATCCAGGTAGTCCTTTGTGATGTCGGCAAGGATCGTGTCGCGTAGTTCCTTGAGATTATGTCCCATCCAGGTTTCCTCTTTTATGTTCTTTTTCCATTAAGATAATAAAAATTCTTCCCCTTAAGCAACAGGCGGAAAAATTCTGCGGGTGGCTCCCTGGTAGGCTTGGAGAGGAATGCTTAGGAAATTAGCAATGAGCAATAAGCAATGAGCAATGGGTCTGCGAACGTCTAAGCTTAGTAGTCAGTGGCTAGTGGTCAGAGCATCAGACGTCTATGTTCAGGGACTAGGGAACAGGGAGTAGGGATTAGTCCGCGGACGTCTAAGCTTTTGAGAAGCGCGATGTCATTTCCCGGCATTCCACTCTTCTGTCATTCCCCGGCTTGACCGGGGAATCTCCTTTAAGGAATGGGATTTGGCAGGCTAGCGAGCGTGTCGAGCTAAGCCCGGCAATGGCACAGGGGTTGTCCGATGGGGACGGATAACGGCAGGGGAAGAAGCGGAAATACAGGAACGGCGGCGTGAAAATGGTATCTTTGGAATCCTATGAGCGAATGGAAAGAAGTCAAGCTGGGTGAAATTGCAAAGTCGAATCAATTCACTTATTCGTCAAAAGACAACTGGGAATTTGCGAACTATCTCGACACGGGAAACATCACGGAAAACAGGATATCGGAAATTCAGTTCATCGACCTGACGAAGGAAGAGTTGCCGAGCCGGGCGAAGAGAAAAGTCCGCAAGGACAGCATCATCTATTCGACGGTCAGACCGAACCAGAAACATTTCGGAATCATCAAGAATATTCCGGAAAATTTTCTCGTCTCGACAGGTTTTTCCGTTCTGGATATCGACGAAACGAGGGCGGATCCGGATTTCGTTTACTACAGCCTAATCCAGTATAAAAACACGGAAGCCCTTCATGCGGTTGCGGAACAGTCAACGTCGGCGTATCCGGCAATCAAGCCGTCGGATATTGAAAACTTGCCTATCAAGCTACCCCCTCTTGCGGAGCAGCGCCGCATCGCGGAAATCCTCGGAAGCCTCGACGACAAGATAGAACTCAACAGCGCGATAAACAGGAACCTGGAGGAACAGGCGCTGGCGCTCTTCAAGAACTGGTTCATCGACTTTAAACCATTTGGCGGGAATATGCCGGGGGATTGGAAAGAAGGAAAACTTTCTGATTTGGGAACCGTTGTCGGCGGAGGCACACCATCCAAAACAAAGAAAGAATACTACACAGAAAACGGCATAGCCTGGATTACGCCCAAAGATCTTTCTTTACACCCAAACAAGTTCACGTCAAAAGGTGAAATCGACATCACCCAAGAAGGCTACGACAACAGCAGCGCAAAGCTAATGCCGAAGGCTTCCATCCTTTTCAGTTCGCGAGCTCCCATCGGCTACATTTCCATTGCACAAAATGAAGTCTGCACAAATCAAGGATTTAAATCTGTCGTTCCAAAACAAAATGTTGGAACACCCTATGTATATTTCTACTTGAAAATGCACATCGATGAAATTGAAAATAAAGCATCGGGTTCAACGTTTAAAGAAGCGTCTGGTGCGCTCATGAACAGTCTTGATGCAATAATTCCTTCCGATGAAGTTCTTGACGCGTTCACTGCTCTATGCAATCCAATTTTTGAACAACAGGAAAATCTGGAAGGAGAAAATCAAAGGCTAACAACCCTCCGCGACACCCTTCTCCCGGAATTAATGTCTGGAGAGTAGTTATGAATAGTCCTAATTATGGGAAAGCTTGCAAAATAACCTTGACTTTGTCGGCAATATCTTGCATATTTCATTGACAATTTGCATGTTTTGTTGTATATTATATGCAAAACAAGCAATATATTGCAGTTTATTATGAAAGACATTGCACGGCTAATTTTGAAACGAAGGAAAAAACTGGGTCTTTCCCAACAGGACCTTTCCGAAATTTCAGGTGTTTCCATAAGGACTATCATCTCTGTCGAATCAGGAAATTCCAACCCGTCCGTAAACGTCTTGAGTAAAATGATAAAGCCTTTAGGTCTCATCGTTTCGCTGAGCGAGAGGGTTAAAAATGATTGAAGAATTTTCCAAGATTCAATTTGCCTGTGTGTATCACAACGATACTCTTGCCGGCTATTTGCTAAAAAATAAACGGCGCTATACCTTCCTCTATGATTCGAAATATGCCATGTCGAGCAATCCGTCTATCGCCATCGACATGCCAAAGAAAAGGCGCATTTTCCATTCTCCCTATTTATTTCCCTATTTTCAGGGGCTGCTTCCGGAAGGATTAAACCGGGACTTTTTTTGCGAGCGTCTCGGCATATCGCCTTCGGATAAATTCACGATGCTCCTGAAACTCGCAAACTATGAAACCGTCGGAGCAGTCACGGTTCGCCCAGGGTAAAACAATGGGAAAATGTCACTGCTGCTTAAAAGAGACCCGCCGCGATTTCTGTCCCAAGTGTTCCTGGGAATTATTTGGGGTTTCCGGTTTTTGCGCAACCTTGGATTACAACATTTCTCAACTATCCTTTTCCGAAGGCGGAGCGATAAAAAGGATATCCCTTTCCGGTGCGCAGACTAAATTTTCCGCCAGAGTGGAAGGCAAAAGACTTGTGAATACGGACCGTGGCGGAACCCATATTCTCAAACCGTCATTGCAAAATCGCTACGATAATTTTCAGGACTCCCCGGCGAATGAACACGTGACCATGCTAATGGCAAAAAGCGTTTTCAAGATTCCTACGGCCTTGTCTGCCTTGCTTTTCCTTGAAAATGGAGATCCGGTCTATATTACCAAACGTTTTGATGTACTGGAAAATGGAGAAAGAATCAACCAGAGCGACTTTGCGCAAATCGCGGGGCTAGTACCCGAAAAAAACGGAAGCAGCTATAAATACGAAGGGATTTCGTACGAAGAAATTGCAGGTCTGATAAAAAAATACGTGAGCGCGGCGGATGTTGCGGTAGAGGTGTTTTTTAGAACTGTCTTATTCAATTACCTTGTATGCAATGGCGACGCCCATGCGAAGAATTTTTCACTGCGCAGTATGCCCGAAGCCCCTGAAATTTACGAATTGACGCCGGCCTACGACTTGTTGAACACTTCGCTTCACATACCCAACGAAATGTCCCGCATGGCTCTTGACCTGTTCAAGGACGAAGACGATTTTAACACGCCGTTTTACGAAATGAACGGTTTTTATGGGATTCCTGATTTCATGGAATTTGCCAAGAGAGTCGGCGTTGTCGAAAAGCGTGCAGAACGTTTTATGAAGCAAGCTGTTGATTCCGTGCCGGTTATGGAGAAAATGCTGGACAATTCTTTTTTAAGTGATTCAAGTAAAGAAAAATACAAGGCTTCCGTGCGCGACCGGGCGATGGCTTTGTGCTTACGATAACCGGAACAGAGGCCGAAAACGGCTTGAATGCCTAAATACTTAAAGGTCCCCTCTAAAAATTAGCAACTAAAAAATTGAAATAGACATGGGGTTAGAGGCGACGCGGATTATCATCGTCAAGTAAATCCATTCGCGGCGGAAAACAGCAAAAAAAATCCCCGGGAAACGAATCCCGGGGACAGCCAAGTTTCCAGCTTGTCGTTTCCAACCACGAAAAGGACAGGCGATGAGACTCGACCGATATCTAAGATACCAAATCAAGGCCCTGCTGGATGCCGGGCATTCGCAGAAAACCGTCGCAAGCCAGCTCGGAATCTCCCCGGGCGGGCTTTCCAGGGAACTGAAGCGCAACGGGGGCAGGGAAAAGTACGACTCGGACAAGGCCGACAGGAGGGCGGAATGGCTGCAGCGCAAGGCTCACGTCCACTACAGGTATAGCGACGAAGTCTGGGCAGAGACGGTGGCCATGATCCGGGACGACCTCTCGCCCGAACAGGTCGTGGGACGCAGGGGTCTGGAGGGGAAGGAAACCCCCAGCGTCCCCACGATTTATCGCCACGTCAAGGGCGTTTCCGGGCTCAGGACGCACCTCAGGCACGGCAGGAAACCTTACCGCAGGCGAGGCCCGCTCAAGGACAGGCGCTGCTCCATCGTGGGCCGCACGCCGATAGGGCTCAGGCCCGCCGAGGTCGAAATGAAGAACCGTTTCGGGGACTTTGAAATCGACCTGGTCAACGGCGCGAACCACGTCGGCAACATCCTCACCGCAAACGACAGGCAGTCCAATTTTTGCATCCTGGAGCCGCTCGCCACAAAGGATGCCGGCGATCTGGCCGACACCGTGATTGCCGCGTTCGAGCCTTACAGGGAATTCCTGCACACGGTCACGTCCGACAACGGAAAGGAGTTCGCCTGTCACGCAAGGATGGCGAGGGAACTGGAAATCGGCTACTACTTCGCGCACCCGTACCGTTCGTGGGAACGCGGGGCGAACGAGAACATGAACGGGCTGATACGGCAGTACCTGCCGAAAGGGTCGTCCTTCGAGGGCCTGACCAGGGAACAGGTGAAGCGGATCGAGTGGAAACTGAACAACAGGCCGAGAAAGAGGCTTGGATTCTTGACACCGCTAGAGTATATTTGCATGCAAGTTAAACAAATTTACTTGACGACTTAAATCCGCCT
>CAKUTF010000052.1 GCA_934691725.1 uncultured Fibrobacter sp. | reverse complement strand
TGTTCTTGAATCTCGGAAGTTTAACGTTCGCAGACTCATTTCTCATTGCTCATTGCTAATTGCCTTAGACGTCTGCGAACTATTCCCTATTCCCTGTTCCCTAGTCCCTAAGCTTAGATGTCCACGGTTCTAACCACTGCTCACTGATCACTAGCCACTGAACCTAGACGTCTGCTGACTAATCCCTAATCCCTGTTCCCTAGTCCCTAATCCCTGAACATAGACGTCCGCAGACCCATTGCTCATTGCTAATTGCTAATTTCTCATTCCCTTAGATGTCTGCGTTCTAAAACAACGTCTTGATTCCGAAATGGAGAAGCCCCTCAAGCGCCCCCGTTCCGCGGTGAAGCGCATAGAAAAGCGAGAAACTCCAGGAGCCGCGATATTGCGAAATTCCAAGTCCGTAACTGTAGGTATCGGACCATCCATGCGACGGATATTCCGCACGATGCAGTCCCGGTTCAAAGAAGCCGTGCAACGCCAAGTTTTCCATCATGCGCCACTGCAGGTCGAGTTCCGACGTGCCGTAGGCTCGCGTCCGGAAAAATCCCGGTCGATATCCCTTGAGATTTTTTAGGCCCCCCAGGGAAAAAAGAAGACTCCTGCCAAAACGGCGATCCGTCGGCAAAAGCGTTCCGACAGAAAATGACGAATGCAAGACTAGCGTTCTGGCAATCGGCGTAAAAAATTCACCGTTTGCATGTAAATCCGTGACGAATGCGTGCGAAGAATCCGAGCGTTCCCTAGTCACGCGGAAAGTCCCCGAAAGGCGCTGCCCGTGCCGAGGCAAGACGATGCGATCGATATTTTCAAATTTCGTTTCGAGCGCATAGGTCGAGCGATCGTTTCCGATACCTCCGAGAATGGCGAATTCGAAAAAGAATCCGATGCTTCTTGAAAGGCCCGCTTCGAGAAGAGCCGTGCGAGACGTCGAATCATCTTCAAACGAGCCGCGGACTATTCCGTTCCAGCCGCTCCCCAAAAGCCATGGTTCCTTGTACGATGCGGACAAGGAACGCTCCCAATCGCCGGAAATTCCCGAAACGTTCAGGTCGCGCCCGGTTCCTCTCATATTGTAAAGCGAAAGTTCTATGTTCCCGGCAAAACCTCCATTCTCGCCGCTCGCATACGAAGCAAAGCCTTCCACGCTGTTCACGGAAAGGTCACGCATCGAAAAGACCGGAAAGAGCCTGCTCCGCGCCGAATCCCGGTAAAGCGTTGGCGGAGCGGTTTCTTCAAAATATCCCGAACGGATAAGCTTGCGCTCTGCGCGTCCAAGATCCGAAAGGCGGACGAGGCTTCCCGCTTCAAGACCCGAAAGACGCGAAAAGGTTTCCTTCTTGCTTTTGGAATATTCCCTGTTTTCCGCAGCCGCCCAGACCCAGGCGCTTCCCCGCTCAATCGACACGCGCGCAAGCCCTGCGGAATCAATCGAATAAGAAGCTTTCGCAAAAGGGTAGCCGTTTTCGGAAAGGGCATCGACCGAATCGCGGAGAGCCTTTTCCAGCGTTTCACATAAGCTATTTAAAAAGCGTTCGCCGAATTCCTTTTCGACGTCTCCGGAAGATTCGACTCTTTGGACGATACAGTCCGAGGAATACGCACAAACGAAGCAAAAAAACAATGCGGGAAAAATCTTTTTCATCGTTAGCCTAGAAATAAGCGCGAGCCTCCATCGACATCTTCTGGAAGATCCCCGATTCCGCCGATCCAAACCGAACGACATAATAAAAGCCAAGCGAAAGATATTCGTTCGCATCGACCGACGCGGAAAGGGAATTCCGGAAAGTCGTCCCCTTGCCAAATCCCGAAACCATCTGGTATGGCAAAACGGAATTTTTTGAAGAGACAAATGTCGCGCTGAATTCGTTGGAGGCGCGGACAAGACGGTCATCGTCGTATCCGAGCGTAAAAGACGCCTGTCGCAGAAAAGCGTCCATACCGCCGCTTTCATCCTTCCCCGTTCCTTTGCGAAGCCAAGCTTTCGGGATTACGTACAAATGAAGCGGCAGTTCCCTTTTCCAGGAAGCGGTAGCCTCGTAGATTTTCCAGTCCATCTTTTGAACGGTCTGCAAATCGACAAATTCAAGGCCCGGCGAAAGTTCCCAGGTTTCCTTTTTTCGACCGCTATAAATGCCGGTGAGCCTGTGCCAGGAACGTTTTTCAAGATACCCGCCTACCGTATTCCGTTTTTCGCTTGACACGCCAACGGCGTACTCCGCGGAACCGCGGTTTTTAACTTCCGTCCACAGAAACGAAAATTCCCCGTTGAAAATTCCGCTGGTCATTTTCCTTAGCGAACCGTTCCGAAGCGGCGGAAGAAAAAGCGTCTTTCCCGTCGTATCGCGGCCTTCGCTTTCCCCGCTGAAAGAGAACTCCAGATCGCGGAGAATTCCCCGGGAAACGCCGAGCATTCGAGGCAGAAAAGTCATGTCCAGCGAGAGTTTCGCCGAACTCGCCCGTACGGCATCCGCGGAATCGCTTCGCCCCATCCCTTCATAGACAAAATTTCCGTTATCGACGCCTTCGACAAATACGCCCGCAAGACTGTCGAAAAGTACATCTCCCGTTCCCGGAGCGACCGCCTTGTAGATGGGGACATAGGGAACTTCCCGGGTGAGGCCCAGACGGTACGATGCGCTCCCCGAAAGCGGCGAAGAAGACGATCCAAACCGGACCGCTTCCTCGGAAAGAAAAGAATTCGACGTGCCTGACGTATCCACGTCCGTACGCTTATACTGCAAGACATGCGAAAAGGAAACGGTCCGCCCGTCGTAGCCCATCGAATGTTCAAAGCCCGCCTGTTTCAACGAATCTTCCAGCAAGGAAAAACTTTTCCCCGTCCGAACGCGCGTTCCAAAAAGAGCCGCTTCGGTATTCCAGTTGACACCGACCAGTTCAATTCCGCTCCGGGCATTGGCCTTTTCCGAACGCCTTTCCGAAAGCGCATCCGAATCTTTCATCCAGACGGAATAGGAGGCGTTTCCGAACGGACGAAAGAAACCGCTCCGGGTTTCGCCCCGAACAATTCCCTGGTAGCGTTCCGACGAAAACTTTTCAAACGACGCTATCCGCACAAAGGAAACCTCCCCGAAAACGTCTTCTGTCCGATGTTCCAGGAAACTGCGAAATCGCGAAGAATTCCAGGTTTCGCCATCGCTCAGGCTTCGACGGTAGCCCCATTCCGTCCCGAAAAAAAACTTTGCGGGGAGCTTCAGGCTCAAGGAAATTTCATCGAAGCGAAGCGAACCTTCGGTCGAAGCGCTATCCAGGTCCCAAAGCTCGCGCAAGAGGTAGGAATCCCAGTTGCGGACCGTCCCTTGAAAATCGTTCTGCCGAAAGCCTTCCTCTTCGTAATCGCCCGAGACAAGGACCCGAAGCGGAGCGAACCTCTGGGATTCGGTACTGTCATTCGAAAGCAGCCAGCGGTAGGCACGCCCGGAAGGTCCCCCGACGCGTTTCGAAAGCATGTTCGTATCCGCCTTGCCGTAATCGATTTCCCCGTCCGCATACAGATGGTTTCCCTTTTGTAGGCGCATCCGGGCGCCGAACCTTCGAAGCATCCGCGGACGGTCCAGCATCCCGAGCGAATCCGGGCGTTCAAATTCATTCCCGCTATCCTTCCGCAAGGTTTCCACGTCTTCCTCTGACCAGGTCCGCCTCTTGAGGCGCGACGTATCGCTTGCAAGTTCAAACGCGACGACATCCAGCCAAAGATTTTTCCCGCGATACTTTCCGTCCGCCGCCTTGAGAATCTGCATTCCCAAGGAATTGTACGCGTCAAATTCCACGCGGATCTCGTCTTCCGAACCGGGGATGAGCGTTCCCAAAAAATCGAGGATTCCCCCGGCGTAGTTTACCGTATAATCCACGTCCCGCACGAGTTTTTTCCCGTTCAGGTAAACCGTTTCCGAACCCGGCACCGCGACGAGATAGGTTTCCCCGGTTCCCGAAGAAAGGAGATAGCCTTTCTGTTCGCCATTGACACCCCGAAACGTCGAATGGATGTGTTCTAGTTCGTCAAAGCCGTAAGCTCCCCGGACTTCGGAATGCCCTAGCTTTAATCCTCCGGCAATCCCGAGCGTATTCCGCGAAAGTCCCGAAAGCCCGAGCTCCGTTTCGCTCCATGTCATATCGCCAAGATGCAAAAAAGCGCGTTCCGTCTCCACCCGAAAATGAACCTCGTCCACTTCCTGAAGCGTTGCGGTCCGCTCTTCCCCCGCTTCGCGCCCGACATCCGAAAGAAGCGCATCGACAAAGACGCCTTTTGTCGCCTCGCCACGTATCGACAGGTGAAGTTCCTGGTTTACCTCGGTCCCGCCGTCGCCCACGATGACCTGCACGGTTTTCGAACCGTTCGTTTCGAGTTTCAGGGAATCCCGCGAAGCGTCCTGCAAACCGGGCGATGTCGAGTCGTTTTTCAGAAAAGGAATTCCGCGAAAAACCGGTACGGAATCTTTTGAAAGCCTTGAATAGCTTTCCATCGCCCACGCTCCCGACGAAACCAGCAAAAACAGAAATCCCAAAAAAAACGGCAAGGACTATTCCCTTGACGGTTCGACCCTGAACTGGCGAGAAGACAAGAGCCTGCGACCTTCCACGGCATCGACGCTCCATTCCCCGGGTCCGAGCAGCTGCGGAGCGATGGAGCTTTCACAGAAAGATTCCGACAATATGCAATGCGACTTTTGCACGGTATCCGCCCCGTTATACCAGATGTGCAGCACCCGACGGTCCGGGACATCCCACGCGAGCTTCGGCAATTCGGAATAGTAATGGATCCGCGTGTGTACCGGAAAAACGGAATCCACGCCAAAAGGCGCCCCGCCTACGATATTCCGGCAAACGACACCGGAGAGCATCCTCGCATCGGATACATTCCCTCCTTCCGGGGATTTCTCGGAACTGTCTAGCGCTACATAGATACAATGCACGATAAAACACAAAAAGACGACCAGGAAAACAAGAGTCGTCTTTCGCAGGTAGCGGAGAGGTGGCAAGCCTTTCACGGCAATTCCTAGTGGTGAATCTTGCTCGTGTTTTGCGTGAACGCGGGAACGGCTTCCACCAGCTTTTCCACCAGCAGCTTGTTGTAATCCTCGATACGGCTAGGGAGCTTGCCCGGGAAAATTTGGACAAGAAGAAGCGCGTCCTCTACCGGAGCGATGTAGATGGAACGCTTTGAACCCGTGTAGGAAACGGAGCGGAATTCCCCCTCGCCGAGCATCACCCCGATTTGCTTTGCGCTTCCGAAAGACGCCGTACTCAAGACCGCTAGCGGAGTCGTATCCATGCCGATGGAACCGACTTCCGAAATGATGGAACCGTCGCGGTGAACCAGCATGATATAGTCAGCCTTTACATTCGACTGGTAAGCCTGCATCAAACGGCGAACACGGTTCGCGTCGTCGGTATAAACTGTGAAATCGCTCATTCCAGATACCTTCTATCAAGTCTTCTTCTTGGGTATATAGGGGCGAAGCTCGATGTCGTCATCGTCTGCGCCGTCATCGTCCGCGCCAAAAGCGGGTCTTCCGAAAGGCCGCTGCTTCGGGGGCTGTTGCACGGGCCGCCCAAATGGCGAAGCGCTCTTCTGGAAAAGGCCGCCTCTTCCCGGTTCGCTTGCCACTGCGCGGGACACAAAATTCGGCATCCGGAACGGTGAAGCCGCTGCAGACGAAAGCGTAGAACCCAGATCGGGAAGGGCTTCCGCAGCCTGAGGACGCTCCGGAGATTCCGGCAACCGGTTTAGGACGGATTCCGGATGCGGAACGGTCTTCGCCTGGGCCGCCGGAGAAATGGATACGCCCTCCTTTCCATTCAACGTCACATCGTGTACGCCCGTGTTGTGAACGCTGTCCGCAGCTTTTCGTAAAAATCCCTGTTTAACGTTGAAACGCTGGATGACAAGCATCGCAATCGCCTTGAGCGTCGTCACGACGCCTTTTCCGTTATGCGCAGTCGCCGGGAAAAAGGGAATGCCTTTTGGATTCAAGAGGGCGTTCATCTCGTCTAAGGTAAAGACATTTTCCATGTCGCGCTTGTTGTACTGGAGAACGAGCGGGATTTCGTCGAGGTTCACCCCGTAATCTTCCAGGTTCTGGCGCAAATTCTGCAAGCTTTCCAAATTTTCCGCTTCGCGGGAACGCTGGGAGTCCGCCACGAAAACGATTCCATCCACGCCGCGAAGAACGATTTTTCGGGTCGAGTTGTAATAGACCTGTCCGGGAACCGTATAAAGCTGGAATTTGGTCTTGAACCCCTTGATGTCTCCCAGGTTCAGCGGGAGAAAGTCGAAAAACAGGGTCCTGTCGCCTTCCGTTTCCAAGGAAACCATGTCGGTCCGCTTGTCCTGGGGCATTTTCTGATGGATCACTTGAAGATTTGTCGTCTTGCCGCTCAAGCCCGGACCGTAATACACGACCTTGCAACTAATTTCACGGGTAGCGAAGTTGATTGATGACATTCTTCTTCCTTGACGTTTTCAAACAATCTAACAAAAATATAGATAAACGGAATGAAAATTTCCCAAAAAAGCGAAAACCGCGAGCAGGAATGTCCGCGGTTTCATAAATTCGTTCGATTGGGCGAATTAAGCCTTGGCAGCCAAAGCGTTTACGACCTTCGCGACCTTCGCCTTGTAGTTCGCGGCACGGTTTGCGTTGAAACCGGCGCGCCCCTTCGCAGCGGCCTTGTCGAGCATACTGAAGAGACGTGGCATTTCCTTGAGGGCGGAATCCTTGTCGCTTGCGCCACGGATAGCCTTAAGGCTCGTGCGGATAGCGGAACGGACGGAACGGTTCATAGCGGTCAGCTTCTTGGTCTGACGGATACGTTTTTTGCAAGACTGATGATTTGGCACCTTTATATCTCCGGGTGAAAACCTTAAAATGTTGCAACAATATTAGCAAAAAAAAGAATTTTGGTCAAGTCTCCTGGCGAGGAATCGCATTTTAAAGCCTCAATACGCTTCAAACGGCGGAGAAACGAAGCCTTTCGCACCGTATTCCACCTCAAAATCGCTTCCGAAGCGATAGACATTTCCGCCGGCAGCCTTGAGTACGCCGTGTCCCGCGGCGATATCCCATTCGTGCAAGGGAAAAGGTCGCGGATAGTAGTCGGCAAAACCGTCTGCGATGCGCAGAAACTTAAGGCTCGATCCGACGGGAATTTCCGTTCCCGAAAGACTGTGGAGAAGCTCCTCGGTAGCCGGTTCGAGATGGGATACGCTCCGCAGAATCCGAGGTTTTCGCTCGGAGATTTTTGGGAAAAACCGATTTTTAAGCTTTAGTTGCCGGATATTTTTCAGGGAAACATCGTCGATGGTCGTCTTGAACGCGCGGTCGCCAAACCCGTAGAAAAATTCGTTTAGGGCCGGAGCGGCGACAATCCCGAGAACGACCCGACCTTGTTCCACTAGGGCGATATTCACCGTCCATTCCTTGCGTTTCGCGATGAAGTCGCCAGTTCCATCCAAAGGATCGACCAAGAAGAACCTTCCGACCGACGCCCCTAGACGCGGCGGTTCAGTCTCCTCGGAAACAACCGGGATTTCCGGATAGAGACGATGCAGGGCTTCGAGCAGGATTCGGTTTGCCGAAAGATCCGCCGAAGTGACCGGAGTTTTGTCCGGCTTGGTTTCCACATCGAAGCCGTTTTCAAAGAAGCGCATTGCGATACGGCTCGCTTCGCGGACAGCGGGGAACAGGTTTTCAAAAGGCAGAGAATTGTGCATGGGTTAAAGATAGCAGAACCGGAATTTAGGGAACAGGGATTAGGGAGTAGGGATTAGTTCGCAGACGTCTAAGGGAATGAGCAATTAGCAATGAGCAATGAGCAATGGGAAATTGGTCTGCGAACGTCTAAGCTTTGGGAAGCGGTAAGCGGGACACGGGGTTCAGAACTTAGTTGATAGAACTGAGAGCTTAGACTCAGTGGGCAGTGAGCAGTGTCCAGTGGTCAGAGCCGATGACGTTGAACTTCCGAGATGCAAGAGCATAGACGTCTGCAAATCTAAGCTCTAAACACGTTCCAAAATCCCGTATTCCACATCCCTCTTCCCTTCTAACAACTGAATTCTGTTTCCTGAATTCTGTTTCCTGAATTCTGTTTCCTGAATTCTGTTTCCTGATTTCTGTTTCCTGATTTCTGTCAACTATTAACTATCAACTAAGTTCTAAGCACTCAGTTCTGAATACGCTCTGATAACTACTTCCTAATCCCTTCTCCCTGTTCCCTAACTGTTTGCTAGTCACTGACCTCTGATAAACAGCCAAATCCTCACTCCTAATTACTCATTGCTAATTGACCACTGATTCCCGTCTCCTGATTCCTCTCAATTATTTCCTACCAGCAACCACACACCCAATCGGCTTTTATAATTTTGACCTATGATTCCGTTTGTCAATCTCGGTGCACAATACGCCGCCTATCAAGAAGAAATCGATTCGGCAATCGCCTCCGTTCTCCGAAGCGGAAACCCGATTGGCGGCAAGTTCATTGAAGAGTTTGAAAACGTTTTCGCCAAGGATCTGAATATTCGCTATGCCCTTTCCTGCGCAAGCGGAACAAGTGCGCTCATCCTTTCGCTTGAAGCCCTTGGACTAGAACGCGGCGACGAGGTGATCGTGCCGGATTATACGTTCGTCGCGACGGCGGAAGCGGTCGTCTTAACCGGAGGCGTTCCGCGCTTTGCCGATGTCGGAGAAGATTTTTTGATTTCGCCGTCTTCCGCCGAAGAGAGAATTTCGGACAGGACCGTCGGCATCATCGCGGTCGATCTCTTCGGGCAGTGCGCAGCTTACGAGGAATTGAGAAAAATTGCGCAAAAGCACGGGCTGTGGATCCTCGAAGATGCCGCGCAGAGCTTCGGAGCGTTCCAGGGCGGCAAGGCAGCGGGTTCCTTCGGAGCGGTTGCCGCAACGAGCTTTTACCCGACGAAGCCTTTTGGAGCCTACGGTGACGGCGGAGCGTTGCTGACATGCGACGAAAACATTTTCCGAAAAGCAAAAAGTTTCGCGATGCACGGAAAGAATGCTAGCGGACTCTACGCCTCCATCGGAACGAACAGCCGTCTCGACGCCATCCAGGCTGCGGTTCTCCTCGTCAAGCGCAGGCATTTCAAGGAAGAGCTTTCCCGGCGAAAGCAGAACGCCAAAATTTACGATACGATTTTTTCCGCCATGCCGGGCTTTCAGATTCCAAGGATCAATGCCGGAAACTCGAGCGTCTTTGCGCAATACGCCGTTCGAAGCGAGAATCGGGACGAGACAATCGAAAAGCTTTTCCGCCAAGGAATTCCCACGCGCATCTACTACGAACGTCCGCTTTCCGCAGAACCGTGCTTTGCGAAATTTCCCGAAACAAAAAAGGACGCAGAGAAAAACATCATCGCGCGCGCCCTTTCACGGGAAACGTTCTGTCTTCCGATTTGCGCGTTTACCGATGCCGAAAAAATCGCTTCGAAAATCAAAAGCGCCTTGTCACCATGAAGCCGCCGGAAGCGCTGAAAAAGATATCGTCAAGTTCCCCGTCATTTGACGAAAGCAGAAGAGCATTCACGAAAAAAGGAAAATGGACAGACCATTTTTGGCTGTGGTAGCCGACAGCGAATTTCGGAAATACCTGGGAGAAACGCATCCACTGGTTCCGCGTGACATTTTTCCCGAACGAGGTCGAAGCGACTCCTAGCAGATTGAAAAACCATCCGTTTTGCCACACCCAAGTGTAGGAGTATCCGACGCTCGGTCCCAGGTGGATGAACTGCTGGTATTTGCCGTATTGCGGAAGGAGCGAATCCAGTGAAACCAATCCGTGATAATAGACGCCCGCGCCCCAGATGAAGCTGCCGTTCGATTTCTTCTGCCTGCGGTCAAGCGAGTACGCCGCCCGGAGCGAATGTTCCCGGTTCCAGAGATAGTCGATATCGTAGCCCGCGGAAACCGTCAAAAGCTTCGCCTTCCTAAATTCATCCGCTTCGGAATCCTTCCAGTAAAAGCCGTTGTTTGCTTTCAGGAAGAGGTTCCAGAAAAA
The DNA here is from genome assembly GCA_934691725.1 of uncultured Fibrobacter sp. Lineage (GTDB taxonomy): Bacteria > Fibrobacterota > Fibrobacteria > Fibrobacterales > Fibrobacteraceae > Hallerella. The sequence goes on along the minus strand of CAKUTF010000052.1, from coordinate 5,721 downwards.
ACGGTCTCCGTAATAATTAAGCTGCCAGTCGGTCGCCTGCGTTTTCGGCTTCTCGGAGTCCGCGCCGAACGAAAGCGTAAACAAGGAACTCCACGTCCAGTCGCCGTAGCCGCCGCCAAGCCCGAGATCGACAGGCCGGTTGGTCGCAAGGACCTTGTCGTCCGTGCTCTCCCCGGAAAGCGAAGCGTAATTGTAACGCGCGATCAGCTGGATGGAAAACTTGTCGGGAAAAGAGGCGATGGCTGAATTCCCCGTTTCTTCGGCAAAAACCATCCCCAAAAAAAGAACAACGAGAGCAAAAAAGTTTTTCACCCGAATTCCCGCGCAAGGACGAGAAAGGCTCCCGTCGAAAAGAAAGGCTTTTCGGCAAACGCCTGCACGAGAGCGTCCATGTTTTCTTCCGAATATTCCAGCTGCCTAGAGAGCAGTTTCAACGCATCGACCTTCAGGAAATCCCCGGAACTTCCAAAAGCAAGATGCTCCCCGAACTTCCGGAGGATGAGCCAGAAGAGCGCGGCGAACTTGACTTTTGAAAGCATGTCGCCGTCGTAAAGCGACTTCCCCAGGTAACGGAAAATTTCATACGCGACGATTCGTTCCCCGTCCGCTTCCGAATAAGGACCACTCGCTTTGGAGCAAAACCATTCTTTTCGGATGCGGTCGAGCGCCTGGTCCCACGTATCCCCGAGGCTTTCTAGGCCCGAGAGAAAATCCCAGATTTCACCCCAGATTTTTCCAGCCGGAAACTCGAAAAGCGAAACCGTTTCGCCTTGGGCGGTCGCCACGAGACAGAGCGTTTCGGAAATTCGCGCCGACAGGGGAACGTTCCTATCGGAAAGCCGGGCAAGGATTTCCGTCCGGAATTCGAACATCTCGTCGCGGAGGCTTCGCGATTCGCCGTCCAATGTTTCCGGCTTTTCGTCGTCGAAATATTCCACAAGGCGGAGCGGGTCGTTCGAAGCGAAGAGAAGTCGCGCAGATTCCTCGCAACAGAGCCCGAGCCCGAGTTCCTTTACGTCGCCAAAAACTTCAACAAACCGCGGATGTTCCCGGCAGATGTCCGACAAAAATTTTTCGCCCAGGTCCCGGTAGATTTCGCACAAATTATTTCCGTCGAGAAAGGGGCAGCGTTCCGAAGCGTCGAGGACGAAATGCCCGTCCGAGATGGAGCGGCAAAGCCTTTCGCCAAAAGGTCCTGTCACAGAAGCGTAACGCTCGGCGGTTTTCAAATCCACATCGACTTCCCAGCCTGCGCAACACGTATCGCGGCACGCTCCGGCAAGGCAGCGGAAACTCCGGTAGAAATCGGGGGCGACAACTTTCATCGGTGCAACCTTTCTAGGAAGCGCAAGGTTCGGATGTTCTTCGGAAGGACTTCGCGGTGCCACTTGATCCACTGCTCGTAATAGATGTAGCGGCGTTCCCGGCTGCGGAAGACCTTGCCGTGAACAATGCGGCGACCGTTTACGGATTCCGGCGGAACGGCGATATGCAGGCATTCATGATAGACTACTCCGGCGACAGCGAAAAACGGACAGTTTTCAAAATCGTATCCGCGGCTGATGCTTATCAGGTTTACCATTTCTCCCGAAAGCGGATCCTTGCGGACCGTGTGAAAGCTTAGGCCGCCGACGCGATTGCTCCATGTGATGCGCGCTTTCAGTTCGCCTCCGAAATACGTTTCGTTCACGGCGTCAAAGACGCTCGTCAGGTCGTGAAATTTTCCGACGGGGCGGATCGGCGGAAACCTTGTATTCCTTGTCACCTGCGGAAGTCCCGCATCCGAAAGAATCTGGTCGGTAGCCTTCCATATCCGGGAGAGCAGTTCCTTGGCGCGGGCCTTGTTCCCCGCCGTCTTGCGCTTGAAGGAAACGCGGACCCACTCCGCGGCGAGTTCCCGGACAGGGAAAAATTCCCGGGACTTCATATACGACGGAAGAATCAGCTCGTAGCTGTTCTCGAAAATTTTCTTCCGAGCGCGAAAGCTTTTCTTGATGCGGTCCGCGTAAAGAAATACGACAGTCCCGTCCGAAGAAAGGAGGTTCTCCGCCGAATACTCCAGATGCGACCGCACTTTCGCCGGCCCGAAAAGATCCGTCTGCAGAGGTTCAGCCGTCATCCGTTTTCGTATCCTGCAAGCATTTTTCCCGGGATTCCGCCAGCACAAAATCCGGTTCGAGAACGTTCATCGCGAGAATTCCCTCGTAGAGACTTTCCGGAATGGAAAGATCCGCGTAGTGCGCAGAAATATCCGCGATGAGTTCTTCGAGTTCGTCGGGAAGATAGACGATAAAGCTCCGGTTCCTTTCGGAGAGAAGATGTTCCGGCACGCAAAACTTCCCCGGCGTTTCACTGAAGTACATCCGGCATGTCACCGGGCGAAACGCATAGACGCCGCAGCTACCCGAAGACAAAATGAACGGGCAGGCGATTCCCTTTTCGAAATAACGGACAAGTGCCGAATCGTCCGGATCGGGACTTCCCTCGGATTCGGCCTCCCGAAAAAGTTCGCGATACGCCTTGCTCCGGGCGTGGCACTTTTCAAGAATCGGCAAAAGGGCCCGGGACTTGCGAATTTCCGAATAGAAGAGCGCGAGCTCAAACGGTTCGACGGACATCGGAAAGTGGTGGCAGCAGTTGCCGCAGCCCGCCTTGCAGGAAATCCCGGATGCGTGTTGCGAAAGAGTCGCCGAGAGATATCGCATGAAGGCGTTCTCGTAGGCTTTCGCGAAGCGGATGATCGCCGGAAGCTCCGAAGCGAAATTCCCTTCCGTGATGGCTGCGTCTCGCGCGGAGGCTTTCGCGACGGAGCGGAGCCTTTCCCGTTCAGAGGTTAGGAGGGAACGCATCAGAAGAACGGCGTGCCGGTAAGATTTTGTCGGAAAGTATTCCAAGTTGGCATCCTCTTTTTCAAATATATGAAGTGTATTTCCGGTTTGCCGTTCCCTTTTTAAAAGAGGAATCTATTTTTACTTCGTTCCTGTCCGCTTTTTTCGGGAGTCTTCCAATGAAATTTCTTTTTCCCGTTGCCTGCGCCATTCCGCTAGTCCTTGTCGTCGGATGCAATCTTTTCGATCCGTCGGAAAACGTTTCCGTCAAATCGAGCGACACGGACATGCTCGTCATCGAAGGGCAGGCGCGATTCCGGGACGAGGATTACGAGAAGGCTGCCGAGTACTTTTCGTCCGCCATCCGGAACGATTCCACCAAGTCCGAAGCGTGGTTCGGGCTTTCCAAGGCGAACCTCTACCGAAACGGCGGCGACCCGTTCAAGCTGCTCGGACTTATCGACAGCGACGCTTCCATTCCGCTGATGGACCTCGATTCCGCCGAAGTCGAACGTCATTACAAATCCATCTACAGCGCCCTCGTTCCGCTCCGCGAACTTGTCCGGCGGGACACGCTCACAGGAAACAGTCCCGCGCAAAGGCTTTCGGACGGGAACGTTTCCTACTCCAACTTTTCGGCGAGCTACGCCATTCTCGAATTCGCCTATACGATTCTCCGGTTCAGGAAAGGTTCAAATTCCAACGTGGAGCTTTCCCTCCGCGATGACGGTTCCGTGGAAATCGATGCAAGCGAACTTTACGACAAGGCTCTCACCGACCCGCACCTCGCTTCCCGGTTCAATGCGGACATGGACACGCTCGGAGACGACCTGAAGCGTCTCGTGCAAGACATCCTCCCCGAACTTTCCGACATCCTCGACGATTCGACATTCTTCGATTCCACGGCAAGCACGGTCGAATACTCGATTCTCTTTTACAGGCTAGGCGACGGCATCGACAACGATGGCGACGGATGCATCGACGAAGAAATTCTGGACGGCATCGACAACGACGGAGACGGCTTAATCGACGAAGACCTGCGGCTCGTTCCGCTAATAAAAGATTCCGATGCGCGCGTCACATTTATCGGCATAGGAAACGACAGCCTCGACCACGACCAGAACGGCGAAAAGGAAGAAGCCGCCGAGAGGACGCTCTTGAAAAGCGGGCGAATCCTCTTCGCCAAGGATTTTGAAAAAATTTCCGCAAGCGATTCCGCATCGCTCGAAATCCGAAAGGCGATAGCGTTAGACACGGATTCGACGGATATCCGCTACCCGCTCGAAGCGCGCAAGGCTCTCGTCGGACGATGCTGGAACAACTATTCGAAAGAAGACTTTAAGGCCTGGTTCAGGAACCGGTAGGGAGCGTCATGAAAGTTTTAACAAGCCTTCTCCTGTTGGGAATTTTCACGGTGAGCTTCGCCGCCCAGGGACCGCGGCACAAGTCCCTACGCGCCTACGCCATGGGAAACGCCCACGTCGCCATCGCGGACGACAAGGAAGCGATTTATTACAACTACGCAGGACTTAACCAGATGGGAAAGCTGGGAAACTTCAAAAAGTTCCCCGAACTTGGCTACTATCCCGGAAATTCAATCGACATGAGGCTAAACGTCGGCGGAGCGGGTCCCTTCAACGAAGCCCGCAAGGTCTATGATTTTTCCGAGGACCTGCAGGACCTCTACAGCAGCGCGAAAAAAGCGTCCAAAGGAAAGGACGTCACCGCCGAGCGGGCGTTTGCCGATTCGCTCGCGGCACATCCCGAACTCACGAAAAAGCTGAACCAGTTCGACCATCTTCTCTTTACGCTCATCGCCAAGGCGGACGCGGAGTTAGCCTTCCACAATTTCGGCGGAGCGATCTGGGTCGATGGGACTACTTCCCCGTATATCGACAACGGAATCATCATCCCGTTCTTCGGGATCGACACGTTTTACATCGACGCGGTCGCCCAGTTCGGCGGAGCCTACGGCATCACGGAGAACCTCGCCGTCGGCGCGGGCTTCAAGATGGCGAAACGCGAGACGATGAAAATTTTCCGTATCGACGTTTCGAGCTTCGAAAGCATCGGGGACACGCTCGAAGACCGCACGGACAAAGTCTATTCCGATTTTACGTCGTGGAGCGATCTCGGATTCGGCATGGATCTAGGGATTCTCTACCGCGCAGGAAGAGAATTTCGTCTGGGTGCCTCGTGCAACAACATCTTCTTCAACGAACTCGGCGGAGAACGCATCCTCCCGAACCTCACGTTCGGCATGGCCTACAGCCCGCGACTCTTCAACCGCAACACGGCTTTCTCCCGCAAGGTGAACTTCGCGCTCGACTTCGAGAACGCCCTTTCGACGGCGCACAACTACAAGACGCTCAGCCACTTGAACTTCGGCGTGGAAGTGGAACAGGTTCTCCTCGCGTTCCCGGGCTACAACGACAACCTGAGGCTTCTGAAGCTTCGCCTTTCCGGGGGATTTCACGGAGGCTATCCGTCCGCTGGAATCGCCATCGAGATGTTCCGGTTCGTCGAAGTGGAACTAGCCACATGGGGCGAGGAGCGCGGCTATTACACGGGCCAAAACGAAAGCCGCATCTACATGGCGGAAATCAGCCTGGGATTTTAGAGAATATCTTTATAAGGAACCGTGGACGCCTAAGGGAATTAGCAATGAGCAATGAGAAATGAGCAATGGGTCTGCGGACGTCTAAGTTTAGGGACTAGGGATTAGGGAATAGGGATTAGTCCGCAGACGTCTAAGGGAATGAGGAATTTGCAATTAGCAATGAGCAATTGGTCTGCGAACATCTATGTTTAGGGATTAGGGTTTAGTCCGCAGACGTCTAGGTTTAGTGGCTAGTGGTCAGAAGTCAGTGACCAGTAATGCGGACATCTAGAC
>CAKUTF010000051.1 GCA_934691725.1 uncultured Fibrobacter sp. | reverse complement strand
GTACGGCTTGCGCCTCTGCCTTGCTTCTTTCATGACGTTATTATAGTATATTCTCGCTATGAAAACAAGTTCTTAGAACCTGTTTTCATACGTGTCGGGCGTAGCTTGACAAGCTCGCTAGCCTGTCATTATCGGACTTAGCTCGGCAAGCTCGCTAACCTGTCAAATTCCATTCCTTAAAGGGGATTCCCCGGTCAAGCCGGGGAATGACATTGGACTATGTTCCTTGTACTGTTTCTTACAAAATTAAATGTTCGCTATTCTAAGCTCTAAGTTCTCTCAACTAAGCTCTGAACCCCGCATCCCGCTTAGCTCGTCCCAAAAGCCTAGATGTATGCCGTTCTGACCACTGTCCACTAAGCTTAGACGTCCGCAGACCAATTTCCCATTGCTAATTGCTCATTCCCTTAGATGTCTGCGGACTAATCCCTACTCCCTCATCTCTCCCACCGCATCTCTTGCCCCTCGCCGGGTAGGCGCCTTATCCCAAAAAGCCGATTTCCCGCTAAAAAATCCAAAGGAACGCTCCCCGAAAATTAAAAATGTCCGTTTTTCCGTTTTTTTATGTAGTTTGGGGGTAAAAATTCAAGGAGTTTGGAATGAATCTGAAATTGCTCGCCGCGGCTTTCGCCCTTTGCGTTTCCCCGTCATTTGCCATCATCGGTCTGGGCTTCCACTATGCGCCGAATTTCGGCACGAGCCTCGACAAGACAAAGAACGAGAGCATCGGAAGCTTTGGAGTGGGCGAACTCAGTTCGTCGATCGAATACAGGCACGGATCGTTCAGCGGAATGCAGGGCTTCGGTCTCAAGCTCTGGGTCGATTTTCTCCCGATCATCGATGTCGAAGCGACCTACAACTTGGCGTGGGGTTCCTACAGTTCCACGATGACGGTGACAGGCCCGGGCGGCAAGGCCATGGAGCAGGATATCGAGCTCGAATTCGACGGTGTGCCTTTTGGCAAGACCACCCCGAAGTTCGTGGCGATGAACGGCGACCTTTCCGTCACCTACCCGATTACGTGGCTTCCGATCATCCGGCCCTATATCGGCGGCGGCATCACCTACTACCTGAGCACTCCCGTCATGAGCGCAAAATTTATCAAGGGCTACATGGATGTGCTGAGCGGCGAACTGAAAGAGGCACTAGTGAACGGGAAGATGGACGCAGCCCAGACAAAGGAACTTTCTGACAAGCTTTCGTCGAAATTGCAGGATGACGGCCTGAATACGAACCTCGGCGGGCACATTCTCCTAGGCGTCCGCGCGAAACTTCCGATTATCCCTGTCGCCGCCTACGTAAACGGCAAGTACTATTTCGGTGTCGATTACGACGATGAAATCGACGCGTCGGCGTTTGTCCTCGAAGCGGGCGTCGGCTTCGCCCTTTAATTTTCGGAGCTTCTTGCATGGATAGGAAAAATTCAAGTATCACGATTCTCATCATCGAAGACGAAATCGCAATCGCCGAGGGGCTGGTCGATCTTCTGGAATTCCAGGGGTTCCATGTCAAGCATGTGGCGGACGGCATTTCCGGGCTTTCGGAAGGGCTGAGCGGCAAATACGGGCTGATTCTGCTCGACCTGATGCTTCCGGGCATGGACGGCTTTACCGTTTGCGACAAAATTCGCGAACAGGACAAGGACGTTCCCATCATCATCCTTTCGGCGAAAAATACGGACAAGGATATTATCGACGGGCTCAAATACGGCGCGGACGATTACGTGCCGAAGCCTTTTGCCGTGCCGATGCTCCTCGCCCGAATCGAAGCGGTCCTCCGCCGTTCGTTCCAGTCCATGGAAGGCGACAGCAAGTTTACCGCGGGGAATCTGCGGGTCAATTTTCGGGAATACAGCGGGCTCCGCGGTGCGGAAAAGCTTTCTTTCACCCGCAAGGAAATCGAGATTCTCGAATACCTGTGGAACAACCGCGACAGGGCGGTTCCCCGGTCGGAACTTCTGAACAAGGTCTGGGGCTACGAAAATGCGGAAACGGTCGATACGCGCACGGTCGATATCCACATCACGAAGCTCCGCAAGAAAATCGAGGACGATCCGTCGCACCCGCGGCTTCTGGTGACGTTCCGCGGTGAAGGCTACCAGCTGCGCGAAACACCGGACTGATGAATCGGCTCAAGCTGATTTTCGTTTTTCTCTTTTTGGTCATTGCGGTTCCCGTCGTGCTCCTTTTGGTGAATTCCTACCGGAATCTCCAGACGGAGTCCCAATACGCCTACAAGGAACAGGCGTATTTCATTTTGCAGATGCTGAACCAGCGGATTTACGACGATCTCGCGATAGAAGAGCAAAGATCCTATTCCGAATACCGCTTTATCCGGGCTGTTTCGATTATCGGCGGCGAGGAAGTGACGATTTCAAAGCTTGCGGAAATGCCTATCCGCAGCCATTACGGCGGCGGGATGATCGGATTTTTCCAGCTCGACCCGGATGACGACATGCACACGCCGGTTCTCCCGGACGGCATCCTCGAAAAAATTCCGGTCGAGGACCGCGCCAAGCGTGAAATCGTGCGGGACAGCATCCGGAACGTTCTCGATCAGCTCGGAATCCACAACGAGGGGCGCAGCCGGACGCAGGTCCAGACGAATACGCAGGACAGTCTCGACCGCCTTTACGGAAAAAACCTGTCGCTTGCGGTGAAGCTGAACGAAAGCAAGAAGTTCCAGCGACGCTACGAGCAGAGTTCGCAGACGGAGAGCTTCCTTTTCGATGTGGAGTCGGCGCGTATCCGTCGCATTTCCGAGAAAGGCGTCGTGCAGGATGACGATTCCATCCCGAACCCGACAATTCTCGAAGTGGAAATCGACCCGTTCCAGGCGAAGTTCAACCAGAACTACATCGTCTATTACCGGAACGTCTGGCGGAACAATGAGCAGTTCATCCAGGGCTATGCGGTCCGCTTGCGCCCCTACCTGGAAAAGCTCGTCTTTAACGAAATGCAGTTCAATCCGACGGAACAGGGCTTTGCGCTGGAATTCGGGACGAAAGACGTTCCCTATGTCATTTTCGGCGATATAAAAAATTCCCGCGGGAAACTCCTCGATGTCCCGCTGCAGTTCCCGCTGAACGAAATGTTTCTTTCGGTCTATCTGACGGAGGAAAGTTCCGGGATGGGGCGCGCCCTGATAATCCTCATCGGAATCGTGATTTGCGGAGCGATTCTCGGCGGATTCGTCGCGGTTTACCGTTCGACGCGTAGCCAGATCCGCTTGGCGAACAAGAGGCAGGATTTTGTGTCGGCGGTGAGCCACGAACTGAAAACGCCGCTTACGGCCATCCGGATGTATGCGGAGCTTTTGCAGAACTCCTGGGTCGCAAACGAGACGAAACGGCAAAAGTATTACGGGCTTATCGTGAGCGAAACGGAAAGGCTTTCGCGGCTGATCCAGAACGTGCTGAACCTTTCGAAGCTCGAACGCGGAAACTGGAACGTGCAGTTTACGAAGATCAACCCGAAGACGATTCTCGACACTTTTGTCGCCACGTACACGCAGAACATCGAAAAGAACGGTTTCGATTTGACCGTGACGAGCGACATCTGCAACATGGAGCTTGCGCTCGATAAGGATGCCGTGATGCAGATTCTGATGAACGTTGTCGATAATTCGCTCAAGTTCGCGCGGGAAAGCGCCTACAAGATGATAGTTCTCGAACTTCGCGTCCGGGAAGACGACGTGTATTTTGTCGTCCGCGACTACGGACCGGGAATCCCCGCCAAGGAAATGGAGCACGTCTTCGAGGAATTTTACCGCATCGGAAACGAGATGACCCGCACGACTGCGGGGACGGGCATCGGACTTTCGATGGTCAAGAAGCTCTGCGACATGACAAATATGAAAATCGAAATCGAGAACGCAAACCCGGGGCTTCGGACGAAGCTGCATTTACCGCTCTTGAATATCTAGTCCCCGGAATGTTCGTTTTCTAGATTTTATAGAGAAACACGAGGCGTCTATGACAAAGGAAGACATTCTTGAAAATCCCGACCAATACGACCTTTCGATAGAAACCGTCGGCAAGTGCACGCTGCTTTCTCCGATGAAAGGCCTGAAGTTTGTCGATGATTCCAAGCGGGTCAGTCTCGCGACAGATGTTGCGACAATCGAAAAGTTTGCCAAGGCGGGAAAGCCTATCCCGTCCCTCGAAGCGGCCGGTCCGCGGCAGATGATCTATCACGATCCTTCGTGGACGCGTGCGGCTATCGTCACCTGTGGCGGTCTCTGCCCGGGCCTCAACAATGTCATCAAGAGCCTTGTCCGTGTTCTATGGTTCGATTACGGCGTGCGGAACATCTTCGGAATTCCCTACGGCTACCGCGGTCTCAATCCCGAATACGGATACGCTCCGCAGATTCTCGACCCGGATATCGTCGATAACATCCAGGAAGACGGCGGAACGATTCTCGGAAGCTCGCGCGGCGAGCAAAGCTCCGAAACGATGGTCGATACGCTGATGCGTCTGAACATCAATATGCTCTTCTGCATCGGCGGTGACGGGACGCTCCGCGGAGCACGGGATATCGCCAAGGAAATCAAGCGCCGGAAGCAGCCTATTTCGGTAATCGGGATTCCCAAGACGATTGATAACGACTTGAACCTGGTCGATCGGACTTTCGGATTTGAAACGGCAGTTCTTGCCGCGTGCAACGTGATCATGAGCGCCCACTGCGAAGCGAACGGCGCTTTCAACGGTCTAGGGCTAGTGAAGCTCATGGGGCGCGATTCCGGGTTTATCGCCGCGGACGCGTCTCTTGCGACGACGGTCGTGAACTTCTGCCTGATTCCCGAAGTCCCGTTCAAGCTCGAAGGCGAAGGCGGACTTTTCAATGCGCTCGAAAACCGCTACGCGATTGGCAAGAAACATGCGGTCCTTGTCGTTGCCGAAGGTGCGGGGCAGCATCTTTTCAAAGGGCTTCCGCAGCGGAAGGACGCTTCGGGAAACATCCTCAAGTACGACATCGGCGACTATCTGGTCGAAAAAATTGACGAGCATTTCAAGAAGGTCGGGACGGAAATCAACATCAAGTATTTTGACCCGAGCTACATGGTCCGCAGCATCCCGGCCAAGGGAACCGATGCGATTTTCTGTTACCAGTTGGCGGAAAACGCCGTCCACGCTGCGATGGCGGGCAAGACGAACATGGTCGTCGGCAGCATGAACGAGAAGTTTACCCATGTGCCGATAGACTTTGCCGTGAGCGAACGCCGGAAGATTAAGCCGGACAGCCCGCTGTGGCATGCCGTTCTAGGTTCGACGCGCCAGCAGGACTATTTCACGGGAAAGTTCGCTAAACGCAAAAAACAATAATTATAAACCTTTGCCGCCAAGGGAAAATTTCTAGCTTATACTTGCTATGCTTACAAAAGAAGAAAAAGTCATCATTCGTACGGCGCTTATGGAATATCGCAACCTTCTTTTCAAGGCATTCCATGGAATCGAAGAAGAAAAAGCGCGTATTGCCGCTGTGAATCGACTTCTCCAGACGTGGAAAATCTGACCTGAAGAAAATGTTTCGCTTCAAATTCCTCTTGCTTTTGTCTTTTGGCTTTGCCATGGCAAACAGCGACTTGGATAGCGGTAACTATTGGTTCGAAAATCGGGCGCTTCATTCAAAAAACGACCGTGCGGATTCCGCGGTCGTCGAAAAGATGATTGTCGCCTACAAGCGCGCGTTGAAAGATTCCGCCGTCGAGGAAATCGCAGCGGAAAAACTGCTCTATGCCTATTATTTCAAGGGTTGCCATGTGGTCTTTGATCACAAGGCTCGGTTAAAGCTCTTTGCCGAATCCAAGAAGTTTGGCGAGGAGATGCATGCGAAGTTCCCGGACAACCCGAGAATCACGTCGCTCTATGCGCAGAACCTTTCACTGTGGGCTAATGAATACGGGGCGTTCCAGGCGGTCAAGGAGGGTGCAGCCGCCAAGGTCCGGGACCTTTCGCTCGAAGCGAAAAATTACCAGTTTCTCGGTCGCGCGCACCAGCTTCTCCCCTATATTCCCATCTTCCTGAACTGGCCCGACAAGAAACTTGCCGAAAAGTATTTGCTGATGGCTCACGAGGAAAATCCGAAGGATATCAACACGATGCTTTTTCTCGCGGAGTTGCGCCTTGACCAGAAACGCTACGGCGAAGCGCTGGAATTTGTGGACAAGGCTCTCGACCGGGGCGTTCGCTCGGATTTTCTGGTGGAAGACAAGCGGACACGCTGGAAGCTGAAGGACCTTAAGAAAAAGATTCTCCAGAAAACCGGAAGCTGAAAAAATTCAATCGAGGTCTTCGGCAAACTGCCTGTCGAATTCCTTGGCGTCGGCTTCGCTCACGAAATAGCCTTTGGGCTCGCGGAACGTGCCGCGGACCTTGTCGAGAAAATCCTTCGAAAGCTCCTTGACGAGGAAATAGTCGGCGTCGGGATCGTCTGCGTAGCGGATTCCCTTTTCCTTTCCGCGGACAAATCCGCTCTTGCCGTAAAAGGCGATGTTTCCGCAAATCGCAAGCGCGTTCGCTCCGAGTTCCGCAGCGCGTCCCGTCGAAAAATCCAAAAGCTTCTTGCCGAATCCTTGGCGCTGGAATTTCGGGTCGATGCAGATGGGGCCGAACGTCATGATGGGAATTTGAATGCCGTTGTCGCTCTGGATTTTTGCATGGGCAAACATCACATGCCCGATGATATTTCCGTCGCGTTCCATTACGAAATCCAGCTCTTTGACGAAATCGGGGTCGGTTCGGAAATTGTGCAGAACGTAATGTTCAAGGCATCCCGGGCGATAGACGTTCCAGAAAGCCTTTCGGGTAAGGCTTTCGACTTTGCGGTAATCGTCGGGCGTTTCATTTCGGATGATGCATTTGTCCATTGATGTTTTTCTCCATTTCCTGTAAGTGCAGGTTGAAAAGCTTTTGAATTTCGACTTTTTGCTTCGAGTTGTCGCTCAGGCTGTAGAGGAAAAATAGCGGAGCGAAAAAGTCCATGGCGAGTTTGTCCGGTTGCTCGAACCCGAGCGATTGGAAAATGTCACGGGTGTAGCGAAAGGGGCCCTCGCAAAGATACTGCTGGAATAGCTTGCCGGAAATCTTGTCGGTGAAGCGTTCGTGGGAAAGCATTCGACGAAACTTGACGGCAAAATCGTTCTCGGTCCAGTAGGCGAACCGGTTCCGGGTAAACTCGAAAAGAGCCTTGGCGGAAGCTTGCCCGTAGGCTTCGGGATCGGCTTGGCGCGTTTTTTCCGGCAGGGAAAAAAGGCTTGCGCTCTGAGCGTCATTTTCTTCCATCTTTTTTAAAATGGCGCGGAAAATGTCCCGCTTGTTTTTAAAATGTTTGTAAAGAGCGCCTTTGGTGAGCGAAAGTTCTCCCGCGATATCGCTTGTGGAGACTGCCGTAAATCCCTTATGCGAAAAGAGCTTCAGCGCGGCAAATAAGATTTTTTCCTTGGTTGTATTCATTCTTTTCTTAAACGATAAAGTAAACGACCGTTTACCGAAAATAGAAAACGATCGTTTACCTGTCAAGGTGGATGTTGAAATTTCGATAGACGACAAAAAAAAGGTCCGCTGCTTCTGCAACGAACCTTTTTATACCCCCAACGGGATTCGAACCCATGTTCTGGGAATGAAAATCCCATGTCCTAGGCCTCTAGACGATAGGGGCATCGCTTAGATGTGCCAAATATAGGAAACTATTTGGATTAGTCAAGGGGAAAAGTTTAAAATTCTATTTTAAATGACCATGAATCCCTCCGATTGGCTGAAAAGGAATCTCCGCAGGGCTTTTTTCCGCCTGTTTCCGCTGGTTTTGCTCGCGAGCCTTGCCGATGCGGCGCTTTTGGGCGCTATTCGCCTTTTTATGGAAATCCTGGGAAAAAAGGTGGATTTCCCGCTCGGGTGTTGGCTTTCGGGAGCTTTTTTGTTGGTCGTTTTGCGGTGGGGGCTTTCCTATCTGCGAGGCGTGTCGATTGAAAAAATGTGCCGTCGCCTGGAAACGGGGCTTCTCTTGTGGTTTGCTCGCCGGTTGCGGACGCTCGCGCCGAAATTTTTCCACGAAGAAAAAAGCGAAGAACGGCTGGCGGTAGCCTACGATGCGGTGCATGTCGTGAGCTTTAGCGCGGAATCCCTGATGTTTGCATTGCAGGCCGTTTTGCAGCTACTGGTTTTCTTGCCGGTTCTTTTCTTTATTTCGCCGGGGCTCACGCTCGCCGTGCTGCTCATCGTGCTTCCGATTGTTTCCTTTGTGCAGAGAAAAATGCAAGCATTAAAGCCTTCGGTGGAAGGCGAGATGATGTTTCGCGGAAAGCTTCGAGGCGAGATGGAACAAGCGAAGCGTTTTTACCGGCTGTGGTGTTCCGGAGAGGAACTTTCGCAAATCGGAAAAAAGGTCCAGGAATCGATTCGCGCCGTGCAGGTTTCGGGCTTAAGCGTCGGCAGGCGGAAGGTCGCGCTTTCCCAAGGGATGGAGGCTTTTTCGCTTGCTGCAGTAGTCCTGGTACTCGCTTTTTGTGGCTGGATGATTCTCTCGGGACTTCTGGATGCGGAAGGACTTGTTCTGTATTGTTCCGCCTTGTTCCTTTGCTACAAGCCTGTCAAGGAGTGCGCTCGGCTGCTTCCCCAGATTCGGCTCGCGAAAAGTGCGCAGGACGCTCTGCAAAATTTGGAAAGGGAGCCCCGGAAACGACAGAAAATTTTTCGACAGGGTGGTTCGCTTGTCTTTTCGGATGTCGGCTTTTCCTATGGGAATTCCGCACAAAGTAATCCAGTTTTCGAATGTTTGAATTTGAAACTTTTGTCGGGAAAACCGGTCCTTTTGCAAGGTCCGAATGGCTGCGGAAAATCGACGTTCTTGCGGCTTGTCTGCGGATTGGAAGAGCCTGTTTCCGGAAAAATCTTTTTGCCGGAAACGCTTGCCGAGAACGGAATCTTTTTCGTTTCGCAGGATTTGATTTTGCCTGACAGGGATATCCTTTTGCGGCGTGTTCGGATGCTCCGAGGCGAAGGCGCTTTTTCGAAGATGATGAACTTGCTGTCTGCGGAAAGGCTTCTCGAAAAACGCGGACTTTCAGGCGGCGAACGGGCGAAGGTGGCGCTTCTGTGGGCGCTTTCATCTCCGGCGAAAATGGTCCTGCTCGACGAACCTTTCGCTTTTATCGCCGAACGGGAACGGGAACCGATTCTGCGGTGCTTCCTAGAATGTGCGGAGTTCTACGGGAAATGGATTTTCCTCGCGTCGCACGAACCGGTTGGAGATGACTTGAAAGTCCGTTTTGATGTCCTGGATTTTTCGAAAACGGGTATTTTGCGATGAAATGGCTTTACCGGTTTCGCGGAGAAGTTTTGGGCGTGTTCGCCATTGTTCTTTGGTCGTTGCCGTATTCTGCGAAAAATCTTTCCATGTCGGCAATATGTCTTGCGCTGCTCGGCTTCGTCTTGCGCATTGAAGCGCGCCGCGTCATCGGGGAACATTCGCGTGGAAAGGAAAAATCCGCCCCGGAACTTGTGACTTTTGGGATTTATTCAAAATTGCGACATCCGTTGTATTTGTCAAACCTGTGTTTTTGTTTTGCTTTCATCCTGTTCCATCTTGGCGTGTGTGGTGTCTCGGGAATCTTGGCTCTGGCCGTTACTTTGTTTGTAATCGCTCTCGCGAAATCCGAAGATATTTTTTTAGCGGAAAAATTCGGGCAGGACTTTTCCGCCTGGAAACGCGAAACGCCAATGTTCTTTCCGAAAGGGAAAAACAGGATACCGGAAACTTTTGCGATGAATAAAAAAAAGAAGATCAGGCGTGTACTTTGGAGCGATCGCTGGACGTGGTTCTGGCTTTTGTTTTATACATTTCTCTTGGTGTTGCGGCGGCATTTGGATTTGCCGTTCGCCTTGAATTTTTAAGGTCCTTATGGTCGGCTTGGAAATCGTTCGAAACATTGTCGGTGTCGTGGCACGCATGGCGAGCAAGCTTGCGCCGTTGGATGAAAAATTTCGGATTGCGAATCGCCTGGACGGACCGTTTGCAAAAGGTCCTTGCCTGTGGATGCACGGAGCGAGCCTCGGGGAATGCAAGATGCTCCTCGGGCTTGCCAAAATTTTGACCGAAGAAATTTCGGACTTGCCTCCGATTCTAGTCACGACGCAAAAGGTCGAAGTAGAATCTTTTTTGAGTCCGCTTGCCGCCCGATGTGGAGCCTCCATTTCCATCGCTCCGCTGGATACGCCGCGAGGAATGAAATGCTTTTTGGAAACCGCAAAGCCGTTGATGCTCGTCCTTGCGGAAAACGAACTTTGGCCGGGCTTCCTGTCGGCGATGCGACACCGCTTTCGATTTCCTTCGGTGGCGCTTATCTCCGGGCGCTTTTACCGCTGCCTTTCCGCGGAATCGTTTAGCTGTATCGGATTTATCTCGATGCAGACGGCGGCGGATCTTTCGCGCTTTATGGCGGCAAGCGATTACCTGGTTTCGGCAAAGGCGATCGTCGGCGGGGACTGGAAGCTCTTGCCGTGGGCGATGTCCGTCGTGGGAAATTTTGAAAAGCCCGAACCTCTGGTCGATGCGGCATTCCTTTCGTTTCACCGGGAAGAACTCAAGGCTCTTGTAGAAATGCTCGAACTGGCGATGTCTGCCGGGGAAGCCGTAGCGGTCGCTCCGCGTTTTGAATCGGAAGTCCCGTTTTTTCGGGAGGCGTTTGCGGCGCGGAACCTCCCCATGGTGGAGTGGCCCGCGGTGAAGCGAGGCGCTGTTTCGCTTGTGACGGTTTATGGCAAGCTTTCCGAGGTATTGCGAATTTCCCGGTCGGCGGTTGTCGGCGGTTCGTTTGCGCGGTCGCTCGGCGTGCACGATTTTTGGGAACCGCTGCGGATGAATGTGCCGACCTGCATCGGCCCGTATTTCCGTGGACAGCGGGAAGCGGTTCGCTCGCTTTTGCACGAGAAGGCGCTCGCTCAGATCCAGAAGCCTTCTGAATTTCTGAATCGAAATTTCCCGTCAGCGGAAAATGTGGAACGATTCCTTTCGCGGGAACGGGAAAAAATTTTATCATCCTATGAAGCGTTCCGGCGATTTGTCGAATCGGTCCTAGGGCGAAATGGCGTTTCTGGAGACGCTCTTTCAAAATCAAAACAGATGGAATCTTCAAAATGAAAAAACTTTATCTGGCTAGTCCTCGTGGTTTTTGCGCCGGAGTGGATCGCGCTTTGCATGTCGTGACCAAGGCCCTTGAAAAATTTGGCGCACCGATTTACGTTCGCCACGAAATCGTTCACAACGCCTTTGTCGTCAGCCGTTTTCGCAAGCAGGGCGCCGTCTTTGTCGAAGACCTGAAGGATGTTCCCGAAGGGGCGACGGTTGTATTTTCTGCCCACGGCGTTCCCGAACACGTTTACGAAGAAGCGAAGTTGCGAAACCTGCACGTCCTCGATGCGACGTGTCCCCTGGTACAACGTGTACACATGAGCGCAAAGCGGCATCATGCGGCAGGGCGTCATGTCATTCTGATTGGACATGCCGGGCACACCGAGGTGGAAGGCCATCTAGGACAGCTTCCCGAGGGAGCGATTACGCTAATCCGAAACGCGGACGATGTGAAAAAGCTTTCCTTCCCCGCAGGAACGCCGCTTGCCTACATCACCCAGACGACGCTTTCCGTGTCGGAGACGAAAGGCATAATCGATGCGCTTCACGAAGCCTTTCCCGATATCGAAGGGCCGGCCCGCGGGGATCTGTGCTATGCGACGGGGAATCGGCAGGCGACGGTCGCTTCGCTTTGCGACAAGGTCGATTTTCTGCTCGTCGTCGGGTCGCAAAATTCTTCCAATTCCAGCCGGCTTGCGGAACTTGGAACAGAGCACGGGATTCCGTCCCGCTTGATCGACAGTGTAAAGGATGTTGACGCCTCGTGGTTTGGTGGAATTGAAACCGTCGGACTTTCGAGCGGGGCTAGCGCCCCGGAGGATCTCGTACAGGATGTCGTCGCCTGGATGCGCGAAAAATATCCGGGGATCGAGGTCGAAAACTGGGTTACGATGCAGGAAAAGGTGAAGTTTCCGCTGCCGGCGGAGCTTGCGTCTTGACGAAAGCCGTCAAATTAACTAATGTTGTGCCCATAAAAAACACGGAGTTTATACGATGAGCCGTATTTGTCAAGTTTCTGGAAAAGGTGCCCTCGTCGGCAACATGGTTTCGCACTCCAACCGCAAGAAGTTGGTGAAGCAGTATCCGAATCTTCAAACGAAACGTTTCTACGTTCCGGAAGAAGATCGCTGGGTGACTCTCCGCGTGAGCGCGGCTGGGCTTCGCACGATCCAGAAGCGCGGCATCTTTGCCGTCATTCAGGAACTCGGAATTTAATCTTTCCGGTTTTTGGAAAAGAACCGCTTTGAATGCAAGGCGGCTTTTCGTGTTTTAAATGCTTGGTATTTTGGTGCTTGAATTAGGCTGTTTTAGGGGGAAAGCTGTCCCGTTTATCTCGTCTAAACATATCGGGCAAGCATCGGCAATGTTGTTTAAAGTGTCATTATCGGGCTTAGCTCGACAAGCTCGCTAACCTGTCAAATCCCATTCCTTAAAGGGGATTCCCCGGTCAAGCCGGGGAATGACATTGTAGAGAGCACGGGAATGACAGAAGAGCATTAGAGCTTAGATTTACAGGCGTCGATGTTCTTGAATCTCGGAAGTTTAACGTTCGCAGACTCATTTCTCATTTCTCATTGCTCATTGCTAATTGCCTTAGACGTCTGCGGCCTAATTCCTAAGCTTAGACGTCTGCTGTTCTAAGCTCTAAGTTCTCTCAACTAAGTTCTGACTAGACGTCTGAGGTTCCTTATAAAGACTGTCTCTTAGCTTGCGGCTTCCGTTCCCTGTTCGAGAAACTGGAGCAGGTCGTGCTGCTTGGAAAGCGGAACCAGGATGTACAGGATATCGTCGGGTTCGAGCTTGACCGCGCCGCGGGGCGGGAGCAGCCGGGCGTTTCGGGTGATGGACGTAATGACGATATCCGCGCCGAGTTTCAGCTCCTGGATGGTCTTGTGGGCGCAGAACGAGTTGTCGAACACCTGAAATTCCACAAGATCCATGTCGGAACGCTTGACGGAATGAAGCTCCATCGAAAACGGCGATTCGGGCGGCTTGGGAATGGAAAGCTTCAGTTTGCGGGCGAGGACGCCGAGCGAGCTTCCCTGCAGAAGGCAGCTGACGATGACCGCGAAGAAGATAATGTTGAAAACCGATTCGCTTGGGTCAAGTCCGTAGGCTGCGGGATACGTGGCAAGCACAATCGGGACAGCGCCCTTGATGCCGCCCCAGCAGAGAAATCCGCGTTCCTTGGCGGAGTATTTGAAGGGAAAAGTCGAAAGCCAGACGGCGACGGGCCGCGCGACGAAAATCATCAGAGCGGCGATCAGCAGTCCCTCTTTCCAGACGTGGACAAAGCTCCGCGGAAAGGCGAGAAGCCCGAGCATGAGGAAGAGCGCCATGTTGCAGAACGTGGAAATCCCTTCGAGGAAGTTGCTCACGCCGCGCTTGGCGACAAAGTCGGAATTGCCGAGCCAGTATCCCATAAAGAAGACCGCGATGATTCCGTTTGCGCGGATGACGTCCGCCGATCCGTAGCCGAGAAGAATCGTGCCGATGATGAGAACGTAATAGTAACCGCGGTTTTCGGACTTGAGATGGTCAAAGAGAAACTTGGCAACGCGGCTGATCAAAAATCCGACGATGATTCCGCCCGAAAATTGCCAGGCGAGTTCCGCGAGAAATCCTACGGGGGTGGAATTGTTCCCGGCGAGGCTCCCGACAAAGGCTAGCGTTAAAAGAATTGCCATCGGGTCGTTGGCTGCGCTTTCGACATTGAGCGTGGCGGCGAGCTTTTTTCGGATGGGGTTTTGCCGTGTAATCATGAAGACCGCGGCGGCATCCGTGGAAGAGATGATGGAACCTATCATCATGGACTGGATCCAGTCGTAGTGCATGATGAAATGGATGGATACGCCGAGAACCGCGGCTGTCGCGGCAACGCCAAAAGTCGCAAGGAGAATGCCTGGCTTTGCCACTAACTGCAAATCCGAACGAGTCGTCCGAAATCCGCCGTCGAACAGGATAAAGATAAGCAAAATATCCGCAATCTGCTTCGTGATTTTCGCATCGTTGAACTGGACAAGGTTTAGCCCGTCGTTTCCGACAAGAATACCGACGGCGAGAAATACGACCAAAACCGGGACCCCGATTTTGTCCGAAATCTTTGTCGCAAAAATCGAGGCGACGATCAGCAGCGCAAAAAGAAAGAGCATCGCCCCAAAAATACAAAAACGGACCGATTGAATCGGTCCGCTCTTGAAATCTTTTTGAAAAATTTTTATAGCCTGCCGTAGGCTTCGTCGGAAACTTCTTCAAGCCATTCGTTTCCCTTGCCGGTTGCGGTCGGGTCGGGAACTTCGACGGAGAGATGCGCGAACCAGGAATCCTTTGACGCACCGTGCCAATGTTTGACATCTTTGGGAATGTACACGGCGTCGCCAGCCCGGAGCTTTCTTGCCGGCTCGCCATCGAACTGGAGCCATCCTTCGCCCGCGGTGACGATGAGGAGCTGTCCGCCGTCGTGGTGAATGTGCCAGTTGTTGCGGCATCCCGGTTCGAACGTGACATTTGCGACGGAAACGCCTTTTTGGTTCAAGCGCTTTAGGTAAGATTGGCCCTTGAAGAATTTCCCGAACGGATTCTTTTCGCCACGCGGGAAAATTTTTTCGGAAACGGCAAGGCTTTCGATACCTTTGCCCGCGGCTTTTTGGGCTATCTCGGCGACTTCTTTCAGGTAGGCCATGGCGTTCAGCATCCGGGGATATCCGCAGAACGGAAGGCAGACATAGATAATCTGTTCGAGGTATTCTCGCGTGCGGCCTTGGGCGAGGTTCGCCCCGATATGCGCCTTGAGCTGCGGTTCCGTTCCGAGGTTTACGAGAATCGCCATCGTGAGAAGTTCGCGTGTGCCTAGGTCAAGACCTTTGCGCGTGTAGTAATCGCCGAAGCAGTTCGTGGCGAGAAAGTAGTTGGCGAGCGGAACGTTGTCCTTGCCGGATTTTTTTACCTGCTCGAACTTTTCTCCGAAGAGGGAAATCTGGGCGGCTACGCCTTTTTCGAAGCGGTCTTCGGCGGAACCGTCGGTCGTTTGGCGGTTTGCCTGGACGGAAATTCCCTTGCGCTTGAAAACGGCGTTCGCCACTTCGGCGGCATCTGCGGCGCGGGAAAGCCCGCTGTACGGTGCGCATTGGTAGATCGCTTCGAGAATCTCTTCCGCGGAAAGAACCTTGCTGTCGAGCGTTTTGGAAATCTGCTCGGCGAGAAGTGTTCCCGACTGCTGAACGGTGAGCGATACGATCGAGACCAGGGCGCGTTCCTTCGGATTTACGAGGGGCGTCTTTTGGGGGACTTCCCGTTCGGTCATGTTATCGAGAATTTCGTGGATTTCTGCATCCATTGAAAATGCCTTTATATTTTTTTCCGTGGTGTCGCAACCGGAAAGAGCTGCTGTCAATCCGAAGAGGCTCATGATTAACCATCCTTTTTTCATCGTTTTCCTCGCACGTAAAAGTGTGTTTAAAAATATACGACCTAGAGCTTGCTCTAGGGCAAGGGGTGTCGGGGATTTTTTTTTCGGGTAGGATGATCAGAACTTAGAGCTGAGATTTGAGAGCTTAGTTGGTAGTTGACAGAAATCAGGCGTCAGGAATCAGTAGGCAAAACGGGAGGTGGGACACGGGGGTGAGGGATTAGGGAACAGGGAATAGGGAGTAGTTGTTGGAGCGTGTTCAGAACTGAGTGCTTAGAACTTAGTTGATAGTTAATAGTTGACAGAAATCAGGAAACAGAATTCAGTTGTTAGATGGGAAGAGGGGCTGTTAGAACTTAGAGCTGAGATTTTAGAGCTTAGCAAATAGTTGATAGTCAAGAGAAATCAGGAGTTAGAAAGGAAACGGAACACGGGAAGAGGGACGAGGGGTTGTTAGAACTTAGAACTGAGATTTTAGAGCTTAGCAAATAGTTGATGGTTGAATGGAA
>CAKUTF010000050.1 GCA_934691725.1 uncultured Fibrobacter sp. | reverse complement strand
ACCCCATTCTGGGCGATAACGGATTCGAACCGCTGACCCTCTGCTTGTAAGGCAGCTGCTCTGAACCAACTGAGCTAATCGCCCTTACTTTTTCTGGCTTTTACCGCCCCAGAGGATTCCGATTGGAATGACTACCAGGTAAGCGAAAACCAAAATAATCGGTGCGACCGTCAGCGATACAGGGTTATCTGCAGGCCCTTGAGCGAGACAGACAAATCCGATCACTATCAACAAAGTTCCGAGAGTGACTAAAAGAATGTTCTTTTTCATAACTTTCTCAACCTTGTCTTAGTGTTATCACCGTTAGGGTAGCCCAAATATATAAAGATGTTTTTCGGGTGTCAAGGGTGATTTGTGAAAAAAGTGAAAATTTTTAAAATTTTTTTTTTTTGTGAACTGTATCAGCTGTGCTGTTTCGGTATAAACCGCTGATATATATTATGGGCGTAAACGAAATTATTCCAAGGAGTTTTCATGCTAAAGAAAAGTCTGGCCGTTCTTTCTCTGGCGTTTCTGTCGAGCGCTTGCGCCAAAAACCTGGTTTCCAACGGAGACCTGGAATACGGCGACGGGGGCTGGTATCTGTGGAACAATCCTGCAGGCCCTGCGGAAGCGGTTTCGAAAATTGGAGAACCGGGAATCGGTTTCGATGGCTCGCAGGGAGCCGTGGTGACTGTCCGGAAAAAGCCGAAGGACTGGTGGGGACTTCAGCTGCAACCCCCAAAATTTTTGGCGGACACCGCTTTTTACGAGCTGACTTTCAAGGCGAAGGCGGACAAGGGCGGGACAATCAATGCGGTTGTCCAGGGGGGGATGCCCGATTACCGCCAAAAGACATCGGCTTCGTTTACGCTTTCTCCGGAATGGAAAACCTACCGGATGAAGTTCTTTGCGGACGAAAAGGGTTACGGATTGAACAACGTGGTCTTCCAGCTGGGATTTCTGAACGGGAATGTCTATTTTGACGATGTCGAGGTGAACTCTCTCGAAGGAGGCTTTGACAAGGACTGGTATGCGAAAGCCGACGCCCGGATCGATTCCGTCCGGAAAAGAAATCTCTCGCTTGCGGGCTTTAGGCCCGGCGATACGGTGCACGTGACGCTCGAACGGCACGATTTTCCCTTTGGAACGGCTATCGCTTTTTACGGGAATCCCAAGGATAGCGTGGAAAAATGGTATCGCGAAACCGCCAAGCGATATTTTTGGGCGGGCGTTCCCGAGAACCTTTTCAAGTGGCCGGAATACGAACCGAAAAAGGGAAAGATTCGCAAGAAGGAAATGCAGGAGTATCTGGACTTTGCGAAGGAAAACTGCTGGGATTTCCGGGCGCACACCCTTGTCTGGGGAATCCAGAAGTATAACTATGACAAGCATTGGGGAATCCAGGGCAGCTGCAAGGACATCTCGAAAAACATCAAGATGCGCATTGAACGCGACATGAAGGAATACAAGGGAAAAATTTCGGAATACGACGTGTGGAACGAACCGATTCACGAGACGTTCCTCTTTGACAAGTGCGGCTGGGGGCTTCTCGACAGCGCTTTCGTGTGGGCGCATCGGGCGGACCCCTCGGCGAAGCTTTACATCAACGATTACAACGTGGTCGCCTTTGGCGAGACGGAACGCTACTACGAACTGATACGCGGAATGCTCGACAGGAAGATTCCTGTTTCGGGAATCGGCGTGCAGTGCCATTTTAACGGGGCGAAGGTTGTGCCTGCGCTTATCAAGGATAGGCTCGACCGCCTTTCGGAACTGGGGCTTCCCATCAAGGTGACGGAATTTGACATGGGAACGCAGGACCGGGGATCGAATATGACGGAAGAAATGCGGGCAGATCAGTACGAGATGTTTATCCGTTCCGCGTTCAGCCACCCGGCGGTGAAGGGAATCATGTTCTGGGGATTCTGGGATTCGAGGCACTGGATCCCGGATGGGGGAATTTTCACTGCGGATGGAAAGGAAAAGCCCGCTGCAAAGCGCATCTACGATCTGTGGCACAAGGTCTGGACGACCGATGAAAAGGTTGTTGCGGACAAGGACGGGAAAATCCACTTCCGCGGATTTCCGGGGACGTATCGCATAAAATCCAATGGTTCCGAAAAATCGGCTGGGATTCGCTAGGAATGATATTCTTCCGATAAATGAAACTCCCCGACAAGTCGGGGAGTTCTTTTGTAAAAAATGCAAAAATAGAATTTGGAACTTGTTCTCGTATGTGTTGGAAGAGCGCCGACATAGCCACACCGAGACGGAGCTTCGCTACAAGCTTAACATCGTCAGTTTTAAACTCTAAGTTCTCGGGGCTAAGCTGGATACCGGGCTTAGCTCGGCAAGCTCGCTAGACTGTCATTATCGGGCTTGACCCGATAATCTAGATTCCCCGGTCAAGCCGGGGAATGACATCGTAGCGTAATTCTGACCACTGTCCACTGAATTGTCGCTGCACGGGAATGACAGATGAGAGGAATGCCGGGGAATGGTAGTGTATCGAAAACCATTCGTTTCGAATTCCCGCTTCCCGAGGAACTAGACGTCCACGATTCTGACCACTAATCACTGACCACTAAGCTTAGATGTCTGCGGACTAATCCCTCATCCCTAGTCCCTAAGCTTAAACGTCCACTATTCTAAGCTCTAAGTTCTATCAACTAAGCTCTGACTAGACGTCCGCGGTTCCTTATAAAGACATTCTCTTAGACCCGGCGACCGAACCTTCCGGCGGCGAGCGCCGCGGCGGGGTACTTGACACGGGTATGGTAGGTCCCGTCGAGGCTCTGGAGAAACGCCTCGGAGAGCTTCGACAGGTCGCGCAGATTGAGTCCGCTTTCCGAGAGCTGCCCTTCGTTGAGGCGCGCATTGATGGTCGTGTTGATGAGGTCCCGGAGCTTTTCGGGCGTGGGCTCCGGCATGGCCCTGCTTGAAGCTTCGATGACATCCGAAATCATGAGAATTGCCGCCTCCTTGTTCTGCGGCTTTGGACCCGGATAGGTAAAGTTTTCGATATGCGTGTTTTCCGGGTCGTTTTTCTTGGATTCGAGATAGAAATACTGGACGACGCCTGTACCGTGGTGCTGCGTGATGCCATCGACGATGACCGACGGCAGGTTGAACTCCTTGGCGAGTTCGACGCCCTGGGTGACATGGCTGATGATGATCCGGGCGGATTCGAGCGGCGGGAGCGTCTTGTGCGGGTTTAGTCCCTGCTTCTGGTTCTCCGTGAAAAATTCCGGTCGCATCGTCTTGCCGATATCGTGGTAGAGAGCCATGGTGCGGACGAGGAGCGAGTTCGCTCCGATTTCGTCGGCGACCTTTTCGGCGAGGTTCGCAACCTGGATCGAATGGTGGAATGTTCCCGGCGCGAGGTCCGAGATGCGCTTGAGGGCGGGGCGGTTGAAATCCGAAAGTTCCATCAGGGTGAGGTCGGTCGTGATGCCGAAGATTCGCTCGGCGAGGTGAATCAGGAGAACCGAGGAGACCGCGCTGCAGAAGACGATGTTGATGGAGCCGGCGACGAGCGTCGGGAGGAAAATATCCATCTGGAAACGGTTGCGGAGAAGAAGCTGGATGGCGAGGGCGAAGGCGAAGGTGACGAGCGCTTCGAGGATGCTCCAGATGAACTGCGAACGGTAGCGGATGCGGTTCAGTCCGTGAAGCCCGGCCCAGGAAATTCCAAAGGCGAGGATTGCCGTGGAAAGGTCGTAGCCGGAAAGCATTCCGAGAAATGCTGCGGAAAAAGCGGCGAAGATGGTTCCGAGCTGCCGGTCGTAAAGGACGGTCGCGATGACGGGCGAAAGGATGAACGGATACATCCAGATGACGTCGAAATCCTGCGGGAGCGAAGGCGTCGCCTTTTGGATGTAGGCGGAAAAATGGTGGATGGCGGCAAAGGCGCCCAGCTGGAGGACTGTAAGGACGATGATGGACCAGAGTTCCTTGCGGTTTCGGATACGCCCAAACTGGAAAAAGTAGAAGTAGAGGAAAAACAGTGAAACGATAATCGCGATGAAGACGATATGCCCGTAGAGCGCGGTGACGTGTCGGGAACCTTCCTCTTTTTGCAGGGCGTTTTGCAGGGCTTCAAGCCGTTCGAGAATATCCTTGGTGACGATGGACCCTTGCGAGACGAGTTCCATGCCGCGGGGAACCATTCCCTTGGAGGCGTTCACCTGGGCTTCCGCCATTTCCTTCCGGTGGTCCGTTTCCTTGGCGAGATAGAAGACGTTCGGGAGCGTGAACACGTAGAGGGCTTCGTAGAAGGCGCTCTGGAGTCCCTGGCTCTTGAAATTCTGCTGCAAGTCGGTGAAGGCTTCGTCGATGGCGCGTTCCCGCGGCTGTATCCGGCTCGCGTCAAGTTTACGCTCTTCGCTGTCGCGCACAAAGGAAACCTCGGTCTTGGTGTAGGGAATGAAGTTCACGTCCTGGAGATTGTAGGTGTCGCGGAATAGTTGGACGCTTGTGTTGTTCGGAGCTAGCAGCGTATTCGAAACGCCGTTTTCGAGCATTCTGTTAAAAGCGCTTTCGAGGGAATCCGTGGCGCGCTTGTTCCCCGCGAGCTGTTGGACTGCCGTATTGGAAAGGCGGTTTGTAAGCTGGTGGAAAAGCTGTGCCGCCTGTTGGACCTTGATTTGGACGGAAGAATCCTCGGCGGAAGCGGTGGAAATTTCGGCTTGGAGCGTGCGGTATCTGGCAAGGCTTGCCAGGTATGTTTTCAGGTCGTTTCCGATGCGGACCGTTTCGTCGTGGTTGAACTCGAAGACCGCATAGACCTTGTCCGCGGCGCGGGCCTTTTCCGTCGAGATTTCCTGTGCGGATTTCGGGACTTCGAACGAAATCGGAGCGATAATCGTCCGCGGACTGATCTGCCCCAGGTGTGGAATTTCCGATTTTTGCGCGAGGTCTCGGTCCGGAAAAAGAAAAATGGCCAAGGCGACGATAATCGCCCAGCCGACAAGAAGATGCCACTTGAGATTTTTTCTGTTCATTTTTTTCCTCCGGCTTCATAGGCCTTGACGATTTCGCGGACAAGCGGATGCCGCAAGACGTCGGTAGCGGGGAAGGAAATGTGCGCGATGCCGCGGATCTTTCCTAGCAGGCGGATGGCGTGTGCGAATCCCGAGACCTGTTTCGGCCCGAGGTCGATTTGCGAGGAATCCCCGGTGATTATCGCCTTGGAATGTTCACCGAGACGCGTCAGGAACATCTGCATCTGCGGAATGGTCGTGTTCTGGGCTTCGTCTAGGATGATGAAGGCGTGCTTGAGCGTGCGTCCGCGCATATAGGCTAGCGGCGCGACTTCGATTTGTCCGCCTTCCTGGTACTTGCGCAACTTTTCGGGAGAGAGAAGTTCGGAAAGGCTGTCCTGGATGGGACGCAGATAGGGGGAAATCTTTTCCTTGAGGTCTCCGGGAAGATACCCGAGGGACTCTCCGGCTTCGACTGCCGGACGCACGAGACAGATGCGCTCCGTTTCGTGAAGCTCGAGGCTTGCGACGGCGATGGCGACGGCGAGGAATGTCTTTCCCGTTCCGGCGGGACCGTCGGCGAAGATGATGTCGTTCGCTTCGCAGGCCTTGATGAGTTTTGCCTGGGACGGAGTCCTTGCCGCGACCGGAATTCCCAGCCGGTTTCTGAGGAGGGGCGCTTCGGGAACGAATTTCTCGGAAGATTTCGGGGACGCCTGGCTATCCGTTTTGTCAAGAATCCGTTCGAGGAAACCCTGCGAGAGAAACGTCCCGTTCCTTGCCGCGATTTTCAGCTGGTCGAGAAAGGCGAGCGCTCCCTGGATGTCGGAATTTTCGCCTGTCTTTCGGATGGTGAGGCCCGGAAGCCTAGAAAGAATCTTTACGGAAAAACGGTCTTCCACCATGCGGAAAACCGTTTCGTTTTCGCCTGCGACAATCCGTTTCAGGTCGTCGGACAGGGAATAGCGGACATCCTGTTCCATCGAATGGTTACTGGGCGTCGGTCGCTTCTTCGGTTTGCGTCGAGATGCCGAGCTTCGTCTTGGCTTCGAAGATCTGGCGGCGGAGTTCATGGTTTTCCTCGGTAGCCTTGAACGCTTCTTCCTGGGTCTTCTTCAGTTCGTCTTCATCGACCTTTTGGGTTGCGGTGTTTTCGCTTCCGTCTTCGGAGTATTCGACTCCGTCGGTTGTATCGCTTGAACCCTGGCGAGAGCCGGCGCAAGCGGCGAGAGAAAGGGCGCAAAGGGAAGCGAGGGCGAGTTTCCAGATTTGAGATAAAGACATTGTAGCTCCATGCAAAAGATGTTTCTTGAAATATATATAGAAAAAAGAGGAGTTTCGAATCGGGAAAGGTAAAAATTTTAGATTTTAGGGCATGAATCGCTATTCCCAGGTCTTTTTGGAGCCTTCCGGCGCCTCGCCGGAAATTTACCGTTCGCGGAGAATGTCCTTGCTAGGCAAGCTGGAATCCATCGGAGTCTTTGCCGGAATCGAGCAGGACCCCGGTTCGGAAGAGGTTTTCGCCAGCACGTGGACGCGCTTTGTCCAGGATCCGGCCTTTCTTTTCTTGACGGGCGTAAACCAGGCGGGGTGCAAGCTTCTGCTTGACCCGTTTGCGGAAAACGCCCAGGAGAGGGAAGTTCTTTTCTTGCCGCCGAAAGATGCGAATAAGGAGTTTTGGACGGGCGCAAGGCTCGCCTATTCGGAAGAAGGTCTAGACGAAATGCGCCGCCTGACAGGCTTTGAAACGATTCTTCCCGAATGCGAATTCTGGAATTACCTTGCCCGGAAAGCCGAAGCGCGAAAACCGGAATTTCTCGAAGCCTTTTATCTTGAGTTTTTTTCCGAAGGGAAGCGGAAGAGCGTCATGGACGATCACAACGCGAAGTTCGCCGCGGAACTCAGGCGCCGCTTTGAACCCCGGACGGAAATCCGGAGTCTTGCCGGGAAGCACTTTGCTCAGCGGGTCGTGCTGGATCCCTTGCGGATAAGGGACGTTCGTCGGGCGGAAAGCGTTTCGAAGGATGCCTTTGTCGAGCTTCTCGGGAACCTGAAAAACATGAAGAGCGAACGCGACGTGGGACTCTTCCTCGATTACCGGATGCAGGTGCGAAGCGACGGCGACCTCGCGTTTCCGACGATTGTCGCGAACGGGAAGAACGCCTGCTGCCTGCATTATGTGAAGAAGGACGAACCGCTCGAACCGGGAAAGCTGCTCCTGCTCGATTTCGGCGTGCGGATCGGGACGCAGCACAGCGACATCTCGCGGACGGTTCCGGTGGGCGGACGCTTCAATCCGCTGCAAAAAATCCTCTACTCGATTGTCCTCGATGCGCAGAAGTTCCATGCCCAAAACGTGAAGCCCGGTGCGAAGCTCGCCGACTTAGACCTGCTCGTGTGGAACTTTATCGAAAACGCCCTTTCGGAACGCTTTGTATCGCTCGGCGGCAAATGCAGGCTGCTCTACGAGAAACGCCCGCACGGGGTGAGCCATCTGATCGGCGAGCAGATTCACGAGGGGGACCCGTTCCGCCTATACGCGAAGCGTCCGCTCGAACCAGGGATGATGATTTCGAACGAGCCGGGACTTTACGGACGTTTTGAAATCGAGCTGGAAAATATCCGTTATGCAGAAGATATCGGCATCCGCATCGAGAACGACCTGCTCGTGACGGAAGACGGCTGCGAGGACCTCTCGCGGGATATTCCGCGGGAAATCGACGAACTGGAAACGCTCTTCGGCTAAAAAGCTATCTTTTTAAAATCGCGATAAATTTTGCACCAAGGTTCTCTATGAAAAAATGGATTTTCCTGAGTTTTCTGTTCGCCTTTTCTTCCGCGTATTCCATGTGGAACGAATTCGGCGTCATTCCTTCGACGTTCGAAGTGGAACTGAACGCCTATGGCGCGTTTTACCGGTCGATTTACCACGACGGGGATGACCATTCCCTGTCCGACAAGGAATCGCAGCTGAACCTGGTCCCGACTGTCCGCATCCGTCCGGTCAAGGGTCTGGAATTCAACTTTTCCTATCCGGTCCGGGATGACGGTCTCAAGAATTCGACGGGAACGTGGGGACCGATGCTAGGCCTTAAGTACGGCGGAGCGTCTTCTGCGGGATTTCTTGAATTTGTGTTTCCCGCGGGAGACAAGAAGCTCTTAGGCAACGGGGAAAATCCTTCTCCGGCGCTCGTCTTTGGCGGAACGAACTTTTACGGCAGCTGGGAGTCGTTCGGCGTCCGTCTCCATTCTTGGTACTTTTGGGACTTCAACAAGTATTCCGCAGACGAACTTTATTTTCTGGTACGCCCCGAGTTCAACTTCGGGATGATCCGCCTGGGCCTGGGCTTCCCGTTTGAATTCCAGTTCGGAAGCGACGCCGCCTGGGTTTCCAATACGCCGGGAAATGTCCGCGCTATCGGCTATACGGACGACGATGAATTCGGCTATACGATGACCATCTCGATCGAGCCGAAAGTGACGGTCGCTCTCGGAAAGTTCGACGTGGAGCCTTATTTTTCGATCCCGCTCTGGGAATACACGAACGATGCCGCGCTTCTCTTCGACGGATTCACCCTGGGTTGCGCTCTGCGCGCCAAGTTTTAATCGCCTTTTCGAGGTCTGACTATGTGGAAAATCAAAGGTGCCTGGCCCCTATTTCTTTCGGTATTCTTTACGAACTTTGCCCTGATGGGGCACTTCGTCTTCACGCAGAAGGTCATTGCGACGCACTATTCCGGGTCGGAGCTTCTGTTCTGGGGCGCGCTTCTGCAATCGTTCTTCCTCTTGCCGTTTATCTGCATGGTGGTTCCGGCGAGCTTCTTTTCGAACCGCTTTTCGAAGAGCCGCGTCATCGCCTGGAGTTCGCTTGTCATGACGGCTTCGTTCATCGCGACGGGCGTTTTCTACACGCTTAAGTTTTACAATCTAGCCATTTTCTTTACCCTTCTGACCGCTTCGGCGTTTGCGTTGCACAGCCCGGCGAAATACGGGATTCTCAAGGAGATGTTCGGGACGAAGCTTCTCGGCTATGCGAACGGCTTTCTCCAGATTTTTTCGGTCGCGGCGCTCGTGCTTGCCGCCTTGATGGTGCCGGGGCTCGATGCGGTGGAATCCACGTTCGATTCGGCTCCGACGGTAAAGGAGTTCTTGCGAAAGACCGTTGCGTGGCCGTGGGTCTTTATGGGGGTGAGCCTGCTTTCGACGGTGTTCGCGTTCTTCGTTCCGAAAGTCGGGCGGGAATACGCTTCGGCGCGGCGCTCTTCCGTGGTGCGGAACGTGGTGCATACGTGGAAGCTTCCGACGGTCCGGGCGTGTATCGTCGGCATTTCCATTTTCTGGGCGGGCGTGCAGATTTTCGTGATGGTCTTCCAGCAGGATGCGACGGGGAGCGAGACGCTCGCGCTTCTCAAGAACGGAATCTTCTTTGCTGTTATCGGGCTGATGCTCGGGTCGTTTATCGTGGCGCGGGCTTCGAGGGATTTTATCGAAACGGGGCTTGTCCCGATGGGGGCGCTCGGGTCGTCGATTTGCCTCTTGCTCGTTCCGTTCCTTTCGTCTGCATTGGCGATTGACGTCGTCTTTTTGCTCATCGGCTTTTTCGGTTCGATGTTCCTCGTGACGCTCAACGCGCTTCTCCAGTTCAACACGGTGCCGACGAACTCGGGGCGGATTCTCGCCGTTTCGAACTTAATCCAAATCGTCATCCTGGGGCTTTTCCTCGGACTGGAAACGCTCATCATCCATTACACGCAGAAGCTTTTCCCGAACGAACAGCACCTGACCTTTCCGATTTTCTTCTTGCTGCTCGCGCTGATTTCCTTCATCGGGTTCGCCTATTCGCTCAAGCATTTGCCGCAGGCTCTGCTCCGCTCCCTGCTTCGCACGTTCTTCAGCTCCTACAAGCTGAAAGTCCTTGGATTGCAGCACATTCCCGACGAGGGACCCGTGCTTTTGATGGGAAACCATTTCAGCTTCATCGACTGGGCTGTCTTGCAGATGGCGACGCCGCGGCCTCTCCGCATCGCGAGCAACAAGGACCATTTTGAAAAGTGGTATCTGCGCTGGGTGCTAAAGCGCATGGGCGTCATCCGCATCCACAGGAAAAATCCGAAGGACGCGATGAAGTCTATCCACGAGGCGCTTCTCGCAGGCGAAGCGGTCGTCCTGTTCCCGGAAGGGGAAATCGCGAAGACGCCTTTTATCGGGCCGTTCCGGCTGGATTACTCCGCGGCTATCGAGGGGACGGAAGCGGTCATCGTGCCGTTCTACATCCAGGGCCTCTGGGGGAGCCGTTACGCCTATTCCGATTCCCAGCTGTTCGGGCCGAAGGTCATGCGGGTGATAACGGTCGCTTTCGGTGCGCCGGTTTCGAAGGAGACGTCGCCGAACAGGATCCGGAATATCGTCCGGGAAATTTCCATCGACGCCTGGAGCAATTCGCTCAAGTATTACAAGCCGATTGCGGAATCCTGGCTCAAGGCCTGCAAGAAAGTAGTCGGGGCGGGACCTTCCATCTACAGCCCGGACGGGGCGCATCTTTCGGGCTACAAGCTTCTCTGCGCGACGCTCGCCTTTAGCCGCGTCTATAAGAAAATGCTCGCCGGGCAAAAGAATATCGGCATCATGCTTCCTCCGTCCGGTGGCGGCATCATCGCGAATCTTGCAGGCTGGGTTCGCGGCATGGTCAATGTGAACCTGAATTACACGTCGTCGCCGGATATCGTGTTAAAGTGCATGGAACGCGCGGATATAAAGACGGTCATTACCAGCCGCGTGTTCCTCGAACGCTTGAAGCAGAAAGGGACGGACTATTCCGTCTTGTCGAAAAACTGCCTGCTTGTCTATGCGGAAGACGTCCTGAAGGGCATTCCGAAACTATCGATGCTCTTCCACATGGTCATGGGCGTCGTTCTCCCCGCGTTCCTCATCAAGTTCTTCTACTTCAAGAAAATCCGGCTGTCGGATACCGCGGCGATTCTCTTCAGTTCGGGGACGGAAGGGATTCCGAAGGGAGTCGAGCTGACGCATTACAACATGATAGGAAACTGCCAGCAGCTGTCGTGTATTTTCAACGCGAACAAGTCCGACGTGATGCTCGCGGAGCTTCCGCTCTTCCACTCGTTCGGGCTTACGGTGAACGTTCTCCTCTGCCTTGTCGAAGGGACCCCGATTGTGGTGGTCGCCGACCCGACGGACGTGAAGACGATGGCACGGGTATGCGCCGAGTTCCGCGTCACGGCCTTTGTGGGAACGCCGACATTCCTCCGCGCCTTTACGGTGAACCGCTGGGTGCACCCGATGTGCTTCAAGTATCTGCGTCTGATCATCGCCGGTGCGGAGAAGCTCCGGCCCGAAATCAGCACCGCGTTCCGCCTCAAGTTCGGCAAGGAAATTTTCGAAGGATACGGCTGCACGGAAACGGCTCCTGTCGCATCCGTCAACTACGACAACATTCTCCTTGACGATTTTTTAACGATGCAGGTGAACAACAAGCCGGGGACGGTGGGAATGCCGCTTCCGGGAACGCTCTACAAGATTGTGGATCCCGATACGAACGAGGAACTTCCCGTCGGCGAGGACGGCATGATTCTCATCGGCGGCTGCCAGGTGATGAAAGGCTATCTCAAGGATTCTTCGCACACGAAGGACGCGATTGTCGAACTCGAAGGGCGTCGCTGGTATCGGACGGGCGACAAGGGACATCTCGACGAGGACGGATTCCTCACGATTGTCGATCGCTACAGCCGTTTCGCAAAGCTCGGCGGCGAAATGATTTCGCTCGGGGCGGTGGAACTTCGCATCAACGACACGAAGATTCTCGAAGGCGGGGATTACATGGTGACGTCGATTCCCGACAGTGCGAAGGGCGAATGCGTCGTGCTGCTCTATACGGGCATCGAACTGGAACCGGCGGATATTCTCCGTGCGCTTCGCAAGTCCGGGATTCCGCCGTTGATGGTTCCCGGTATGGCGTTCAAGGTTCCCGCGATTCCGAAGCTCGGGACGGGCAAGGCGGATTTCAAGGCGTCCAAGAAGATAGCTCTGGAGCTCGCCCAGAAATAGCCGTTTCTTTGTGCGCATCTGCGCACGGGAATGCGGTATTTCTAAATTTTTCCCAAATCAAAGGAGTTTCATGCGCATTAAAGGCCTGTTCCCTTATTTGGTTTCTGTCTTTGCCTCATCTTTTATCCAGATGGGGCTTTTTCTTTTTTTTGAACAGTGGGTCAAATACTCGCGGATGGATGCCGGGTTTCTCGTCGGTAGTTCCGTCTTGCAAGCGATGTTCTTTGTACCTTACCTGCTCTGGTTTCCGTTTGCGGGATTTCTTGCGGATCGCTTTGGAAAGGGAAAGGTCGTCGCCTGGTCGTCCTTGGGGCAGACCGCCGGGATGGTAGCTGTCGGTGTCCTCTGGACGCTCGACTATCCGCAGGTCGCTGTGTGGTTTGTCCCGCTCATCGCGTCCGCCTTTGCCGTGGGAAGCCCCGCCAAGTATGGGATTGTCAAGGAAATGTTCGGGTCCGAGCGGCTTGCGACGGGCGTCGCCCACATGTTCAACATGATGATCGTCGGGGCGTTTGTCGCTTCGGTAGGGGTAATCGGTCTCTACCACAAGTCGGCGACGCTTTTCGGCGTAGATTACCTGCTCTGGATTCTCGTCGGGGCATCGGTCCTTTCGTCGGTGGCCGCGTTTTTCATTCCGCGGACGGGGCGCGAGCGCGAATCCCTGCAGATCCGTTCGCCGGGGAGGATTTTCCATGCGACGTGGTACATCGGGCTTTCGCGGGTCATCATCATCGGGCTTGCCGTTTTCTGGGGGCTGGCGCAGGTATTCGTGATGCTCTCCTGGAACCTTTCGGGCGAGGGGTTTGCCGAAATCGTGCGGAACGGCCTTGTCTTTTCGGCGGTGGGCATGATTCTTGGCGGCTATCTCGCTTCGCGCTCTTCGCATCTTTTTATCGAAGTGGGACTGATTCCCGTCTCGGTCCTCGGCTGCGGCGTGTGCGCGTTCTTCATCCCGTTCGTGGATAATCCCGTCATCATTCGGATGCTTTACGCGTTCCTCGGGCTTTTCTTCGGGGCGCTCGGAACGGTCCTGAACTCGCTCCTTTTGCTCTATTCCCGCCCGGCGTCTTCGGGGCGGATTGTTGCCGTTTCCAACATGGTGACGATGGTTTTTCTGGTCTTTGTCGTGGGCCTAGAAGTTCTGCTTCTCAAAACGACGTCTCTTGACCGCGAAACGTTCCTCTTCCTCTTTTCGCTCTTCCTTTTCGCCGCTTTTCTCTGGGCGTTCATCCGTTTTCCCCAGTCGCTCCTCCGGACGGTATTTCGCGCCTACTACATGTTCCGCTACGATTTGAAAATCACCGGGAACGAGAACATACCGATAGAAGGCCCCGTGCTTTTAATCGGAAACCACACGAGCGCCATCGACTGGATTCTCTTGCAGATGGCTTCTCCGCGGTCGCTCCGCATGGCGGTAAACGAGGACAAGTCCGAACACGGATTTTCCCGCTGGATTCTTTCGCTTCTCGGCGCGATACGCATCAACCGACGGAATCCGGAACCTGCGATGGCGGAAATCCGGAAGGCGCTTCTCGCGGGCGAAGCGGTCGTCGTTTTTCCGGAAGGGGAACTTTCGAAGTCGTGCCACATCGGGCGCTTTTCCATCGACTATTCGAGCGCCATCCGCGATACGGACGCAAAGCTCATCCCTTTCTACATCCAGGGCGTCTGGGGCGGAGAGGAAAGCTATGCGAGCGAGAGCGTGAGCTTCGGGGAAAGGCTTACACGGGTCGTTTCGATTGCCTTTGGCAAGGAATTTCCGGCGGATACCGCCCCGGCGAATCTCCGGCACATCTTGCGGGAGCTTTCCATGTCCGCGTGGGCGAAGTCGCTTTCTTTCTACCCGACGATCGTCCCGTTTTTTCTTGCGGCGGCGAAGCGGCGGGTGCGGCACCGGGTGGCGATTTACAGCCCGCTCGGAAACCATCTGACGGGTTACGGTCTCGTCCGGCAGGTCTTGAACTTTTCGCACGCAATCCGGAAGATTTCGAAGCGGGAAGAGCGGGTCGGGTTTATGCTTCCGCCGTCGCCCGAGGGAATTTCCCTGATGCTTTCCATCTGGAGTGCGGGGAAGACGAGCGTCAATCTGAACTACACGTCCGGCGTGGAATCCGTCCTCAAGTGCGTGGAACGGACAGAAATCCAGACGGTCTTTACGAGCAGGGCCTTTCTCGACAAGCTGCAAAAGCGCGGACAGGATTACTTTGTACTGGGAAAAGTCGCAAAGCTCGTCTGCGTGGAGGATTTGGAAAAGTCGGTCGGATTTTTTCACCGTGCGCTGGCGTTTGTCTCGGCCTTTGCCTTGCCTTCGCGCCTGCTTGAATTTTTCTTTGTCAAGTCCGCAAAGCCGGACGATATAGCGGTCATCCTTTTCAGCTCGGGTTCGGAAGGGACGCCGAAAGGCGTGATGCTCTCGCACCGGAATCTCGTGTCGAATACGCAGCAGGCGAATGCTGTCTTTACGCTTCGCCCAAATGACGTGATGCTCGCGGAGCTTCCCATATTCCATTCGTTCGGGTTGACCGTGACGGTCCTCTTGCCGCTTTTCGAGGGGATTCCCCTGGTGACGTGCGCGGAGCCTACCGACGTGAAGACGATTGCGCGGGTCTGCGCCGAGTTCCGTGTGACGATTCTCGTGGGGACGCCGACTTTCTTGCGGGCTGTCGGCTTGAACCGCTGGGTGCATCCGATGTGCCTCAAGCATTTGCGTCTGGTGCTTTCCGGGGCGGAACGCCTCCGGCCCGAAATTCGGGACCTGTTCGCGCGCAAGTTCAAGAAGGAAATCTACGAAGGCTATGGCTGCACGGAAACGGCCCCGATCGCGACGTTCAATACGGAAGACGTTCTGCTCGACG
The DNA here is from genome assembly GCA_934691725.1 of uncultured Fibrobacter sp. Lineage (GTDB taxonomy): Bacteria > Fibrobacterota > Fibrobacteria > Fibrobacterales > Fibrobacteraceae > Hallerella. The sequence goes on along the minus strand of CAKUTF010000050.1, from coordinate 1,593 downwards.
ATTTTCTGACGATGGAACCGTGTTCGAACCTTTTGTCCGTCGGGATGCCGATTCCTGGTGTCGGCGTGAAAATCATCGATCCGGTGACGAACGAAGAGATGCCCCAGGGCGAAGAGGGGATGATTCTTGTCGGCGGGCCGCAGGTGATGAAAGGCTATTTCAAGGATGCGGAGCGGACAAAAAATGTCATCCTGGAAATCGGCGGACATCGCTGGTACAAGACCGGGGACAAGGGAAAGCTCGACGAGGACGGCTTTGTGATAATCGTCGATCGTTACAGCCGCTTTGCGAAACTCGGCGGCGAGATGATTTCGCTCGGGGCGGTCGAGGGCAAGATCAACGAGACGAAAATTCTCGAAGGCTTCGACTATATCGTCGTCGCGATACCCGATGAAATCAAGGGCGAGCGCATCGTGCTTCTGTATTCGGGCGAAAAGTCCCCGGACGAGATTCTGCGCGAACTTCGAAGGTCGGGGATTCCGCAGCTGATGATTCCCGGGGCGGCGTTTTGCGTTCCGCAGGTGCCGAAGCTCGGTTCGGGCAAGGCTGACTTTACGACGGCGAAAAAGATGGCGGTGGAACTATGCGCGAAGAAATGATGTTTTTCCAGGGGCTTTCCAAAAAGCGGACCGGGCGTCTGCTCGGAGCGGGCTTTCTCGCTTTGGGAATTTTCTGGATTGTTTTATGTGTGATTCTTTCCTGCGTGGATGGCTTCGCCTCGGAAACCGTCGGGATGGCGGCGTCCCGCTACGAAAGCTTTACCGGAAAAATCGCGCTGAACTCGTTCGAAGAGGACAAGCTCTTGATGCAAAAAGTCCTTTTCGCGAAAGAGACGCTCTTGCCCTGGCTTTCGGCTTCCGTTCCGGTTTCGGCGGTTTTGGGCGGGGCTTTTGTCCTGGCGGGGCTTGCACTAATTCTTTGGCCGGTGCGTGCGGTTTCGCTTTTTGTGAAATGTCATCTATTAAAAGAATATGCGGAAAACGAAGCAGAGGAAAAGTTTCCAAAAATTTCCCGGAAAATGATCTATGGATTCTTGGTTACTTTGTGCGTTCTAGTCATCGTTTTCATCGGATGGCATTTTACGGATCCCGCCAGAAAGACACCGGAAAAGGTCGTGCAACTCGAACGGGAAGCCGCCCGGTTTTACCGTCTGGAAAAAGCCTATTTTGCGAAGACAAAAAAGCTCGGTTCCTGGAAGCAGGTCGGCTACGAATCGGAAAGTTCCGATTACTTTGTGTTTAAAACTTCCGGGAGCGGATCGTGGGTCGCGGAAAATTCCGAACCTTGGGAAGATTGTCCCGCCGGAAATTCGTGGCGCATCGGTTTGGAAGTTTCTGGAATTTTCACCAAGGAATTAAAGGCTTCGATTCGGCTGCCGAAAGACTCTTCGTGCAAAATTCTCACGCCGGAATTCCGGAAGTCCGTTCTGAAGGTGGGGAAGTTTTCGATTCAAAATTAAGAGAATATCTTTATAAGGAACTGCGGACGTCTAGTCAGAACTTAGTTGATAGAACTTAGAGCTTAGAATAGCGGACATTTAAGTTTAGGGACTAGGGATGAGGGAATAGGGATTGGTCAGAGCTTAGTTAAGAG
>CAKUTF010000049.1 GCA_934691725.1 uncultured Fibrobacter sp. | reverse complement strand
CCTGGTAAGCCCGGAACTCGGCGCGGAACTCATCGCGGGAACGGTCGTCTCGATTCGGGATACGGCTAACTTTTCCTTTGTCGTCCTGGATTCCTTGAACCGAATCGTCGCCGTGTGGCGCGTCCTCTGGGAATTTCCGAAGTCTTCTGCTGGTGCGGAATCTTCGTCCGGCGTGGAATCCTCTTCTTCGCAAGGCCTTGCGGAAAGCTCTTCGTCGGCGGAAGTCGTGGAAAATTCCAGTTCGTCCGCAGCCTATCCGAAGCTTTCGGAACTTTCAGCCGAAAACGGCTCGGTGTCCGTTTCCGGGAAAAAAATCTATGTGGAAATGCCCTATCCCTCGGACCTTTCGCGTGTCAAGCTTTTTCCGATGGATTCCCTCCTCGACCTGCGCCGCGAAGTCGAAATGAAGTTTCTCGATTCGACGGGAAACGAGATTGCGTACAAGGTAATCGCCGGCTCGCAGCTTCCCGGTTCCGATTTTAACGCTCGGGATACAGCCGTCTGGGCGACGACAAGCGATGCGATGGGGAAGAAAGGAAGCGCTTCGGTTCTCGGAACGCCTTATACATTTAAATCTTCGGAAAACCTGACCGAAAACGGTTCATCCCTGACCATTTCGACAAAAGAGGTCGTCTGCGCCTGGGGACCTATCGCGATTGACGGCGGCTGGAAAATGGCTTCGGGATTTTACTTCGCCGGAAGCTATTCGGGAAAGGATGCCCGCGATATCTATGACCGCGCTTATTCGGGCGGAACGCCTTCGATCGATACGTCGGACATTTCCCTCGATATGACTTTCGGAAAACCGTTCACGGGACGGCCTTCCGCTTTCGAACTTTCCTATGCCTACAGCCACGTGGCAAACAGGAACGGAAGTTTTCCCCAAAAAAGCCTTGCCTATGTCGTTCTGCTGAGCGCGGACAACAAGGCGGTCGCCGTGGGAATGCTCTCCGATTCGGCATCGGTGGAACAGACGACAAAAATTGTCGCACTTTCTTACGGGGAAGATCCGGACGGACTTTTGACGGGAGGCTATGCGGGGCTTTCGGATGTTTCGCTCGGAACGGGAGAGGAAGATGTGGCAAGCATCCGTGTCCTGTTCGCTTCTTCGGCTTATGCCTATGTCGTTGCCGGTGAAACGGCGCTTGAAAATGCCAAGAATTATCGCGGCGGGGAAAATTCCTCGCTCACGCTTGAAAACTTCCGGCTGATCTACTAGGAGGATTTCCATGAAAAAGTTCTCCCTCATCGTTTTTGTCCTTGCCCTTTTGCTGTTCTTCGCCTGTACCGCCGATTACGATACGTTCGGAACTTCGGACTACCGCTCGCTTGACGGGATTGTTCTGCTCGAACAGGACGGTGCACCGGCGCTCTATTCCGATGAACACAGGCTGGTCTTTAGCCTGCTTCCGCCGCCGGATTCGCTCGGGACATGGGATTCCGTTACCGTCGAGGATATCGACATCAGCCATTTCGCGTCGTTGCACCTCGTCGAAAGCAAGTTCAAGGTTTTCCCTTCGGATTCCGCGTCGCTCGATTCCCTTGCGCGGTCCGTCGTGTTCGAAAAAAAGCCTATCCGCAAGCGGAGACGTCTGCGCATTCCCGCTAGCCAAAATTTTTATGTCGTCGTCCTTTCCGAGAGCGGGGAACCTTCTATTTGGCAATGGTCTTTTAAAATTCCCGGCGTGGAACCGGCGACGTCTAGCAGCGAACAGGTTCCGGCATCATCCTCTTCGGGCAATAGTTCAGGTACTTCATCGGGTGCAACTTCCAGCAGTTCGTCGGGAAAAGCGCTTTCCTCGGAAAATGCGCTGGGCTTTCTGTTTGATGGACAGATTCGGCTCGATACGATTGGCGATACGCTTTTGGTCAAGCTCGCTTCGGGAACGGAGCTGGATTCGCTTGTGCTGAAAAGCTGGTCGGTGAGCGCCGGTGCGAAAGTTTCCCCCAATCCCGATTCCGTCAAGGCGTGGAGAGAAACGCAAACCTTTACCGTGACGGCGGAAGACGGTGCCGAACGGATTTGGACGCTTCGTTTTTCGAAAGCGGGCCTTACCGATGTTCTTTATCTTTCGGCGAAAAATCAAAAGAAGTCTCTTATCGACGAGGTAAAAAAGACGGTGACACTCTATTTCGAATCGTCTGAGGATTTGGGAAATGTCGAAATCGATTCGCTGCTTCTTTCGGACGGAGCTACTTCCGACCTCTCCTTGTCCGGCTTGGACTTGAACTCGGAAAAGACATTCACCGTTTCAACGGAAAGTTCCTCGGCGACCTGGAAACTTTTCGGACTGGTTGCAGCAAGCCCGAAAATTCTTTCGCTGCGAATTGCCGGCATGGACGCTTCGATCGATACGGTTTCGAACATCATCCACCTGGACACGCTTCCGTTTCTTGCGGACCTGGCAAACCTGGAACTTTCGGACATCGTGTTTTCCGAAGGCGCCTTTTGCGATGAGGTGGAAGTCGGCGCAAAACTCGATCTTTCTTTAGGGATGCGGGTTGCGGTAAAAAACGCTTTGGACGAAACAAGCCTCTATGAAATTCGGGCCGGATACCAGCTGCCGAATAGCGGCCTGGACGTTTGGAAGGGGGACGATCCTTTGCCGGATTCCATCTGGAACAACGCCAATACGATTTTGACGACGACGAAAAAATATATGTCCGGTTCGACGATCGGGGCGGAAATCACGACGGGAAGCGCAGTGGGGAAGATTGCGAGCGGAAGCCTTTATACGGCGGATTTCAACCCGAAAGGCGTGGGCACGCTCAGCATGGCGAATTCTTCGACGTGGCCGGACGGCAACGAACTTCTGGATTTTGGAAAGCCGTTTCGCGCGCGGCCCCGCTTTTTCGAAGTCAAATTCCAATACAAGGGACAGAACAACGACAGCTGCGACATGTATGTCCTGCTCGAAAACAGGACGGGGGACAAGAACGTCAACCGGACGAAAACCGATGTCAATAAACTGGTCGCTTCGGCGTGGTACCGATCATCGACCGCCGACAATTCCGGACGTCCGAATCCCGATGTCGTGGAGATTTCTTCGCCGGATGCCCAAGGGTTTCGCACGGTAAGGATGAAGCTCCAGTATGGGATTCCGCTTGCCGGTTCCCCGATTGAAAATTCTTCCACCTTTACGACAACGTTGCAATCGAAAGACGAACGGGCGATTAACAACGGCCTCGTCCAAGGTTCCGGCGACGAGCCTGTGACGCACATCCGTGTAGTCTTCGCTTCGAGCGCGGCGGGAAACCGCTATGTCGGGGTGAAGAATTCGAAGCTGGTAATCGACGAGCTTCGCCTAGTCTATTGATTAAAAGATCAGAACGATTCGACGCGGGATTTCTCGCGTCTTTCGCGAAGTTCCTCGACGACGGAATAGGGCATTTTCATGCAATTCGGCGCATAGGGGCTGTTTTCCGTGTGAAAATCCGAGCCTCCCGTTCCGACGAGGCCGTAATGCTCGGCGAGTTCCCGGTAACGCCTTGCAACAGCGCCTTTCTGGGCGGGGGAGTATGTTTCGATTCCCTTGAGGCCCGCTTCGACCAGGTCGGGAATGAGCGCATCGACCCCGGACTTGTAAGGATGGGCGAGAACAGCGATTCCGCCGGCATTTTCAATCAGGCGAATCGTCTGCTGGGGATTGAGTCCGCGCTTTTCGACAAAGGCCGGCGCACCTTCGCCTAAAAACTTGTTGAACGCTTCCCCGAAATTGGAAACGTATTCTTCATCGACTAAAGCCATCGCGATATGCGGCCTGCCGACAACTTTCCCCTTGCAGTATCCCATCACCTTTTCGAAATGGATGTTCATGCCGAACTGGGAGAGCTTCTTGAGTATCGCCTTTGCACGGGAAATGCGCTGTCTTGCGCTTTCTTCGAGTTCCGTGTTCATCGCGAGGTTTGTCGGGTCGCAGAAATAGCCTAGAATGTGGACGTCACGCCCTTGCCAGACGGAGGAAACCTCGATGCCCGGAATCAGTTCGATGCCGAGCATATCCGCATACGGTTTTGTCGCCATGTAGGAATCGAGCGTATCGTGGTCGGTGACGGAAATGCAGCAAAGGCCCCGACGCTTGCAGAGCTTCACGACTTCGAGAGGGGTGAGCGAACCGTCCGAGAGGTTGGTGTGGATGTGCAGGTCGGCAAAGCCCGCCTTTTGCCTGGAAGATTCGTTCATCGGGTGCTTCCGGCAAAAAGATTCACCAGGAAATCGGAGCGTTTCTCCGCATCGTCGCCTGCGAGAAGGCTCAGGTTCAGAAGCGGGAAGAACCGTTCGGAGTCAAAGCCAAAGCGGTAGGTCGCGCCGCAGACCTTGGCGAGGTAGAGCATCTGCAAAAGCGGCTTCGGTTCGAGATAGACGCTTACCGTAAAAGGCGAACGGCAAAGCCTTTCCTGGATTTTTTTGAATTCGGGTTCCCCGTAGCGACAGCCAATCCCTGTGTAGTAGAGCGTTTCCGCCCGGATGCCGAGCGTCTGCAAAAAGTTTTCATGCCGGACGTTGGCGAGGAGAAGCGTTCCCTGAATTTTTTGTGCGTCGAGCGCCTTGAGGAATGCTGCATAGGCGAAAACGTCGCCGGAAAGTTCGGGAAGAATCACCAGAAGCCCGTCGATCTTTGCAAAATCGATCGGATATTCAAACGCTTCGCTAGAATTTCCCGCACGCTTCACGAACCACCGCAAAAGCGATTCCCGCGAACGAAACCTCTTGAAGAAGTATCGAATGGTGTCGGCAAAATATGGCGAAGGTTTCAAGCGTTCTCTCCGATGTTGGACGGGAGAAAATATAAATTTTCCGCGATGAGTAAAATAAAGTTCTATGCGGTAAAGTCGCCATCCGGGCAAAAAATCGTCACGTCCTGGGCGGAATGCGAACGATTGACCCATGGCGTCAAGGGTTGTCTCTTTAAATCGTTCGCCTCTCGCGCCGAAGCGGAATCCTGGCTTTCCGGGGTTTCGGAAAAGCATCCCGAAGGTCTTCGCATCTATGTCGATGGTTCCTTCTCTCCGGATTTTGACAGGGCGGGCTGGGCCTTTGTCGCTGTCGAAAACGATAGGGAAATCGCATCGGAAAGCGGCGTGACGGACTATCCCGCCGAAAGCCGCAATATCGACGGGGAGCTTACGGCAAGTCTCCGAGCCCTCGCCTGGTTGAAACGCGAAGGAAAGCAGGGCATCATTTGCCACGATTACGAGGGAATCGCGAGGTGGGCGAGGGGCGAATGGAAAGCGTCGAAGCCCGTCGCCGTCCGCTACCGGGAAGCGGTCCGCGCCTATCCCGATGCGAAATTCGAGAAGGTGCCGGCCCATTCGGGCGTCAAGTGGAACGAAATCGTCGATGAACGCGCGAAGAAAGCGATTGCCCGGGCGAAAGGCGAATCGAAGGCTTCTTCCGCATTGCCTCCGAAAGGAAGCGCGCTAGACCTCTTCACCTAGTTTTCCTGCTTGCTCAGGCAGTGAAGACTTCCGCCTTCCCGGATGACGCACGAACAGTCGATTCCGATGATTTTACGCTTTGGAAAAACCTTGGCGAAGTAAGCTTCGGCGAGGCTGTCGAACGGTTCCTCGTATTTGGGAAAGACAAGAGCTCCGTTCAGAAAGATGAAATTCATGTAGGAAGCCGGGAGCGTAGAGCGCCCGAGCTTTCTTTGCGTCGGAATCTGGAGCGGAACGACCGATGCGGTTTCGCCGTAGTGCCGCTTGATCCAGGTTTCGAGAATCGTGCGGTTTCGGAGCAGACGCTTAAAGTTCGGCTTTGACTGGTCCGCTTCCCAGGCTACCGCGATACGGCCCGGGGAAAGGAATCTTGCTACGTTATCGATATGGCCGTCCGTGTGGTCTCCGCAAAGTCCGTCGGGAAGGACTAGCAGGTCTTCAAGCCCGAGCGCTTCGCGAATCGCCGCTTCGACCTTTCGGAGGTCCGCTTTCGGGTTCCGGTTTTTGCCGACAAGGCAGGGGAGCGTCGTGATGCCGAGACCATCCCCGTTCACTTCGACGGCTCCGCCTTCGAGGATAAAGGGGAACTCTTTGACCGCAAGTCTTTTCTTCGCCGCGATTTTTTGCGGAACCAGCCTGTCGTTTTCCCACGGCGGAAATTTTTCTCCCCAGGCGTTGAACGCAAACCGGACAATCTTTTCCCTGCCTTTTTCGTTGTAGGCGAAGAACGGTCCGTAATCCCGGATCCAGATATCGTCCGTTTCCATTCGGATGAATTTCGGCTTGAACGGCGCCTTGGCGTAAAGCTTTTTCTTGTCTTTCGGCAGGGAAAAATCCGGACGGACGAGAACGTTCGCTGTCTGGAACTCCGAAACGATTTCGATTAGTTTGTAATAAAATTCGAAAATGCGCTCGCGGTTTTCGCCTTGCCAGTTCTTTTCGTTGTGCGGAAAGGCGAGCCAAACCGCTTTCTGGGTTTCCCATTCGGCGGGATAGTGCAGGTTCATGGCGTGTCCCAGGTCTTGAGAATGTCTTTGTATAGGTCTGTTCGGCGATCGCGGAAATGCGGCCACCATCTGCGGTTAAATTCGATTTCGGACAAGGAAAGTTCCGAAACCGAGGAACCGCAAAATTCGGGACCCAGATTCTGGATGATGTAGCCGTCGGGTGCGGCGACAAAGGAGTTTCCCCAGAATGTAAGGTTCCTTTCCGTGCCTATCCGGTTTGCCGCAAGGACGAATACCCGGTTCGCGATGGCGTGCCCGCGCATTATTGTCATCCAGCTGTCCTTCTGCCGTTCGTAGAGGCTTTCCGGTTCGTTTTTGTCCCATCCGATGGCTGTCGGGTAGATTAAAATGTCCGCGCCCTTGAGCGATTCGATGCGGGCCGCTTCGGGGAACCACTGGTCCCAGCAGATTAAAACGCCCAGCTTCCCGGCGGATGTGGAAATCGGAGCAAATCCTGTGTCGCCCGGAGCGAAATAATACTTTTCGAAAAATCCCGGATCGTCGGGAATGTGGCTTTTGCGGTAAATTCCGGCTACGCTTCCGTCACGCTCGAAGACGAACGCGCTGTTGTAGTAGATTCCGCGGGCACGCTTCTCGAAAAAGGGGAATACGACGACGCTGTTTAATTCCCGCGCTACGTTCTGCCATTCGTCGATGAGCGCATCATTTTTTTCGATGGCATAATCAAAGCCTTTCTCGTTTTCCTCGACGGGAAAGTAGGGCGTGTGGCAAAGTTCGGGAAGAACCAGGAGGTCGATTTTTGATCCTTTCAGTTTACGGGCTTCGCCGAGATACCAGGCGTTTGTCGCCTGGGTATTTCCGAGCCATTTTCCTTGCAGGATTGCCGTGCGGATGTTTTTCATGGAAAAAAATCTAGAAAACATCCCCGTGCGTTTTTCGGCTTTTCTAATTTGTGGAGCGTGAAAAATCAAATATCGCTAGCCATCTCCGCATTCCTTTTCTGCGTCTGGTCTTTTTCCGGTTGTGTTTCATCTTCTTCGAAGGAAATGCCGACCGAGCCGTTGTCCGGAAGGGAAGGTTTCGGGCTTGTCGTCGATTCCGTCGCTCCGGGCGCCGAGATTCGCCGCGTACCGGTGAAGGATTCCGTTTCGCTTCCGACACGGGCCGCTCTGGATTTTGCCATGTATTTCATGAATCCGATTCGGGAAGCGGGACAGTCGGAACTTCCCGAAAACGCCGGTTCGCTTGAACCTCCAAAGGGTGAGCTTCCGTTCCCGATGTTCGACAGCGTTTCGTTTTCCATGCCGGAAGTTTTGGCGGGAACTTTTCCGGTTGCGTGGGAGCCGTTTACGAAATATCTTTTCGCAAACGGTGGCGGGGATTCCCTTGCCGCGGAAATCCGCAGCGTCGAAAACGTCAAATGGGGTTCAGAAAAAATTTTTGCCGATTTCCAGAAAGTGGAAGCGCTCTGGTTTGTCGGCGATTCGACCGGAGCTTTCTTGTGGGCGGAAGTTCATCCGCGGAAGTGGACGGGAGTTTCCACGTTCTGGGGCAGGCTTTGCCATCGTCCGACAGGTGGGGAATATCGGGCGTTCAAGGCCTACACCTCCGACACGCTTACGCTCGAAGCTTCGCTTGACTGGGTGCGCTCTCTCGCCGCCTACCTGTATCCGTCGCTCAATACGGACATCGAACCGATTCCTTCCGGAAGCGCCTGGTTTGGTGAACATCCTTTCGCCGTAATGCGCGGGAATCCGATGGGAACGCCGCTGTGGGTCGCATTCGATGTGCCAGCCTTTCGAAATATCCGTCCGCAGGATTCCCTGAACAGCGATGTCGGTGAATTTGTACGTAATCCGGATACGGCGTCTTTATGGAGACGGAAGACTTTGGGAAGCTTGCAGTGGGCTTGTCCGGAAACGCCTGAGACGAAAGCGTTCAAGGCGAAGCTTTCCGCGGTACTCGATTCCTTGCCTGCAGAGCAAAACGCTTGGGCTTCCGAGGGGATGCTCTGGTTCCGCCGCGACGCGAACTCCCTTCTCGCCGAAGATTTTACGGCGCAGGACTCGCTTCACAATCCGCTGCCGCGTCTGCTCGAACTGAAAAGAATTCTGGATTCCCTGGGTATCCAGTTCCTAGTCGTTCCCATCCCGACAAAAGAATCCGTCTATGCACATAAATTAATTCCTGGAACTTCGGATACGCTGTGCGTCGATGTCGCCGGACGTGAATTTGTCCGGAAGATGCTTGAGTCGGGATTGGATGTTCTCGACGTTTTCCCGGTGCTTTTGGACGCGCGCTCTAACGATGGCGAAAGCGGTTTTGCGTTCCAGAAAAACGACACGCACTGGTCGCTCAACGGACTTCTCGCCGTGATGGAGCTTCTCGCCGAAAGGGTTACCGCCTACAGCTGGTATGAATCTTCGGGGGCGAGGCCCGGCACGTTTGAACTCCGCGACACGACGATTCTCCGCGAAGGCGACCTGGTCGCCCAGCTGCCCAAGGCGGAACAGGGACTTTACTTTCCGGAAACGCTTGCGGTCAAAAAGGTCTATCGCGAAGGGAAACCGTATGGCGGTAACCGGAACAGCCCGATTCTTCTGATGGGAGATTCTTTCACCGGGGTCTTCGAATCGGTCGATGGGAAATCGGGCGGCCCCGGCTCGCTCCTCGCCTTTGCGACAGGCCTAGACGTCCAAGTGCTGACAAGCTGGGGCGGCGGTCCCGGTGTGCGGCATCGGGCGATGAAGGACAAAAAGACTCTCCAAACGAAACGTCTTGTCATCTACATGATGACGATGCGCGATTTCTGGAACTCGCCGATGGAATGGGATGCACTACAGTAAACGGAAAATCATTGCCATGTTCTTTGCCGTTGTCGTTATCGTAACGGCGTCCTGCCTCTTTTTCGGGACAAAAAAAACGGCACCGCTTTCCCTGCGCGAAGCGGCATGCGCCTTTGAAGACAGCGAGGCTTCCTGCATCGATTCTTTGGACGCCTGGAAAGACGGGCTTCTTTATTTCGACAGCGTCCTTGCGGTAACCGGCGATACGGTCGGAGCGGTCAAGTCTCTTTTTTGGAACCATTGGAACCTGCGCTTTATCGGGCAGGAACGATCGGGAAATCCCGAAGCGATCTTTCCTCGCAGGGTTCTCGAAAGCGGCATTTCGTCTTGCGTCGGCGCGACATGGCTTGCCTTGATGCTCAAGGAAGCCCGGAACATTCGAATCGACGCCATCCTTTTGCCGGGGCACATTTTCTTTCGGACATGCGACATCAACATGGAACCGAACCGTTCGGGATTTTCCTACACCGATGCGGAATATCGAAGGAAATACGCGGCGGGGCCGTGGACCGGTTATGAATTTTCTCCGCTTCACAAGAGACAGTTTTTGGGAATCGTCGCTTTTAACCTGGGCAATGCGCTTCTGAACACGGAACCCGGAAAGGCGCTAGCCTGGTACAAGGTCGCAAGCGAATTTTTTCCGGCATATCCCGGCATCGAAACGAACCGAATCCTCGCGCTAAAAAGACTCAGCCGTTCCGACAGGGAATAGTGACTCCGCTTTTAGCTAAAATCCTTTTTTCGTTCGCGGTCGCGTTGTTCGCCTTTTTCCCTCTGACGGATACGGACATCTGGTGGCACCTCGCTTCGGCGCGGGATTTTCTCGAAAACGGCCCGACAGAAAGCGATCCGTTTTGTTGGACCGCCTCGCGTTTTCCGTGGATCAACATCCATCTCTACTTCCAGCTTCTTGTCCATCTTGTCTTTTCGAAATTCGGAAGTTTCGGGCTGGTTCTCTTTAAATCGCTCGCCTGGGGATCGGTCGCGCTTCTCTGGGTTCTTCCCGTTAAACGTCGCATTTCGTTTCTTGGATTTTCCGTAGCGGTCGGGCTTGCGTTCGTCTTCCGCTATGCATTCGAATGCCGCCCGATTTTCGCTTCGCTGTTTTTTCTCGGCGTTTTCTGGAATCTCTTGCCCGAATTGGAAAAACGCTTTTCGGGGCGGTACATCCTTTCCGCCTTTTCGCTTTTCGCCGCCGAATGGTTCTGGGTGCGGACGCAGGGACTTTTTACGCTCGGCTTTGCCCTGTCTTTTTTGTGGTTGCTTTTTTCCTGGAAGCGTCTCCCCAAAAAACAAAAATGGGCGTGCGGAGTTTTTTTTGCCGCGATTCTGACCGTTCCGCTTTGGCGTTCCCAAGGCGTTTCGCTCTGGCTCTATCCTTTCGGGCTTTTGGACCGTCTTGTCGGCGGTTCACCGTCGTCGCAAATCTTTTCCCGGGAAATCGCCGAAAACCGTTCTCCGCTGACGCTTCTTTTCCACGGGGAAAATGAAGCGGCGATGTTCGCCTTGCTTTTTGCCGTTCTCGTTTCCGCTGTTTTTCTTCTTCGCCGCTTTCGGTCGGAACTTTCGTTTCGCTCGGCATGGATTCTCGTCGTCTGTACTCTTGCCGTCATCGCGGAGCGGAACCTTTCGCTTTTTTTCTTCCCTTTCGTGTGGCTTTTCTGGGAAAGGATTTCTCGGACGAGAAGGCTTTCCCGTTTTCGACGGTGTGAAACTTTTGCCGGATGCTTTCTCCTGGCTTTTACCGTCGGATTCTTTCTTCGGAGCGTTCCCGCCTACACGCGGAATGGTTCGTTTGTCGCCGTTTCCCCGGAACGCATCCCTGCCGGAGCGGTTTCGTTTATCCGGACTCATCCGCTTCCCGACGGCTTTCGGATTTTCCACGACGACCGTTCTGGCGGATTTCTGGAATGGAATGTCCGGGGCTTGAAAACCTATGCCGACGGAAGATTCATTCTCAAGGATTCCGCATTCTTCGCTAACTATCTCGGCTATGCCCAAAATCCGGAAACGTTTTTTTCGGACGCGGATTCGCTTCGCATCGGGCGTGTCCTGCTTCCGGTTCGCTATTTCACCCGCTGGAACGACTTGGCTCTGGGCATGGCAAGGCATCCCGAATGGGATCTTGTTTATGCGGACAGCCTTTATGTCGTAATCGATCGGCGAAATTTTAATTTTTAAATTTTCGATATGGTCTCCTTGAAACAATTCTCTCTTTGCTTGCATTTGCTTTTTTGCGTATTTGCAGTGGCTTCCCCTGTTCTCTTTTCAGGCTGCGCGGACGAGGCTTCTTCGGCGGATCGTCTCGACGATTCCTTTCGGAGTTTTTCTCGGATTCTTTCGAAAGGCGATTCCGTCAAGCTGGAGGCTACCGGGCTTGTTTCACGTTTTACGTACGATTTTTACATCGGCGAGCACGAGGTGACGCAGGGGGAATATTTTCAGATGACCGGTGTTCCGTTTGCCGATGGAAGGGAAAATTTTCCGGTGACGGACGTGACATTTTATGACGCGGTTCTCTATGCGAACGCCCTTTCCCGTTCGATGAAGCTCGACACGGTTTACGAGTGGACGTCCAAAACTCTGGATGCGAACAACAAGTGCACCTATCTCGATGGATTTCGCACAAATTATTCCGCGAACGGATATCGGTTGCCGACCGAAGCGGAATGGGTCTATGCGGCAAAAAACGGCTGGAATCCGAAAGCGGCGGGATGGAATTCGGAAAACTCGGATTATGCGCCGCACGAGGTTTGTTCTATCGGGAAGAACCGGAACGGCCTCTGTGACATGGCGGGAAACGTTCTCGAATGGACCGGGGACTGGATGTCTGGTCTCGGCGATACGGCGGTGACGGATTTTGTCGGCGGAAACGAGCCGAATTCCTTGAACGAAATTATCGTCAAGGGCGGGAGCTTCCGCAATGCACCGGAAAACATTTCCCTGAAAAACCGCGGAGACGTCTATACGGTGACGCCTTCCATGTCGGCGGACTATGTGGGATTTCGGCTTGTCCGCGGCGCGATAGAAATTCCGGATTTCGCGGACAACCAAAACCAGACATCGGATTACAACATTTCGGTCCTTGTCGATGCGAATGCGTTGAAAAGGAAAATCGGAACTTTTGTTTCGACTCTCGCATTCCGCGACGATGAAACGGGAAACATCGGATTTGTGAAATTTGCGAGTTCCAATCCGCAGGTTTTTGAAATTCCCGACACGCTGGACGCCTACCACCCGGCGATTTCCCCGGACGGGAAGCGGGTCGCCTTCTGCACGCGGCCCGAGGGCATCTCCGGCAAATCGGACCTTTACGTGCGCGATCTCGACGCGAAGGGCTCGAACCTCGCGAAGCTCGACGCGGAAAACGCGGCCATCCCTCGCTGGCGAATAGTCGGGGCGGACACGCAGATTGTCTATGTGACAAGCGCGGGCAACAACTCGGACGCCGCGGAGTGGAAGCGCGGATCGACGTGGGCGGTCTCGTTTTCGGGCGGGAAGTTCGGGACGCCGGAAAAGCTTTTCGACGGGACTTACAACGGCGGCGTCTCCGCGGACGGGAATCTTGCGGTAAGCGGAGCGCGTCTTCTCCGGGCAAACGCAAACGGCAAGGAATCGGTCTGGTATTCGGGCGAGCAGGCCTGCAACGCCTCGCTCTCGGATTCGACGAAGCGGACGCTCTTTCTCGACTTCGGCGGCGAAACGGGGAAGTCCTTCGCCGGGAAAAGCTACGACGCGCACGAGATGCTGCTGGTCGCGGACAGCTCGGGCAAACTCTCGGAGATGGTCCCGTCGCCTGCCGGCTACGCCTTCGACCACACGGAATGGGTCCGCGGACGGGAAGACCTCGCGGTCGCTACCCTCACGGACGCGGACGGCGCGCACACGAAAATCGCGCTTGTCGATGTCTCGGATTCAAGCGTCCTCGAACTCGCCGAGGGGCGGGAACTCTGGCATCCGGATATGTGGGCGGCGAATTCCTTCTCGCAGGACTTCGAACTCGATCCGGACAGCGCGGGGGTGTATTACCAAAAAGACGGGAGTCTTTACGATCTCATTATGCGTTTTAAAATGGAACTTTTATGGCGTTATAAGGATTCGGCAAATGTTGTGGTTTTGGGTTCGTCTCGACCGATGAACGCAATTAGCGCTGAAAGTTTTTCAAACCCGTTCGTTGTTTTGAATATGGCGCAAACACCAAATTCCTTGTTTCTGTCTTGGGAAATTTTCCAAAAATACGTTATTTCTCATGTACAGAACTTAAAGTATCTGATCCTTTCTTTGGATATTGATTTTTGGTGGAAAACAAAAGATTCGGAACCTTTGGACTACTACTTGAAATATCCGGGATATGCGTATGATAAAAACCATGCTTATTGGCCTAAGGAAGTACCTTTTGGACTGCTTTTGTTAACGGAAAATTCGCCGGGAAATGCAAATGAAGAATCGTATCTATATTCAGTTTATGCTGGAGATCATGGACGCGCTTTCATGAATTGCAGTTCTTGGGGCGGTGACATTCCAGAAATCAGCGTGGATAGCTTGGTTTATGACTCTCTCCCTGAGTTGATCGAGAATAATTTTTTCACTCTGCAAAAAATGGTACAAATAGCCAATGAGCGGGATATCTATGTCGTCGGCGTGATTTTTCCCCAAAATCCGGCTTACCAAAATACAGGGGCGTTCGGACGTTACGGACTTCGGCGCAGCACGGCGAAAAACTTGATAGAACGATTCAAGACGTTGGAAAATAAATATTCAAATTTTATCCTGATGGATGAAAACAAAATGGGAAATCACGATTATCCGGATAGTTTGGCGATGGATTTTGACCACCTTTGCGATGCAGGGGCTAAACAGATCTCTACCCGTCTGGATTCCCTTTTAAGGACTTTGAAATGAAAATCGCCTTGCTTGGAATTGTGTGCATCTTGATGCTTTCCTGTTCGGAAAGTTCATCCCCTTTAATTGAAGCGGAAATTTTCGCACCGAATGTTTCCATGGAACCAAGCGCTAGAGCCTATCTGTTCGACACTTTGGGGGCAGAAACGGTGAAAATCGTTGTACGCGACGATGAGACGGGAAACCTGGTCTATGCAAAGCTCACAAAAGATTCGACGATTCTGCAGGAATACGATTCGGATATCGATGTCTATCATCCGGTAATTTCCCCCGATGGCAAATGGGTCGCTTTCGGAACATCCCCGGAATCTGTCGGCAGGAGACCGTTTCAAGTCTATCTGCAGCGTCTGGATGATTCCGGTCGACGGATTCCCGTTGAAGGCGATGCCGCAATTCCGAGATTTCGCGTCTTGCCTTCGGGCGATACCGTTCTGGTCTATGTTTCGACGAGCGGTATTTACTACAATGCTTCGGAATGGAAAAAACAATCGACTTCTGAAGTGCTTTTTCGAAACGGAAGCCTGTCCGCACCACAGAAAATTTTTTCAGGAGCCTATAACGGAGGCATTTCCGATGATTTGCGGCTGGCTGTTACCGGTGCGCATTATTTGCGCGTCCATTCAAGTCTTTTCGGTATCGAAAAGGATACGGTCTGGTATGACAGTGCGCAGGTCTGCAATGTTTCCCTATCGACTGACGGATCGCTGCGGACATTATTTCTCGATATGGGTTGGGAACGCGGCCAGGAATTTTCGAATGCGGATTACCTGCCGCATCACCGGATTCTCATCGCGGATTCGCTGGGTAATTTGATCGGGAGCCTCCCTTCTCCGGAACCCTATTCCTTCGACCATCCGGAATGGGTCTATGGTTCGGAACACTTGATTTCCGTCATGGTCACAAGCGATGTGCATGAAAAAGTTTCCCTTTTGGACGTTCGGGATTCTTCCGTCCATCCGATTCTTTCCGGCGGAGATCTGTGGCACCCAGACATATGGATAAAAAAATAAAAAGGGCCATCATGATTATACGGACGGTATGGCTGTGAATTGGGATCATTTGGCTCCGCTAGGTGCTTCCCAGCTAACGGCACGTCTAGCGACACTACTCAAAACACTTGAATAGTTTTTACTTTTAATGAAAAAAGGAAATGTTCGACGATGAAACATTTGAATTTATTTGTAGCTCTGCTTGCTTTCTCAGTTTTCTCCTTTGCCGCCGAAGCCCCGACTGGCGCACCGGTCGCTCCGACATCCGACGAAGCGGCGGCACTCGCCTCGCTCAAAGGAAAGCTCGCCGGCAAGATCGTCTGGTCGAGTTCCCGCAGCCATTCCACGCATGACCTGTGGCTGATGAACGCCGACGGCAGCGATCCGAAGCAGCTCACCAATTCACAAAACGTCGACTGGTTCCCGCGCTTTTCCCCTGATGGAAAGTCCGTTATCTTCACGCGTTCGAAGGGCGGCTGGACTCCGGAAAACGATGCCAACTATCCCGAAAAGTGGGACCTCTGGATGGTCGATGTAAACGGCGAAAACGAAAGAAAGGTCGTGGAAAATGCGACCTGGGGAACCTTCCGCCCGGATGGAAAATCCATCGTGTTTTCCCGTGGCGCGAACGTCTATCAAAAGAATCTCGAAAGCGGGGAAGAAACGCTCGTCCTCGACGGCAAGAAGGCTTTTGGCGAAGACGGAATCATCTTGCAGGAGCCGAACATGTCGCCCGATGGAAAGTATCTCGCGATAACGCTCCGCGGATCCATGCGCGAAACGGGCGTCTATGACCTGCAGAACAAAAAATGGAACAAGTCCGGCGACGGCTGCCAGATAGACTTTACCGCGGACGGCAAGCGCATCTACCGCGTCAATCCCACGGGCAACGGCGGAACGGCCGCTCCGAGCGAAATCCTCTGGTTTACGGTCAAGGATGGCGTGCAGCAGGAAAAAATCGGCTTTTTCGGCATCCCGAAAGCGTCGAAGCTCATGGACCTTCCGGGACGGCGTTCGCACGAATACTTTCCGCGCATTTCCGCGGACGGCAAGTGGCTCG
This sequence comes from uncultured Fibrobacter sp., assembly GCA_934691725.1. Lineage (GTDB taxonomy): Bacteria > Fibrobacterota > Fibrobacteria > Fibrobacterales > Fibrobacteraceae > Hallerella. Next base: position 1,266 of record CAKUTF010000049.1, on the reverse strand, counting down.
TCTGGGGAGCGACGGCAAAAGGCCACGACCACGACATCTACGATTATGAACTTTACCTGTGGGAAATCGGCACTCCGGCGAAAACCGCAGCCCGCTTGACTTTCCACACGGCGAACGACCGCTGGCCGGACATCTGGCTTGAAAAATAATGCTCGCCTTTTTGCTCGCTGCTGCGATCGGGAACTTTTCCGTCTTGGATTCCGCGGAACATTTCCCGGAACATTTCACGCAAGGGCTTTTCTTTGACGGCAAGGTCCTTTACGAATCTACGGGGCTTTACGGAGAGTCGCGCCTTTACCGCTATCCCGCTTTGGGAATGCCGGCGAGCGATTCCGCGACGCTCGAAACCCGCTATTTCGGCGAAGGCTCGGTCAAGTTCGGGTCGGACATTTTTTGGCTTACGTGGAGAGAAGGCGTCGCCTTTGTCTATGACGCAAAAACGCTCCGACGAAAAGGTTCTTTCCCGATTCGGACGGAGGGCTGGGGACTTACTTTGTACCAAAATTCCTTGGTGATGTCCGACGGAAGCGAAACGCTGTATTTCATTTCGCCCGGTGAAAAAAACGTTTTCCGGACGCTCTCCGTGCACGACGGCGGAACGCCGGTCAAATTTCTGAACGAACTGGAAATGGCGGACGGGATTCTTTATGCGAACGTCTGGCAATCGGATTCCATCGCGGCAATCGATCCGCATTCGGGAAAGGTTCTCCGCTGGTACGATTTTTCTCGACTCGCTCGGAAAGTCCGCAAGCGCGATGCCCGGGCGGAAGTCCTCAACGGCATCGCCTTCGACGGAAAGTCTTTCTGGATAACCGGAAAGTTCTGGCCCGTGATGTATCGGGTCGAATTGGAACGAAAGTAGCTGTTGGGCTGCATCGGAAAACAGGATTCAAAAATCAGTTGATAGTCGTCAAATGGGAAGTGGGATACGGTAAGAGGGATGAGGAGTTACTGGTCAGTTAATTGTTGCGAGGAATCAGGAGGCAGAAAACAGGAATCAGTTTTCTGATGGGAAACGGGACACGGTGAGAGGGATGAGGGATTAGTTAGGAATTAGAAAAGAGTAATGAGAAATTGACATTTTAGCGAACCGTAAGTTGTCAGGAATCAGTGGCCAGTGGTTAGGGATTAGTTGATAGTTGAGAGGAGAGCAGGAAACAGGGGGGGGGAAACTTAGAGCTTAGTGCAGAGAGCTTAGAGTTGCAGACATCTATGCTCTTGCATCTCGGAAGTTTAACGTCTGCACTCTGACCACTGGACACTAAG
>CAKUTF010000048.1 GCA_934691725.1 uncultured Fibrobacter sp. | reverse complement strand
GCTCCGAAGAGGCCTTGGTCAACGTTTCCTGCGCGGCTACGATGCTCAGACGATTATGAAAACAAGCTCTAAGTTCTCTCAACTAAGCTCTGAACCCCGTGTCCCGCTTCCCAAAGCTTAAACGTCCGCAGACCAATCCCTATTCCCTCATCCCTAGTCCCTAAGTTTAGACGTCCGCGGTTCCTTACAAATACATTCTCCGGCGAAAAATTTTCTACATTATCGCCCGAAGCAATTTTTACATTCGAGGTAAAAGATGAACTACTTCAATACGCTCCCTCTTCGCAAGAAAATCGAAGAATTGGGTCATTGCCGTTTCATGGAAGCTTCCGAGTTCTCCCGCGGAACCGAAGCGCTCCAGGGCAAGAAAATCGTGATCATCGGTTGCGGCGCCCAGGGACTCCACCAGGGCCTTGACCTGCGCGACAGCGGACTAGACGTTTCCTACGCTCTCCGCGAATCCGCCATCCAGGAAAAGCGCGCCTCCTACAAGAACGCGACTGAAAACGGCTTCAAGGTCGGCACCTACCAGGAACTCATCCCGACTGCGGACCTCGTCTGTAACCTCACACCGGACAAGCAGCATCACAACGTGATTCCCCAGATCATGCCGCTCATGAAGAAAGGCGCGGTCCTTTCCTACAGCCACGGCTTCAACATGATCGAAGAAGGCCAGCAGATCCGTGACGACATCACGGTCATCATGTGCGCTCCGAAGGGTCCGGGTTCCGAAGTTCGCGCCGAATACGTCCGCGGTTTCGGTATGCCTTGCCTTATCGCTGTCCAGGCGGATCACGATCCGGAAGGAAAGGGCTGGGACTATGCAAAGGCCTATGCGGCGGGTCTCCATGCGGACCGTGCGGGCGTCCTCGAAAGCTCATTCATCGCCGAAGTCAAGTCCGACCTGATGGGCGAGCAGACGATTCTCTGCGGAATGCTCCAGACGGGAACGCTTCTAGGCTTTGACCACATGGTCAAGGAAGGAATCGAACCGCACTATGCGGCGAAGCTCCTCCAGTACGGTTGGGAAACGATTTCCGAAGCCCTGAAGCACGGCGGCATCACGAACATGATGGACCGCCTTTCGAACCCGGCGAAGATTCGCGCCTACGAACTTTCCGTGGAACTGAAGAAAATCATGACAGACCTTTACCGCAAGCACCAGGACGACATCATTTCTGGCGAATTCTCCGCGACGATGATGAAGGACTGGGAAGCGGGCGACAAGGACCTCCTCACGTGGCGCGAAGAGACCGGCAAGACCGCGTTCGAACAGACTTCCGCTTCCGAAGACAAAATTACGGAGCAGGAATACTTTGACCGTGGCGTCCTCATGGTGGCGATGCTCAAGGCCGGTTCCGAGCTGGCGTTCGAAACGATGACCGCTTCGGGCATGAAGCCGATGAGCGCCTACTACGAGACATTGCACGAAATCCCGCTGATTGCGAACCTCATCGCCCGCAAGAAGCTCTACGAGATGAACCGCGTCATCAGCGACACCGCCGAATACGGCTGCTACCTCTTCGCAAACCGCTGCATCCCGCTCCTCCAGGACTTCATGAAGCAGATCAAGAAGGAAGATCTGGGCGAAGTCTATGGCGCGGGCAAGGGCAACGGCGTCGATAACGTCAAGCTCATCGAAGTGAACAAGGCGATTCGGCAGCATCCGACCGAGATCATCGGTGCGTGGCTCCGTGCGCGCATGACCGGCATGACCGAGATTGCTGTCGCTACCAAGTAACCTGTCCGACATTTTGAAAAGGCTCCGGCGCAAGTCGGGGCTTTTTCGTTTTGGAAATTTCCGGTTGTCCCGGGACAACGCATTTTTTGGAAAAGCCGCCTGGAAAATTTTTCCGAATTTAACTTAGGAGCGTCAAGAAAGGAGAAAAAATGAGGTTCCTCGTCTGGATTGGAATTTTTGTCGGCACTTCCCTGGCTTCGCTTTTTCCGACGGAAGTGGTGACGCTTCCCGCTTCGGCTAATTACGGCGGAGGCGATACGGTCGGATCGAAACTGGTCGCTCCGACATACAACCCGGGAGAGGGACCTGGCATCTGGATTGTAGCGGACGGCGGCTACCGTCTTTATGTCAACGGGGAACTTCTGAAGGAAGACGACCAGGCGGGACGCGTGGGATTTGTCCCCTATACGTTCTTGCCGGGTGAAAACGCGGTAAGCGTCGTCGCCATGAACGGTTCCGGCGCACCGGGCGTCCTCGTGCAGATCGACGAACTTGAAAAATCTTATTACTCAGGCAAGGGCTGGGTCTCCAAGCCGGCGGTCGGGAATTCCGCATGGAAGGCGAAGGGTCGGGACCTTTCGGCATGGGGTGGTGCGACGATTTTGAATTATTCCAGCTCGAAAATGCCTTCCGGCGGCGAACTGAAAGGCTTTGCGGAAAACACGGAAGCGAGGTGGATCTGGACGGGGAGCGAAACGGATTCGGTGGCGGTATTGCTTTACACTTTCCATGTCCGGGCGGAAGGCTTCGGCGAAAACACGACGGGCGGTGCAGACGGCGAAGTCATCGTGGCGACGGATTCCGCAAGCGTACGCAAGGCTCTCCAGTCCAAGGGGGCGAAGACGATTCTGATTCCCGAGGGAACCTACGACTTTCGGATTTTCAAAAACGCGGTGACGGACGCACAGGCTCGCGGCTGGACGTGGTGCAAAGGCTCTTGCGGAGCGAACGACAAAAACTCGGGGAACACGTTTTACCGCATCTCGTTTACGCAAAATTCGTGCAGCGGGCTTTCGGAAAACGTGACGGCTGTGAGCGAATCCGAAAACCTGATGTCCTGGAACAACTGGATTACGACCAGCGCGGACAAGAGCCTTGTCGGGATGGGGCGCGGGGCGAACCTCCGCGGAGCGGCCATCAATCCGCGTTCCTACGAAAACGGCCACAACAACATCTACCGGAACCTCGCCTTGTATGACGTAAATCCGCACCTTGTCGAGGCCGGCGACGGTCTGAGCGTTGACGGCTCGTCGAGCGACCCTGTGAAAAATTTCTGGGCGGACCATATTTCCTATAAGTGGATAAGCGATGGTTTTGACATCGGGGACGTGAAAGGCGCAACGGTCAGCTATCTGGATTACGACGGCTCGAGCGAATACAACTGCTGGGGCTACGACCCTTACATGGCGCTCGTGCAGAACGCGGAACTCACCTATGCGAACGTCTATTGGCACGGGACTTACGGGCGCGTCCCGAAGGCCGGTGGAAATTCGCGCGTGCACCTTTACAACAACTACACGTCCTACAACTACTGGACGGGAGCTGCCGTGAGCGGCGACAATTCGGCGAGCTTCACGCAGATGCTCTACGAAAACAGCTACCTGGAACAGATGAACTTTCACATCGTCGATGTCGGAAGTTACGGCTACCTGAACTTTACCGGAAACACGGTGAAGAACAGCAAGGGCTGCTATTACGTAAACGGCAACTGCTCTTCGGCTGCTCCCACGGCGAACGTCTTTTCCCCGTCCTACTCTTACGAAAAGCGAAACGTCGGAACGCTTCCTACCGAACTTCCGAAGCTCGCTGGCGTCGGCGGCAAGTGGGGAAAGATGCCCGAATACAACCAGCCATTTGGAATCTCGCCCACTGCGGCAAATGTCCGGATCGAAGCGTCTCCGCTCTCAAATTCTGTTACGCTGTCGGCTTCGGTTAAAAGCGCTAGCGGATCGAAAATCCAGCGCGTCGATTTCTACATCGGCACGGAACTCGTCGCTTCGAAAACCGCGGAACCTTATACGGCGGATGTTTCGGAAATGTCTGCGGGAACCTACAGCGCGATAGCGGTTGCGACCGATGCGAACGGGCTCCAGGGCGTTTCTGCCCACTGCACGTTCCGCGTTTCCGGCGAAAAAATCAAGACCGTGGCGACGCTCACGAAAAACGGCGCAGGGTCATCGAACCAGGAAATTTTCCTCGGCGATACACTCGTCCCGTTCAGCTATGTCTGGGCGAACGCCTTGACCGTTTCGGTGGAGGGACTTCCCCGGGGAATCCTCGTGCGCATCGATTCTTCGGATTTCCGGGTTTCCTTCTCGGGAACGCCGCTCGAAGCGGGAACTTTCACCTACACGGTTTCGACGGTCGGGGCGGATTCGAACGCAACGATAATCCGCACGCTCCGCATCAAGAATCCAGGCGAAGATTCGACGACGGCGATTTTTTCCGTAAAAAAATCTACGACAGAAAATGTCGCGAAGTATCGGATGTTCGATATGCAGGGACGGCTATTCTTTGAAGGAAAGTCTCTGCCGAAGAACGTCTCCGCGGTCCGCTCGGTCGTCGTCGAGTATGGCGCATCGGGGAAAATCTTACGGAAATACGTGATGCGCGGAAAGCTTTCCCCCATAAAATAATTCTACATTTAGGGCGAAATTCTTGAAAGCCTAGAAGAGGTTTTATGATAGAAACTCGCCCTGAACTCGAAGAACTTTCCGATTACGTTCCCGGAAAATCGATCGAGGAAATCTGTGAAGAATACGGTCTTTCGGGCGCGGTAAAGCTCGCGTCGAACGAGAACCCGCTCGGGCCTTCGCCAAAAGCCTGCGAAGCGTATGAAAAAGTCGCCCCGACGCTCCATCTCTATCCGCGGGGAAACGCTCCGCATCTGCTCGCGGCTCTTGAAAGAAAGTTCAGCGTAAAAAAATCGCAGATCGTTCTCGGCAACGGCTCGGACGAAATCATCGACATGGTGGGCAAGGCGTTCTTCCGCCCGGGCGACGAAGTAGTCGGCATCCGCGCGACATTTTCCGTCTATCGCGCGACGGCTCTTCTCTACGGGGCGAAGTTCGTATCCGTCTCGGAATCCGAGGAAAAGGTTCCGCTCGAAGCCTACCTCCAGGCTCTTACGCCGAAGACGCACGCTGTCTTTCTCTGCAACCCGAACAATCCCACGGGCGCCTATTACACGGAGCGGGAAGTTCTCAAATTCCTCGAAAAGGTCCCGCCGAATGTCCTGGTCTTTATCGACGAAGCGTATTCGGAATTCGCCACGGCCTCGGACTATCCGCAGCTCGTGCCGCAGCTTTCGAAATTCCCAAACCTGATGCTCAACCGCACGTTCAGCAAGGTTTACGGGCTTGCCGGGCTGCGAATCGGCTACGCCTTTTCGAGCGAAGAGGTCATCCGCGCGATGTGGAAGGTGAAGCCTCCGTTCGACGTGAACCTCGCCGCCCAGGCCGCCGCTGTCGCCGCGCTTTCCGACGAAGAACATCTCCGCCGGACGCTCGAAATGAACGCTCGGGGCATCCGTGAACTTTCGGAAGCTTTTTCCGTTCTGGGCTTTCAGGTTCTCCCGACGCAGGCGAACTTTCTCTGCATCCGCATCGGCGAAAAATGCGCAGATCTGGTGAAGTTTCTCGAACGGAACGGGATGATCATCCGCTACCTGAAAAGCTTCGGGCTTCCGGAATGGGTCCGCGTCACGGTCGGAAAACCCGAAGAAAACGCGCTGCTCGTTGAGCTAGTCAAAAAATGGAAGGCGCTGAATGTCTGAAGTCGGGGAACTGTTAAAAATCGCGGAGCGTGCCGCTAAAAATGCGGAGCGCGTCATCCTTTCGAACTTTGAATCGGACCTTTCGGTGGAATGGAAGCCGGACAACACGCCGGTGACAGTCGCCGACCGCGGCGCGGAAGAGGAGCTTCGCAAGGTTTTCGCTTCGGAAACCCCCGACTTCGGACTCATCGGCGAGGAATTCGGCATCGAGAAGCCCGACGCGGAATACAAGTGGATTTTCGACCCGATCGACGGAACGAAGTCCTTCATTCGCGGCGTTCCGCTTTTCGGGACGCTCATCGGACTTTACCGCAAGGACGAACCTCTCGTGGGAATCATCCATCTGCCTGCGCTTCGCCACACGCTCGTCGCCGGGAAGGGCCACGGCGCCTTCGTCGATGGAAAACGCGCCCGCGTGTCGAACGTGAAACTTTCCGAAGGTCTCGCCCTTTCGGGAACTGTGAACACCTTTGAATCCGAGGGCCGTGCGGAATTCTTTGAACGCTACCGCAAGTCGGCTGCGCTCTACCGCGGCTGGGGAGACTGCTACGGCTATTTTCTCGTTGCGACAGGTCGCGCCGAAGCGATGGCGGACCCGGTCGTTTCCCTCTGGGACATCGCCGCATTCCCCGCGATCTTTTCCGAAGCCGGCGGAAAGTTCTCCACCCTCGACGGCGAAACGCGCCTTTTCGATGCGAACGGCAAGCCTCTCCGGGAAATCCACGAAGGCTATTCGGCTCTTGCGACGAACGGGTGGGACGCCGTCCACGAAGGATTTTTGATGTAGTTTTCCATCAGATCGAAACGCCTGAACGGTGCTGCCAAAGTTCTACCATCAAGGGATTCCATCGGTTTGTTGCCAAAGTAGTCGCGGAGCATTTCCTGCAACAAGGCTTCAGCCGTATTGAAATAGGTTTCCTTGTTGTTTTCAAACGCGGACTTGATGGATTGAAAATTCTTGTGGGTCAATTCATCAACTGCCAGAGAATTTTCTTTTAATAAAATTTTCCCGACGATGTTGGCGACGAAGTGACATTCAAATGGGCGCACGGAAGAAATTTCCCTGTTCGGGGAATCTTTCTTTCGCATTGCGTCGCAAAAGCGGAATATCAGCACAGCGATAATCATCTGGGCTGCATTCAGATTATTGAAAATATCTTCATAGAAGCTGTCGAATAAATCGTTTCGCCTGTAACGGGCGATATAAGGCTTGTCTCTCCAGATGGCAAGTGCGGCTTCGGCTGCAACGCTTGCCGGGATTGCGTTTGCATTCGTCGAAAAATCTCTTTTTCTTTTGTAGAGGAATCCCAAATCCGCGGAACTTGTTTCCAGAAGAATTTGGCGTTGGTCATTGGATTTTAAATCCCTTAGATCGACAGGATTCTGCGAATTGGTCGCGTATGTGATATCTTGGACGATATTTTCGTCATCGCTGATTTCATAAAGGCGCAGCAGCACAAAGACATTGGAAAAATCCTTTGCTGGATTTTCCCGGATGGTCTGGTAGATGGTCTTGCAGGTCTGGCCGCCGTTGATAATCTGGAGATCGCTAGTCTTTAAAATCCAGTCCTCTTTCTGGAGCGCATTGTAGCTCATCTTGCTGCAGACAAAGGTAATCCCATTGTTGTAGAAGAAAAAGTTCTGGCTTTTCCTGTCGCTTAGCAGCGTATCGATGATTCCGCTGTTGACTGCGTTTTTCCCCAGGTTTCGCCGGATATTTTTTTCTAGCAGTGCATCGCCGAAATCTTTCATCAACCGGAAAATTTCGGTTACGGCGACCCTTCCGAGAACGACGCGCGTGTAATTGAAGTTTTCCTGTACGGCTTTTCCGGACAAGGAAATCTGGGCGTCTATCGGTTGGTTGCGGTTGATGAAGTTGAGAATGTCCGAATGGTTGAAGTGGACGAACTTGACCTGAGGCTGGTTTTTAAAATGATTGTGGATATAGGTTTCGCCTTCGGATGTCCAGGACAGGCCGTTGTTCAGCATGACAAAGGTGACATAGGGGATTCGCCCGTCCAAAATCAAGGATCGGATTTCATCTATCTTTTTTCGGGTCTTTTCGTTCAGTTCAACATGGGAAGAGGGATCGAAAACGGAATTGACCGTGCTTACGGCTTTCTCGATGGCGTTTGCCGGAAAATTGGAATCCCTTTCCAGGTCTCGTGTGTATTTGGACTGAAAAAGTACAACGTTGAGCTGGAGGTCTTGGCCTTCCACGAAATAGACGGCATCGATTCCGCCATCGTAACTGCCGTCCGTGATATATTGACTGGCTGCGGAAAAATCAATGTCCAGGTAGGCGGAGACTCCCAGCAGCAGAAAAGCCTTGGATACATTTTTTTCCGGGTTTTCTGTAAAAAGCTGGGGATTTTCTTCAATCAGCTTAAGAATCCGTTGGTCAATGATCTGTTTTGCGATGTCCATATCCCTAATATATTACAAAAAATGGCTTTCCCTGTAAATTCCAAGGAATAAAATGTAGCTTTAGCTGAGTGGAATTCAACAGGGAGACTTTTGTAATAAAATCAGAAATCGGGTTCGGGGAATCGATAATCTTCGCCGTTTGGAAATGGCGACGAAGAAGTTTTTGAAATAATCGCTTACGCTCGCATTGCAAAATAGGAGATGTTTGTTATATTTTAGTTCGCTTGAATAGGAGAAAATCGGAATATAAAATGACGAGCTATGGCGCACAGATTGAAGTCGGCGAAAACGAAAGAACCGAATTCAAGTCCACGTTCAACCAGGAAACGGTGGAAAGCGTCTGTGCTTTTGCGAACAGGCGGGGCGGAACAATTTTTTTAGGCGTCAAGTCGTCGGATAGGATTCCCGGTGTGCAAATAGGCAAGGAAAGCCTGCAAAAATGGATTAACGAAATAAAAAGCAAGACGAATCCAGTCCAGATGCCCGATGTGGAGTCATTTTGTTACAAGGGAAAAACGGTTGTAGCCTTGCGAGTAAGGGAAAGCGCCATCAAGCCGGTAGCCGTCCAGGGGCGTTGTTTTTTGCGGCGCGAAAACAGCAACCATGTCATGGCGCCGATGGAAATAGGCGATTACATTTTACAGACGCAGAATTCCAGCTGGGACTATGTTCTTGACGAGTCTTCTTCGATGGATGAGATTTCCCTGGAAAAGGTCGTCGATAGTATTCGGCGCATCAACCAGCGCGGTTACCATGTTCCCGAAGAGGCCAAAGAGTTCTTAATCAAGAATCGTTTATTGCGCAATGGAAAATTGACTTTTGCAGCAGAAATGCTTTTCGCAAAAGAGTGGAATCTGAATACCGCGGTGCAGATGGGCTTTTTCCAGACGGAAACCCTGATCAAGGATCGGGCTGAGTCTCATGGCGATTTGGTAAGCCAGGTCGATCAAATCTTTGATTTTGTAAAAAAGCACATCAACTGCGCCGTGGTCATTTCAGGAAAACCGGAAAACGACTTGGTTTGGGACTATCCGCTCGAGGCAATTCGCGAATTGATCTTGAATATGGTCGTTCATCGGGATTACCGTTCCCCTTCGGAATCCTGTATCAAGGTTTTTGAAAAGCGCATCGAATTTTTCAATCCGGGAAATCTGCTCGACGGGATGGATGTCGAGGATTTGCTGAACAACCGCTATCTTTCCACTCTCCGCAACAAGGCGATAGCCAATCATTTTCACCAGCTGGGGGAAATCGAAAAGTTCGGTTCGGGTGTTACCCGCGTCATCCGGCTTTTTTGCGAAGCGGGCCTGGAGTCCCCTAAATATGAAGCCGTAAGCGGCGGGATCAAGGTGACGGTTTTTGCTCGCAAGGAAAAGGATAAAGTAGCGGATAAAGTAGCGGATAAAGTAGCGGATAAAGTAGCGGATAAATTTTCTGCTGAAAACAAAATTCTCGGAATTCTTGAAGAAAATCCGGGTTGCAAGGTTGGTTTTCTCATGAAGCGAACCGGTCTTTCCGATAGTTATGTCCGCAAGATCCTCTCCGGACTTTGCGAATCCCGCAAGGTGGAACGTCGAGGAAGCAAAAAGACGGGCGGCTTTTATTTGGTGGATGTGTCGGGGGAATCATGAGGCTTGAAAAGATAGAACTGAGCGGATTCAAGTCCTATGACGAAAGCTTGCACGAATTGGAACTGGGCGACATCACCGTTCTGCTCGGAGCGAACGGTTCGGGCAAAAGCAATCTGGTTTCCCTTTTTAATCTGATCGCTTTTGGAATGTCCGGAAATTTGCAGGGCTATGTTCTCCGGAATGATGTCAATTCTCTTCTGTATTACGGTTCCCGGGTTTCCCAGGATCTAAAATTCGCGGTTACGTTCAAAGACGAAAATGCGACAGATCGTTATGCGGTTTCGCTGTCTTTTGCAAAACCCGACCGACTCTATGTCAGCTCGGAAACGGTTCGATATGAAAAACAGGGCGAGCCGGTTCCGTTTGAAAAAAAACTGAACGGCGGTTTTGAACTAGCCCTGCCGGATGAGCGGGACACGACAAGCCTTTATTTAAAGCGTCTTTTGCAGAATATCCATGTCTATCAGTTTGAAGACACTTCCGATACGGCACGAATCAAGGCGCGCGGCTACGTCGATGACGCTTCCTATTTGCGGAGCGATGCCGGCAATCTGGCGGCTTTTCTTTACCGGTTGAAAAACTCCGAGAAGTATTTGAAGTATTACAATCGGATTGTCGCCTATGTGAAAAAGGCGATGCCTCAGTTCGACGATTTTAGCCTGGAGCTGTTGGATGACCAGAGGCTTCGCCTGAACTGGACCGATGCCGAAAACGGCGACTACCTTTTCGGGCCGCACCAGATATCGGACGGTTCTCTCCGCTTTATGGCGCTGGCTACGCTCCTACTCCAGCCGCCTGAATTGCAGTCCAGGGTGATTGTCCTGGATGAACCGGAATTAGGGCTTCATCCGCAGGCAATCGTCTTGCTCGCTTCGATGATAAAAACAGCTTCCCGAAATGCGCAGGTCGTTGTTTCGACGCAATCCACCCGCCTTGTCGATGAATTTTCCGCAAGCGATGTCGCTGTCATTGAGCGGGACGCTCCACGGAAAAGCTCTGTCATCAAAAGGCTCGATGCAAAGTCGCTTGAAGGCTGGCTTGAAGAATATTCTTTGTCCGAACTGTGGGAAAAGAACGTCTTTGGGGGACAGCCGTGATGTTTTTGAACGTGCTGGCTGAAGGCTATACGGAACAGAAGTTTGCGGAAACGCTGCTCGCTCCGCATCTTGCATCAAAAAACATATTTGTCAGAGCTAGATGCGTCAAAACGCGTCAAGACGATAAGCGGGGAAGAGTTTATCGTGGCGGAATCTCTTCTTATGTAAAAGTTCGAAACGACTTGCTCCAATGGTTGAAGGAATGTCCCTCTAGCGACTTTCGCTTCACGACAATGTTCGACTATTATGCCTTGCCGAAAGATTTTCCCGGATTTGAACAGGCGCAAAATCGTAATAGTGTCTTTGATAAAGTTCATCTCTTGGAAGAAGAATTTCGAAAAGATATTGGTGATTGGCGCTTTGTGCCGTATATCCAGGTCCATGAATTCGAGGCGCTCTTGTTCGTCGAACCGGAATGTTTAAGCCCAATCTATTTTGATGAAGAAGCCTTTGCTGCATTGAAAAATATTTCTACTGATTTCGAAAATCCCGAACTTATCGATAACGGCTGGGAGACGGCTCCGTCAAAGCGTATTTTAAAAGTCATCCCGGATTATGACAAAGTAACGGCTGGGGTTGATTCGTTAAAACGGGTTGGGATTGAAAAATTGACTGCAAAATGTTTGCACTTTGCCGAATGGGTTGGGAAATGGGAGGGAAACTGATGGATTATCCAAAATATTCTGTATTGATGAGTGTTTATGAAAAGGAAACCGTGGATAATTTGCGAGTATCCATAGAATCTATGTTTGTTCAAACAGTTCCTTTAGATGAATTTATTCTTGTAATAGATGGGCCTATTCCTAAAGGATTGGAAAAAGAAATCGAATTTCAAAAAAAATGTCATTCGGAAATAAAATCATTCGTATTGGAAAAAAATGTGGGAGCAGGATTGGCTTCTAAATTTGGAATTCTGCATTGCTCAAATGAATATGTTGCAAGAATGGATTCTGATGACTATTCTTGCCCTACTCGCATCCAAGAGGAATTTGATGCCTTATTTAAGCATCGTGTAGATTTTGTTGGTTGTGTTATTGACGAGTTTGTAGGGAGTATTTCAAATGTTGTTTCCCGGAGAATTTTGCCGGAAACGAATGAACAAATAAACAAATACTCTAAAAGCAGATCTCCCGTTGCGCATTCTGCTGTCTTATATAAAAAGAATCAAGTTCTTGCTTGTGGGAATTATGAAAAATTCCGATATGGTGAAGATATGATTCTTTTTTCAAAAATGCTAAAAATGGGGTGTAAGGCTTATAATATCCAGCATCCTCTCGTGTATATGCGGGTAAGTGAGAATTTTTTTCAACGCCGAGGAGGTTTTCGTTATTTTTTTTCAATAACCAAAACCAATTTGTTTCTCACATTTAAAATAAGATGGATGCCTCTAGGCTCTTTTTTTCTTCGAACGGGTTGTTTGATGTTTAGTTGTTGCGCGCCTAATAAACTCAGAATTTTTATCTATAAAAATTTATTGAGAAAATAAAAGGTGAAATTTTTATATGAAAATCGCTTATATCTTGCCAAATTATTGTTTAATTGATGGAAAAAGTGGTGGCGTTCGAGTTCAAGCGTTGCAGTGGATTGAATATCTGCGCTCTGCAGGGCATGAGATAGTTGAAGTTTCTGTGTGGGGGGACTATGATTGGAATTCATTTGATGTAATTCAATATTTCTATTTTGGGTTTTGCTATTTGCCTTTATATCAAGCGATTAAAGATAAGGCTCCTAAGGCAAAATTTGTTTGCGCTCCGATATTAGATCCGCACAAATCTATTTTCGTCTATAAATTATTATCCTATATTAAAATTCCAGGTGTTAAATTGTGGACGGAGTTTTCTGTTTTAAGACACTATAAAGATATTTTTGATATTTTTTTGGCTAGAACGGAATTTGAAAAAAAGTACCTTGTTAAGGCTTTTGGCGTTAAAACGAATAAAATCACAATTGTCCCGTTAAATAGTCGATTTCAAGATATCATGGATGATTGTTCTCAAAAGAAAGATTTTTGTTTGCACGTATCTCGACTTTGCGATCCAACCAAAAATGTTATTCATTTGGTGAAGGCTGCTCTTAAGTATAATTTTAATCTTGTTCTTGCCGGTTCTAGTTCTGAATCTTTTAATTTAGAATTGAAAAGAATAATTGGTTCCAAGGAGAACGTTAAAATACTTGGTCGCATTTCAGATGAAGAACTGATTCAATTGTATAAAGATGCTAGAGTTTTTGCTTTGCCTTCTACTAGAGAGGGGGTTGGTTTAGTCGCCTTAGAAGCGGCTAGCTATGGCTGTGATATAGTGATCACGGATATCGGCGGACCGAAGGAATATTTTTTGCCGAATGCTATCGCTGTGAATCCGCTTAGTGTGGACGAAATAGGTCAGGCTGTGAAAAAAATTTTGAATGGCTTTAGTTTTCAGCCGAGATTGAAAGAATCAGTTGCTATCGAATTTTCAGCAAAAAATGTTCAAAGACTATTGAATAATTGCTATTTGAATCTTTTGAGGTAGCATTGCTTAAAATTCACCTTTCAAAAAGTATTGCTGATAATTTTTGCAGAGTAGGACTATTTTTGTTACCATATGATGCATTGCATTTGATGCCGTCAAATTATCGACCAATATCTGTTTTTTTCTTTTTTTTATCAATTATTTTTTACATGTTTGAACTCAAAGGGACTGTTCCTGCAAATAAGAATTTGAAAAGTTTGATGCTTTTCTTAATTTGGAGCTTTACTGTGGGAATGTGTATTTCCTTTTATTATAAGAATCCACTTGAAAATGTAATTGACTTTGATCAATCTATGATTTTGGGTACATGTGCTTTTTTTGCTAGTTACATATTTTTCTCGAAATTAAAACAAAATTTTTCAACAACTAATGATTTTCTTAAGGAAATAGCGAAGATTTTTGGGAATGCTTATGCTCTTGCTGTTATAATGTCTTTTGTTGATTTTTTTGTTTTGTTTACTCCTATCCCTATAACGATAAAACTTGTAAAGGATTCTATTGTGGGGGGGTGGCAGACGTTTCGAATAACCGGGTCTTCAGCGGAATCGTCTTGGATGGCTACACATTTACTTTTGGTAATGCCTATGTATTGGTTTTTAGTAAAAAATGGTGTAAAAAGAAAGTGGAATGCTTTTCTGTTTTTTATCGCAGTAATATCTTTTCTGGGGTGCCTATCACTGAATGGGTATTTAATTCTTGCTTTTGCATCGATTGCATATTTGTTTGTTTTGGCTGTAAAAAGGAAAAGAATGATTCAATTACTAATAGGATTTGTCGTTATAAGTATTATGTGTTTTTTTACGTGGATTGCTTTGCAAAAAATATTTGCAGGCATGGACGCATACTATGCGCTGCGAATTTTTAGATTGATGGATGTTCAGTCTTTTAAGGATATTCTTTTTGTTGATGGATCTGTTTTTATCCGACTAGGCTTTCCTATTATCGGATGGCAAATTTTTGCTGACTATCCTTTACTGGGGACTGGGGCCGGTTCATTTGCCTATATGGTTCGGGATTATCTTCTGAATTTCTATCCAGAGGCACTAAAGTATGAAGAAGTTTGGTATTATTTTAAGACTGGAACTAGTGCTAATACTGCAATTTATTCAAAGCTTTTTAGCGAATTTGGTTTGCTTGGGGCTATATTGTTTTTGCGGTTCTATTTAGGTTCAATAAAATGTTTTTTTAAATTAAACAATAAAGTGTTTGTCTTTTATGGATGCATTCTTGCCGTTTTGTTATTCCAACAAGGGAGTTATGCTTATGTGCCTATGTGGGTTGGCTTGGCTGTAGCAAATAATTTGTAAGAAAAATTTTAAAAAGGACTAATTTGTATGAATAACTTAAAAATTTTAGCATATTATCTACCTCAATTTCATACTATTCCTGAAAACGATGAATGGTGGGGAAAAGGTTTTACGGAATGGAGATCTGTTGGCAAGGCCAAACCGTTGTTTCATGGGCATTATCAGCCAAAGGTTCCGGCAGATTTGGGATACTACAACTTATTGGATCCTCAAGTTCGAGAAGAACAAGCTATTTTAGCGAAAGAAGCAGGAGTAGATGGCTTTGCTTATTGGCATTATTGGTTTGGAGATGGCAAGCAGTTGCTTGAAAAACCTTTTGCTGAGGTATTACACTTGGGTAAACCAGATTTCCCTTTCTGTTTGGCTTGGGCAAATGAGTCATGGAAAGCGAAAGTTTGGGCCGATGCCTCTGGGAAAACTCACAAGACTTTGATAGAACAAAGATATTTAGGCGAAGAAGATGATAAAAAACATTTTTTTGCTTTTCTTGACGCTTTTAAGGATCATCGTTATATTAGGTATGATAACAAACCTGTTTTTATTATTTATAG
Source organism: uncultured Fibrobacter sp. (assembly GCA_934691725.1). Taxonomy (GTDB): domain Bacteria; phylum Fibrobacterota; class Fibrobacteria; order Fibrobacterales; family Fibrobacteraceae; genus Hallerella. The sequence goes on along the minus strand of CAKUTF010000048.1, from coordinate 3,508 downwards.
GCCGTTCGATTCAGAACGGATTCCTGAATTTATCTCCTTGTGGAATAAATTGGTAAAGGAGAATGGAGTTGCTGAACGATTCTATTTTATCGCCAACATTACGTCAATGGATGACAAAGACCGTGCTATCAAACTTGGATTTGATGCTGTCACTGTAGCTCCAATATCTCGTTGCGCGCTGATTCGCAAGCATCCGATTTTGGAAAAGATAAGAAAAAAAATTTTGATATATTTTTTCCAACGTCCTACAATGATGAGATATTCAAAGGCGATAAAAAAATTTTGGATTCCTGCTTTTGATTTGCAAGATGATGTTGTACCTTTTATTATTCCCAATTGGGATCACAGTCCACGAAGCGGAATTCATTCGTTTGTTTTAACGAATTCTACTCCAGACTTGTTTGAAAAACATGCAACTCAAGTTCTAAAAGAAGTCGGTAAAAAGCAGAATAAGCTTGTGATGTTGAAATCGTGGAATGAATGGGGCGAAGGTAATTATATGGAACCTGATCTTAAGTTTGGTCATGGGTACTTAGAGGCGTTAAAACGAGCCGTTAAAGGTGTTAAATAATTCAGAGGTAAAAATGATTTGCACAAAGCAGGATCTAAAAAAATGTATTGATGCTGATAGAATTGCAAACGGAGCTGATGATAAGAAAGTTTTCCGTCGAAATTCCATAAGGGATCTTTCGTATTCGCGCTATTTGCTAAATTGTATAGTGAGACTTAGAAAATATGAATGCAAAAAAAATAGATTTTCGCAACGAAAAAATATCTTCACGTTCTTTGGCTATGTGCTCTATAAGCTTTACTATAATGCAAAGTGCAAGAGTACTGGAATTTTTATAGCCCCTGGGGTTTTTAAAGAGGGATTGAGACTGGTTCATCCTGGTTATCGATGGATATCCCAAACTGCTCAAATAGGGAAGAACTGTACAATTTTACCGGATGTTTTTGTAGGACAGAAACATCCAGGAGAAAAACAACCGTGTGTTTTCATTGGAGATAATTGCTATATCGGTGTGCGGACTACGATTTTAGGGCCTATTCGTATAGGAAACAATGTTACAATTGGTGGCGGAAGTGTTGTTGTGAAGGATTTGCCCGATAATTGCGTCGCTGCTGGCAATCCTGCAAAAATAATCAAGATTAAATAAAATGAATCAACGAAAAATCGGGGCTTTTCTATCTTATTCAACAATTGCATTGCAAAATATTGTTGGTTTGGTTTATACTCCATATTTGCTTAGAATGCTAGGTAAATCTGAATATGGATTGTATTCGCTTGTCACCTCAATAATTGCCTACTTGACTCTTTTGGATTTTGGTTTTGGCGACACCATAATTCGCTATACAGCAATGTATAGGGCGGAACGAAAAACTTTGCAGATTTATTCTTTTTTGGGAATGTTTTTTTGGGTATATGCAATAGTCGCTTTTTTATGTGTTCTGATTGGAGGTATTCTTGTATTCAACTTAAATTCTATTTTTTCAAATTCATTGAATTCTAATGAAATTAGTAGGGCGCAAATAATGTTAGGCTGCCTTGTTTTGAATTTGGCGTTAACCTTTGTCTGTGCGACATTTCGTGCTGTTTTGGATGCGTATGAGCAATTTGTTTTTTGCCGTACGTTAAATCTTTTACGCATTATTTTGAATACTGGAATAATGGTCGTTTTGCTACAGTTTGGTTTTAAGGCTGTGGCGCTAGTCGTCTTAATGACCGTGTTAAATGTAATCATATTGATTTCGAATACATTGTATTGCTTCGTTAAAATCAAGATTAAAATGTCTTTGAAAAAAATAGAATGGAGTAATTTGAAAGAAATTATTCCGTATTCTTTGCTTGTTTTCTTGACGGCTTTTTTTGCGCATGTTTATTGGTTTTCTGGGCAACTAATTTTAGGTATTTATCAAGGGGTAAAAGTTATTGCTGTTTATGCTGTGGCTATGCAACTTGTGACGATGTTTAGGACAATGGCTGATTCTTTGGCAATACTATTTTTCCCTAAGATTACAGCGCTGACAACTCAGAAGGGGACTGAAGTTGAGGTCTCTAATATCTTTATAAAAGTTGGAAGAATTCAGTATCTTGTTTTATCGCTTATAGTATCAGGGTTCATTGTCTTTGGTAAGGAATTTGTTGTTAATTGGGCTGGAAATGGTTATGAGGAAGCGTATGCAATAACCTTGTTGTTTTTTGTTTCGCTACTACCCTCAAGAACCCAACAAATAGGGTTAATTGTTTGTAAAGCTCGTAATCATTTGAAAGTCAGGACTATTGTCTATTCTTTCGTGATAGTTTGTTGTATTATAGGGCAATTTTTGGGTTCAAAGCAGTATGGAATGCTTGGTAATACGATTTCGATTTGTGCTTCGTTGGTCTTGATGGAGGGAATTTTCCTTAATATCTATTATCAAAAATGTGAATCCATTGATATTGTACTATTTTGGAAGAATTTTTTAAAATTATCTATTGTTCCCGTTGCCTTGATGCTTTTATTCTTGTATATCAAAACGAAGGTTTTGTTTGAATCTTGGGCTAGTTTGCTGTTGGGAACAGGTATCTATGCGGTATTATTTGCGGTGATCTCATATTTTTTTAGTTTGAATTCATATGAAAAAGGGCTTTTGAAAAAGAAATCGTAGACTAGAGCCTGTTGACGCAACGCAATAAATGTTCAACAAATACCTCATAGAACTTACGCGCTAACAGTTTGCAAAGATCAAGAAGTACTTCCCCGTACAGTGGGGAAACGTGAAGATTGACAACTTCGAATCCATGTGCGCCATCCTCTAGGTAGCCGAGAACGGGCGCCTGTGGGACTTCCGCTTCGCCGGTCGATACCGACATCCCGACGACTTCCCGCCTGCCTTCGGCATTGATCCCTACGGCCTGCAAAACGGCTTCATCGATCACGGAACCGTTCATATGGACACGCTGGTATTCCGCATCCACGTAGAGCACGGAATGGCATTCTAACGGTCTTTCCTTGAACAGTCTGATTTCTGCTATGGCCATGGTCAAGGACCTTTCGGAACGCCGCCCTTTCTGGAGCGATTGCGGATAGAAGTCGCAATTCCTGGTTTGCGGGATGGCGACCGTGACCTGTCCGGAACGCGTTCAGGGTCTTGGGCTTGAACCCGTTTGCGTGCCCCTGTCTAGCCTCGGTTCGCTGGTAGGCTCCGGCATTCAGGAACTGTTCCCGTTCCACCTTCATGGCCTCGTTCATGCCAAGCCGCAGGAGTTCCATTACAAAACTGGGTCCCTGTTCAATCAGGGCTTTTAAAATCGTCGTGTCGAAGCTATATTTGTTCTCGGAGTTTTCCATAATTTGATTCCTTTTTGACTTGTCGCAAAACCAAAAATAGGAAGTGGGAGCTCCACTTTTTGTTTATAGGCCCAAGTAGGGCCTTTTTTGTGTTTCTTCAAAACCACCGGCTAGGCCGGTGGTCCGGTTTAGCCTTCTGGCGTTGCGCCCCCGACAAACAGGGAATCCCTTGGCTA
>CAKUTF010000047.1 GCA_934691725.1 uncultured Fibrobacter sp. | reverse complement strand
CTCGCTAGCCTGTCATTATCGGACGAGATTCCCTTGTCAAGCAAGGGAATGACATGTTAAAAAGCCTAGACGTCCGCAGACCAATTTCTCATTGCTAATTGCTAATTCCTCATTTCCTTAAACGTCTGCGGCCTAATCCCTACTCCCTCATCCCTAAACATAGACGTCCGCGAATAAACCCCTACCCTCATTTTCACTCGCGATTTCTATATTTTCCCCATGAGCTGGGAATGTCGATTCTTGTCGGAAACCTTTTGCCAAAGACGCCACAAACAATGCGATCCGGGAGCCTCGGGCTGCATACTCGAAGGCCGATTCCTTTTTCCGTTTGATCCGGCAAAAAGCAAACCGCCAAGACAAAAAACACGTCCAATACCGATAACCACTAAACAGAAAACCGGCTAGAAGCTATCTTTTGGAAAAACAGAAAGCAGGAGATTTTCCATGTTCAAGAAAATTGCGCTAGCCGCTTTGCTCATCGCCACTTCAAGCTTCGCCTCGTGGGATTATTACCAGCTTCCCGAAGCCGGCAAGGGAACCGTCAAGGGACAGTTCTTTTACGATTCCGACGATCCCTGGTCCCAATGGGGACTGAACGTCAGCGCACGCTACATTCTCATGCCGAACCTGGAACTTTCGCTTGAATCCTTTGGCTACCGCTCCTGGGAAACAAGCGGCTCCGACGGCGCAGGCTTCACGGATCTGACTTTGGGCGCGCGTTACGCCATCATGCCTATCGTAAACCTCTTTTTAGACCTGAACCTCCCCATCGGAAGCAACGATGTGAGCGACCGCTTGAGCTTTACCCTCGGCGGACAGTTCTCGCAGGAACTAGCCCCGAACCTCGCCCTCGGTACCGAAGCGGGCGTTTACTGGGGCTTCAAGCGCCACGGTTTTGAACCGGGCCTTGTCCTGAATCTCGCCGCGGAACTCGGCTACACGATTCCCGATTACGGCCTCACCCCGCTCGTCGGGCTGGAACTCAAGTACAAGCTTACCGACGATGATGGAGGCAATTGGGAAGACAATGCGGGAGACAACAGCATCCGTCTCTGGCTCGGAGCCGCCTATGCCATCAATGGAGAAATGTCTGTTGACGGAAAACTCAAAGTTCGTTCCGGCGATTCCAGTCACCATCTCGACGGCGATGCGGTGGGTATCGAAGTCAACTTTTCCTACAATTTCTAGGGTTTGAAATTTTTTAAGAGGTCGGCTAAGGAGTCGGCCTCTTTGCTTTTGAAATACATTTAGGGATTAGGTAGTAGAGCGCAAACGCCTAGGCTTTTGGGAAGAGTCAAGCGGGACAAGTGCCTTTGAAGAGAACGGTTAAGAAAACGAGGAATTAGGAATGCGGAATTGGTCAGTGGAGCGAGCTCTTTCACATACTGAAGCCAGATTTGTATGAGACTTTACAGTTTGATTGCTAAATCCTAACATCTGATTTCTGTTTCCTGCCTCATGATTTCAGGCTACTAATAACTATTCATTATTAACTAAGCGCTAAGCTCTCAGTTCTAAGCTCTGGGCATGCACCAAAGACTATTCCCTTCTCCCAGATCCCTAATAGCGGTTCGCTAAACAGTCAATTCCTCATTCCTAATTCCTAATTCCTAATTCCTAATTCCTAATTCCTAATTTCTAACTGCTCACTAGCCACTGCTCACTGATTTCTGATTTCTGATTTCTGATTTCTGTTTCCTGTCAACTACCAACTATCCACTATCAACTAGGCTCTAACACTGATTCCTGTTTCCTATCCACTATCAACTATTTGCTATGCTCTAAAATCTCAGCTCTAAGCTCTGATCACGCAAGACAGCCTATTCCGCATTCCCCGTTCAAGCCACAATTCTCGACTACCCCGCGCGCATCGACTTTTTGAACTTTTCACGGATGAGCAGCAAGTCGTGTTCGTAAGGATCCCGTTTGAAGTCGTCAAACGCCCACGCCGTCGGCAAAAAACGCCCCTTCGCATAGTGCAGGATCATATCGAGCCAAAGTCCGTCTCCCGCATAGAGTTTAAACGGTCCGCGCTTGTAAGAAGGCAGGACAATCTTGTCTAAATCCATATACCCGATGTCGATGTTCACGCGACGCCCGCTCGACTGCGGGGAAAGCTCCCGTTCAAGAGCGTTCGAGCGTTCCTTTTCCAATCCGATTTCTTGTGGCGCCACAGTCCTTTCAAACGAAACAACGCCCCGAAAAAGTCCCGTTCCCATTTCAGGCGTATAATATTCCGTCTTGTCGAAAGGAAAAAGTTTTCCCAAATGCCGCACCTGTCCCCAGACCTTGCGCAGAGCGTCTAGGATTCCGAGATTCCATTCCGGTCCCGGCTGGAGGATGAACGCCAAAAGCACCGCATTTTCTGAAAACTGGAGAGGATTTGCCATAGAATTAGTGGGGATAGAGCTGGAGATTTTTCCGAAGAAGCGTGAACTGTCCTTCCGTAAACGGTTCCATTTCAAGCGCATTCACCGTCGGAAACATCGGATTGTTCGCGTCGGGACACCGGGACTCTGCCGACTTGAAAAGGACCTGGCGAGACTGCGCATCCAAAGGAACGGAGAAAAGCCGGGGAAGTTTTTTTGTGCGGATGACCGATCCGCAATAAGGCGTGTCCGGGATGCCGTCTTCCACGTTGGAAGCGTCGCCCGAATTTTCCAGGTCGGAAGTCGTCGATGTCGTATGGCGCAGCCCGAAAAAATGAGCCGTCTCGTGGATGGCGGTTTCGACGATTTCCTGCGCCGTTTGCGAATGTTCGGTAAAGGCGTTCACATAGTAATGCGTCCCGACGACAACTGTGCTCCCTAGCCCCGCGCCAAGATTCCCTCCGAAGAGTACCGAATATCCCAGTACCCCGGGCATTTCTATCCGATGGACCAAGACCAGGTCCAGCGCATGGTAAACATTTTCTTCTCCCGGAGAATTCGGCCAACCGCCCAGTTCCGAAAGAAAATAGTCCGAAGAAGACTTTCCGGCAAGCCATGGGATGTCGTCGGGGTATCGCGTTGAAAGATCGGTACGCTCGGACGCCCGGTGGAGATAAAGCGTGTCGATCGAAACGCCTCCCGCGGCGAACGCTTCGCGGAAACGGCGGAGAAAAAGCCTCGAAAGGGAATCCAGGGGAACGGAATCCGAAGTTCCTCCGTAAGAACCGACAAGAACCAGGTTCAAGCTGAAATGCGCGCTGTGATTTCCCACTCCGTCCAGAAAAAGATTTTTAACCGGTCCGGAATAGTAGGAATCGCCTTCGACAAGAATCGGCGCCCAGTAAGTCTGTTCGCTCTCGCGGCTTTCAAAGCGATAAATCCAGCGTCCGAGCGAATCGATAGCCTTGACGTCGCGAATCCTGCTCCCGATGTAGAGGGAGTCCGAGCGCATGACAAGCCGAAATATCTGCAATCGCGGAGGCTTTCGGGACGGATCGGCATCGAAGGATAGCGCGTAGGAGGCACCCGGCTGGACGGGCATCAAGACACCAGTGCTTAAATGCGCCGCTGCGGAATCGTTCCTCGCCAAATCGTTCGCATAGAGCACAAACGAAGCGCTGAGCGGTAAAAGCGAAGGTTCTTCCCACGAAGAAGAGGAAAAATTTTCACAGCCATCTAGCGCCAGCGAAACCGCCAGGCAAAAACAGGCAAAAAAAACGGAAAATTTCCTTTTTCGAATCATCGGAGCGTTTATCCCTACGAAAACCAATTTAATCAATTCACAGGAGAAAGAAATGCCTTTCGAGGAACTGAAGAAGTTTTTTACGCCTCTCGCCGAGCGCCCGGCCCTCGCCGCATTCTTCTGCTCGGTCCTCTACATCTGTTCCGCAAGATACCCGCTATACGGCGCAGCGTTCATTCCGCTCTTAGCGGTCACGCTCGGGGCACTTCCCAAGTTTCCGCGCAGAGTATCGCTCCTCCTTCTCCTCTGCATCGCTATTCGTCTCCTGGTTGCAGAATACGCGCAAAGCGGCGAGGAACCACCGAAAGAGCTTCCCGTCAAAAGTTACGGATTCGTGGAATCCGTCCTCGATAGGCCCGAAGGCGTCGCCGTAATCGTGAAAAGCCCCGCAGGCAAAGTCCGCCTTTCCAAAAAGGCTCCGCCCTATCCGGTTTCCGGAGACTCCATCGCCTATACGGCCAAATGGTTCCCCGTCGAACCGCCGACCGTTCCCGGAAGTTTCGACTCGCCGAAATGGCTGAAGAGCCAGGGACTTGCCGGATTCGGAAGGCTTGAATCGTTTCAAGTTCTTTCGCACCGATGGACATTTGAAAAGACCTTTTCGAATGTCCGAAAATTTTTGAAGGGATACTTTTCCAGATACCTTTCCCCTGCGGAAGCGGGACTTTTGATAGGGCTTTTGGCCGGAGATCGTTCGAGCATTCCCGATACGCTGCAAAACGGATTTCGCCGGGCGGGAATCGTCCACGTTTTAGCCATCAGCGGATTCCACATCGTCCTGCTCTCGGGGATTCTCCTTCTTCTGTTGAAAGCGACCCGAATGCCGCATTCCTTTGCAAGCGCGCTAGCTATTTTTCTAATGCTCGTCTATGCGCCCGTCACCGGAGGCTCCCCCGCCGTCTATCGCGCCGTGTTCATGTTTTCTGTCGTACAGTTCGGGCTTCTTTTGGAACGCAAGGCGGACAGCCTCAACTCGCTAGGCGTCGCGCTTTTCATCTTGACGATTTTTGAACCGGACATTCTCTGGAACGTCGGATTCCAGCTTTCCGCATCCGCGACAGCGGGTATCATCGCATTCGGAAAGCGTTCACCGTTTACCGCCAAAAGCGAATTTCTAAGGAAAAGCCGTCTCTGGAAATTTCTGGAAAGCGGAGTTTTCAGCGCCGTCTGGATTACTCTTGTCGCCACCGTTTCGACCGCGCCATTTCTCATCTGGTCGTTCCATTCGCTTTCCCCGATCTCCATCCTGGGAAACATCTGCGTCGTTCCGCTGGTAAGTCTCGGGATGCAGGCCGGGATTTTCGCCCTGCTTCTGCCCGTTCCCTTCATCGCTTCAACTTTCTGCAAGGCAGCCGGATTCCTTTTCCGAGTTTCCGCCTTTCTCGTCGGGAAAATTTCAGCGGTCACGCTCGCCTCCGTCACCGTGGGACCTTTTCCCGTATGGATTTTGGTTCTCGCCGGATTCGGGATTTTCACCGTCGGCGCATTTCGGAAAAACATCTGGGCGCGAAGGATCTCGCTTGGGATACTGCTCGTCTTTGGCGGTTACTTTGTATGGAACGAAGGAATCCGAAAATGGGACGCACGCTGGGAAGTTTCCGTTCTAGACATCGGACAGGGCGATTGCATTTTTGTAAAAAGCCCGCGCGGAGAGGCTTTTCTTGTCGATGCCGGGGTGAACACCGGAAAAAGAAATGTCGCCAACGACAAGATCATCCCATTTTTGCAGGAATCCGGAGTCTGGAAACTGAAAGGACTGATCATCACGCATCCGGACTTAGATCACTTCAGCGGAGCCGAAGTTCTCCTTCGGGAATTTCCCGTCGAAACGCTCTGGATCCAGGAATGCGCCCGCATCACCGAAAAAAAGGAATGGCGAAGCGTCCTTTCCACGGCAATGGCAAAAAAAGTCCCTATCCAGGATCTTCGCCGCGGAATGCTCTATCGCGAAGCGACCCGCCAAGGTCCGCACCGAATGTCCGTCTGGGAAATGCGCGTCCTGCACCCGGCGCCTTTCCGCTGCGGAGAAACCAACTCGGAAAGCGTCACGCTCCGCCTAGAAGGCATCGGAGGTTCCATCTTGCTCACCGGAGACCTCACGAAAGAAGGCGAGCGAAAAATCCTCTCGACGGACATTCCGCTCAAAACGGACATTCTCAAGCTGGGCCATCACGGTTCGAAGACTTCGAGTTCCAGGGAATTTCTCGAAGCGGTCAGACCCCAAGTCGCCATCGCGTCGAACGGGCGTCGAAACAAGTTTCACCATCCGCACAGACAGGTGACGGAAAGGCTCGACAGCCTGAAAATTCCGCTGCTGAACACGTCGCAGAAAGGAACGGTCCGGGTCACGTTCGACAAGAACGGCTACCGCATCGACAAGGCAATCGATTAGCCCTTCCGACCGTTTACCATTTTCCGCCAACTTCCAGCCCGAATCTCCACAGACCGAGTTCCCGAAAGCGATTTCCGCGAAGTTCGACCGAACTTTGTCCCGAAAGAAATTTCGAAAAGGCCATCTGAGTCGTTTCGCGGAGAACAAAAGGCCTCTTTTGCTCTCCCCTCCAAATCAAAACCGTCGAAACGGTGACTGGAGAATCGACAAAGAGAACAACGCCCGAACGGATTTCATACAGGCTGTTTGCCGCCGGAAACCGTTGCGTCCACTTCCATTCACACAAAAGGCTTTCCGCTTCAAAGAGGCGGATTCCGCTGCGCAAAAAATGGGTAGCGTCAAGCGAATCCTCTAGAAATTTCAAGCGAGAACCGATGGCGATTTTGGCGGACGGACCGTTTTTTCCGACGGTCGCTTCCAGTTCGGATTTAGCGACAGAGGATTCCTGCGGGATGAAAAATTTTCCGCCAAGCCCAAAGATCCAGTCGGAAAACCGGTATTTTACCGAAGCGTTTCCCACAGCCCGATTCTTTTCGACGGATTTCGGAATATGGAAAATTCCCGAGAATTGACGATTCCCGTGAAAATAGCCCCGGATGCGAACGCTCCACGGGTAACTTTTGGCAAATCGCGACGAAACATAGAGAAGTGGAGTTTTCCAGCCGTCCGAATAGGATAGCTGAAGGTCTGCTTCTTCGTTCCGAATTTTCAGGAAGGCGTCCCGGAAACCGTCGCGCGCAAAATTCCCAAAACCCGCAAACCGGAACCTTTGCGCCCCGAGCGAAACGACTCCCCCAAAAGAAGAATCCGCCAAAAGCACACTCCCGATCGAAAAGCTTTTCCCGCCCAAAACGACGAGCGTCCCCATCGTCTTTTCAAGGGAAATCGCGGAGCCGACATCCGAAGCCAGAATATCTCCCAAGACGCCAAATGATTTTCTGTCCCTGTAAACGATGCGAAAACGTTCCATCCAAGGCTTTTCCCTGTTTTCGGACGCCAGGCGGACTTCGCCGTCAAAACGCTGCAAACCCAAGGCAAGCCGAAGCCTTTCCCGCCGGACGCCTCCCACGGAATCGAACGAAACGGAATATCCGAAATTTCCCCGGACATTCCAGTTTTTTAGCAGTTCGCCAAAGTTTTTCCGGCAAGGATCCCCGCCATAGGTTTCCCACAGGGAACACGCTTCCGCAGGTCCTTCGTCTATCGCCCGCAAGAGGTCCTCGAGTTCCTCGTAGCTGACCGTTCCATCGTCATACGCCCAGAACGCGTCCTCGACCGAAACGCTTTCCCTTTCCGCGGCGCCGAGCATCGCGAACGCAACCAGGCTAGCGCCTAGCGACTTCTTGCAGAGCTTTCGAAAAAAGGCGGCATCAAACCGGAAAAATGAACTTTTCACGTCCACGGCTAATTCTCCTAACAGACACGCTTTCTAGACGCTTTTCGCTTCCAAGCGGAGAAAAAACGGCGAATTTTCTATGTTTAACCCTATGCAGCCAAAGTTCAGCAGACGACAAACCCATATCGATTTTCCCCTGTTTGGCGGGAAGCGGGCCGTCCCTTCCGTCGCCGGATTGAAACAGCTTCTCGAATATCACGGAGTGGAACTCGAACAAAAGACCTTAGAACAGCTGTGGGCCTATCACAGGCTCTTGCGGGAACACAACAAGGACCAGGACCTGACCCGCCTGAACGCATTCGAAACGATCGCGGAACGCCATTACGCGGACTGCACGCTCATCAACGCCTATGTCCCCAAATGGCCGAAAAGAATGATAGACATCGGCAGCGGCGCGGGGTTTCCTGGAATTCCCCTGAAGCTCGTCAATCCCGAAATCCGTCTCACGCTCTGCGAACCCCGACCGAACCGCATCAAATTTCTAAATCTCGTCATCCGGGAACTCGGGCTCAAGGGCATCGACGTCTTCGGGCACAAGGTCACCAGCCGCAGTCTGGCATTTCCCGTCACAGGCGTCATCAGCCGCGCTTTCGAACTCATCGAGCTGACCCTTCCGCGCATCCAGAAATCCTTGCAACTAGGCGGGCGCGCCTACTTCATGAAAGGTCCCGCCGTCAAGGACGAACTTTCGACGCTCCACCCGGAAGATTACGGATTTTCGCTTGCCGAAACCCATTTCTACCGGATTCCCAATTCGACTCAGGACCGCGCCCTCATCATCCTCGAAAAAACAGAAGAAGTCTAGGAGGTTTCCATGTCCTATTCCATCGGCCAGGTTGCAGAAAAGACGGGGCTTTCCGCTTACACGCTCCGCTACTACGAAAAGGAAGGTCTTCTACCTTTTGTAAAAAAGAACGCGTCGGGAATCCGCCGTTACAGCGACGAAGATATCAACTGGCTCTCGATGATCGAATGTCTCAAGGCTACCGGGATGCCCATCAAGGAAATCCGCCTGTATATCAAGTGGTATAACGAAGGCGACGAAACGCTCTCCAAGAGGCTCGCCCTTTTCCGGAAACGCCGGATGGCCGTGCAAAAGGAAATGGCGACACTGCAAAAAATCATGGGAAAGGTCGAATTCAAGATTCGCCTCTACGAAGAGGCGGTCAAGGTCGGAAACCTCGAAGCGGTCACCCATACCGAAACGATGGACAGGCTCCGGAACGAACTCTTCGGCGACCCGCATTTCTTCCCCGAACTCGAAAATTCCGAATCCCCAGATGCCTAGGATACCGGAAATGTCCAGGTTTTTCTTCAAGGCTGCTTTTTTCCTCGGCATTTTCGGCACGCTTTCCGCAGAAGAACCCACCGACAAAAGGCTTGATTCCGACGCCCGGATTTCCATCGAGGGAAGGTTCATCAACCGCGAATTTTCGCCCGTCCACCTGAGCCTTTCGTGGAGACACGCGACAGCTTCCGCGGACACATTCGACCTCGTCCTTTCGGGAAAGGATTCGTTCCGTTACGTTTCCGCTCGGGATTTCCGCTACATGGAATTCCGGAAGGAAAACGCCCGCCGCCAAATGGCTACTCATCATCTCCAGGAATTCATCGGGGAAAGCCCCCTTACCTGGAACCATCTCGAAAGCCTCGCCCGCGGAAATCTCGTTCCAGATTCTACCGCGCAAGATTCCCTCTACATCCACAGTTGGAAAAATTACGACGGGCTTTTTCTCCCCGCGATTATCGACTTTTACGGAAAGGGCGGACACGGGTCGCTCTGGATTCGGACCGCCCGAAAAATTTCGCCGGACATTCCCAAAGATTCCGCGGATTTTCCGTCAATCTTCTGGCACGGGCCGGATTCCAAAGCCAAAATTCCGCTGATACTGCAGATGGACTAGGAACTGCTGCGACACGCGCCCCTTGTAAAAGCGCTTCTTTTCGCGTTTCCAGTAGCCGCCTAAAAGCGTAAGCCTGTTCCGCTTATCCTCCCAATTAAAGGATGGTCCGAGAAGGGCAATCGTGAAGCTCAACGGCTCCTTGAGATACGAATCGTTCGAAGACTTGGAATTTCCCGTATTGTATTGGTTCAGGTAGCCGGAAACCGCCCAGTGCGAAGTCAGGGGGACATAGGCGTAGGCGATTAAATCGATGATGAAGTCGCGGCTGAAGACAGGAACGTTGCGCCGGAAATCGTAGCTTTTCCCTTCGTAAGAAGTGCTGATATCTACCAGCGTATAGTGCATTCCTAGCCCGAGGAGTCCATCCGTTCCGAAACCGTATTCCAGGTCAAAGAAAAACGCGAAGTTCTGCATGAAATCGACCGAGGCTTCCCTCGAATAGACCTTTTCCGTTATCCAGTCCGAATTCCATGAATCCGCGATATTTCCGTTCTTTCCGCTGCTCGTAAGCGTCATTTCCACATTGGAATTGAAATAGGTGTAATTTTCGTAGATGAAGCGCGCCTCGATTTGCGGATTGATTTCAAAGGGCCTTCCACCGATTCCCACCCGAAAGCCTCCGTAAAAAGGCGTCACCTCGACGTCGGCGGAAAAGCGCAAAAAAGCCGCGGACGGTTCAAGCGGATGCCCGTAAGGAAGTTTTCGCAGAGGCTCTATCCAGTTAAACGAAACAGTATTGAAGTTCTGGAAAAGCCACTGCCCCCAGACAATCGGCGTATTCCCCGAAAGCGTCATCGCGAGGTTCGGCCCGTATTTTAATCCGTAAAGCCCGTTCATGTCAAAGATATCGGCAAAGGCGCCACAGGCAAAAAGGGCGACACTCAAAACGGCATTCTTCCACAGGCGCGAAAAATTCATCGACGAAAAGTTAAAAAAAAACAGCCATCCCATCGCGGATTCCATCCCCGAAACAGGACCTTTCATCAAAAGTTTTCGGGAATATTCCAAACCGGAACATTTTCTTTTCTAAATTGAAGATAAATGGACAACGACTTTACAACCCTACGGCTTCCCCGGGAAATTTCCCCGGAAACGCTCGTAAACATCCAGAAAAGCTGCACCCGGATTTTTTCGAAAGGGAACCTGCGGCTAGACGGCTCGTCGCTTGCCCGCCTGGACTTTCTCGGCGAATCGCTTTTAGCGAGCATCGGTATCCGCGCAAAGGAATTGAACCGGAAGCTAGTCCTTGCCGGCTTTTCCCCCGAGCTGAAAAGGCAGATTTCAAAGATAACGGTCCACACCGTCCCTGCAAAAGACCCCGAAAACAAAATGGGCCTTGTCGAGAAGCTCGGCGACTACGGATTCTTTCTCTTTAGCGGCTTCAAGACCTTTTTCTACCTGCTGTCCGAAAGCCTCTACTGGACATTTTTCAAGCCTTTTGACAGGCAGAGGCTTCCTTTTCGCGGCACGGCACTCCAGCTGCTCCGGCTAGGCAGCGAAGCCTGCGGCATCGTCTTTCTGCTGGTCTTTCTCATCGCGTTCACGCTCGCCGTCCAAAGCGCTAGCATGTTGAACGCGGTCGGCGCAGCCTCGTACCTTTCGTCGGGACTAGGGTTTCTCATGTTCGCGGAAATCGGGCCGCTGCTCACGTCGATTATTCTAGCCGGGCGTTCGGGAAGTTCCATCACGGCGGAAATCGCTAGCATGACCGTCGCCGAAGAGATCAAGGCTCTCCGCACGATGGGAATCCAGCCAATCCAGTATCTGGTCCTTCCGAAGTTCAAGGCGATGTGCATCGCCGTGCCGCTACTCTCCTTCTGCGCGTCCATCCTAGGCTGCCTCGCGGGCCTCATCGTCGCCGACATGCTTTGCGAAGTCTCCCCGATCAACTACTGGCTCTCGCTAAAGGACGGCATCACGCTTTTGCTGATTGCCAAAAGCATGATCAAGTCCCTGGTTTTCGCATGGATAATCACGCTCGTCGCCGCACAAAAAGGGATGAATGTCCGCGGAGGCGCCGATGCGGTCGGAAAGGCGACAACATCCTGCGTCGTAACGTCCATTTCGGGAATCATCGTCGCCGACGCGATATTTTCCTTCATCTATTACTAGCGGGCATCCATGGAAACGGTTCTCCAAGTCAAGCATTTGCGCGCCGGATACGGTCGAAAGACCATCCTCCGGAACGTTTCCTTTTCGGTAGCCCCTCGCGAAATCCGTCTGATCCTCGGGGAATCGGGTTCCGGAAAATCGACGCTCCTGAACAACATCCTGAAGCTAGAACACATCAAGTCCGGCTCCATCTCGTATTTCGGGCAGGAAATCCCGATGCGCGAGCCTATTCCCGATTCGATTCGCAGACGTACGGGCGTCCTTTTCCAAGGCGGCGCCCTCCTCACGAGCCTGACCGTCGCCCAGAACGTCGAACTTCCCCTGCGACGCAGCTACCCGACCCTTTCCCAGAGGATGCTCGACGAGATTGCCGCCGACCGCCTGGAGAAAGTGCATCTGCTGAACGCCTTCTACAAGTTCCCATCCGAACTTTCCGGCGGTATGAGAAAGCGCGCAGCTCTCGCCAGGGCCATCGCCTTCGAACCGGAACTACTCTTTTGCGACGAACCGTCCGCGGGGCTCGACCCGGTCACATCCCGCTCCCTCGACGAGCTTCTGCTCGAACTGCGCGACACGCTGGGTGTTTCCGTCGTGGTAGTCTCGCACGAACTCGAAAGCATCCGAACCATCTGCGACAGGTTTATCTATCTCGAACGCGGGCTTGTCCTGATGGACGCCACGCTGGACGAAGGACTCCATTCCGAAATCCCCGAAATCCGGGACTTCTTTGCGCGGAGTTGCAGGAAAACGGAAGAAAGCCGCGAACTCATCCATTTTGACTTTGAGGACTGAAAACTTTTATGGACACGACAAGAACAGAACGCATCCGGCTGGGGATTTTTCTCCTGATCTGCCTCGGGGCAGCCGTCGGATTCACCGTATTCATCGCCCAGCAGCAGCTTTCCAACCAGAAGACGCACTACTACACGGTGTTTTCCGAATCCGTCATCGGGCTTTCCGTCGATGCGAAGGTCATGCTGAACGGAATCGAAGTCGGGAACGTGGGGAAAATCTACATCGACAGCACCGACCTCGGAAACGTCGTCGTCGAGTTCGACGTCCAGAAAGGCACCCCGATCAAGACCGGAACCCGCGCCCAGATGACAAACGGCATCTCGCTCACCGGCCAAAAGGACCTGGTGCTTTCCGGAGGCCAGGTGACGGAACAGGACATTCCCGAAGGCGGCCTGGTTCTCGCCGGGACAAACGTCTTCACGAAAATTTCCGGCAAGGCGGAGTCCACCGTGGAAAACCTGAACGCAATCTTCGACAGGCTGGGCAAGATTCTTTCCGAGGAAAACGCGGCGCACATCGAAAACACGCTCAAAAACCTGGAACGCGCAAGCGCGAATACAAGCAAGCTCACCCAAAACGCGGAAAGGCCTCTCCGGGAAATCGAAGCGTCCGCCGCCTCCCTGCGCAAAATTCTAAGCGATGTCGAAAAAGCGGAACTCGCCCAGAAGCTCGAACAGGACATACTCCTCGTCCAAAGCAAAATCCAGGATATAGACACGAAGGCTATCAACGCGGACATCGTTTCCACGCTAGCCTCCATCCGGAACATCTCGGACCGCACGGACCTTTTCCTCTACAATGCGCAGAGCGACGTCTCCGAAATCCTAGACAAGCTCAACACGGTCCTATTGAACCTTTCCGAATTTTCCCAGAAGATTCGCCAGAACCCGTCCACGCTCATCCGTTCCGAAAAGAAATCCGGTCGTTAAACCCTGAGGTCCCGATGAAAAAGACATTCCTGATTTTTTGCGCACTATCCGCATTTCTCCTTTTCGGCTGCGCCGGAAGCTCCGCCCAGAACCGCTACTACACGCTCGCCAGCGAAAGCTCGGTCAAAGCTTCGAACGGCACACCCTACAGGCTGGTAGTCAAAAAATTCTCCGTCGATCCCGCCTACAGCCAGCCGAACATCGTCTATCGGGAATCCCCCTACGAGTTCATGTCCTACGGAAACGACTTCTGGGCCAGCTCGCCCGAGCACCAGGTAGCAAATACGGTCGCAAGCCTCATGAGGGAAAGCGGTCTCTTTGCGCAGGTGGAACGCCGGGCATCGGAAATTCCCGACCTGGAACTTTCGGGCCATCTGAACGCAATTGAAGAAATCGATTCGGATTCTTCGGAAACCTTTGCCCGGGTCGCCGTAGAACTCACGCTCCAAAACGGCAAGACGGGAAAGACGCTCTGGAAACGCGCCTACGACGAAAAGAAAAAGCTCGGAAACCGCACGCCTCTCGAACTTGCGAAGGCGGCCTCCGCCCTTGTGACGCACTATGCCGAAGATTCCATCCGGGAAATTGAAGAAATTCTCGCCAAAAATCCGCAAGAGGAATCCGAATCGGAAAATCCATAAGACATCCGCCCTAAAAAATTCTTATTTTTCAAGGGCAACCCTTTCAGGAGCGACTATGAAATTTTACAAGTTCATTGCCATCGGGCTCTCCGCCATCGCGCTTTCGGCCTGCAACAGCCGGTATTCGTCTTCCGTTTTAGTCGAACGCGGCGTCGAACAATACGAACGCGAATACTTCGCCACCAAGGAAAGCATGGGCATCGAAAAGCGTCTCAAGGACATCTTCCTCCAAGGCTATATCGAAGAGGGCATGACCCAGGAAATGGTGAACCTGCTCTGGGGACCTCCCGACCGCGAAATGCAGGAAGGCTATGTCTGGGAATATCTCACCCGCGACGGCCAATTGATCACGCGGCTCAAGTGGAAAAAGCCCGAAGCTGTCCGCATGAAGGGCTACGAGGACGAGCTGATCCTCGACAAAATCGAAGGCGACCGCTACGGCGGATCCGAACCGCCCAAGGCAAGCCTCGAATCGGCCTACTAAAACCTGAATTCATTTTGGCGTTGTCTCGCAAGGCAACGCTTTTTTTTCTAAATTCTGAACGAAAATTTTAACCCTATCGAAGGAGTTTACCGATATGCGTCAGTACATCATTGCTGGAAACTGGAAGATGAACAAGACCGTGAGCGAAAGCGTCCAGCTCGCGAAAGACATCGTCGAAGCGGTCAAGGACGTGAAGAAGACCGAGGTGGTCATCGCTCCGACATATCTCGCCGCGGCAAAGGTCGCCGATGTCATCAAGGGTTCGAACGTCAAGCTCGCCATCCAGGACATCCACTGGAAAGACCAGGGTGCCTACACCGGAAAGGTTTCCGTCGATATGGTGAAGGAAATCGGTGCGGACTACATCATCATCGGACATTCCGAGCAGCGCCAGTATTTCCACGAAACCGAAGAGACCGTGAACCTCAAGGTCAAGAAGACCCTCGAAGCGGGCATCAAGGTCATCATCTGCATCGGCGAAACACTCGCCCAGCGCGAAGCGGGAACGCTCAAGGAAGTCCTCGGTCTCCAGATCAAGGGTGCACTCCAGGGAGTCTCCGCGGAAGATGCGGACAAGAACGTCGTCCTCGCCTACGAACCGGTCTGGGCTATCGGCACAGGCAAGACGGCTACCGACGAACAGGCGGAAGAAGCTCACGCCTATATCCGTTCCGTCATCAAAGAACTCTACGGTGAAAAGGTCGCCGAAGACATGCGCATCCAGTACGGCGGATCGATGAAGGGCGCAAACGCTGCGGGACTTCTCGCCCAGAAAGACATCGACGGCGGCCTGATCGGCGGTGCCGGTCTGAAGGCGAACACATTCAAGGAAATCATCGACGCTGCGGAAGCGAAATAATTTCATTACAACTTTTTAGGAATCACTATGTCAACACTTTTTTGGGTCGGAATCGTCATCCACATTTTCCTGTGCCTGTTCCTCATCCTCCTGGTTCTCCTGCAAAACGACAAGATGGGCGGCCTCGCCGGTCTTGGCGGCATGACATCGCAATCGGCATTCTCTACCGCAGGTGCCGCGACGTTTGTCCAGAAGCTCACTCGGGTTGTCGGCATCATCTACCTTGTGCTCGTCTTCTGCCTCGGGTATATGACCATCCAGGAAGACCGTTCGACAAAAGCGACTTCGGCCCTGAAGCAATCCGCGGAGCAGTCGAGTGCGACGCAAGCCGTTCCGCAGCTCCCGGCGACAACGATTCCTGTTGAAAATTCTCAAGAAAACCCCTTGACAAGCCCAGCGCAATAAACTATATTTGGTCTGTCAATGATTCTAACGCGGTCGTGGTGGAATTGGTAGACACGCTAGCTTGAGGTGCTAGTGCGGGCAACCGCTTGACAGTTCAAGTCTGTCCGACCGCATAAGGGTCCGGTTTCAAAGAAACCGGACCCTTTGCTTTATATAAAAGGATCTAGGATTTTGATTTATTCATGCGATTTTCAACCAAAAATTCACGAGGCATTTCAGCCAGCAATTCAAACAGGTTCTTCCAAAGCTTTCATATTTTAATTTATGTACAATCAATTCGCTTGTACGAAACTTGTTAATTTATATGCAAAGCAATTAATTTATACAACAACATTTAATTTGTCTGCAATTCAACGCCAATTACAGACAAGCATTTCATCATTGAACAAGCTTTGGTATTTCAAACTAATTAATCGTCCTTGATGCAGCGGATGGATCCGTCGTATCGGGCAGACGCCAGCCTTCCGGGCAAACTCCGCGAACCTGCCCACTTGCAGAGCACTTTCTCCGTAAAGCGTGCAGCCGAATCCATCGCCGCTGCCCACGTGTAAAGGCGTCCGTACCTTTCGCAATATTCCGCTGAATCGTTGTAACAGAAGCTCGAAGTATCCGGCATTTAGGAGTAGTTTAAATTTTCCGCCATCCAGATCTGGGAGCCGATTCGGACCGTCCCGCAATGTTCCCACGGTGTCGCCTCTGCAAACGACAAGATAGGCGCCACGTCCAAAGTCCGAATCGAGAAGCGGAGATTCCTCTACCATGCAATATTTCCCGTCCGCACCTGCAACACCTTTTTCGCCATCCGAGCCGTCCTTTCCGTTGAAGAAGACTCCGACCGAGTCTCCTTCGCAGACGATTTTAAAGCCCGATCTGTCCGCAAGAAGTTCCGCAGAGCACGAAGCCTTTGTGGCAGTCGAAATATTTATCCAGGCGGAGTCGGCGCAAACATAAACCGCATTTTCTTTCGAAACAAACTTCATCTCGCCCGAACGCTCCGCCGTACACTTTCCGAGTGCGTCACGTTGGTTACTTTTGTTACGTCGTCGCCGCAAGCAGCGAAAAACATCGCAGTCAAAACGACAAACGCGGAAAATTTGAACGTTTTCATCGGCGGTTCTCCTTCTGGGGGTAATTTTGAAGCGGCTAGCTCAGAATTGTGAAAGTTTCGTTTCGAATATAAGTTTTTCGGTCCGGTCGGAAATTCAAAGCATTTTCTTTTGATTTTACCCGGATTTGCGAGCTTTGCGCTTATTTTGCCGTATAACGGGACGAGGGACACGATGTGAGGGATTAGGGACTAGTTAATAGTCAAGAGAAATCAGGAGGCAGGAATCAGTGAGCAATTAGTAATTAGCAGTGGTCAGTGGCTAGTGGTTAGGGATTGAGAGGAGTCAGGAAACAGGACTCAGCAGGAAAAACGGGACGTGGGACACGGTTTGAGGGATGAGGGATTAGTTAATAGTCAAGAGGAATCAGGAGGCAGGAATCAGTTGTCCGTGATTTGAATGGGATGTGGGACACGATGTGAGGGAAGAGGGGTTGTTAGAACTTGAAACCGAGATTTTAGAGCTTAGAGTTGCAGACGTCTATGCTCTTGCATCTCGGAAGTTTAACGTCTGCACTCTGACCACTGATCACTGTTCTAAGCTCTAAGCTCTCTCAACTAAGCTCTGAATCGCTCGCTAGCCTGTCATTACCGGGCGAGATTCCCTTGTCAAGCAAGGGAATGATATTTTAAAAAGCCTAGACGTCTGCTGACCAATTGCTCATTGCTAATTGCCAATTCCCCTAGACATCCGCGGACCAATTCAAGAATCCTATATTTCTCCAATGCCTATTATTCTATTCAACAAGCCGTTCGGCGTCCTCAGCCAGTTTACTCCCGAAGGAAACCACCCCGCCCTCAACGGCTTTGGCTTTCCCAAAAATATCTATGCGGCAGGACGGCTCGACCACGACAGCGAAGGCGCCCTGCTTCTTACCGACGACGGCAAGCTTATCAAACAACTGCTCGCCCCCGAAATGCGTCATCCGCGAACCTACCTGGTCCAGGTCGAAGGCGAAATTTCAACGGAAGCCTTGCAAAAGCTCGAAAATGGCGTTCTCATCAAAGGCTACAAAACCAGGCCATGCGCGGCAAAAGCGGTTCCCCATCCCGATTGGCTCTGGGAAAGAAAACCGCCTATTCGGGAGCGAAAAAACATTCCCACATCCTGGATTGAAATGACGCTTACCGAAGGAAAGAACCGGCAAGTCCGTCACATGACAGCCTCCGTCGGATTTCCCACCCTTCGGCTGGTCCGTATCCGCATCGGAATGCTTTCGCTAGGTGATTTGCCGCCGGGAAAATGGCGCAAGGTCGAAGAAAAGATTTTCTAGCTCAGCGGAAAAGCCTGTGGAACATTCCCTTCTTTTCGTTTTCGATTTTCGGAATATCCTTGGCGGGAATTTCCGAAACGCTCTCGGCGATGACCTCGGTCGTTTCCTCGGCGACTTTTGCATTCGCGTTTTGCGGAACCCAAGGTTCCTGGACATTGTGTTCCCAATCGACGCTCGGAACGGTCGGATGCGCAGCGACAATCGGAAGTCCCAGAATTTCACGTGCGCGGTTTAGTGCAGCATCGATATTCGCAAGGACATTTTGCTCCCCGATATCCTTCAAGAGTCCCGACTTGGAAAGCGCGACGATCGGCTGGGAATGGACGCCCGAAAGCAGAAGCTGCGTTCCCTCGGAGCGGCACTTGGAAAGCAGTCCCTCGATCATCTGGATCCCCGCGGCATCAATCGACGGAACCTGACGCATCCGGAGAATCAGAATTTTCGGGTGTGAACTGGTCATGTCCAGCGCGGCCTTGAACTTTTCGACGGCGCCGAAGAAAAGCGATCCCATAATTTCAAAGACGGCGACTCCGTGCGGAACGTGACGGCTCGCAATGTTGTTCGGGTCGGCGAGTTCCTCGTCGTCTTCGTGAAGCTCTTCCGTCACATACTCGACCTCCGCCACGTCCGACATCCGGCGGATAAAGAGTATCGCGGCGAGCAAGACACCCACTTCGATAGCAATCGTCAAATCCATCACCACGGTCAGGACAAAAGTCGCGAGCAGAACCGTCACATCGCTCTTGGGCGCTCCCTTGACAAGCTTCGCAAAGTTCTTGTAGCCGCACATATTGAACGCAACCTGGAAAAGGACCGCTGCGAGAGCCGCCATCGGAATCATCTCCGCATACTTTCCAAACAGGAGCATGATTAGCAGAAGGATCATGGCGTGAACCAGTCCCGAAACCGGGCTTACCGCACCGTTCTTGATGTTTGTCGCCGTGCGTGCAATCGCCCCCGTCGCCGGAATGCCGCCAAAAATCGGGGAGAGGATGTTCGCGATTCCCTGCCCCATCAGTTCCGTATTCGAGCGGTGCCGCGTTCCCGTCATGCCGTCCGCGACGACCGCGGAAAGCAGGGATTCGATCGCCCCGAGGATCGCAATCGTGAGCGCGGGCTGGAAAACCTGGCGCATCATTTCCAGGCTGATGTTTGGCAAATGCGGTGTCGGGAATCCCGTCGGCGGAGAAATCGGGCAATCCGTCCGCGCCGAGCCGTGCGCCGGCGCAGCGGCGTATGGC
>CAKUTF010000046.1 GCA_934691725.1 uncultured Fibrobacter sp. | reverse complement strand
ACATCCTGTTTCCTGACTCCTCTTAACCAATAACTGTTCCCTAATCCCTTATCCCTATTCCCTGACAAGCCCCTCGTCCCTATCACCGTGTCCCATGTCCCGTTTTGCCTACCAGCCTCCTGATTTCTCCCAACTAATCCCAGACAACCCCGTGTCCCTTCAATCAACTGAATCCTGAGTCCTTTGATAATTTTAAGTTCTGATTTCTGTTGACTAATCGCTGTCCACTAATTTACCTTTCCTAACTTCACCCACTTGTCTTTCTGAAATAATTTTGCATATATTAATGTAAGCGAAAACACATAAAATCAAAGGAGACTACTATGAAAAATTCATCGTTTCTGGCTTTGTCCGTTCTGCTCTTGACCGCTAGCGCCTTTTCGCAGGCGACGTTAGACGCAAAGAATTCCGATCCGCGGAAAATGGGATGGATGCAAGGCTTTCCTCCGGCAAAGGATAAACTTCTTTCGGCGAAGGACGGCTCGTTTTTTACTTTTCCGGGGCTTCGTTATAGCGTAAACCACATGCGGGAATTTTACCCGACGCGCCTTGTTTCGGCATCTGCGGGGGCGCATCACAAGTTCAAGGTCAAGCTGGATCGAAAAATTGACGACATCAAGTTTGTTCCGTGGGGAGAATCGGATACGGTCACTTGGAAGGAATCTTTGGACAGAAACTACGTCGATGGGATTATCGTATTGCACAAGGGGAAAATTGTCTATGAGGCTTACCCGGCAGGACTCTCTCCGGAAGGAACGCATGCCGCCATGTCGGTGAGCAAGTCGTTTGCGGGAACGGTTGCTTCGATTCTCATGGCGGAGGGTGTGCTTGATTCCGCAAAGCTTGTTACGGAATATATCCCGGAATTAAAAGGTTCCGGGTTTGAAGGGGCGACCGTGGGACAGGTCTTAGACATGACGACCGCGATTCGCTATAGCGAAAACTACAACGACCCGAATGCGGAAATCTGGAAGTATTCCGCTTCGGGAAACCTGTTCAGACCGGATTCCTATTCGGGACCAAAAAACTATTACGAATACCTGCAAACCGTCGAGAAAATTCCGGGCAAGGAACACGGGGAAGAATTTGGTTACAAGACAATCAACACGGAACTCATCGGGTGGATTGTTTCCCGCGTGACAGGAAAAAGTTTGGCGGATCTGGTTTCGGAAAAAATCTGGATTCCGATGGGCGCGGAATTTGACGGCTATTACCAGCTGGGAACGGACGGTATCGCTTTTGCCGGCGGAGGTTTCAACCTGAATCTGCGGGATATGGCGCTGTTCGGGGAGATGGTGCGCATGGGTGGAAAGCTTTTCGGGAAGCGTGTGCTTTCCGAAAAGGCGGTCGCAGATATTTCAAAAGGCGGAGATCCGAAAAAATTTGAAAAGGGCGGAGAATATCCGCTTTTGCAAGGTTGGAGCTATCACAACATGTGGTGGATGACGAACAATGCGCATGGGGCGTTTATGGCGCGGGGCGTCCACGGCCAGGCGATTTATATCGATCCTGTGGCTCAGATGGTGATAGTCCGCTTTGCGTCAAATCCGCTTTCTTCGAACAAGTTCATCGATCCGGTTTCGATTCCCGCCTACGAGGCTCTTGCCGCGTATTTTTTGAAGAAAAAATAGCAGAGTCAGAGATTGAAACTTCGGACATCTATGTTCTGGGATTAGGGATTAGTCTGTAAACGTCTAAGCTTAGGGACTAGGGATGAGGGAACAGGGATTAGTCCGCGGACGTCTAATTCAGTGGCTAGTGGTCAGTGGCTAGTCAGAACTTAGTTGAGAGAACTTAGAGCTTAGAAATTCAGACGTCTAATTCAGTGGCTAGTGGTCAGTGTGCAGTGGTCAGAACTGCGGACATCTAGACTTTTGGGAAGCGTTTAGCGGGACATGGGACGAGGGGATTCGAAACGAACCGTTTCCAGTCCGTTGTCATTTCCGCGCTCCCTACAATGTCATTCCCCGGCGTGGCCATGGGGGTGGATGCAAGGAAGGGAAATCAGAACTTAGAGCTGAGATCTTAGAACTTAGCAAATTATTGAGAAAAATCTGTTTGCTTCAAATTCCCGATTTCGTGTATCCAGTACCGTTTTCCAGAAGCCTAAACGTCTTATATTCTAAGCGCTAAAATCTATCCACTAAGCTCTACCTTGTCCCTAGCCGGGTAGGCCTGCCTGTCGGCAGACGGGCGCATTCGCCGAGAGGCGGAAAAAGGTCGCTAGACAGCTAATCACTGACCACTAGGCTCTGGGCACTGATTCCTGAGAGCCGCTCGCGTAACTGTCAATTCTTCATTCCTCTTACCGTGTCCCATGTCCCGTTTTAGGCATTGATTCCTGAGTCCTGTCTTTTCGCAGCGCCAAAAGCGTCACGCTGCACAGGATGAGAATTATCCCGGCGACGAGACGTGCGGAAAGCGCTTCGTGGAAAACGCCCACGCCGATGCAGACGGCAGTCAAGGGTTCAAGCGCTCCTAGAATGGCCGTCGGCGTGGAACCGATTGTGCGCAGGGCCTTTTGCATAAAGATGAGCGAGAGCAGCGAAGGCATGAATGCAAGCTGGAAAAGCCAGGCGAACTCGTGCAGATTTTTGACGGGAGGAATGGAATGTCCCGGTGCGCAGAGCGAATAAATTGCGAGACAGATGGCGCATATCGCAAAAATGTACATATTCATTTTCAGTGCGCCGATGGGCTTTGGCATCCGTGCCGCGATGACGATGTAAGTCGCATAAGTGAGAGAGGAAAAGAAAACGAGCGTGATTCCCGCGGGGCTCAGCACGGAACCGTCGCCCGTGCGCATCAGAAGGACAACGCCCGAAATGGCGAGAAGAATTGAGACGACGGTTTTTTTCTGCAACTTTTCCTTGAAAAAAATCACCATGAAAATAGCGACCATGATAGGATAGGAAAAGAGAATTGTCGAGGCTATTCCCGCATCCATAAAGAGAAAGCTCAGGTAGAGGCAGAGCGCGGACGCGGCGAAGAGAAACCCCAGAAAGCCGATGTAGGGAATGTTCTCCTTGGGAACGCGGAAATCCTTCCGGAGAAACAAGATGAAAAGCGCGCTCAGAATCGAAGCTCCGGCGAATCGGTAAAAGAGAACGGATCCGGGGGTGAAGCCCGCCTTGTAGAGGTAGAGCGCTCCGAGAGGATTTGTTCCGTAGCAGATGGCGGCAAGCGCGCCATACAGAAAACCGCGATGTTGTGACTGCATAAATCCAAATATAGAAAGGCGGTTCTGCCGGTTGAAATGTTATCTTTTGAAAAATTTCTTTTAAGGAGACCTTATCGTGGCAAAATTTTTCGGTTATATGGCCGGCGTCGCCTGCGCGCTCGCCCTTTCTTCCTGCGGAAGCGATTCTTCAAGCGGTCCCGGCGGAAGTGTCTTGAAGACGAAAATTTCCATCGACGAATCGAACCAGACGATTACTTCCTATGCGAACTATTCGTACGATTATTGTGTCTATGATTCCGTTGGAAATCGTTTCGACTGGAAAAAAAACATGACGACGGAATTGGATACGTTTGAAATACCCTATATTTTCAAGGGCGATACGCTGGTGCTTTTTGACGAAGGGGATGACGGCAGCGTCCTTATCGGCGGCAAGGCGAATACGCTCTACGGAACGTGGAAAGGCATGGACAATTGCATTTATCGTTCCTCCGACGATGAAATCGAATGCGATGATTCAGGAAATCTGTACTCCTCCTATCGGCAGATTACGATTCACAAGGATTTTGTGGAGACTGAAGTCGTGTATAATTCTTCTCAGCCTGGAGACTATACGAATTCTATTTGGATGAGCGATTTTTATTATGGGTTGAATGAGAAAAGCATTTCGTTTGATCCGCGCGACATTTATATTAAATTGGATACGCTTTCGGCTGAAATGCTTCAGGCACTAGGCGTTGACGTGAAATTCAAGAGCAAGTCCAAAATTTCTTTCGCTTTCGATAGCAAGAACGTTTCTGTCGAATTTGTCGATGTGAAGGACAACGATTATAATGATCTTTCCTATACGGCGAATGTCCAGGTCGATGACAAGACCTGTTCGCTTTTGTTTGCGAGAACCGATGTCTCTGAAAATCTCTGCTCGGCGGAAAATGCCGATTACTTAGACTTGGAGGAATATGAAACTTCGGACTCTTCGTTTACCTATGCGTATCGTTACTATCGAAACAATTCGGATGAATTTTTTGAATGCCTGAATGCCGCATTCGGCTTTGCCGGTGAATCCGTCGATGGAGGCATAAGTCTCTATAAAAAGCAAGTCCAGACTTCGATTCGCGAAGCGAACTGGAATCGTATGGAAAGAATTGTTCGGGAACTTTCCAGTTCAAATTAACGTTTGTTTGCACAAAAAAGAGAAGGCTCCGCAAATGCGGAGCCTTCTCTTTGAATTTTTAAACTTCGGAAAGAAGCCTAGAAATTACTTGGTGATGACGCGGGCCATTTCGCAAACCTTGTTGCTGTAGCCCCATTCGTTATCGTACCAGGCGCAGACCTTCACGAAGGTCGGGTCGAGCTGGATGCCAGCCTTGACGTCGAAGATGGAAGTGTGGGCGTCGTTGCGGAAGTCGGTGGAGACAACGGCTTCGTCGGTGTAGCCGAGGATGCCCTTGAGTTCGCCTTCGGAAGCTTCCTTCATCGCGGCGCAAATCGCTTCGTAGGTCGCCGGCTTTTCGAGTTCGGCGGTCAGGTCAACGAAGGAAACGTCGGAAGTCGGAACGCGGAGCGACATGCCGGTGAGCTTGCCGTTGAGCATCGGGAGAACCTTGCCCACAGCCTTTGCAGCACCCGTGGAGGACGGGATGATGTTTTCGAGGATGCCGCGGCCACCGCGCCAGTCCTTCTTGGACGGGCCGTCAACGGTCTTCTGCGTAGCGGTTGCTGCGTGGACGGTGGTCATGAGACCGCGCTTGATGCCGAACTTGTCGTTCAGGACCTTGGAAATCGGAGCGAGGCAGTTCGTGGTGCAGGAAGCGTTGGAGATGATGTCCTGGCCCGCGTAGGTCTTGTCGTTTACGCCATAGACGAACATCGGGGTCGCATCCTTCGACGGAGCGGACATGATGACCTTCTTCGCACCGGCCTTGATGTGGGCGCGGGCGAGTTCGTCGGTGAGGAAGAAACCGGTAGATTCAACGACGACATCCACATTGAGGGCTCCCCAAGTAATGTTGGTCGGATCCTTTTCCGCGAACACCTGAATCTTGTTGCCATCGACGATGAGGAAGTTGCCTTCCGTCTTGATGTCGTGGTTGAACTTGCCGTGCACGGAATCATACTTCAGCATGTAGGCGAGGTAGTCAACGTCGAGAAGGTCGTTGATACCGACAACGGTGATGTCCTTGGAGAAGTTTTCCACAGCGGCGCGGAAGACCATGCGACCGATACGGCCGAAACCATTGATACCGAGTTTAAGAGCCATTTTAGGATCCTTTGTTTGATTGTGAATCTGCCATCTCCCGCAAGCGGGGGATTTTAGCTGACTGAAATTTACTAAAATTCGCTTGCGTGGCGAGGTCGAAAACCCGCTTTTTTATACCTTACAGGGAAAAATGGTGATGAAGATGAAATTTACCGTGGCGTTTTTTGCTGTTTTGACGGCGATTTTTTTTGGCTGTGCGGGGCGTCCCGAAATTCCCGTCCGGGTTTCCGAACCGGCAAGCTCTTCCGACAGCGTTTCGGGCGTGGAGGCTCGCGAAACAGGCGGCGCCTTGGCGAAGGCTTCGCGGGAAGGCGTCTCGTTTGAAGAAAAGGCCAAGACCCGGACTCTGGACTTTGAACGGGCGGATTTTTCATTCCGGCTTCCCGGCGAGGACTGGGACTTGGTGAGCGACCCTTCGGACGCGACCGCTCCGCTTGAATTTTTCAATGCGAAGACGGGACGACGCGCCGAAATTCTTTCGATCCTTCTTTCGCCCGGGGAATCTCCCGACGTGATGGACCGCGCACGCGCCGAGATGCAGGGCCGCGGGCTTTCCCTTCGGAGCGTTTCCTATGCGGGCGTTTCGCCGCGGGAAGAACTGGGAATGACCGGAGCCTTTTTTGAGTCGGCGGGGCGCACATCGGAATCCTATCTTTCTTCGGATGGCTTTGTCGCTTCGGCGGGGGGGCGCGTATTCTTCCTTTCGCTTTCCGCCCAGGATTCGGCGGTAGATCGCGCCGGCTTTGAAAAGGAATGGAAGGAGTTTTTTGCCGGCTTCGCGCTTTCGGAGGCTTTGAAGAATTCCGCCAGCGAGAAGGAATTCTCGAAGGAGACGGTGACTCATTACGAGTCGAAATCGCTAGGCTACGTGTTTGAATCGAAGGATTCCCTCTGGCACAACTGGGAAAGTGTCGCGGCGCAGAACGGCGATCCCGACCTGGTGCTGGCGAACATGTCGGAGGAGACGGCGTTCTTTGTCTATGGGACGATCGTGGATCCGGGCGAGGTGAGCGCTCAGGACCTGTTCAAGGTTCTGCTTATCCGGCTAGGCGTGAATCCCGACGAGCCTTCGCTTGAAACTACCCGTGTCCGCGGAGGCAATGCCGAAAAGTTTGTGCAGAACTTTACGTGCGAGCGGGTCATCGACGGATACGATTTTAAATATGTCGGACGCTATTTCTGGGACGGCGGTCGCGGAATCCTCGTGGCGGGATGGGCGCAGGGAATCCTCTACAAAAAATACGCGAAGATTCTCGAACGCGCAATAGGCGGCGTGTCGCTTCTCGAAAAGCCGGAAAGCCTGGCCGACGAAAAGTCCCGGAAATTCCAGGCGGCGGTTGTAAACCAGGTCGGGCTTCTGCGTCTTGCGGACGGGCAGCCTCTTGTCGCGCTTTCCTACTTTGAAAAGGCGAACCGGATGGATCCGACCGAGCCTCTCTATCTCATCAACTGCGGCTTCGTGTACCAGATGAAGGAACTTTACGGTCCGGGCGTGAACCATTTCTTGAGCGAAATGGAACTCGTGCGGAAAAACGGTCGCCTGCTTTCCATTCTCGGGGAAATGTACGAAGCGATGATGGATTACGGCGAGGCCCGGAAGTATGCGGAAATGGCGCTTCGCTACACGCCGAACAATCCGGAATACGTCATCAACCTTTCCGATGCGCTGTGGGGGCTCGGGCAACGGAACCAGTCGCTTGCCGTGGTGCAGAACCTTTACGACAAGCAGCCGTCGGCGCGCCTAGGCGTCTATCTCGCGAAAACCTACATGGGAATGGATCGCTATGCGGAAGCGGTGGATATTCTCTATGCGACGAAGAGGCGTTTCGGCATGAACGTCGATCTGGGACTCACCCTGATGGACGCCCTGATTTTTATGGGCCGCTATCCCGAAGCACTTGCCGTAAGCGAGGAGACGCTGCCGGTCGGGACTTCGGACTACCGCGTGTGGGCAAGCCGCGGCAAGGCGCAGTTCTATTCGAAGAACTTCGTGCAGGCGGAGAAGTCGCTGTCCCATGCGCTTTTGATGCACCCGGACGATGAAGACATCAAGAGCTTCCTTTCGGCGTCGAAGGCTTTTCTCGGCAAGGCGGACAACCGCACTCTCCAGAAGAAAATCGATCCGGTGGAAATGCGGCCCGTGGCTTTAGCCTCTCTCGTGAACAGGGAATATGCGGAAAGGGCGAAGTTGGAAAATTTCCCGGCGGTGGTGCATTATGCGCGCGAGGCTCTCCGTGCGGACAAGGACAAGGCCTGGGTGCGGACAACCCAGAAGCTGATAGAAATTCTCGACATGCGCGGCGTAGGGCTTTATTCGGAACTTTCGTTCGACTTTCTCCCGGGATTCGACCGGATCTATTTGAACGCTCTGGAAATCTATGATTCAACGATGACGCTCAAGGCGAAGGTCTCGCTCTCCGGTGCCTACATCACCTATGCGACGGAACTCGGGCTTGACAACGAAATGCAGACGGCGCACTTCCCGCTCGAAAAGCTATCCCCGGGCGATTTCGTCTATCTGCAGATTTCCCGGACTAGCATCGCAAACTACGGCGTGATTCCCTTCGTGAGTTTCGAGGCGAGCGAAGAGGTCCCGGTGCGCACGACGTCGTTTAAAATCTATGCGGATACGTCACGCTTCGTGACCGAGGAATACGGGCCGCTCTCGAACCGCTACGATGCGGACGGCGAAGAATGGTCGATAGACGATCCGATCGTGATTCGGCGCGAACCCTATATGCCGAACTACCGGGATTACGGAGCGGGATTTTTGCTGACGGGAAAGCGTACCTGGGCAGACGTGGGACGCGAATACGAGAACCTGATCCGTCACCAGTTCAAAAGCGCGATTGCCGTTCGGGAAAAGGCTTTTGAAGTGCGCGGGAGCAGGCTCGGCAAGGAAGCTATCCTTGCGGAAGTGCGCTTTGTGCGGGAGAATATCCGCTACCGGGATGTTCGCTTTGGCGGGCACAGCCTGATTCCGCAGCTCGCGGAGACTACTCTCCGGGAACGCCGCGGCGATTGCAAGGACCAGAGCCTGCTTCTCAAGGAAATGCTTGGCGCTATCGGCGTGAAGAGCAAGCTCGTCGCGATTCACCTGAACGAAGCGGGCTTCGAATCGCTCCCCTCTATCCAGCAGTTCAACCACATGATGCTCTATATCCCGAAAGGAGAAAACTATCCGGAAATGTGGGTCGATCCCTCGGACAAGGGCGGAAACGAACGTCCCGTGCCGCTGGACATGGAAGGAAAGGTCGCGCTTGTCGTCGATGGCGATTCGAGCCATGTCGCGGTAACGCCCATCCTCGAAAACGAAAAGGAACACCAGGTTTTTCTCTACCACCGCTTGCACATCGGAAAGGACGGTTCGGCGGAATTCCGCGATTCGCTCTGCATGACGGGCAAGTTTGCGAGCGTCCTGCGCAACCGCCTTTATGGTCGCGACGCGAAGGAGACGGAAGCGCTCTTGCAGGATTTGATCGCGCAGGGAGTCCCCGACGTTTCCATTGCGAGGGTCCGCACGGAAAACGTGGCGGATTTTGATAGGCCGTTGAAGCTCGTCGTTACGTTCTCGTCGAAAAACTATTTCGGGAAAAGTTCGGATGGCTTCAAGGGTCGCTACCCGAACATCTGGGAACGCTCGATCATGCACCTGCCGAAAGTGCGCACGCGTTACCTGCCTATCCGGATGCCGCACGAGACGGAATTCGAAAGCGAGCTGGAAGTGACCGCGGACGGAAAGCTCGAAATCCAGGAAGCACCGAAACTTTCGCGCGAAACGGAATACGTGAATTTTGAAAAGACTGCCCACGGTTACAAGTGGACGACTTTCGCTATCTATGCGGACCCTTCGGAATACGAGCGGATTCGCGAAGAGTGGAACTATCTCTTGGATGCGACTTCGCCGGAAATCGTGGTGAAGTAGGGGGGAGGGGGCTCAAACTCTGCGAAGAATCCGGCAATAGACTCCGATTCGCTGCGATGTCATTTCCGAGCTCCGACAATTCAGTGGTCAGAGCATCAGACGTCTATGTTCAGGGACTAGGGAACAGGGAGTAGGGAGTAGTCAGCAGACGTCTAGGCTTTTGGTACACGATAAGCGAAACGTGGAATACGGGGTTTCCAAGCGAACCGTTTCTGCGCACTGTCATTCCCCGGCTTGACCGGGGAATCGCCTTTAAGGAATGGGATTTGGCAGGCTAGCGAGCGTGTCGAGCTAAGCCCGGCAATGGCACAGGGGTTGTCAGATGGGGACGGATAACGGCAGGGGAAGAAACGGAAACTCCGGATAGGCGGAGTGAAAATGGTATTTTTGGAATTGTATGAGCGAATGGAAAGAATACAAGTTGGGCGAACTTCTTACGATTAAATATGGCAAGAACCAAAAAGAGGTTGAAGACGCAAGCGGCCCTTTTCCAATATACGGAACAGGTGGATTAATGGGGCATGCGACACGTCCCCTACATGACAAGCCGTCCATTCTCATCGGTCGAAAAGGGACGATCGATAAAGTTCGTTACGTAGAGCATCCCTTTTGGACAGTTGATACGTTGTTTTATTCAGAGATAAATGAAGACTTGGTTATTCCGAAATTTCTTTATTATAGGATGTGCACAATAAATTTCATGAACTATAATGAAGGGACAACAATTCCTAGCTTAAGAACGGAAACACTAAATCGATTAACGTTAAAAGTCCCCCCTCTTGCGGAGCAGCGCCGCATCGCGGAAATCCTCGGAAGCCTCGACGACAAGATAGAACTCAACAGCGCGATAAACAGGAACCTGGAGGAACAGGCGCGGGCGCTCTTCAAGAACTGGTTCATCGACTTCGCTCCTTTCGGGGGAGTGGTGCCGGGGGAGTGGAAAATAGGTTCTCTTGCCGACATTGCAAAAATCACAAGTGGTAAACGCCCCCCAATGAAGCAGGCAGAATCCTCTAAAGATGTCAATATTCCACTAGTTGGTGCGGCTTCAATAATGGGTTTCACAAATAAAGTACTTTACGAAGAACCCATTTTGGTTACAGGGCGTGTTGGAACACATGGCGTAATCCAACGATTCTCATCAAAATGTTGGCCTTCAGACAATACCCTTGTCATCAAAAGCAAATATTACGAATTCATGTATCAGATTCTCAAAAATATTGATTTTAGCAACATGAATAGAGGTTCTACACAGCCGTTGATAACACAATCTGATTTAGGCAAAATTGATTGTGTAATTCCAAGCGAAAACGCCTTGCAAAAATTTGAGGATTATGTAAAATCGTTCTTCAACGTTATTGATGCAAACAATGCAGAGACTTATCGATTAACCTTCATCCGCGACACCCTTCTCCCCAAGCTGATGTCCGGAAACGCCAAAGCCGCCGGTTTTTAAATCGATAGATTTTCGCTCGAAATAGACAAAAAAGGAAGCGTTGCCGCTTCCTCGTTAAAGGCTTTTATACGGATTGTTTTTGGAACGATTGTTTTTTGGCGAGCTTCCCTGCTAGCGCAAGGACCGCGGAAATAGCCATGGCGGTCATTGTCGGGCCAATCGGAGATTCCCCTGCGAACTGGTAAACCCCGAAGCCGAAAGCCCAGGAGACGAGGTTCCACACCGGGAGCGGGCGTTTCACGATGTAGTGGGAAACGGCGAAGACGGCTGCCATCGGCGCAAAGACGGAAGCGATGAGGTAGAGAAAGGTCGCGTAGCGGTCGATGATTCCCGAGGCGGAAAGGACAACCCCGAGTGCGCAGACGACAACTCCCACGATTTTCGGGTTCAGCCTGCCGCAAAGCGTTTTCGCGGATTCCCCGGCGGAATAGGCGTCGAGAAATGTCGTGGTGACGGTCGAGAAGACCACGATGAGAATACCGGGAATTCCTAATCCGACGGAGAGGATTGCCGTGGGAAGGTCGCCTGCACCGGAAGAGGCGACAAGCATTCCGATGGCGTACATCCAGATGCTGACAAACGTATAGACGATTGCCGATGTCGCGGTCGCGGCGAGAGGGCGCTCGGCGTTTTTCGTGTAATCCGAGACGAGCGGAAGCCAGGAGAGCGGCATCGCGACGGAAAGTTCGAAGGCTTGCCAGAAGGAAAGCGTTTCCGTGGCGGTGTTCGAAGCGGCGCTTGCGGAACCGAAGAGTTTAAAGGTGAGAATCCCGACGAGGACGGCGAGAAGCGCCATGGCGACTGTCGCGATGTGAGCCGAATTCTTTAGCCCGATAAAAATCCAGCCGGCGACGAGAATCGCAAGAACGACGGAAAGAAGCGTGGCGTTCAGCGTTTGTCCAAGGCCTCCGAGTGCGGAAGCTCCCTGCGCTATCATCACGGAAGTCCACCCGATGAGCTGCAAGAGGTTCAACATGGCGAAAAACTTGGCTCCGTTTTTCCCGAAAGCGGACGCGGTCGAGTCCATCGCGTTGAGCCTTGCCTTTGCGCCGATAAGCCCGACGGCAAAGAGGAGCGCTCCGCCTAGAAGATGTCCGAGAATTAAGGCCTTCCAGTTGTTGCCGGACTGGATGCCCGCTTCGATTTCCGCGACAGAGACCGCCGCGCCGAACCAGATGAGACCACTAGCAAAAATGCCTGTACCTTGACGATTCATTATACCTCCGCAGGAATTACCCTGATCAGGTTTTCGGGTTTGTTCTCAGCATCCGCACACCGTGTGCGGTAGCACCCCGAATGAGTGCGACAAATGTAGAATATTTTTAGGAAGTGGCTAGTCAGAGCTTAGTTGGGAGAGCTTAGAGCCTAGAACAGCGGACGTCTAAGGGAATGAGGAATTAGCAATTAGCAATGAGAAATTGGTCTGCGAACATCTAAGTTTCGGGATTAGGGACGAGGGAATAGGGATTAGTCTGCAGACGTCTAAGAAAATGAGAAATTAGCAATGAGTAATGAGGAATTGGGCGGCAAACATTTAGGCTTTTTAAAATGTCATTCCCCGGCTTGACCGGGAAATCTAGATTATCGGATCAAGTCCGATAATGACAGGCTAGCGAGCTTGTCGAGCTATTCAGAGCTTAGTTGGGAGAACTTAGAGCCTAGAACAGTTCAGTGGTCAGTAATCAAAACTGCGGACGTTAAACACCCGAGATGCAAGAACATAGATGTCTGCAAACCTAAGCTCTCAGCACTAAGCTCTCAGTTCTGAACTCGCTGTTTCCAGCTCTCCTCTCAACTAATCCCTGTTCCCTGATAGCAGCTCGCTCAACACTTAACTTCTCACTCCTGTCTCCTGATTTCTATCAACTATCGACTAAACTCTCTGTTCTACGCTCCGATCAGGCATCACTCGTGATAGAGCTTTGCCGTCTGGTATTTGGGAGCGGTCGTGAGGTTTACCCGCAGGCGGCGGAACACATCGACATCGACCTGGGCGAGGATGACGCTCGCGTGGACTTCGGCGTGTTTCAACTCCGGGAGCTTTTCGAGGGCGCGCTTCGCGTTTTCGTCGGAGAGTGCGCAGACGGAAAGGGCGACGAGAACCTCGTCCGTGTGAAGTCTCGGATTCTTGTGCCCGAGCTGTTTTGTCTTGAGGTTCTGGATGGGTTCGATGACGGTGGGCGTGAGCAGCTGCATATCGTCCGGGAGTTTCGCCAGGTGTTTTAACGCGTTGAGAAGCATCGACGAGCACGCTCCGAGAAGGGAGGTGGTCTTGCCGGTGACGATCGCTCCGTCGGGAAGCTCGATGGCGACAGCGGGACCGTTCGTTTCGAGCGCCTTCTTTTCGGCGACGACGGCGACCTTTCTGTCTTCGGGCTTGATATGCGCCTGTTCCATGAGAAGCTTCAGCTTATAGACCTGGTCCTTTTCGGCGTGGCCTTTTCGAACCTGGCAGAGCGCGTTGTAGTAGCGTCGGATGATTTCCGCGTTGGCGGCATCCTTGACCGCTGCGTCGTCGATGATGCAGTTCCCCGCCATGTTCACGCCCATGTCCGTCGGGGACTTGTAGGGCGAATTTCCCATGATGCGATGGAAGATGGCGTTCAGGACGGGGAATATTTCCACGTCGCGGTTGTAGTTCACGGTCGTCTTCCCGTAGGCTTCCAGATGGAACGGGTCTATCATGTTCACATCGTTCAGGTCCGCGGTGGCGGCCTCGTAGGCGAGGTTCACCGGATGCTTGAGCGGAATGTTCCAGATGGGGAATGTTTCGAACTTGGCGTAGCCCGCCTTGACGCCATGCTTGTTTTCGTGGTAGAGCTGCGAAAGGCAGACTGCCATTTTTCCGCTGCCGGGACCGGGTGCCGTCACCACGACCAGCTCGCGGGACGTTTTAACGAATTCGTTCTTGCCGTAGCCGTCATCGCTCACGATGAGCGGAATGTCCGAAGGGTATCCGGCGATGGGGTAGTGCCTGTAAACTTTCAGTCCCAGGTCTTCGAGCTTTTTCTGGTAGGCGATGGCGCTCGCCTGGTTTTCAAAACGGGTCAGCACGACGCTGCTTACGTAAAGCCCGTAGTCGCGGAACGCGTCGATGAGCCGCAGAACGTCCATGTCGTAAGTGATGCCGAGGTCGCCGCGGACCTTGTTCTTCTCGATGTCGCCCGCATGAATCGCGATGATGATTTCCGCCTTGTCCTTTAGCTTTTCGAGCATCCGGATCTTGCTGTCGGGAGCGAACCCCGGGAGGACGCGGGACGCGTGGAAGTCGTCAAACAGCTTCCCGCCGAATTCCATATAGAGCTTTCCGCCGAACTGGGCGATTCGTTCCGCAATCTTTTCGGACTGCATCTTGAGGTAGGCGTCGTTGTCAAAACCGATTTTATACATAAGCGAAAACCCTTGATTTGGGCACAAATATAGCTTTTGACGGAAAATAAACAAAGTTTTTCCCTGGTACGGTCCCATGCCATTCCCGTGCTATGACACGGAAATCCGCATTTGATAGGTTGGAAATTGTCATTTTGATATTGGGTCGTTGGATGTGAAAATTTAGGGCGTCGCTAATGGATAGACGCCGTTTTTTTCTTGTTGTTCAAGGTAAATCGATAGAAACCTTTGAACTGTTTGACCTTGAAGTTTTTATCGGTTTTGAAATTTCTTGTGCCTAAAATCGTATAAGAGTCCGAATTATAGTTGGAATCTTTTGCCCCGACGATAAAGGATAGCTTTGACAACTGTTCGGCTGTCAGGATAATATAGGGGTTCAATTTCGTTCCGTGGCCGCAGGCGAATTCCTTTGCGGTTGTGCCGTCCCAAGCCTTGCCGGGTTCGCCTTGGCAAGTTTCCTTTTCATCGCCGTTTTTTGTACCCGATGAAGATTTTTTTGTGACTGAACTAGAAGAATTGCTGCCTTTTGAAGAACTCGAACTTTCGGCAAAATCTTCATTGTCGTCGATTGGGGTAGTCGAGCTGTTTCGAATAAATTTTTCCAAAAGCTCTTGACAACGTTTTTTTTTCTTATGTTTTGTTAGGCGGTTATTTTATGGATACTGCTCGGAGACATACGAAATGAAAGGTTTTAATCCTTGGATCGAGACACTCGTCTTTATCGGTGCAGGGGCGACAGCATCGCTCGGAATGCCGCAGACCGATACGCAGTCCGAGTTTTTTAGAAAGCTCGCCGCTTCGGAAAACCGCTTGCCGTTACCGAAGATTTTTCTTGGCTTTGATGAAAAAGACCTTTTGCAAATGGAAAATTTCCTGGCCATTTTGGGAGACGGCAAATGCCTAGATGATGATCGCTTTTCGGTTTCGGAATCGGAACTCGACGCAGCGAAAAAAGCCTTTCGGTTGCCGGTTTCCGATAGCATTTACCGGAATCGCATTCGGGAACTTCGCGATGAATATGACTGGATAGGACTTAAGGCGGTCATCGGAATTTGTCCGCAGCATAAAATTCGCGACAATCTCGTCCGCGATATTTACACGCTTCTCGACAAGAAAATCTCCGCACGCCAAGGGATCAAGGTCGCCTTTCGGAACGGAGAAGAACTTATCGTCGAATCGAGACGTCTCTTGAAAGTGCGCAACTGTCTGGTTCTCTTTACCAACATTCTTTTTGCGAATGCCTGGTATCGGCTTTCGAAGGGGGAACGCGCTTTGGATTTCGCCAAGTATGTCGCTTTAGCCGAAACGCTTTCCCGGATGATGCAAAGGGAAGGCGCTAGGCTTTGCTCGGAAGGATGCGATTTCAGCTTTCCCGCGTTTTACCGCTTTAGCTATTCGGTCGTTTCCCTCAACTTTGAAACGGTCTTTCTGTGGCTGCTTTTCAATGCGCATCGGAATGCCAACCAAAGCGGGTTCTTTTTGTCACGCACTGCCCAGGCGATGAAACTCTGGCTTGATTTCGGGATTCCGAGCAAGAGCCGAAAGATAAAGACAGATGCGGCTGCGCGGGCATCTTCGAATTTTTCGTATTCGGTGAGCGAAACAGCCATCTTTCGCGGTAATGAATGTTCCTCGCCGGGAGCGCCTGTCGGGCGCATTGGAAAGTTCCTGTTTGCGCATGGATGTTCCCAATGGAGGGAATGCCCGGTGTGCGGACGGATGATGTATTACCTGGGCGACCGCTGGGGCTTTTCGGATGCTCATGCGAATGCGCCGCTGCCGATTCCTCTTTTTGAAAACGACGATTTCAACCGGACTGAAAAGGAGAAAAAATGGCGGAAAGAAAAGTTGCATTTTGATTCACTGGAATGCGTTTCTTGTGGAGCGGAAACCTTTGCGAGTTCCGCGCCGATGGTCATGCAGACAATGGTGAAGGGAAACCCTACGTCGTTTTTGGAAGAGGTCCAGCGCGAAAGCCGGGTGTTGATGGACAAGGCGCGTCACTTTGTATTGCTCGGTTACCAACTTCCGCCAGACGATTCGCTTTGGGTGGAAACTTTCGCGGAAACAGTCCGTTACCGGATGCGCTCGGAGGTAAAAGCCTATTGCACGGTTGTCGTCGGATTCAAGGGCGAAGGGCGTTTTCTTTACGGGGCGGAAATGCTCGCCTATGCGGATGCGCATCGCAAGGAAAAGGATGCGGACGCTTACGGTGTGACGGCAATCGACAATGCGGTTTCCATTTTTGGCTGTGAACAGGTTCGCGCCTATACCGGCGGAATCCCGAATGTCTTTGGCAGCTGCACGGAATCCGAAATCGGGGAAGTTTTCTTTCCGACGGATTTTGTGGACTGGAATGGGACGAGGCTTGAAAAGTGAATTCCGGACAAATCAAAGGAGAAAAGATGGACTATTTTATCAAGGCGGTTGTGACGGAACTCTCGGAATCGTCTGACAAAAAATGTCGATTCCGCATAAAGGGTACAGAAGGCTTTCTTGCGAGAAAGGAGGCGTTCCTGTCGAATGGGGCGGAAAGCAATCTGTTTCTGGATGGGAATGGAAACGAAAATTCGCTTGTGCGGAATGCGTTGCAGCTGCGGGCGGATACGAAGATTGAATTTTTGGAATGTTCCGATTTCGAAAGGAGACTTTTGCTCACGGCACTCGTAGAACATAAAAGGATTTTGTTGAAAATCAACGGATTTGAAGAGAACACTTTTAATCCCGGACAGGAAAGTGTTCTGCGTTTGGGACCGAAGGCTTATTCCATTTCAATTCTCTCGGGGGAAAGATGAAAAAAGTATATATTGCTTTGTTTTTTACTGTCGCACTTGTCTATGCGGGACATTTTACGGACGTTCGCGATGGTCAAACATATAGGACGGTAAAAATAGGAAAACAGATTTGGATGGCGGAAAATTTGAACTACTATTATGATATTGGAACGGCAAGAAGCATGTGTGCAAACGATAGATGCAATTATGGGAGACTTTATACATGGTCGGCGGCGATGGATTCCGCTGCTTTTTTTGATGATTGCGATGGTTGCAATACATCGAAAGGCAGAGATGTAATTCGTGGAGTTTGCCCGGCTGGATGGCATTTGCCGGATTCAACGGAATGGGTGGCGCTTTGGGAATTTACTTGTGCTACTGTAAGGAACAAGGTTAAAGCACAGACAGGAATTGATCTTTGGAAACTTTCTGATTTGATTTCTAATGGAGAAGACCATGAAGCCGAAAGAAAAAAGGTATCTGCTCTTTTAGTAGAAAAAATAGAAGATGCTTTGATATCTGAAGACTGGGTGATTGAAAAAGAACCGTTGGAATTAACTGTTCAGGAGTATTTGAAAAGTATCGGATGGTTAAGTAAGTGGAAAAAGGCGTCACAAGTAAAGGTTGTTACCGGCTTTGATGCTCTTCCAGGAGGTTGTTCTTTCGGTTGTTCTATTGATACTCCTAGGGAATTTGCTTCGGATATACCATGGAGTAATGAAGCCTTTTTTTGGAGTTCTTCCACGTTTGGAAGGAGAAGGCTTGTTTATGCTTTTGTGCTAAAAAAGTATTCTCGTATGGGTTGGGACTTTGAGATGAAAAACGCCTATTATGTCCGCTGTATCAAAAACTAACCTCACTCCAAAAACAGTTGCAGTACCCGGTTCGGGAAGAGCTTCTTCAGTTCCGCATCGAGGCGGCTTTTCGTTTCCCGGTAGCGGGAAATGTCAAAGGCGGAATCTTCTTTCGGGGCGATGGTTACGTCGATTTCGTAGCTTGAACCCACGTGGAAGAGCAGCACACGGATAAGCTTGAAAGACGGATCGAGGTTCGCCTGCACGACCTTTTCCGTCCGGTTTCTGAGCGGCGCGTTCTGCGTCGTGCGACCGATCAGCGAAAAGAAGGAATGCGAAACGACCCGGATTGGCGACGGCAGGAGAAAGAGCGAAATGACGATGACGATCATCGAATCGCCGATGTAGTTGAGGAACGAAAGCTTTGAATCCTGGGGGACTATCGCCATGAGAATCAGCGCGATTCCCGTCCCGATGGTCACGAACGTGTCCATGTAGGCGGCGACCGTTTCGGATTTGAGGATGGGGCTTTCTCCGTCGGTCTTTTTGAGCTGCGCACGGTAGTAGAGCCAGACGCCCCCGCAGGCAAAGACCATGCCGACCGTATAGACTAGCAGCGGAACGATTTTCAAAGGCTCCGTGTTTCCGCTTCCTTTTCGGACAAATTCCGCGATGTTTCCCGCGCCTTCAAAAATCGCATAGACGGTAATCGCGATGAGCAAAATCCCTTGCAGCATCGCATAGACGTTTTCGACACTGTAAATGCCAAACGGGTATTCTTCGCTTGTGGTGTCCCGTTTCCGGGTGATTCGGAGCGCAACGATAAAGCTCACCGCGGAAATAGCGCATAGGCTTCCATCGAGCGCCAGCGCATAGGAACTCGCAAAGTAGTAGCCAACCCAGCCGCAG
The DNA here is from genome assembly GCA_934691725.1 of uncultured Fibrobacter sp. Classification (GTDB taxonomy): domain Bacteria; phylum Fibrobacterota; class Fibrobacteria; order Fibrobacterales; family Fibrobacteraceae; genus Hallerella. The sequence goes on along the minus strand of CAKUTF010000046.1, from coordinate 615 downwards.
ATACCCATCAGGATATTGATCCAGATGCCGACCCGGAGCGTCTGCATTTCGATTTTCTTGTAATCGGAGACCTGCGCCTTTTGCAGCACGAGCCTCGGAAAACGCCTGCCAGTCTTGTTTTGAGCCATGCGCGGAAATATAGAACTTAGAACTGAGTGCTGAGATCTGAGAGCTTAGCTCGACAGTGGATAGTTGCTAGTTGACAGGAATCAGAAGACAGGAATCAGTGAGCAGTGGCTAGTGGGCAGTTAGAAATTAGGAATGAGGAATTGACTGTCTGGCGTGTTCAGAACTGAGAACTGAGAGCTTAGTGCTTAGTTTTGCAGACGTCTATACTCTTGCATCTCGAAAGTTTAACGTCCGCAACTCTGCCCACTGTCCACTATTTCTAAGCTCTAAGTTCTCTCAACTAAGCTCTGAATAGCTCGACAAGCTCGCTAGCCTGTCAAATCCCTTATCTGAAAGGAGATTCCCCGGTCAAGCCGGGGAATGACATTTTAAAAAGCCTAAATGTTTGCAGCCCAATTCCTCATTACTCATTGCTAATTTCTCATTTTCTTAGACGTCTGCAGACTATTCCCTAATCCCTCGTCCCTAATCCCTAAACTTAGATGT
>CAKUTF010000045.1 GCA_934691725.1 uncultured Fibrobacter sp. | reverse complement strand
GAGCTTAGTTGAAAGTTGAGAAATCAGGATACAGGAATCAGTAGGTAAAATGGGAAGCGAAATGCGGGAAGAGGGACTCGCTAAGCGGAACACGGAGCGTCCGAGAGGACTTTTTCTTCGACATCATTCTCCAGCATATAGCTCTACTTGTCATTATCGGGCTTGACCCGATAATCTAGATTCCCTTGTCGGAGCAAGAGAATGACAGCATAGCAAGCCGGGGAATGACATCATCGTGCGCATGGGAATGACAGTGCTACCAGAAACGGTTCGCATGAAAGAAAACCCCGCATCCCACGTTCCGCTTATCGTGTCCCTAAAGACCTAGATGTTTGATGCTCTGCTCACTGCCCACTGACTTCTGACCACTGTTCACTGAGCCTAGACGTCCGCCGTTCTAAACTCTAAGTTCACTCAACTAAGCTCTGACTGCGACGATTGTCTGGAAGCGGTAGGTGAGCGTGTATTTTCCGACGAAGTGCGCTTCCATTTGCTTGAGCGAATTCTTGGTGAGCCGAAAGGTTCCGCCCAGATTGTTCACACCGGTCTGCTTGAGGCTATTGAGCAGATCGTGCAGCGTCAAAAAGGAAACGCTGCAAAAGTCCGGAGCGGATTCGAGAACGTCAAAGTGTCTGGACACCAGTTCTTCGATCCTTTCATCTGAAAGATAGGGAAGGCTCTGGCCGGTAAACGAGGAGAGTTCGCGGAGCGTTCCTTCGCTGAACATGGCGAATGCGAAGATTCCGCCGGGGAGAAGGGACTTCTCGATTTTTTGCAACAATGCGTCAAAGTCGTCGATCCACTGCAGAACGGAACTCGATGCAACCAGATCCAGATTCCGGGGAATTTCGAGCGTGCGGATGTCGCCGATTTGGGCTTCGAAGCGTTCCATCGGGCGTGCACGATACAGGTCGTTGAGCGTAAGCCGCTCGATGTCAAAGTTTGAAAGGAGCTTTTTCGTGAAAATCCCCGAACCGCAACCGATTTCGTAGGCGTTCCGGAAACTTTGCCCGTACTTTCCGAGGAGCGCGGCGAGTTTTTCGGCTGCATATTTTTGCGCTGTCGCAAATTCGTCGTAACGCTCTGCCCGTTCAAAACGCAAGGATTTCCTCCACGGAGCGGAACTTGAAGAAAGGATAGTGCGGCGCGGAGATAGGCTTGACCGGGCACTTGAAACATTCGCTAGCCTTGGGCGGAAACACCAGGTCCTTTTTCGAAACGATCGCCTTGGTCCAGACGACATTTTGCTCGACGGGTTCCGCGGAAGCTTCGTAGAGCGTGCAAAGTTCTTTTTTGGGGTTCTCCGCAAAGCGAAAATTTACCTTGGATGCCTCCGAAAGAAAGCACCATTTTTTGAACAGTTCAAAGTCGAAACAATCGATTGAATTCTTGAAGGCTTGCGGAGAAATCCCGAAACGTTCGTGGATTCCGAACGGCGTGCCGTTTATGGCGATCGCCTGTTCCAGCGGGACGCCTTTTAAAACCCTGTTCGCCGCCCAGACGCCCATCGAATGGGCGATGAGAAAAATTTTCCGGTCTTTCAGAAAGCTTTTGTCGAAGTCGAGATTTCGGTAGTCATAGACGACGCTCAGGTCATAAGGGCCTGCGGAAAGATGCGCTACGGATTCCGGCGTGAAGGCGTATCCCAGAAAGAAGAGAACGAGTGGACGTTCCGGACTATGCCGGCAAATTTCCTGAATAAGCATCGAGGATTTCCTTGAATCGTTCCAGTTCGGAGGGGAGAATGTCACCGCGGAGGCTGATGCGGAGACGCGCCGTGTTTTGCGGAACGGTCGGCGGGCGGATTGCCGCGACAAAGTAACCGGCTGTGCGGAGCTTTTCGGACAGCGCAATCGTCTTTTCGTTTTCTCCGACGATGAATGGGCAAATCTGCGTTTGGCTAAGGCCCAAAAGCCGGATGCTTTCCCGAAGGTTCTTCCGGAGGCTAGAAAAGTCCTGCGACAGGATGAAGTTCGTCCAGGCGACATCGACGCTCGGCATCGCGGTCGAGAAGATGAGGCTCCGCGCGGAGTTCACCAAAATATCATGCGTTTCTTCGTCCGACAGCAGAACGGCTCCGCTTCCGCCGAGCGCCTTGCTGAGCGTGACGAGAATGTAATCAATATCCCCGTCAAGGGATTCTTTTTTGCAAAGCCCGAGTTCGTGTAACGCAAAAAAGGAATGCGCTTCATCGACGTAGAGCTTTACGTTATTGTAGTTTTTTTTGAGAGCGACCAGCTTTTTTAGGTCCGCTTCGTCTCCGTCCATGCTGAAAACGGCTTCGGTGAGAACGACTATCCGCTCGAATTCGCCGTGGAATCTTTCAAGCAGGCTTTCGAGAGCGCCCATGTCACCGTGGGGATAACGCTTGAAATTCGCCTGGGAAAGTTTCAGGGCGTCGATCATGCTCGCATGGATTAGCTTGTCCGCAATAAAGAGCGTGCGGGAATCGGCGAGAGAGGAAATCGTCCCGAGGTTTGCCGCATAGCCCGAATTGAAGAGCAGCGCTTTTTTGGAAAAACGCGTTTCGAACCATTTTTCCAGACGGAAGAAGGCTTCGCTCGAATTATAGACCAGTCGGCTTGCGCCCGAACCGAAAAAGACATCGGATTCGGCGATGGTCTTTAAAAATTCGTCGCGAAGGTCCCGGTTTGTCGCGATTCCCAGGTAGTCGTTACTCGCGAGGTTCAGGAGGTCTTTCGATTCGAAACGGACATGTTTTCCAAAGGAGGACGTCCGCTTGAATTCCCGGTAGGTTCCCGCTTCCTTGGCTTTTGCCAGGTCGAACATCTTAGACCAGCTTTTGCCCGAAGATTTCGTGGAAGGGGAGTCCCCACTTGCCGATTTCCGCCATGAACGGATCGGGGTCGAACTGTTCCATGTTGAAGACGCCTGCGCCTTTCCATTTGCCGGTGAGGATCATCGCGCCTCCGAGCATCACGGGAACGCCTGTCGTGTAGCTGACGGCTTGCGCCTTGACTTCCTTGAAGCATTCCGCATGGTCGCAGACATTGTAGATAAAGTAAGTCTGTGGCTTGCCGTCCTTTGTGCCGGTGAGCTGGCATCCGATGCAGGTTTTGCCTGTATAGTTTTCGCCGAGGGTTCCCGGTTCGGGTAAAAGAGCCTTGAGAAACTCGAGCGGGATGATTTTCTGACCCTTGAAATCGACCGGATCGATGCGCGTCATTCCCACGTCTTCGAGAACGCGCAGATGCGTCAGGTATTCTTCGCCGAATGTCATCCAGAAACGGGCTTCCTTGATTTCGGGAATGAACTTGACGAGCGATTCGAGTTCCTCGTGCCAGAGAAGGTAGCTTTCGCGCGGCCCGACTTGCGGATAGTCGATCGCCTTGTGTTCGGACATCGGCGGGATTTCGTAGAATTTTCCGTCTCTGTAGAATTTGCCCTTCTGGGTGATTTCGCGGATGTTGATTTCCGGGTTGAAGTTCGTCGCGAACGCCTGTCCGTGATTTCCCGCGTTGCAATCGACGATATCGAGCGTGTCTATTTTGTCGAAATAGTGCTTCTTGCCGTAAGCGGTATAGACGTTGGAAACGCCCGGATCGAATCCGGAACCGAGGAGCGCCATGATTCCCGCTTTCTTGAAGCGGTCGTGGTAGGCCCACTGCCAGGAATATTCGAAATGCGCCTTGTCCTTCGGCTCGTAGTTCGCCGCGTCGATGTAATCCACGCCATCGGCAAGGCACGCGTCCATGATGGGAAGGTCCTGGTAGGGGAGCGCGACGTTTATCACCAGTTCCGGCTTGAAATCGCGGATGAGGGCGGCGACTTCCGGGGCCTTGTCGGCATCGACTTTTGCCGTGTGGACGGGAATGTTCTGGATGTCTTTGGCGATTGCGTCGCACTTGGACTTTGTCCGGCTCGCGAGAAGGATTTCGGAATAGACGTTCGAGTTTTCAGCGCACTTGCGGACGACAACGTTCGAAACACCGCCGGCACCGATAATCAGGACCTTGGACATTTTTCACTCCGTTGAAAAGTTTCGTTTCAAATATATTAAATTTGGAAAGGGCGCTCCTGTCGGCTGTTTGATGAGGAAACGCCCGAATCCGGGTTTTTATGGGCTTTTTGGTCAAGAGAAAAAACGTGCGTTTTCTGTTGCTTTTTTGCGCATTGTCTGTCGCAGGTTGCCGCTCTTCGCTCGAACTCGGAAACGAGGCGCTTCGCGTCGGGGATTTTGACCGTGCCGCCAGGAAGTTTTCGGAAGCCCTGGACGAAAATCCGGCAAATCGGGACGCCCGCTACGGCATGGCCCTTTCCCTGTTCGGCAAGGCGGAAGCCGCGGAAAAAGTCGGAAACCATTCGGTAAATCTCTGGATGCGGACCTTGGCGGAGTTTCGCATTCTTTCGAATATCGACAGTTCGGTGGCAAAAAAGATGCATTCTTCGGCGCTTTTCTATCTTGCCCGAGCGAGGACGCTCGAAAATCCCCAGGCCAAGATTCTCGGCGTCTTGAACGAATCGCTTGCGCTCGACAGCACGAACTATTTCAGCTGGAACCTCAAGGCGCTCGCTCTCCAGGGGGCTGGCGACATGGAAGGGGCAAGGAAAATTTTCACTTGGATTATTTCCGAGAACCCGGATTTTTCGCCGGCCTATTCCAATCTGGGAAACCTGTATTGGGAAGCGGGAAATATCGAAGATGCCTGGGATATCTGGTCGATAGGCTCTCTCCGTTTCCCGGAAAATCACCATCTGGAATTTTGGACAAGGGTTGCGGAAGATAGCCTGAAAGCCCGGTTTGCAAAAGAGGGAATTCCGTGACGGATCTTTCTTCCCGGCTGTCGGATATCCGAAAAGTGCAAAGCGGCGGCGAGGCGGCGGTCTATAAGGCTTTGCTCGACGGGAAAGTCCCGGTTGCGCTCAAAGTCTATGCGGACGGGAAAAATCCCCTTCCTGAAAACGCAATCACCTTTGACGGAAAAATTCCCGGAACGGCCCGCTTGCTTGGAACGGGAACGCTTGGCGGACGGCATTTTTCCGTTTCGGAATATGTCCGGGGAATTTCGAGCGCGTCCGTGTCCCCGATGCCCCCGAAAATGGCGGTCGGGCTTTTAAGGCGTGTCTTGAAAACGCTTTCGCAAATGGCCGGGCTGGGCGTCTTTCACGGCGATTTGAATCCGGAAAATGTCCTTGTCTCGGTGGAAGGGGAGCCTGTCGTAATCGATTTTGGAATCAAAGGGTTGGGCGCTCCGCGCTTTGCCGCCCCGGAACGCTTTGAAGGCTCGGCAGCGACTGCCTGTAGCGAGATTTTCAGCCTCGGCGCGTTGCTCTACTTCTGGATTTCGGGAGAACCTCTCTTTGGCGGCGAAACGCTCGAAGGAATCGAGGCGTCCGTGTTCCGGGTGGATTCCCTGGACGTGGCGACGATTCTATACGGTCGGGGCGTGCTGAATCCGGGGGAGCTTTCTGCCCTTCGGGATGTGTGGGCGGGAACGCTCCGGCGGGATCCGGCGGAAAGGTGTGAGGATTTCGATGAACTCGACGAGCGTCTCGAAATCGCGGAGAGGCTTTTGGACGAAGGTTCTCGCGGTGAAAGTCCGCGGAAAGCGCAGTGGGCGCGCGAACTGGAAGAGCGGATTCGGGAACGCGAAACGAAAATCGCGATGTCCCCCGAGGAACGCTGGACGACTTCAGGCAAGGAACCTTTTTTCGGAACGAAAACTCCCAAAGAGCGGCGTTTTCCCCTAAAAATTTTTCTTGCCGTCCTGGTTCTTCTCTTCGGAATCTTTTTCTTCGTTTATATTGAAAAGGAAAAATCCCGAAACGCAGATGTCGAAACGGTCGGAAACTCCATGCTGGAACGTTCGAGGCGACTTTTGGACGAAGAACCTCTCCGCGAAACGACTTCCGATATTCGGGGAGTCATGGTGGATTCGGATTCTTCCGCCTTCTAGCGGAAAAGGAGAACATGTGACGCTTGAACCGATGCTTGCCGCGTCCGAACTTTTGGACATGCTGTCGAGGCTGCTAGACGAATCGATGCCCGAGGAACTCTTGCCTGCGATGGCGAAGGTGGCGTGCCAGGTTCTCGACGCGGATTCCGCGGTGCTCGAAATCCCCGCAGAGCTTGCGGATGCGCCGTTCCGTTTTGCCTACCCGTCCGCAGTCGCCATTTCCTTTAGCGCGGTAAAGCGGGCCCGCGAAGAAAAACGCGCCGTTCTCTGGAACTTGGCGGATGATGAAACAGTCAATGTTTCCAAGTCGATTACGCGGAACAACTTGACCAGCATCCTGGTCGCACCGTTCCGGACGCCCGCCTCGGAAATCGTTTCGGGATTTTTGTATTTGCAGCGGGAATCTCGCAAGGAATCGTTCGGCGAAAACGACAAAAAGCTGTTCGACAAGTTCGTCTGCGTTCTGGAAAAGATTGCTGCTTCCGCATACCGCCGAAAGACGGATAAGGAATCGCTTGACGAATTGCGCGGGGTTGTCCGCAAGGGTTCGCTTGTCTATGCGTCGCAGGCGATGGCGAAGACGATAGCCTCTGCCGAAAAATTTATTGCGCTTCCCGCGCCGCTGATGATTCGGGGCGAAACGGGAACGGGCAAGGAGGTGCTTGCGAGATGGCTCCATTCGAGAAGCCCGCGGGCGGACAAGCCTTTTATCGCGATCAACTGCGGAGCGATTCCGGAAAACCTCATCGAGTCGATTCTGTTCGGCCATGTGAAGGGTTCATTTACGGGGGCGATCGATACGCGGAAAGGCGTCTTCGAGGAAGCAGAAGGGGGAACGCTCTTTCTCGACGAGATTGGCGAGCTTCCGCTGAACATGCAGGTGAAGCTTTTGCGTGTCCTGCAGGAACGCCACATTACACGGGTCGGGGACAACCGGGAAATCCCGGTGAACGCCCGCATCATTTCCGCTACCCATGTGGATTTGGAAAAGGCGGTCAAGGAACACCGCTTCCGGGAAGACCTGTATTACCGTGTACAGGTGATGTCGCTTGAAATTCCGCCGCTTCGCGACCGCGGGCAGGACGTCCTGCTTTTAGCGGAAGAGTTCATGAAACGCTACGCCGCCGAATACGGGCTCGGGAAGTTCCATCTGTCCCGAGCGGCGGAAAAGGCCCTGCTCGCCTACCCGTTTCCGGGAAATGTCCGGGAACTCGAAAACAAGGTGCAGCGCGCGCTTGCCAACGCAAACGGCTTTGTCATTCTGCCGAGGGACCTGGAACTCGACGTCCTTCGCGAAAATGTCAAGGAGTCCCCGCGGACCCTCAAGGAGTCGCGTGAAATTTCGGACCGGGCTGTCATCGATTCCTCTCTTCGCGATGCGGGCGGAAACCTGACGCTCGCTTCGACGATTCTGGGGATTGACCGCAAGGTGCTCCGCGAAATGATGGAGCGCCTGGGAATGAAGAAAGAGGATTACAAGAAACGGTCGGCTTTCTAGGCGGAAAATGTTTTCTATTTTTTTTTTCGAAAATGCTTGGCACGGTTTTTGCAAAATAAGTTGGTATGAAAAACCAGAAAATTTTCCTATCCGCTCTTTTTGTCGTGGCGCTTCAAGGCGCTGCAAACGCCGAAGCGATGCCTGAATCGCAGCTTCCGGGACCTGACGAAGAAACGGTTTCCGTGGAAAGTCCTTCCCGTTCCGAAAACTCATCGCTAGACGCAAAGCGTGCCGAACGCAGGGAGGCGCGGGAGCGGATTCTTTCCCGTCTGCGAGAAAGTTCTTCCCGGGAAAAGGCTTCCGTTCGCGACGAGCTTTCCAAAAAAGGGGGCGAAAATTCCCGAAAGAACGCCGAATCCCGAAAAAGGGAAACTTTTCCGCGGGATTTTGACGGAAGGCATCCGATGCCGGACGATAGGCCGATGAAAGAGCCGGGCCGCGGAATGCCCCCGCCGGAGTTCGGCGAACCGAAATTTTGATGGATGATTTCCCGGAACGCCAGGTATTTCGTTTTTGTGTGCGTCCTGCTTGGACTAGGGCTTGCTTTTGCGACCCCGCAGGATTCCCTCTACGAAAAGGCCCTTGATGCGGAAGAGGCGGGAGATGTGGCGACCGCCATCCATCTGTTCGAAAAGGCGAATTCCTTTCCGGGAAATTACAACGCGGAAATCCGGGAAATTCTCGCCGAATACTACAAAGCGCTTCAAATCGAGCGGGATTCCGGATGCGGAAAAAGGGAACTTTCCTTTTGGGCGAACGTAGAAGCGAGCGGAAGCCGCTACGATGAACCCGGCGATTCCCTGGGAGCGCACGAGTTTTTTGGCGAAGGCGGTTTGCGGATCGGCGCGGAACTTTTCATTCCGCAAGGAAAACTTTCTCACCGCGTCGCGGTTCTTTTTGCTTCGGATGTGTTTTTCCATGAAGCGAATACGGTTTTCGATACGAACCGTGTGGAGATTTCGCCGAGCGTCGAGTATTCTCTTGCGGGCGAGAGCTTCGCCGTCTCGCTAGAAACGGGCCTTCTTTTTTCGGAGCGCGACAAGGGGACAGTCTTTGCTTCGCTCTGGGGAAAACTCAATTTTTACCGGAATGGAGATTTTCGGGCGGGATTCCGGGGCGATTTTTACGGGAATAGCCTTGCGCGGGTTCGCCTTTCGGCAGGGAGCTTTTTCGAAGTACAAAAGGAAAAGGGATTTTCTGTGGAACTGGCCCTTTCGGGACGCTTTGACGGCGATACTTCGGTAGCCGCCTATTTTAAATATCCGCCGCGAGGAGACTTTGAAAACGGCGAACCGTTTCCGTGGGAAGTCGGCATGGATGTTTTGCCGGATTCCGTTTCGGAAAGGTATTATCTCGGCAGGCGTTCCAAGTTGGGACCGGAAATTCGCGCCTTTCTGGAATACCGCTTCTCGCAACTTTTCTCGCTCGATTTTCGGGGAAGCCTTTTCTTTTCGTATGCTCCGCAAGAGGACTGGTGGCTTCGGGATGCGGAGAGTTCCGCTTCGTGGAATCGTCAAGCGCTCCAAGGCTTTGCCGATATTCGGGCGAATTTCGAATGGAATCGGTTTGGAGTGTATTTCTCCCTTGGGGCTTGTTTTTACCGCTACTTCCGCCTTCCGAAAGACCATCCGGAAATTTTCTCGGCGTCCGTTTTGCAGGAAAAAGCCCGGTTGGGAAGCGTTGTCCGCTTTTAGGCGCTTCCTATTTTTCTATCTTTGTGCCGTATGTTTACAGGAATCATCCAATCTACCGGCGAAATTCTCTCGCTTGAACCGAGAGGCGATGCCTTGACGATGCGCCTTCGCGCTCCGGGATTCTTCAAGGATTCGAAGCCCGGCGACAGCATTGCGAATGACGGCGTATGCCTTTCCATTGAAAACTGTACTCCGGACGAGGCGACTTTCTGCATCATGCACCAGACGGTTGAAAATACGGCTTTCAGAAATGCTCTTGTCGGTGCGCTGGTGAACCTGGAAAAGCCTTGCCGTGCGGATTCCCTGATGGGCGGGCATTTTGTCATGGGGCATGTCGATACGACGGTAAAAGTCCTTGCGGTAAACGCCCGGGAAACCGGCGTGGAAGTGGAGCTGGAACTGCCGCCCGACCTGCGCAGATATGTCATTCGGCGCGGTTCCGTCGCGTTAAACGGTATCAGCCTGACCGTTGCGGAAAAGTTTGAAGGGTCGTTCCGGGTCTGCATCATTCCGGAAACGCTCACGCGGACAAACTTGCGAAACTGGAAACCCGGTACGCCTGTAAATGTCGAAGTCGATATGATTGGCAAGTATATCGAAAACCATCTCAAGGAAATGGAACGTGCTGAACACGATTGAAGAGGCGATTGAAGATTTTAGGAACGGCAAGTTCCTAATCGTAGTCGATGACGAGGATCGTGAAAACGAAGGCGACTTCATCATCGCGGCGGAGAAGATTTCGCCCGAAAAGGTGAACTTCATGCTTCACGAAGGCCGTGGCGTTTTGTGTGCTCCGCTCCCCCAGGGGCGTTGCCGAGAACTGGGCCTTACCCGCCAGACGGAAGACAACACGTCCATGCTCGGAACGCCGTTTACGATTATGGTCGATAAAATCGAAGGCTGCACGACAGGCGTTTCGGCGCACGACCGCGCAGCGACCATTCTTGCGCTTGCCGATCCGGCGTCTAAGGCTGGGGATTTCGGAAGACCCGGCCACATTTCTCCCCTGTACGCGCAGGAGGAAGGCGTACTTCGCAGGGCCGGTCACACGGAAGCGGCTGTCGATTTGGCGAAGCTCGCCGGGCTTCGCCCGGCGGCTGCCCTAATAGAAATCATGAACGAAGACGGTTCGATGGCTCGGATGCCCGAGCTGCAGAATGTCGCAAAAAAATTCGGACTGAAAATCATTTCCATCCGGGATCTGATTGCCTACCGCCTTCGTACGGAATCCTTCGTGGAACGTGTTGCATCGCCCTTTGTCCCGACGAAATTCGGAAATTTCCGCGCTTACGGCTACCGGAGCAAGACGGACGGTTCGGAGCATATCGCCTGGGTCGCCGGAAATCCTGATTTTTCAAGGCCGGTCTATGTCCGCGTACACAGCGAATGCCTGACGGGCGATGTCTTCGGTTCGAAACGCTGCGACTGCGGGGCCCAGCTAGAAAGCGCCATGCGCTTTATCGGCGAACATGGAGGCGTCTTCCTGTATATGCGGAACCAGGAGGGTCGCGGAATCGGACTCTGCAACAAGTTGCGCGCCTACGAGCTGCAGGAACAGGGGCTTGATACAGTGGAAGCGAATCGAAAGCTCGGCTTTAAACCCGATCTCCGCGAATACGGCATCGGGGCGCAAATCCTGAAAGATTTGGGCGTCCGGCAGATGAAGCTTCTCACGAACAATCCCGCCAAGGTGACGGGCATCGAAGGCTACGGACTTGAAATCGTGGAACGCGTTCCGATAGAAATTCCGCCGACCCCGGAGGACCGTTTCTACCTGCAGACGAAAAAAGACAAGATGGGTCACATTCTGCACAATTTGGACTATTAAGGATTTTTATGGTTGATGTCAAAACTTATCGGACAAGCCTCGACGGCAAGGGAATGCACATCGCGATTGCGGTGGCGGATTTCAACGAGACGGTCACTTCGGGACTTCTTTCGGGAGCCGTTTCGAAGCTTTGCGCCCTAGGCGTGGAGCCGGGAGACATTTCGGTTGCCCACGTTCCTGGAGCCTTTGAACTTCCCGGTGTCGCGGGGCGTTTTGTCGAGATGGAAAAATTCGACGCGGTGATTGTCCTCGGCGCGGTTATCCGCGGGGAAACCCCGCACTTCGACTGTGTCGTGAACGCGGTGACAAGCGGAACGGCTTCTCTTGCTGCAAAAGGAAAGGTCCCTGTCCTTTTTGGCGTGCTGACGACGGATACGGTCGATCAGGCGATGAGCCGTTCCGGTTTAAAGGGCGGAAACAAGGGGGCGGATTGCGCAGAAAGCGCCGTGCAAATGGTGAATCTCTACAAGGAGCTCGCATGAAAAAGGATACCGTGAGCAGAAGGCCCGCACGGGTTTTTGCCATGCAGCTTTTCTATGCGATGGAAATCACCGGGCAGCCTGTCGGCAAGTGCGTCGAAGGCATTCTTGCGAGCATCCGCGAAGCGAATAAGCGGGAACTTCTCGCCGAGATGAAGCGATACGGGATGTCGCTCATCGATCTGATCCAGGAACATCGTTCGGAACTCGACGCGATTATCTCGGAGCGGGCTTACGGCTGGGACTTAGACCGCCTAGCGACGCTTGACCGGATTATTTTATACATCGGCCTCACGGAAATCCAGTATGAGCCGGAAATCCCGGTCAAGGTGGCGATCGAGGAAGCCGTCCAGATTGCGAACAAGTACAGTACGGAAAATTCGTACCGTTTCGTCAATGGAATTTTAAACCAGTTCGCTCGGAGCAAGGGAATGCTCGTCTCTAGCGATAAACCGGAGGAAAAGAAGTGAAAAACGTTTCCGAAAAGATGTTGAAGTTTTTGACCGCGGGGCTTGCCGCACTGGTCGCCTTTGTAGTCTATGTTTCGACGATGGCGCCGACGGTGAGCTTCTGGGATTGCGGCGAGTTTATCGCCTGTGCGAACATCCTGGGTATTCCGCATCCTCCCGGAACGCCGTTCTTTGTACTGCTTTCACGGACGGTCATTCTCCTCCTTCCGTTTGTCGAGGAAATCGCGAAGCGGGTGAACTACATCTCGGTCGTGTGTTCCGCCCTGACCGTTTTTGTCACCTCGCTTTTCGCCTGGGACTTTTTGGCGAAGATTCTTTCGACCGACAAGCTGGCGGAAAAGGTTTCTGCGGGATTTCGGAAGCTGGTGCTCTTCACCGCGGCGCTTTCCGCCGGATTCCTTCTCACGTTCAGCGATACTTTCTGGTTTAGCGCTGTCGAGGCGGAAGTCTATGGCTTTGCGATGTTCATCGTCATGCTCGTTTCCTATCTCGCTCTCAAGTGGCTTGACCACAAGGACGACGCTTGGGGAAACCGCATCCTGGTCTTTATCTGCTATATCGCGTTTATCGGCGTCGGGGCGCACCTGTACACGCTTCTCACGGTTCCGGCCGTCTTTGTGCTCTTGCTCATGGCGGAACCCAAAAAGATTCTTTCGCGGATGCCCATCTGGATTACGGGGACGCTTCTCTGTTCCGTGATCTATATGGTCTCCAATTTTATCGCCATCGCGCTCGTGACGGCGATTGTACTCGGCGTCCTAGCCCTTGTCAAGGTCGGCTCGCAGGAATTCAACCGGAGCGTCCGGCTTTCGCTCGCCTTTGCGCTCGTCGCGCTTCTCGGTTACAGTTCGCACCTGTATCTGCCGATCCGCTCGGAAATGAATCCGGCTATCGACGAGAACGATCCGGAGATCAACTTCCGGGATGAAGCGGGAAATCTGCAGCTCGGCAACCTTTTCGATTCGGAAAACTGGAAGTCGTTTAACGATTTCGTGGAACGCAAACAGTACGGTTCCGAAAGCATGCTTTTGCGCGCGATGCACCGTCGCGCCCAGACCGCGCACCAGTTCCTTTCGTTTCCGAATATGGGTTATGGCGGTTACCAGATTGCGCAATACCTGCCGTTCAAGGTCGGCGGATTGAATTATTCCGGCGGAACGTATGTTTTCGATCCGATGGAAAACGCCCCGTTGAAACGCTTCGGCATCTATTTCCCGACTCAGATGCAGGCAATGGGGGACAACATTCCCGCACAGCTTATCTGGTTTTTGCTCTTTAACGGGGCTGTCGTCGCCGTCTGCGTCTTTGCGTATCGCAGAAGCAAGAAGCTCGGCGTCTATATGGGTATTCTTTACGGGCTTTGCTCGTTCGGGCTTCTTTTCTATGTCAATTTTGCCGACGGAATGCGTATGGATTCTGCGCGCGACTATCAATACTGGAAAAGTTCGATGGAGTCGAATGCGTCAAACTTGGCACAGATGGGTGTTGAAATTCCCGCGATTCCGGATGCGAATGCGCTTCTCGATGCGAGGCAGAACATCGAACATGCGAAACTCGTGCTGAACACGCTCCGCTATCGCCAGGCGGACGCCTCGCAGATTGCCGCTGCGGAACAGAAGCTCCGCAACCTGGAAAGTTCGGCTGTCTGGCAGAACTGGAAAAAGATTGAAAACGCCTATGCGAAGGTCGGGCGTCGGGCGCCTTTCCCTGAAGCGGTGCATATCGAGGTCCGCGAACGTGACTACTTCTACACGCCGGCCTATATCTTTATGAGCCTTATCTTTGGCGTGGGCATCGGGATTCTCGTCTATCTGCTTGCCGTTAAGGCTTCGGTGCTTGCTCTTCCGGTTGCTGCGGCATTCCTCGTCATCTGCTCGGTGATACCCTGCGTATCCAATTACAGTTCGCATGACCGCTCCGGGCTTTGGGTCCCGTGGGATTACGCCTACAACCTGTTGATGAGCTGCCGCCCGAACGCGATTCTCTTTACGAACGGTGACAACGATACGTTCCCGCTCTGGTTTGCGCAGCAGGTCGCAGGGGTCCGAAAGGATGTCCGCGTGGTGAACCTCTCTCTCGGAAACACGGACTGGTATATCAAGCAGATGCTTACCCAGGAACCGATTCTGAAGCTCAGCTACAATGCGGAGGGCATCGAAAAGTCGATGGCGATTGGAGACTTGAACGAGCGCAACCCGGAACATTACACGCAGACGTGGATTGCCCGCGCTGACCGGGCGATTCCGGCTCTCCAGTCCCGAATTGCCGAGATGACGGATTCGACGGGCAAGGCTCTCCCGAATGCCGATACGCTGAAGCTTAAGCAATACAAGGTGATGTACCAGGTCTATTCCGCGTTCAAGGAGTGGCAGGCGAAGACCCATGCCGGTCTGATGCTCACGCAATACAAGCTCGTGCTCGACCTTGCGATGAACAATGTCGATCGTCCGCTCCACTTCTCCACGACCGTCGGGCAGTCGAATTTCATGGGCCTCGAAAAGTTCATGGTCCAGGAAGGCATGATTTACAACCTGATGCAGGGCGATACGACGGACCGCCGCGCGAACAACCAGGACTTTGACCTGGAACGCACCGCCTACCTGATCGACAGTGTTTACCAGTTCCGCGGACTGGGGGACGGAACGGCCTATGTCGATGACGAAACAACGCGTCTCCTTTCGAGCTACACGTCCCTCTACCTGCAAATCGCTTTCCAGATTCGCGAAGAAATGATGGCGATGCTTTCGGACGGGACGCCGCTCACGGTTTCGAAAAAGCGGAAACTCGACGAGATGACGGACTTCGCCCTCCGCTATCTGGACCGCGGCATTTACCAGTTCCCGGAAGAATGGCGCTCCTATTGGGCTGCCGCCTTTGTCCTCGACGTCCTCAAGGACAAGAAACGCGCGCTGGAATATCTGGACCGCGGTTTGGAGAATGTTCCCGCTTACGATGAACAGGGACGGATGCGGCTCGAAATGAACCGCCAGAGCGTCGAAGCGATGCCGGAAAAGCCGCTAGCGGTCGTACCGGATTCCGCTTTGCCTGCAAACGCGGAGTCGCTCGCCCAGGGAAAATAGTTTGTACAAATCTAGGATGTGCCTATGGATTTGAGTCTGGTCATTCCCGTCAAGGACGAAGCGGAAAATCTCGCCCCCTTGATGGAGGAAATCGTCGCCGCAATCGCTCCGACGGGAAAGTCGTTCGAGGTTATCGTTATCGATGACGGCAGTCGTGACGGTTCGTGGAATGTCCTTGTGGGACTTTCCGCGAAATACGACTTTTTGCGTCTATACCGCTTCCAGTTCAATTGCGGCAAGGCGGACGCCCTGTCGCTAGGCTTTTCGAAGTCCCGCGGAAAACTGATTGCGACGCTCGACGGCGACCTGCAGGACGATCCGCGCGAGATCCCGAAAATGATGAAAATCATCGACGAGGGATATGATCTGGTTTCGGGCTGGAAGGTCCATCGGCACGATCCGTGGCACAAGACGTGGCCTTCGAAGCTTTTCAACATCACCGTTTCGATTATTTGCGGCAAACGCCTGCACGACTTTAATTGCGGAATCAAGCTTTACCGCAGCTCGGTGGTGCGCTTTATCAATCTCTACGGGGATTTTCACCGCTTTATTCCTGTCATGGCGAAGTGGCAGGGCGCAAAAATCGCGGAAATGCCTGTAGCCCATCGCGCCCGGATCCACGGAGCCTCCAAGTATGGCGTTTCGAGGCTTGTCTCGGGATTTTTGGACTTGCTCACCCTGCTTTTCCTCAACCGCTTTGCGACAAAGCCGCTTCATTTTTTCGGCTTCCTGGGACTTGTCTTTTTGCTGTTCGGAATGGGCGTCTTCGGCTATTTCGGCTTGCAGTGGTTGCAGCTCGGGGCGCTGCATCTGCGCCCGCTGATTGTTGTCGGCGGTTTTTCGCTCTTGATGGGCGTCCAGCTCTTTTCGCTTGGTTTTTTGGCTGAACTCTTTAACCGCAACAAGAAACAGCGCTACCCAATCGCGGAAACGGTTCGCGATGACGTAGATTTTCTAGAGAAGGGAGACCTGCGATGACATTTCCCAAGAGCCTGGTCGTGATTCCGACATACAACGAAAAGGACAACATTTCCCTAATCATCCCGGAAGTCCTCAGGCAGGATCCTTGTCTGGAAGTTCTCGTTGTCGATGACGGTTCGCCCGATGGAACCGGTGACATTGTCGAAGCGATGTCCGCGGAAAATCCCAAGGTACATCTGTTTCGCCGTGCCGGGAAGATGGGACTTGGGTCCGCCTATGTCGCGGGCTTCAAGTGGGCGCTTGAAAGGGATTACGAGCGGATCTTTGAAATGGATGCGGACTTTAGCCACAAGCCTTCGGACTTGCCTCGCCTGCTCCGTGCCGCGGAAGATGCCGATTTGGTGCTCGGAAGCCGCTACAACGAAAAGAAAATCGGGGTTGTAAACTGGGACTGGAAGCGTCTTTTGCTCAGCTACTTTGCAAATCTCTACACGCGCCTTGTGACTGGGCTGCCGGTCAAGGATGCGACCGGCGGGTTCAAGTGCTTTCGTCGGACCGCGCTGGAATCCCTCGACCTTTCGAATATGAAAAGCGACGGCTACTGCTTCCAAATCGAAACGACATTTAAAATCTGGAAAAAGGGGCTTCGCGTCAAGGAAATCCCCATTGTTTTTACCGACCGGGTTCGCGGCGTGTCGAAAATGAGCGGCGGAATCATTTCGGAAGCGTTTTTCCTCGTTTTGAAATTGCGCTTTAAGCGAACCTGATTTATGCAGTCGCTTTCCTGTTCTGTCATTATCGTCGCTTATAATTCGCGAGATTACATCGCTACGTGTGTCGGCTCTGTAGCCGATGCGCTTCGAAATTTAGATTCGGAAATTATCGTTTTGGACAACGGCTCGCCGATTCCCGTTCTCGACAGGCAGAAGGCGGCGTTCCCAAAGGTTCGCTGGCTGGATAGCGGGGAAAATCTGGGATTCGGAAAAGGCTGCAACTTGGCGGCTCGCTATGCGACAAAGGACGTTCTCTTCTTTGTCAACCCGGATACGGTCGTTTCGCGCGGGACTTTTGAAAAGACGCTTGCCTATATGGAATCGAAGCCCGATGCGGGCGCTGTCGGCTGTAAAATTTTAAATGGCGACGGTTCCTTGCAATGGGCCTGCCGGCGATCCTTCCCGTCGCCGTTTGCCGCTATCTGCAAGACGATAGGGCTTTCTTCGCTGTTTCCGAAAAGCAAGGTCTTTGCGTCGTACAACATGAGCTATCTCGATCCGGAGCAGGAAACGGAAGTCGATGCGGTCAGCGGGTCGTTTCTTGGCGTTCGTCGGGAAATCTTTGAACGTCTTGGCGGTTTTGACAAGGATTACTTTATGTATGGCGAAGACCTCGATATCTGTCTTCGCATCAAGAAACTAGGGTTTCGCAATTATTACTATCCCGGAACGAACATCTTGCATTTCAAGGGGCAGAGCTGCAAGACCCGGCGGTTTCGAACCTTTGTCGAGTTTTACATGGCGATGCTCATCTTCGCCAAGAAGCATCACAATTACCATCTTCCGACTTTTGTCATCGCGCTCGGGATTTGCTTTGCCGCCCTTGTCGGCGTCTTTTCGCGGCTCGTTCCCCAGTGGTGGAAAATGGTGGTGGATTTTCTTTGCGCTCTAGCCGGATTCTTGGCTTTTTCCCGTTTCGCCCCGCTTTCTGGCGAGGGACTCTTTGTAATGGCTCTTTCGACATGGATCCCTCTCGCACTTGCCGGGGATTATGTCTCGCCTCGATTGGACGGGCTGCGGCTTTTAAAATTTTTGCTGCCGTTTGAATTCCTCGGCGTCTTGATCACTTCGTTTGTACTGAATCAGGAAATTTCGGTCGCTTTCGTTTTTCTCTCGGTCGGGCTTCTTTGCGTGTTTTGGAGACGGCTTCTTTTTTGGTTGCGCTATTTTTACCGGATTTTTTCGGGAAAGGCGAAACGCTCCGTCTTGCTCGGCGGGACGACGGACGCGCTTTCTTGCTGGTTTGACCGCTATCATTTGAAACCGGGGCTGAATCTGCTCGGCTGCGTCACGGAATTTCCCGACAGGGTAACGGAAAAGAACCGCGAATATCTGCTGGGAACGATTGAAAAATTGCCTCTGATTTGCAAGCGAACCGGGGCTCGGGAACTGCTCGTGCTTTCCGATGTTGCCGGGTTCCGGGAATCTTTCGATTTGAATTGGGTGAAATCGCTGGGGCTTTCTCCCAAATTGCTTATCGCGACGGAAAACGATACGAATTATGCCATCGTGGATTTGAACTACTTTGATTGAAAGCGCTCCTTCTAGGGCCTTTTTTAAAATTAGCGCCTGCCGCCCGGGGAAAAGGAATTATTTTTAGTCTTGAAAATAAAAGGTGAATCATGAATTCTGAAATGCTGTCGATTCTGTGCACTCCCGATACGCATGAAGCGCTTTTGGAAGCTTCTGCGGAAACGCTCTCTGTGTTAAATGAAAAAATCGCACAGGGGAAAGTTCGGACGGTTGGCGGAAACACCGTGTCCGAAGCCTTGGAAGAGGCCTTGGTGTCGAAGGACGGAAGCAAGGTCTATCCGGTACGAAACGGAATCCCTGTCCTTCTCGCCGACGAAGCGATTGCACTTGAAATCTAAAGCCTAGAGGTGAATATGGCGACAACGGTAGAATCTCTTCGCAAGGCGATTGGCAAAAAGAAAGACTCCAGGGCCTTTGCCTGGCTTGCCGACCTGCTGCGTCAGAACGGAGACTTGGATGCTGCGCTTTCGTGTGTCCAGGCGGGACTTTCCGCGACACCGTGCGAAGAGGGAAATCTTGTCCTGTCGAAGATTCTCGTGGAAAAAGAAGATTGGGACGGCGTAATCGAAGCCTGTGAATTTGTGCTGTGCAGGAATCCCTATTGTCTGTCCGCGATACGTCGCCTAGGCGATGCCTATGCCGAAAAAGGTGACATCGAAAATCGCAACCTGTATTATCGCCAGTTGCACGATCTAGATCCGCTGGACGCCTTTTGGAAAGAGGAGTATGCCCCGAAAATCGAAACCCACGAGGAAATGCCCGCGTTGGAAGATTTGCCAAAAGCCGAACCAGCGCCAATTCTCGCCGCGGAATCTTTGCCGGAACCGCTAGAGCCGGAAGCTCCGGCTGCAAGCGAAGCGGATAAAGCGGAAGAAGAAAAAGACGAGGATCCGTTCTCGTCGCTAGCGACACTCCTCCCGGCAGACGATGAAAATGAGAACGAGGTTTCGTTTCACGATTTGGAGAATAGCCTAGACAAGGCAATTGCCGATTTTTCTCCGTCCAATGCAGAAAAAGACGAATTCCCGACGGAGGAAATTGACGGCGACGATATTTCGACAGCCCTTTCCGGCATTTTTGGAGCTGCGGAAACGGAAGAACCGGCTTCTGAAAAACAGGAAGAAAAAACGGTTGAACCCTCTCCGGCGGAAAAGGTCGAGGACAAGCCGCAGAGCCTTTCCGATGCGTTTGACAGTATCTTCGGGGAAGATGAATTGCCGGAAGAGTTTGTTCTGTCAAAACCCTCGGACGAAGTTTCGCCAACGCCGGAAAAAGAAGGTTCTGCATCGGCCGCGCCTTCCGTTTCGGAACCACCCCCGCTTTTCGAGAAGTCCTCGGACAAAACGTCGCAGCCGGAAAGCACTCTGGAGAAGTCTGTGGAAAGCTCTTTCGACAGCCTGTTCGGGGACGCTTCGGGCTACCTACCGCTAGAAGGTCTCGGCGGCTTGCAGAAACCGGAAACCGCATCGCATATCGTTCCCCCGGTCGAGGTTTCGCCAACGCCGGAAAAAGAAGGTTCGGCATCGGTCGCGCCTTCCGTTTCGGAACATTCGCCTCTTTTCGAGAAGTCCTCGGAAAAAACGCCTCAACCGGAAAGTTCCCTGGAGAGCTCGGTGGAAAGCTCTTTCGACAGTCTGTTTGGAAATGATTCGGACGACCTTCCTCTGGAAGAACTCGGCGGCTTGCAGAAACCGGAAACCGCATCGCATATCGTTCCCCCGGGCGAGGTTTCGCCAACGCCGGAAAAAGA
>CAKUTF010000044.1 GCA_934691725.1 uncultured Fibrobacter sp. | reverse complement strand
AAGCTGCCTGACTTTTTATTCAGGTTCAGCTTTCAATTTTTTCAAAATTGTGTCAAGTATTATTGACAAAATCATACAATAACTGGTATAAGTCAGTGTATATTCCCACATTTGCAGCGTCCACCACAACTACAACAAAGACATCATAAGGAGGTACAGATATGGCTATCAAAAAGGATATTGTTATTGACGGAATTACCGTTCCTTTCAAGGCGAGTGCAGCTGTGCCTCGCCTGTACCGTCTGAAATTTCACAGGGATATTTACAAAGACTTTGCATCACTGAAAACCGATGTTGCAGAGGGTGATGAAAACAAAAGCGAACTTGACATTGAAAGCCTTGAGGTATTTGAGAATATCGCATACATCATGGCAAAACACGCTGACCCTGAAAATGTTCCCGACAGTCCGGATGATTTCCTTGAAAGATTCAATACATTCAGCATTTATGAAATTCTTCCACAGCTTATTGAACTGTGGGGCCTCAATACTGCTGTGCAAGTTGAGTCTAAAAAAAACATCGCCCGACTGACCGACCGATGACAACGCCGCTTTTTCTACTAAGATGCAAACAGCTCGGTCTTTCTATGACCGAGCTGGATTTGCTTACGATTGGTTTAATCAATGATATGTTCACCGAGCGTGAAAATGATGATTATGAGGGCTGGCATGAAGTCGCAGGACAGGCGGACTTCGATGCATTTTAACCTTTAAAGACGTTTGTCCTGTGATAATACAAATAGACTTTCATCTCTTCACTGATTAACTCATCAGAAATTCTCATCTTATCGTTGACATTCAAAAAAATCTTATCCGTGTCACTAAGTTGACTTGAAATCATTATATGTCCCTCATCAGAAAATGAGATGTATCCTTTATCAAAAAGTTTATCATGGTTAGGACACAGCAGCAGTCCATTGAATTTGGAAAGCTTTTCATTAGGATCACTCTTTGACCACGGCTTAATGTGACTGGCTATTAAAAATGATTCATTTGAAACGCCGCATAATGCGCATCTTTTATGAAATCTCTTAATCATTTGGTCTCTAAATACGCCTTGATTAACACGCTGCTTAACAAGACATTCATATTCTTCACCTTTAATATCGGAGTTTGCTTCGACGGTGCAAATTAGTTCATTGAGTGCTTTTTGATAATCATTGAGATAATTCTGCACAATTTGATTTATTTCATCATTACCATACCAGATATTACAACGTCCCATTCCAGTGACTATTCTTTTTCTTTGCTCACTTGGAATTAAGATTGCTTGTTTTGTTGTAATATTATATCCGGCTCCTTCACATTCGGAACGCTGTGCAGCAATATTATCAGGTATCGGCTGTTTCTTTCTGTACACAGTTGCATCTATGTAAAAGCCTACAATCTTAGCTTGGTGGCATACCCAGACAACAAGCACCCCATCTATGTAATCAGCATTTGGTGAAGCACCGAAGTTTCTTTGAATATCGATAGTATCATGTGTAGATTGGACATAGCCATAGTACAGATTATCATGTCTCGTGAAATTATTAACTTCAAGTGGGACATTGTTTTCTGTATAAGAACCACCGCCATGATAATCATCAATGACGAAACCATTGTATTCATCCATTTCTCTTACATTACAATACAGTATTTTCATTACAATCACCTCTTGGCAGGAAGCTGTTTTTTTCATTATATTCTTTTTTAGCAAAAAAGTCAATATTTAGAAAGGAGAAAAACCGCATGGCAAACAGAATCAAGGGCATCACCGTTGAGATCGGCGGTGATACCACCAAGCTTTCCAAGGCTCTTGAAGGCGTCAACAAAACCATAAAGAACACTCAGACACAGCTGAAAGATGTGGAAAAGCTGTTGAAACTTGACCCAAAGAACACAGAACTCCTTTCGCAGAAACAGAAACTTTTAGCTGACAGCATTTCTGCTACAAAAGATAAACTTGCAACACTGAAAACTGCCGCTAAACAGGCAAACGCTGCTCTTGCCAATGGTGAAATCACTCAACAGCAGTATGATGCATTACAGCGTGAGATCATTGAAACTGAACAGGAACTTCGCAATCTCGCAAGTGAAGCCAATAAGGCGTCTGATTCCCTTTCCAAAATTGGTGCGGCAGGTGAAGTTTTACAGAATGTGGGCGACAAAATTTCTGATGTAGGCGGTAAACTTACCACCCATGTTACTGTTCCGATTATGGCAGCAGGAACAGCGGCTGTAAAGACTGCATCGGATTTTGATTCTGCTATGTCAAAGGTTGCGGCTGTATCCGGTGCTACCGGTGATGACCTTGACAAACTTCGTGACAAGGCTCGTGAAATGGGCAGTAAGACAAAGTTTTCTGCATCTGAAGCCGCTGAAGCTATGAACTATATGGCTATGGCAGGCTGGAAAACAAATGATATGCTGTCGGGTATTGACGGCATCATGAACCTTGCCGCTGCCAGTGGTGAAGATTTGGCAACAACCTCCGATATTGTTACAGATGCACTCACAGCTTTCGGCTTAACAGCCGCTGACAGTGGCCATTTTGCTGATGTTCTCGCTGCCGCATCAAGTAATGCAAATACAAATGTATCAATGCTTGGCGAATCATTCAAGTATTGTGCTCCTATCGCAGGTGCTTTAGGCTTTTCCTGTGAAGATACAGCTGAGGCTCTCGGTCTTATGGCTAATGCAGGTATCAAGTCAACGCAGTCCGGTACATCAATGCGTTCCATTATGACAGCACTTTCAGGTGATGTGAAATTTTGCTCTGAAACATTCGGAGAAATGGAGATTGCAACCACTAATCAGGACGGCTCAATGAGAGAACTTTCTGATATTCTCGCAGACTGCCGTGTTGCTTTTAATCAGATGACAGAATCCGAAAAAGCAAGTGCAGCACAGGCTCTTGTCGGAAAGAATGCTATGTCCGGTTTTCTTGCACTTATGAACGCAGCACCGCAGGATATTGATAAGCTGTCCGGTGCAATAGCTGAATGTGACGGAACATCTCTTGCAATGGCTGAAACCATGCAGGATAATCTTGGCGGTCAGCTGACTATTTTAAAATCACAGCTTGAAGAACTTGCTATTTCTTTCGGTGAAATTCTGATGCCTGTAATCCGTGATATTGTCACGAAAATTCAGGCATTTATTGATAAACTTAACGCAATGGACCCTGCCACGAAACAGACGATTGTAAAAATCGCTCTCGCTGCTGCGGCAATGGGTCCTTTATTAGTCGTTATTGGAAAGGTCATATCATCAGTAGGCGGTTTGATGTCTTTTATCAGTAAAGTTCCTACAATGATTGCAGGTGCTAAGACCGCCTTTTCTACTCTTGGAGCTGCAATTGGTGGTATATCTGCTCCTGTTGTGGCAGTTGTTGCTGTAATAGCGGTACTCATTGCAGCATTTGTACATCTGTGGAATACTAATGAGGGTTTCAAAAACAGCATACTTTCTATATGGGAAGAGATAAAAGCTACATTCGAAAGGCTTACTTCCGGTATTGTTGACAAAGTCAACGCTCTCGGCTTTGAGTTTGAAAACTTCGGAGAACTTGCAAAGGCTGCATGGAACGGACTTTGTGAACTGCTTGCACCTATGTTTGAGGGCGTATTTCAGAATATCTCAAATATCTTTACTCTTGTTACGGATACTATTTTAAGCCTTCTTGATGTGTTTATTGGTCTGTTTACCGGTAACTGGGAGCAGTGCTGGAACGGTATAAAGGGCATTTTCGTAGGTATATGGGATTTCTTTGTAAATACATTCAGCAATATTTTTGATATGCTTAAAGGTACGGCAGACGTATTCCTCGGCTGGTTCGGTACTTCATGGGATGAAGTGTGGACGGCAATCAAGGATTTCTTTGTTGGAATCTGGGACAGTATATGTTCTTTCTTCCAGTCAATTGCTGATTTCTTTGTAAACACATGGAATGCCATATCCACGTTCTTCACAGGCATTGTAACTGCTATTCACGATACAGCAGTTTCCATTTTTACTGCTGTTTATGATTTCTTTGCAGGAATCCTTACAAGCATACACGATTTCTTCTCTAACATTTTCAACGCAATATGGACGGTCATTTCTACTGTATGCACTACAATCTACGATACAATTTCAAGCATATGGAATGCGATATATGAGTTTATTTCACCGCTTTTGGACGCATTAAAGTATCTCTTTGAAACCATTTTTGAGGCTATCCATATTATCATTAGTAATGTTATGGACTGGATTTCTGAAAAGATACAGGCTATCTGGAA
The DNA here is from genome assembly GCA_934691725.1 of uncultured Fibrobacter sp. Lineage (GTDB taxonomy): Bacteria > Fibrobacterota > Fibrobacteria > Fibrobacterales > Fibrobacteraceae > Hallerella. The sequence continues at coordinate 16,765 of CAKUTF010000044.1, read as the reverse complement.
TGCGATTGTTGGGTTTATTACTCCACTTCTTGAGGGAATCAAAAACTTTTTCCAGACAATATGGAATGCAATTTCTACTGCGATTTCCACAGCTTTGAATGCAATTTCAAATACCATATCAAGTGTATGGAATGCAATTTCAGGCTTTATTTCCGGTATTATGAATACAATCAAGTCTGTATTCTCATCAATCTGGAATGCAATCAGCGGTGCGATTTCAAGTGTTGTAAATGGAATCAAAAACACCATTTCTTCTGTCTGGAACAGCATTTCCTCTACGATTTCATCTGTGATGAACACCATAAAATCAACCGTAACAAGTATATGGGGCAGCGTAAAATCAGCCATTTCCAATACAATTGACAGCATATACACCACTATCAAGGGTGGATTTGATAAGGCTGTGAATTTTGTAAAGGGACTGGCGAGTGATGCTTTCAGCTGGGGTTCGGATATTATCAGCGGTATTGTTGATGGTATAAGAAGTTGCATCAACTGGATTTCAGATGCCTGTACAGATGTAGCCGATACAATCAGAAGTTATCTGCACTTTTCTGTTCCTGATGTAGGTCCGCTGACTGAATACGAAAGCTGGATGCCAGACTTTATGCAGGGACTTGCTGACGGCATCAAAAAGAGTAAAAAGGTTGTGGCAAAAGCTGTATCCGGTGTTGCCGATACAATGAAACTTTCGCTCACTTCTGAGCTAAACTACAAAATGGACGGAATGACAGGTGCTATAATGAATGGTTCCGCTGAAAGTTCTGTTGTGAATAACTACTACAATAATGACAACAGCCGTACAGTGAATCAGACCAATAATAGTCCGAAATCACTGTCACGGCTGGAGATTTACAGGCAGACGAGGAATGCAGTAGAAATATAAAAAGGAGCGATTTTGGTCGCTCCTTTTACTCTGCAAACTGGAATTTATTCATGTAAAATATAGCGGAATGGTGTGCCTGAGCACTGCTCTGTTTCAATTATAACGAAATCATCGCATATTATGATAGCTGCCATACCATTTCCTAATACGAGATCTAATGCGTCTGCCAATGAAACGTATTTTTGGTCTAATTCTTCATGATAAGCCATAATATAACATGATTTCGGCACTTTATACTGTTTTGTGATTCTTAAAATTTCATCGGGAAACAAATTGTTTCCGCTATAAGCAATTCTTTCCGTAACTATCATATCTTCTGTGTTGTGACAAAAACGCTCAATACCGTTTTTACGTTTCTTTCCGTTTAATTCAAAAAGCAATCTGTCCTGCTTTGCCTTTTTTATAAATCTTTTCACAAATGACTTTTCTGTTTTTTCAATCATGCTATTCACCACCAAATGCTGATTTGTAAAGCTAATGTCCACAATCATTTTCATATATTATACCCCACCCACATACACAAAGTCAATGAAAGGCAGGTGAAATTTTGTTCTACAAGCTCATTCTTGAAAACGAAACAGGTCAGCAGATCGACCTGTCCAGAACTGCAAACCGATATATGTTCTCCAAAATCAAGGGTCTGAACCCACCCACCGGAATAGTCAGCACTTCAAGCTATGCCGGAATGGACGGCTCATATCTCAATAATGCTTATATCGAGAAAAGAAACGTAGTAATTCCTTTTGAAATGCGTGGTTTGGGCATTGAAAAAAGACGGCATGAACTGTATAAAGTAGTCAAGCCGTCACGATATATCAAGATTTATTACGCCACAAAAAATATTTCTGTATATGCTGAGGGTATTGTAGAAACCTGCGAAATGGAGAATTTTGAGATGCTGACCAAAGGGCAAATATCAATTGTCTGTCCCGATATTTACTGGTATTCGAGCGAAAGCCAGATAGCTGAATATTCAAGAATAACAGGAGCATTTCACTTCATTTTTCCCGATAATGATGAGCCTTTTCCGATTGGCAAGTATAACACCCAGAACATTATGACCATAGTAAATGACGGTGATGAGGTTGGCTTTACTCTTGAAATCAGCGGTGGACCTGCAAAGAATCCGACTATCTACAATGCTGTAACAGATGAATATATGCAGATTACTGACGAGATTAAAGAGGGCGATGTCATCACCATAACCACGAAAACAGGCAATAAAACTGTTACTTTGGAGCGTGAGGGTGTTGTTACAAATATCATAAACAGGCTTGTCAGCGGTTCTACATGGCTGACATTAAGACCTGGTGAAAACAAATTCTATGTCCGTGCATCTGAGGGGCTTTCAAAACTGAAAGTTCGTCTGATACATCGTAATGCATACTTGGGAGTGTGATTTATGCAGATTGAAATATACAATATGATTCCTGTGGAGGACAAACTATCCATAACCCTTGAAGCAATATGCGACAGCTTTTCTTCTCTTTTATGGGATATTGAATACTATTCCTGCGGTGCTTTTGAGGTATATATTGCAGCAAGTCCACAAAATATTGAAATTTTCCAGACAGGCAGAATTGTCGGGCGTGATGATGATATGGAACACTACGGACTAATTGAATCCGTTGAAATACAGACAGATGCAGAGGACGGCGACTATCTCATTGTGAGAGGCCGTTTTTTAATTTGTCTGCTTGAACGCAGGATAATCTATCCGACGGTGAATTTCACAAAGGAAACAGCATACGCAGACATAATAAAAACTGTTGTGCAGTTTAATGCTGTTGTATCCGGTGTAAGAAAGATTCCCGGTCTTTCCGTTGGAACTGCAATAGGTTCTTGCTGGGAACAGAAAACAAAACTCCAAATCAGCTATGATAATCTTATGCGGTGGATATATACAATTTGTGAGAAAATCGGCGGTACTGCAAATATACGGCTAAATAAAATCACAGGTGAACAGTATGAGATGATTCTTGAATTATCGGAAGGTGCGGACCGTTCCATTATGCAGGAAGAAAATCCGCATATTGTGTTCTCTGACGGATACAATAATCTGCTTTCATTTTCGTATGCTACTGATATATCTGAGCAAAAGAACTTTGCATATATTCTCGGCAAAGGTGAAGGAGAAGAAAGAAAACGTACTACATATTGTAATGGCAATGAACCTTCACATCTTGACCGCTATGAAGTGTATGTTGATGCAAAAGATATGTCAGATGAAGAACAGATTGACGGAGAAACAAAGCCTATACCGGAGGCAAAGTATATTGAAATGCTGAAAGAAAAAGGAAAACAAAGCATGGTTCTTCCGCTGACAGCATCCGAATCGCAGATTGCTGTACAGTCTACGCAATTTCGATACAACACCGATTACTTTGTCGGTGATTATGTTACAGTAGAACACCGCAGATTTGGTCTGAGGCAAAATAAAATACAGCTAATCGGTATGATTGAGAGTTTTGACCGGAACGGCAGGAACCTCACACCGACATTCAGGGAGGTATGAACATGGCATTTTCATTCGGATTTTTCAATTCAAAAAATCTTGACAGAACATATACTGCTGAGAACTTCTGCGACTATCTTGGCAGTATAATCTGTAACGGCATTCAGGATAATTATAGTCAGTGCTTCAAGTTGACTGCTAACAAATTAAAGCTGACTATTGGCAGCGGAAAAGCATGGATTGACGGTCACTATTTTCTTTCCGATACTCCGTACACATACGACCTTTCAAGCTATGTGAACGAATCACTGGGAAGATATTTGTCAGTTGGTATCTGTTGCAATACTGGTGAAAATTATCGAAAGATTGAGTTTGAGATTCTCGCCGGTACACCTGCAACATCACCGTCAATACCGAGATTCAAGGATACAGAAACCAAAACATATCTTACACTTTGTGCGATAAGAATTGATGCAGGTGCGACTGAAATCAAAGTAACTGATTATCGAGAAAATACAACATATTGTGGTTATGTCCGCTGTATTCTCGGTAAATGCAAGGTCACAGATATGATGTCACAGCTGGCTGAAATTACAGAGCAGATGAAAGACTATAATACAACAATTGCTCAGCTTACAGGAAAGATTGATGAGCTTACTTTAAAAGTTGATGAAGTGACGGGTGATGTGGTATCTATTGGCAAATGTGGTGAGAATATTAACTTTACACTTTTTTCTGACGGTAAACTAATTCTCAAAGGTACTGGGGCAATGTTTGACTATGACAATGGTTCAAACGCATCTCCTTTTAAAGATAATCCTGATATTAAGTCGGTTATTGTGTCAGAGGGCATTACTTCTATTGGTGAGTATGCTTTCGAGTATTGCAATAACTTGAAAACGGCTGTACTTCCTACAACCCTTAAAGCAATCAAGAGAAACAGCTTCATGCCGCATATTGACGAATATATTGTTCATCAGAATCTTTACGGACTTATAGAAATTACAATTCCTGCAGGCGTGAATGAGATTGCAAGGAACGCCTTTTCAGGAACTTCAATAAAATCAGTTACAATTCCTTCGTCTGTTTCAGTTGTCGGGGAAATGGCATTCAGCGAATGTCAGAAACTTGAAACTGTTCGTTACAGCGGTAAAATCATCAGTGACAGAATGTTTGTCCGCTGTATTAAACTAAAAAACTTTACCATAACAAAAAGCACAACAGAAATTTTTGGAGGCTGTTTCAATTACTGTGAAAGCCTCACTCTCATAACCTATGAGGGAACTATTTCTGAGTGGAATTCCATTACAAAGCATACAAACTGGGACGGTCACGCAGTAGGAACAATTGAAACTCCGCTGACAAAAATTCAGTGCCTTGACGGATATATGGAATATGTAAACGGAGAATGGAGGGAAGTTCATGATTAAATATCTTGTAAAAGGACAGAACATTGAAACCTTAGAGCATGAGATAATCGCAGCTGACCAGATTGCTTTTGTAAAAATACATTTTGTGTTTGATAACAGCTGGAAACCGCTTCACAAAGTGGTGCAGTTCTCACAGGACGAATTTACATACAACAGGGTTCTTGGAACAGACGGGACAAGCTGTCTGTTGCCGGCAGAACTTACGCCCGGTGCTGTGAAGATGTCACTCTTCGGATATGATGCAAGTGCATCAGAAACTGTAAGGGCAACCACCATTGTAAAAACGCTGAATATCAGGCCGTCTGGTTTTGACGGTGAAAACAGCAGTGTACCGCCAACTCCCGATTTGTATCAGCAGTTATTACAGAAGATAAGTGAAAAAGGCGGCAATGGTAAATCTGCATTTGAAATTGCTGTGGAGAATGGCTTTGTTGGTACTGAAACTGAGTGGCTTGAAAGTCTGAAAGGCAAAGACGGTATTGACGGAAAAGACGGTGCTGTGGGTCCGCAGGGTGAACAGGGACCGCCTGGTGCAGACGGTCAGCCAGGCAAAAATGGTGAACAAGGCTCACCCGGTGTAGACGGACGTGATGGTTTGGACGGTACAAATGGAAAATCAGCATTTGAAATCGCTGTGGAAAATGGCTTTGTCGGCACTGAAGCTGAATGGCTTGAAAGTCTGAAAGGCAAAGACGGTGCTGTGGGTCCGCAAGGTGAACAGGGTCCTCCTGGTAAAGACGGAGTTACTCCCGATATGTCTGAATATTCTACCAAGGCAGATTATGAGAATTTACAGCTGAAATTACAATCCCTTAAGGACAGCACCATGGACTACATCATAGGACTTACAAACCGTTGTGATAATCTTGACGCCAATATTCAGGAAATAGATATTACTCTTCAGCAGCTTACTGATTCAGTTCAGTTTGAATTTCAGGAAAAGGAAGATGAAATACTTAGTCTTGAAAACAGAATCATTTTACTCGAAAACCGCACTGGCATCGAATATATCACTGTATTTTCTTCCGGTAGTGACGCCTTGCAGAAATATGGTGAGAGTATTTACACCTATTACAATGACGGTTATCGTTCACTTGCCGGATTCTCTGAAAGTTATCCGCATTTGACTATGCGCTTTACTTTAACCAGACCGATTTCAGTTGGGCAGGAACGGTATTTGTGCTTTGTCTGACACCTGTTGCTTTGACTTCTTCCATGAACCTGATTCTCAGATATACAGTAGGTGCATCGCAGGATGCAGAATTCTATCTTGTGAGAAAAAATGATAAAACATGGTCTGAACTTGCTCAGTATATCTATGAAGAAATACAGGCAGGAAATGCGGAAACTTTGCAATTCAAATGGCTTTATTCCGATACCTATATTTCTGTGATACAGTCACTTGAAAATGTACCGGATGGAGAATATTATCTTGCCTTTAAAGGCACATCGGACAATTCACATCCGATGATTGAATCAATCAAATTTATGAAAGGATGATGTTTATGAAAGAAACTTTTTGCCTTATTGCAGGAGTAGTGGGAGGTTTTATTGCAACTCTGCTCGGTGGCTGGGACTCTGCACTTGCTACCCTCGTAGTCCTTATGGGCATTGACTTTGTGACGGGTCTGGTTACTGCTGTAATGGGTAAATCCAAGCACAGCAGAAGTGGTACACTCAACAGCAAGGCAGGCTGGATTGGACTTGCTAAGAAGTTCTGCATTCTGCTCATGGTTGTAGTCGGCGTGAGAATTGATATTCTTCTGGGAACTACATATATCCGTGATACAGTCTGTATCAGTTTCTGCCTGAATGAGCTGCTCTCAATTATTGAGAACACTACTTTAATGGGAATCCCGTATCCGCCCGCAATTAAAAAAGCAATTGATGTTCTGCAAACTAAGGTTGGCAGAATGGAAGAAGAATTTGAGGAGGAAAATGATGATGATTCTGAAACCTGATAAAACTACAAACCTTGGCGGTATAACCGTCAACGAGTATTTACTCACAAAGCATAATCCATATAACATTGATATGCCCTCTGTATCTATGGAGGGCAAAATTATCGGTGTAACAATCCACAATACTTCGTGGATTACAACTGCCGCAGGAACTACTCCTGCCGAGCAGTACACAAGGGCAACGGTCAACGGTAATATGAAAGATGTCCGTGTCCATTATTATGTTGATAACGTCTGTGCGTGGCAGAATTTGCCTCTGAATCTTAGTGGCTGGCACGCCGCTGACGGCAGTGGCAATGGCAACCGCCGAACCATTGCGATTGAATGTATTATGTCTTCTGCATATAATGACAAAGACAAAAAGTCCGAGGATAACTGTGCAAGACTTGCGGCGGCACTTTTGAAAAAGTACAATCTTGACATAAACCACCTTTACACCCACACCCATTGGCTGAATGTTCGTGACGGAAAGTCAGGCACTTTGGATTATCTCAATACAGCGAAAAATCCGTACAAAACGTGTCCGCTGTACATTCTGCCCCATTGGGCAGAGTTTAAGAAAAAGGTGCAGTCCTATATGAACTCCGGTTCTTCCGCACCTGCAACACCTTCTGCTAAAAAGATTTATAGAGTGAGAAAGACATGGTCTGATGCAAAGTCGCAGATCGGTGCTTTTTCTTCTCTGGAAAATGCAAAAAAGGCTTGTAAACCGAGTTATTCTGTGTTCGATAGCAACGGCAAGGTTGTTTATCCTGTTAAGAAGTCCGTTGATGAAATTGCCCGTGAGGTTATTCAGGGAAAATGGGGCAACGGTGCTGACCGCAAAAACAGACTCGCCAATGCCGGATATGACTACAATGCTGTGCAGAAATATGTGAATGAACTAATGAAATAAACTTTATAAACGGCTGTTGAACCAATCGGCAGCCGTTTCCATTTGGAGGTGCCTTATGACTGACGCTGATAAAACTCAAATAATAAAGTTAAAGGCAAATGGCTATGGATATAGGAAAATAGCCGCTGAACTAAAACTATCGGAGAACACGGTAAAGTCATTTTTGAAGAGAAACAGCGATGCCTGCCTTGTCTGTGGCACAGTCGTTATCGGAAGAAAATATTGCAGCGACAAATGCAGAATGACATGGTGGCGGAGGCATCCCCACCGCACTTCCGGAATGATTGAATACAAATGTGAATCTTGTGGAAAAACGTTCTACGCTTACCCAAGCAAGTCAAGAAAATACTGTTCTAAAACCTGTTATGGCAAATCCTGCCGAAAGGAGTACCGCAATGACCAGTGAAAAATTACAGCATATCGCCACCTACAAAGTGGCGATTATTTTATTCCGAAAGCTACTGAAAAGCGGCACAATCACGGAGTCTGAATTTCACAGATGCGAGTCAAATATTGCCGAAAAATGTGGCTTATCCTTGTGCAGCATATATCGTGAAATTGCTTGACTTTCAGGCACTTCTGATTTAATATGTAACACTGACAAGGAGGCGATTTTATGGCAAGAATCGTGGAGAGAGTAGATTTTTATACTCCAAAAATAAAAAAGCAGAAACGAGTTGCTGCTTATGCTCGTGTTTCCAGCGGAAAGGACGCTATGCTGCATTCCCTTTCCGCACAGGTCAGCTATTACAGCGATCTGATTCAAAAAAATCCTGAATGGCGTTTTTGCGGAGTTTATGCCGATGAAGCAATGACCGGAACCAAGGACAGCCGTCAGAACTTTCAGAAAATGCTTGCGGAATGCCGTGCAGGAAATCTGAATCTTATCATCACAAAATCCATTTCAAGATTTGCGAGAAATACGTTAACACTTCTTGAAACAGTGCGTGAACTGAAAGATTTAGGTGTTGACGTTTATTTTGAGGAACAGCAAATTCACAGTCTTTCTTCAGACGGAGAATTGATGTTATCTATTCTTGCAAGCTACGCACAGGAGGAGAGTTTATCCGCAAGTGAAAATCAGAAATGGCGTATCCGTAAGGATTTTGAAAAAGGAAAGGTCAGCAGTTTGCAGATGCTGGGTTACAAAAGGAATCATAACGGAGTGCTTGAAATTATCCCTGACGAAGCGAGAATTGTCAGGCTGATTTTCAACAGTTATCTGTCGGGAATGGGGAAACTTGCAGTTGCAAATATGCTGAATGAAATGCATATCTCCACCAAATTTGATAACGAATGGACGGCGGAAGCAGTCAGAAGAATCCTCACAAATGAAAAATACTGTGGTGAACTTATGCTGCAAAAATTCTACAGTGAAAATCATCTGACAAAGAGGAAAATGGTCAATCACGGTGAGATCAAAAAATTTTATGTGGAAGAAGCACATCCTCCGATTATTGAAAAGAGCGTATTTCTCGCAGTGCAGAACTTGATGAAAAAGCATCAAGAACAGTTTACTCCAACCAAATCAACGGCTGTCACTTATCCGTTTACAGGCAAAATCAAGTGCGAATGCTGCGGCAAAAATTATCGCAGAAAAACAACGCCAACGGGCATTGTCTGGATCTGTGCTACATACAACACAAAGGGTAAAAAATACTGTTCTAAAGCAAAGCAAATTCCCGAAAATACGCTGATTTCAGTATGTTGCGAAGTGCTTGATTTACAAAAATTTGATGTGAATGTTTTTGAAAGTCAAATTGCAATAATTCTTGTTCCTGCACCAAATGAGATGACATTTATTTTCACTGACGGACATCAGATTTCTGCAAACTGGAAAGACCGTTCACGTTCCGAAAGCTGGAAACCTGAAATGAAAAAAGCCACCGGAGAAAGGAGCAGAAAATGGCACGAACAGTCACGATGATTCCCCAAACGATCAATCCCTTGACGCATCTGCCAAATGATATAGTCATAAAACGCAGGGTTGCAGGATATGCGAGAGTTTCTACGGAACAGGAAGAACAGCAGACTTCCTATGCTGCACAGGTGGATTACTACACCAAATATATCAAAAAACACGGCGAATGGGAGTTTGTAAAGGTCTATACAGACGAGGGAATTTCCGCAACAAATACAAAGCACAGAGATGGTTTTAATCAGATGATAAAAGATGCTCTGGACGGAAAAATCGATCTTATCATAACAAAGAGTGTTAGCCGTTTTGCCCGAAATACCGTAGATTCTCTTTCCACGATACGAAAACTGAAAGAACATAACGTGGAGTGTTATTTTGAAAAGGAGCAAATCTGGACGTTTGATGGCAAGGGCGAATTGCTCATCACGATTATGTCGAGTTTAGCTCAGGAAGAGTCACGCTCCATTTCCGAAAACGTCACATGGGGACACAGGAAACGTATGGCAGACGGAAAGGTTTCACTCCCCTACTCCAGTTTTCTCGGTTACAAAAAAGGTGAAGACGGTCTGCCGAAAATTGTACCGGAAGAAGCCGAAATCATCCGTTTTATTTATCGTTCTTTTCTTGAGGGCATGACTACTTACAGCATTGCAAAGGCTTTGATGTATCGTGGTGTTCTATCTCCGAGTGGTAAGGAAAAGTGGTACGCATCAACAGTTGAAAGTATTCTGACTAACGAAAAATACAAGGGGTCTGCACTGCTGCAAAAGAGTTTTACCACTGATTTTCTTACGAAAAAGAAAAAAATCAACGAAGGTGAAGTACCACAATACTACATTGACGAAAGTCACGAAGCAATTATAGATCCACAAGATTTCGAGCAAGTCCAGCTTGAAATGAAAAGGCGTAAAAAGCTCGGCAAGCAGTACAGCGGAAATTCACTCTTCGCTGCAAAACTTGTATGTGCGGACTGCGGTTGTTTCTTCGGCTCTAAGGTCTGGCACTCCACAAGCAAATACCGACGTGTCATCTGGCAGTGCAATAACAAATTCAAAGGACAGCAGCTTTGCTCCACACCGCATTTGTATGAGGATGAAATCAAACAGCGTTTCATTAACGCATTTTCGATGTTTTTTCAGGAAAAGGATTTGATTCTTGAAACAGTTCAGATGCTTATTGAGAGCATTTCCGACACTTCTGCACTCAATACGAAAATTGAAAAAACCATTCAGGAAATGAGTAATACTTCCGCATTAAATCAAATGCACATTCAGAACAATATCGTGACGGCAAGAAACAAGGAAGAATTCGACAGACGTCACGATGAATTGGTTCAGCAGTACGAAAGTCAAAAGACAATTTATGAGAAACTAATGCAGAAAAAGAGTAACCAGCAGAATAAAGTCAAACAACTTCAGCAGCTTGTTCTTCACCTTGAAAAAGCTGATACCCCTATCGATACGTTTGATGAAAATCTTTGGAGAACGATGATTGAAAAAGTTACGATTTTTCATGATAACAGAATGTTTTTTCAGTTCCTTGACGGTACAGAGATTGAAGCATAAATTAACATTCAGCCGCCGCAGTAGTCAATGCGATTACTGTGGCGGCTGTTTTTTATGTTCTACCATAGAAAAACAATGGGGTGCAAACAGGTCCAAATGGGTGCAAAAGAAAACGCTAACCCCTGAAAAGCAGGATTTAAACCTATTTTAGAGGTAAATATCTCTCTCCTATTCAATCAATATAAAACGGCACTTTTTGAAAAATGCCGATACTGCGTTGTTTTCAGGGCATAAAAATGCACCCCTATTTTGTATCAAAATATGGGTGCAGATATGGTTGCGGCGGCTGGATTTGAACCAACGACCTTCGGGTTATGAGCCCGACGAGCTACCTAGCTGCTCCACACCGCGATATTTATTTGATGTCTTTCAGTGATTTACTCCTGATGACTTTATTAGTATACCACATAAAAAATGAAAAGTCAATAGCTTTTCAAGAAAAAATATTATTTTGTATAATTTTACAAATATAATATGAAATAACATATTTTTTTGTGCATATCAAACATATAAATTCAAAATAGAGCACTCCTGAAGGATTTTTGGGTAACTTTTCAGGAGTGCTTTTGTTATTTCAAAATGTTTCAGAAATTATTTTTTCCGATTTCCATGTTCTTCTCTGATGAGAAATTCACCTGTCTTTTTCTGAGCGTTTGGAATATATTCTATCAGGTCATTTATGTTGCAATCAAGATATTCACAGATTCTGTCGAGATGTTCAACATTAAGACGTTCAGATATTTCATTATAAATATCATTTATTGTGGAAGGTCTGATACCTGTCTGACGTGAAAGTTCAGCCTGACTCATACGTTTTTCTCCGAGTATTTTGGAGAGATGAATTTTAATCATAATATAATCGCCTTTATATAAGTATAGTTTTAAATAACTATATTATACATTAATAAGTAACGGCATATCATTGAAATGTTATATATAAACTGTTATAGTTATATTATAACGTTTAAATATCAAATTCAGTATGAAAAAGAATTTTTATTCTGAAATTGTTTTCAAGGAATTTATAATTCAATCAAAAGTAAATGAGTAATAAAACAGAAAATATTATAAGACCAAGTAAAAGTTTGTCAAAAATGCACTTTTACTTTGTTGTATTTTATCTAAAGTTAGTATATAATGGTAAACGGGGGTTGAAATATGAGTTCTTTTAATAAAAATTTCGGCAAAAAGTTGAAACAAGCAAGGCTAAATGCAAATTTTACACAGGAAAAAATTGCAGACAAAATGAATGTATCTGTTACATCAATTCAAAACTGGGAAAGCGGAAAAACAAATATCAGGGATTCGAGATTAAAAGAATTATCTGAGTTTTATAATATTTCATTATCAACATTAATAAAAGATAAGTTTGGCAGTCTTGATGAAGATATTAAAGACAATTTTCCGTACTTTCTTTTTGACGATAACACAAATAAAATTATTAATACTCTCCATTTATCTCTGATTCAGCAAGAATTATTTTCTATGCTGTATATTTATGATGCAGAGTATCTTCACAAGAAATATATGGATTCAGATATGCTTACATTGCGGGAAGATTTGAAAAAGTTGCCATATGAATTTATCAATAAAATTGGAAGTATTCAGCTTTTAAATATTGCTCACGATTTGTTTCAGGTAATAAAGTATATACAGACTGATTTTCTTATTGGCATTTTAAAATTAGAACAAAAAAAGGAATTTAATATATGTACACTTTCTAAAGAACTGATATGTGACTTTATAGACGGCGGTTACAAAGAAGTTGACCTGACTGAATTGTACATAGATTATGACCATGCATTATATTTAAATATTAATATGCATAAAGCAAAAAAGATACTTCCTGTATTAAATGAAGCACCTGTTCATTTAACTGATGAATGGTGGTCAAATCCGTTGAGAGATGATGTACCTGAAATCATAAAAGAAACAGGGAAAAATGTGGTAGAAATTCTTTGTGGAATTAAAAGAGTTACCTCCTATGAGGAAGACAATGAAAAGCGATACATTCTTTCAATTAATGATACTGGAAAAAAACTGCTTGAGTGGTTTTATAATAATGATTTTTAAAAAGGAGAATACATATGAAAAAAGAAAAATGGTATGAAAAGTTTAATGATGAAAGATTCATCAAATATTATAAAAGCGGTGAAGCTACTGCTGTTTACATTGTCAGAGATTTAGCTGAAGATGTAAAAACAAGAGGAAAGTGGATTGATGTATTACCAACTACAAATAATTATTATTCATCATGCGGACGACTTGAATTTAACTGGATTATCGTTGAACTGTTTCCACGAATTACAAATCCTAAATATACAAATGATAAGGAATATAATAAATATTTATGTTGGTGGGCGGCTCATAAGGACATTGAGGAACATCGTGAGAAAAAACACAACGGAGAAAAATATATCATATTATGTAAACTATATTTTGATGAAGAATGTAGGAAATATAAGTATGAAGTTCTAGCTTCACACTCCATTAATCAAAAAAAGATAAATTACATCAAATCCAATGCGGATAATATTATAGAACAGATAAGAAAAACAAGTAAACCAACACTTCCTATGTTTCACATTGAAAATTAAAAAAATCATAAATGGAATAATATTTATTCAAAAAACCACACTTGAGTGTGGTTTTTTATCTTGTTAATAAATTACAGTTACAAAATTTCATTTCTGTTCATCATAAACTGAGATAAATTTTTACTTGCCTTATTATACACATAAGAAAGTTGTTTTCCTATATGATAAATATTTTTCTGCTGAACTGTTTCATATCCTTGCTCTGTCAAATCAGGCAGTTCATATTTTAATATGCTTTTTGCAATCTTTTCAAAATCGTTCAGTTTTTTTGCCTTATATACATCTTTTTCGTTTTTCAGCCAATCAGTATATACAGGAATATCTCTCAGCAATACAGGAATTTTCATTGCTAAGGCTTCAAGTACAACAATTCCTTCTGTTTCTTCATATGAAGGAAACAGAAATAAATCCGAACCGCTGTATGCAGATTTAAGCTGTTGTGGATTTACATACCCTGCAAAAGTAAGATTCGGACTTTTTTCTGAAATCGCCTTACGAACCTCTTTTCTGATTGTGTACAATAAAAATTGACAGGTAATTTCGATTGATTTATCCAATGCTGTTTATTTAAGGTAATACCGCACAAAGTTTGTATGAAATTGCTTTAATTTTCTTTATTCGATATTTTCATAATACTCATACAGTGGAATAGCATGATGAATGGCAAAAGTAGTGTGATTCTGATACTCTGACAAATCAGACTGTATTTCTGCAATGACAGAATTAATATAACCTGTATTTTCTTTTTCTTCTTCGTAGAATGTCACATAATCTCCCTCGCTTGTTTGTGCCGCTTGCAAGCCTATTTCTAAATTACAATCGTTCGCTTCTGCATAATCAAAAGCGGATTTTTCTGCACCATTCTGCACTTGTGTAACAAGTTTTTCAACTGCTGAAGCACTATCACGATATGCCATTAAATTTGTATTATTGGAAATTTGTGTAATTGAATCGTAAACATTTTTTGTCGTGCCATCAGCATCAGTATAGTTATATCTTGTAATCCAGAATGGCAGACAGTGAGAAACTGAAAGGTTTTTTGAATCAGCATATTGCTGAGCAGTTTTTATAAATTGAATCTGTTGATATCTTGTGCTGTCATTATTTTTCCAGTTGTATTCAGAGTTTGTCCATACTTCTGCGTCATAGGAAACACCGGCAATTCGAGCATCTGCATCAACAGACTTGTTGTATTCTTCTACACGGTCAAAAATACGATAAATTGCTGTTTGATAAGTATCTTCATAAAGCCATGTATTTTCACCTGTCAGAAGATATACTTTCATATTACGAGCATATGCATTTTTTACGAAAGTTGCCACCGTATCAGCATTATTTACAAGTTTATTTGCACCAATGGAATAATAAATTTCCGTAATACCATAAAATTCCATAGCATCTAAAAATTTATTTTGAACTTCCATATCGCTATCAATTCCATAAAGAGAAGCTTTGCTGCCCTTCCAGTACCATGTTGCACAATTCATTTTTGTTTTTGCATTTATCATATAAACGTCTTTTGTTGCAGAATTATATAGATATTGAACTGTATCAGAATTAAATGCGTCAGAATTTACAAGATAAAAACGGTCAACAGAATAATCCAGAGGTCTGTTCATTTTTTTCTCAATTGAACTTTTCAGTTCCCCTGAAATCTGATAATTATATTCAGATTTAGAAATATAGCCGTTGGCAACAGCCTCCCTGTACTCCATACCAATCAGCTTTTTTGAAAAATCGTTATTTTGGGAAAGAACTAATTCCTGTTTCATTAGGCAAAGGTCAAACACATTAAGTTTTCCATCATCGCATAAATCAGCTGCTTTCCAATCATTAAGTTTTACATCAGGAAAAGCAAGTAACCATTTCTGAAGAATAACAGCATCAGCAATATTGAATTTGCCGTCTGCATTGACATCGCCTTTTACAGAAGATGTTGCAATATCCTCTATATTTCCCCAACCATCATCGGGGTAAGTTTCATTTTGTTTTGTATCTCCACTTTCATTAAACGGAGTAATTTTGACATAGTCAATCTCAAAAGTTGAAGTTTCAAAATCGGGTACACCTGCCCAGCCATTTGGAAACCATAAACCAAGCCACAATCTTCCCTCATTTGTAGGAATATATTCTTTTGATGTATATGTTAAAACGTCATCAAAATAAAAATCAACTCTTGCTTCTTCGTTTTCATTTCCCGTATGCCAGTCAAAACGATACTTATGAAAATTACCATCTGCCTGATTCACACCAATATCCGTATATCCTGTTTTGTATTCCCCATCATTTTCACCAATCCATGTATTACACAAAGCATATTGGAAATTCTGATTTTTTATCGCAGATTCAGGTCTTCCCGGCATTTCTATATCAATCTCATGATTTGTGATTTTTCCTGTATCCCAGTCTTCCTCATATTCAAACGTCCAGATTGCTGAACAAGCTCCGAATTCAGGCGATATTTTCGCTCTTACTTCATAACTTCCTGATGCGAAATATTCTTTTGTTGCAATTGCTGCACCTGTTCTTTTTCCGTCAGAACGTTCTGAACCATCTTTGTTGATTCCTTTTAAATCACCGTTATAAAGATTCCCGTTTCCTGTAAGAATTAAATTTCCGTTTTTAACAGAGACATTCTGTAGAATAACTCCCCCGTTATAATCAACTTTCACACCGTTTTCAGTAACTTTTCCGCCCCAATTCTTATAAGCAACAAGCCATTTATCAGAATCAAGTGAGTTGCCTGAAAAATCATCATAAAACACATCAGAATTTTGTTCTGCCTTAACTTGATGTGATGCATATGGCATGAATAACGCTGATACCGCAAATGACATTAACAATAATAATATTTTTTTCATTGATTTTCCTCCTGATTTTTTAAACCTATATTTCGCAAATTATACAACTAATCTGCAATAAAACTCACAACAGCAAAATACCAATAATTTTATTAAGTTTTTTGGTATATTCTTTGTTTTATGATATGTTACAATGAAACTTGACACAATCCAAACAACCAAAGTATAATAAAAAAAGGAGAGTGTCAGGAATGGGA
>CAKUTF010000043.1 GCA_934691725.1 uncultured Fibrobacter sp. | reverse complement strand
TCGGGTACGGCTTGCGCCTCTGCCTTGCTTCTTTCATGACGTTATTATAGCATATTCTCGCTATGAAAACAAGCTCTAAGCTCCAAGTCGTATATTATGACAAGGCAAATTCAAAAGGAAGTCTCATGAAAAAATTTCTGTTCCTTACGCTTCTGGCGAGCCTTTTTTGCGCCGCATCCTTCGCCGCAAGCCCGAACGAAACGCGCGAAGCATCCAAAACGCTCATCGTTTTTTACAGCTGGGGCGGAACGACACGGGGCATCGCCCAGAAAATCCAAAAGAAGCTCGGTTGCGACATCTTTGAAATCGAACTTGTAAAGCCCTACTCCACGGACTACAACACGGTTCTCGACGAAGCGCAGCGCGACCAGCGAAAACAGGCCCGACCCGCCATCAAGAACAAGGTCAAGGACTTTTCAAAATACAAGACGATTCTGCTCGGCTACCCAAACTGGTGGGCGTCCATTCCCATGCCCATCGCCACGTTCCTCGAAAGCTACGATTTTAGCGGAATTACCGTCATCCCGTTCTGCTCCAATGGCGGTGGAAAGCTCGGGCAGAGCGTTTCCGCGATTACGAAAATCGTCCCCGAAGCGAAGGTCCAGCATCCGCTTTCCATCTACTATTCCGGCGGGGAATCGCTGAATTCGGATCTCGACGCCTGGCTTCTGAAAAACGGTTTCAGATTCTAAAGGAGAAAGCGGCATGACTCAGATTTTCCGAGCATTTGTTTTTTTGGGTTCTCTTGCCATTTTCGGCTTTGCCGAGCCTCCCCGACAATCGCTCTTTGCAAACGAAATGGTTCTCGTCCGCGGGAAAACTTTCCAGATGGGAAGCCCCGAATCCGAGAACTGGCGAGAAAAGGATGAAACTCTCCACGCGGTCCGTGTCGATGACTTTTACATTTCCAGGCACGAGGTTACCCAGGAAGAATTCCAAAGCGTAACGGGGAAAAATCCCTCGGCGTTTTCCGGGAAAAATCTTCCGGTCGAAAACGTCACCTGGTATGACGCCGTCGAGTTTTGCAACAAACTAAGCGAATCGGAAGGTTTCAAACCCGCCTACCGAATCGAAGGCGAAGACGTTGTCTGGGACAGAGACGCAAACGGCTACAGGCTCCCCACCGAAGCCGAATGGGAATTTGCCGCCCGCGCCGGAACGAGCACGCCGTTCAGCACAAGGAAAATCCCGGGAGACCGCGACGCGAATTTCTATGCGCACTATCCCTACAACATCGAACAGAACTATTTTCACGAAGAGAAGCTGGAAACACAGCCCGGTCACTACCGAAACAAGACTGTCACCGTAGGGAGCTTCAAGCCGAACGCCTTCGGGCTTTACGATATCCACGGAAACGTCAGCGAATGGTGTTTCGACTTTTACGGAAAATACCCGATGGACTCGCTGAGCGAAAATCCGAGCGGTCCCGCAAGCGGTTCGACCCGAGTTTCGCGCGGCGGCGGATTCAACGATTTCGGCAAGCACCTGCGCTCCGCATACCGTTCCAGTTCCCTCGCAGACGAAGCCTCTCCCTCTCGCGGATTCCGCATCGCGAGAAATGCCAAATAATCTTTCCTTTCGCCAAAAATTATTTTATATATTTTTGAAACCGATAGGAGGCTTTTATGGCAAACGAACTGGACGAAACGACGGGAAACGTGAACGCGGAAGGGCGAGACATCAACGTCATCGAAAAGCAGATTCCCGTCCGCGTGGGTGTGGGTTCTCTCATCTTTGAAATCCTTCTCTGGCTCTGCGGCATCCTGCCGGGCGTCATCTTCCTCTTCATGAAGATCGGGGCGAAGAATTACTTCCAGCAGTTGCAGCAGAAAATCCAGGCGGACGCTTCGACGATTGACAACTACCTCGAACAGCGAGTGCAGATTTTGCAAAACGTCGCGCCGCTCGTGAACAAGGCCATCGACCTCGACAAGGACGTGATGAAATCCGTCGCGGCTTTTCGCGGAGGGCATCTTTCCGAGGAAGCGCGCAACACAATTTCGAGAGACCTCGACAGAAGCTTCGGTCGTCTCTTCCCGCAAGTGGAAGCCTATCCCGAGCTGAAGGCACACGCCGCAATCGCCGACGCCATGCAGCAGAACAGCTACCTGCAACGGGAAATCACCGCCGCCCGGAGCCTCTACAACGACACGGTAAACCAGTGGAACACGGACGTCTTCGCATGGCCTACCAAGATGATCGTCGCCGCCCGCGCCGGGTACACGACGCGCATCCCCTTTACCGCATCCACAGAGGTCAAGGCTCGCGCCCGCGAAGCGTTCTTTTAACACGGAGAATTTAGTACAAATTAAGTTTCCAGGGGGAATCCGTGGAAGACATCGTTTACGATCCGCTAGAACGCTACAAGAGCGTGTATCGGGATGAATTTCTGGAAAACGCCAAGGCGGCGTTCGAAAAGCTTTCCGCCGAAGCGAAAATCGACAAGGAAGCGAACAAGCAGCTTTGCGGGGAAATCGCGCAGCTTTCCGAAAGCCGAAACGAACTTTCGTCAAGCCGTTCGAAATACTCCGCAATTCGCATCGTCAGCTGGATTCTCGTCGCCGTTCTCATCATCCTCAGCGCGATTTCCGAAACGCCGTCCTCCGCCCCGCTCTACCTCGTCCCGGCGCTCGTTCTCATCATTTTCAACTTCGTGTTTTTCAACAGGAAAATCCGGGAGCTAACCGAAGAAATCGAAAATTTCGACGAAAACATCCAAAAGAAAAAGGACGAAGCCTGGAAACAGATGGAGCCGCTCAACGCCCTTTTCAGCTGGGACATCCCCGCAAAACTCATCGAAAAGACCGTCCCGAAGCTCCATTTCGACAGGTTCTTCACCGAGTCCCGCATCGGCGAACTGGTCAAGGAATTCGGATATGACGGATCGCTCAACGAGAACGCCTCCGTACTCTTTTCCCAGAGCGGGGAAATCAACGGGAACCCCTTCGTCATCGCCGACCTGAAAACCTTTGAAATGGGCGAAAAGACTTACACGGGATACAAGACCATCCACTGGACGGAAACCGTGACCGGCTTTGACGGCAAGCGCAGGCGCGTCTTCCGCAGCCAGACGCTTTCGGCAAGCGTCACCAAGCCATGCCCCGCCTACGGCAAGCTCGCCTTTGTTCTCTACGGGAACGACGCCGCGCCAAACCTCAAGTTCACCCGGAAGCCTTCCGGCCTCACCGAAGACGGCTTTCTCCAGAACTTCCGCCGCAAACAGAAGCTCCGCGAGCTGCAGAAGTTTTCCAGGAACCTCCAGGACGAATCACAATACACGCTCATGGGAAACCGGGAATTCGAAACGCTCTTCGAAACCAAGGACCGGAACAACGAGGTGGAATACCGCCTGCTCTTTACGGCGCTCGCCCAACGCCAAATGCTCGCCCTGCTAAAAGAAAAGACCGACGCCTACGGAGACGACTTTTCCTTTTTAAAGCAAGAAAAAATCAATTTCATCGTGCCCGGGCACCTGAACGATTTCAACATGGACACAAACCCGGAACGCTTCGCGAAATACAGCTACGAAGAATCCAGGAGCAACTTCATCCGCATCAACCAGGAGTATTTCCGCGCCGTCTATTTTTCGATGGCCCCGCTCCTCTGCATCCCGCTTTACCAGCAGATCCGCACGCAAAAGGAAATCTACGGAGACATTCTCCCAAAATCCTCGTTCTGGGAATGGGAATCCATCGCGAACTTTTACGGCGTAGAGGAATTCAAGCACCCGAAATGCGTGACCGACTGCATTCTCAAGACCGCGGCCAAGGCTTCGGGCAAAGACGGGAAGACGACCGTCGAGGTGACCGCCCACGGCTATTCGGGAAAACAGCGCGTCGATTATGTCTCAGTTCTCGGCGGAGACGGCAGATGGCACAACGTCCCCGTACAGTGGATAGAATACGACCCGGTTGCCAGGACACGGAAAATTTCCATCCGCGAAAAGGCGGACGATTCCGACGATATCCAGCAAGAAAAAAACTCCCGCGGGGACGCAGGAGAAATTTTCAGGCGCGGGATTTTCGCGAAGATCTAAGAGAATGTCTTTATAAGGAACCGCGGACGTCTAGTCAGAACTTAGTTGTGAGAACTTAGAGCTTAGAATAGTGGACGTTTAAGCTCAGGGACTAGGGATGAGGGATTAGGGATTAGTCCGCAAACGTCTAGGCTTTTGGGACACGGTATAATGTCATTCCCCGGCTTGACCGGAGAATCTCCTTTCAGAGATGGGATTGCCGGGTCACGCCCGGCAATGACGGGCTAGCGAGCTTGTCGAGCTAAGCCCGGTATCCAGAGCTTAGCTGAAAGAACTTAAAGCTTAGAACTGGCGATGTTTAAACTTGTGCGAAACTCCGTCTCGGCGAGACCTGATTTCGTAAAGGACTTTAGCGGAGGACGATTTCCCGGACGCCCAGCGCACCGACCTTCACCACGTAGATTCCCGGATTCATCCTTTCAAGCGAGACTTCGGCGCTTCTTTCAAAGGACATTTCCCGGAAAACTTCCCGACCGTCAAGCCCAAAGACTTTCACGCTTCCGAGCGGACTTTTCGCCGAAATCCGGAGCGTCCGGCCTGAAAGCGAAACAGCGAAACCAGGAATTTCCCTTTTCACGAAAAGTTTCGCCGGCTTCTCCCCGGAAACCTCGTCATAGCGGGCGGCAAGCGCCATCAGATACCATGTCGAATGCGGAAGCCACTGTTCGATCCAGCGCCAGTTCTGCCAAGAATTGTAAAGGCCCACCCCGAAGACATCGTCCCAGACAATTCCCGAACCGTCAGATTTCTTTCCGGTGATGCCGTTCGCGATGCCGCCTTTGAGCATTCCCTTGCCAAGCGTTCCCTTGTAAGCCGGCGGATTGTTCTTGCCGACGCCCTCCATGAAGCTTATGCCAAAAGGATTCTTGCCGAGAATCCAGTCAAGCTGGTCCGCAGCATACCCAAACGCCGAAAGCGAATCCGAATACCCCAAAGCCCGCGACGCATAGACAGCTGCGGCGGCAAGCGAAGCGATTCGCGCATTTTCCCCCTGCCACCAGTATCCCGCTTCGTTATCGTGCGGGATGAAGAATCCCGTCCGAAGCGTATCTCCCGTCCGGTAAACCTGTTTCGCGTAACCGAAGGGATTCGAATCCTTGTCCGTAACGCTCACAAGCCATGCGAGATGTTTTTTTGCCGCAACCGAAATTCTCCCCGCTACGGAGCTGTCCGGTTCAAGTTCCAGGTAACGGACAAGCGCCACCAGGGGAAGCCCCGCATCGCTTGCATGCCAAAAGGGCCGCGTTCCCGCATCGTCGCTGAAAAAATAACCGTCGGCACTCAAACGGGAAACCAGGCGATTCGCCCGGTAACGGGCAATTTCCAGGTAGGAATCGATTGCGGAATTGTAATACAGCTTTGACGCGTCGTAAAGTTCACAGGCCGCGAAAAGGGCCGCATAGTCGTCGATGATGTTTTCCTTCCCGTCGTCGCAATAGGCGCAAGAGTCCGCAGACTGTTTTTCCTGCAAGTGCGAAAAAGCCCGCTCCGCCCCGGCGAAATACGCCTCCGACGAAAAGTCTCCCTCTGCGCCGAGCGTCGAAGCCCGCGCAAGAGCCGCAATCGCCATGCCTCCGCCTTCGCGGAACGCAGCCTGGTATTTATCGCTTATCTCCCCGTCCTCTCCGCTGAACGCGCAGAGCTTGCGGCTCTCCGATCCCCAGTTGTCAAAGACCGTCATGTAAAAGAATCCCGTCGAATCGAGCATCCGAAGCAAAAAATCCGCCCCGTAAAGCGCTTCGTCTCTGGCAAAAGTTTCCCCGGAAGCCGCCGCGACTTTCGAAGGAATCCGCTTTGCCGCAAAGGCAAGCGTCCACGTCGTAAGCGGAATCTGCTGCGGATTCAGGTAGTTCGCATAGGACAGGTGCGAAAGATACTTGCTTACGTCGCCCGAAGCGTCGTTCCAGCCTCCGTGGACGTCCCGGGTCGTGCCGCTACTGCCGAACACCGGAACGGCAATGTCCGAATCCGTATTCCGGTCGTTCCTGAAATAGGAAAGGACCGGTCCGAGCGTTCTTGCTGAAAGCGCATTGTCGAGAATTTCCAGATCCTGCGAGACGGACGAACCGTTTTCGGTAAACGAAAGCGTATAGGTGCCGGCATCGCGGACATTCGAAAAATCTATCGGGTAGAAGACCTCAACCAGCCCCCAGTCGCTCGGACTCGCGCCATAGCCAAAAGTTCCCGAAGCGACAGCCGCGCCTCCGTTTTTCGGAGCAATCGTCCAGGAACCCCCGGTCAGAAAATTGCTCGCCCCGACAACGAGGCTCTTGGGAAGCTTCGCATCGTAACCGGCATGGTTATAGTAAACGGTCGCCGCGGACGCAAGCGAAACAGTCAGAAGGGAAATCGCAGACGTTAATTTTCTCATAACGTAAATATACTTCATTTCGGGAGTTTTTCAACGTCCGCAATCCGCACTGGACAATTCCCATCCAAAAATTCCAAGACAAACAAAAGTCGCGACAATCTTTTTAAATTTGGCCCATGTTTTGTGAATGGATTTATCATCTGACAGAAATTCCCCTTTTTGACAGCCGGCTTTTCCGGGCGGGTCTCGCGGCGATGCTTTCCATCATCCTCGTCCTTTCGACGATGCCTTCGTATATCCGCTTTCTGCAAAAGTCCGATGCGACTTCGGACTTCGACCAGAACAGCAAAACCAAGGCCCCGCCGATCATGGGCGGTCTCTTGCTCGTCGTCGTGGTCGCCATCGTCTCCCTTCTCACCTGCAAACTGAACGGCTACACGATTTCCACGCTGCTGGTCCTCGTCGCCTTCAGCGCAGTAGGCGCCATCGACGATATAGCAAAGGTCAAGACGAAACGCCTTATCGCCAAGGGACAGGCGAAAGCCGCCGCCTACATGGAAAAAGCCGACGGCATTTCGAGTTCCGTCCGATTAGGACTCTACTTTCTCTTCAGCCTCGTCATCGCCATTTTCTGCTACAAGTTCATCCCGGACCTCCGCGGGAACCTGACAGTCCCCTTCGTCCCGGTCGATGTATTCCAGATCTACCTGCCGAACTGGGCGTTCATCGGATTCATGACATTCGTCATTGCGGCGACAGCCAACGGTACAAACTTCACCGACGGACTCGACAGCCTCGTTTCCGTCCCGATTCTCAGCAGCATGGTCTTTGTCGGCGTCGTCGCCTATGTCTGCGGAAACTTCATCTTCAGCAACTACCTGAACGTGCCGTTCCTTCCGGGATGCGACGAGCTCTTTCCGCTGGCGATGTCCGTAGCCGGAGCGCTTCTCGCCTATCTCTGGTTCAACAGCCCCCCGGCGGAAATCTACATGGGTGACGCGGGTTCCGTCGGATTCGGCGCGTGCATCGGCATCATGTTCATCCTGG
The DNA here is from genome assembly GCA_934691725.1 of uncultured Fibrobacter sp. GTDB lineage: Bacteria > Fibrobacterota > Fibrobacteria > Fibrobacterales > Fibrobacteraceae > Hallerella. Next base: position 14,149 of record CAKUTF010000043.1, on the reverse strand, counting down.
TCCAGGCCGGACTCTTCCTCCCTATCGTCTGCGCGATCATCATCGCCGAAGCCTGTTCCGTCCTTTTCCAGATTGGTTACTTCAAGTTTACGCGGTTCAGGACCGGCACGGGAAAGCGTCTCTTTCTTTGCGCGCCTCTCCACCACCACTACCAGAAAAAATGGGACGGGCGCTTTGCGTCTAAACCCCTGATGAACTCGAAAATCGTCTGGCGAATGCACCTGGTGAGCATCTTTGCGCTCATCGTCAGCTTCGTCATCTTCTTTGGAATCCGCTGATGCCAACCCCCGATCTTTCCCTAGTCCAAAAGCTCTACGCCAAATTTTCGAAAGAAAACCCCGCAACACCCAAGACAGACGACAAGATTCGTCCCATGCCGTTCACGCTCGCCTCGGAAGACAGGCGGCTTGAATTTTTCCTCGAAACGGGCAATCTCCTTTTAAAGCAGGGTGCGGTCGCCGCGTTCTCGCTCGCCGGAGGCCAAGGTTCGCGGCTAGGATTCGACGGTCCGAAAGGTGCTTACGACTTCGGACTTCCCAGCCACGCGACACTCTTCCGCTTGCAGGCACGGCGTCTCATGAACCTGGGCGCAAAGGCGGGAAAGCCGATTCCCTGGGCCATCATGACATCGCCCTTAAACCGCAAAGCGACCGTCGAGCATTTCGAGGAACATTCCTACTTCGGATACAACCGGGACTACGTCCGATTCTTCAACCAGGGAATGCTCTGCACGTTAAAACCCGACGGCACGCCGCTCAGGGATGAAAACGGAAACTTCGTCGAAGTCCCGGACGGAAACGGCGGATGCTTCCGGGCGCTGGCCCTGAGCGGAACTCTCGCCTGGCTAGTCGAAAAAGGCGTACGGTTCGTCTTTTTGCACAACATCGACAACGCGCTGGTCAAGATGTGCGACCCGGCTTTTGTCGGAGCTCTCGCCGCAAACGGAATTGCGCCCTGTGCGGCAAAGGTTGTACACAAATTAACGCCCGATGAAAAAATCGGGATTTTCGCCTACCGGAATTCGAAACCCGCGGTCCTCGAATACTCGGACATTTCCGAAGATCTCCGCACGGCAAGGCTTCCCGACGGTTCGCTCGAATACGACGGCGGCAACACGGGAATGTACGTATTCCGCATGGACGCTCTCCGCAAAATATCCACCCAGGAACTTCCCTGGCATGTCGCCCGGAAAAAGGTAAACGGCGTTGAAGGCTGCTATAAGTTCGAACAGTTCCTGCTCGACGCCTTTCCGCTTCTCGGAAAGGTTCTCCCCTACGGCGTAGAACGCGAAGACGAATTCGCCCCGATCAAGAATGCAAATGGAAGCGATTCCCCCAAGTCCGCCCGCAAGATGCTCGGAAAGCTTCACCGCTACTGGCTCGAAAAGGCAAAGGTCGAAGTAAAGCCGGGAAAGTACTACGAAATTTCTCCCCGGCTGACTTACGCCGGAGAAAATCTTTCCGAGGAAGTCTTTAAGCGGGAACTCGGGCGCGGCATCTTCGAATTTTCCGAAAGCTGAGCCCAGAGATTCGAACTTAATTTGTGTAAAACGCCATGCGGATTGCGTACAAAATAATTCTCCAGGCGCTTCTCTACATGCCGAAGCCGTTCGAGCTTATTTTGTTTGAAATCATCTATCCGATATACAGCCTGTCGCACAGGAAAAGAGCTTGGGGACGCGTGAAGAAACATCTTGAAGCGACCGGGCTAGACAGGAAAACATCCCCGAGAAAAGTCTTTTACTCGTTGTACATAAATTATCTGGATTCGCTGCGCTATCTTTGCCGCTTGCCGAGAGCAATCCAAAAGGTTCGCTTCGAGCGAGAAGACATCATTCGCGGACCTCTCGCAAATGGAATTCCCGTCGTCGCGATGGGCATCCACCAAGGCGCTTTTGAAATCATGCACCGGATTCTCACGCGCTACTCGAATCACGTCTATCTTTTTACACACAGCTTCAGGAATAAGGCACTTACGCAGATTTTGCACGACATCCGAAAAGCCCCGGGGCTCGAAGAACGCGAAACAGGTTCCGTATCCCGGACGATTCGGGATTTTTTCAAGAACAAGGGCGTCCTCGCGATGCTCGTCGATCAGGCAACCGACAGCCGAGGAAACCCCGTCCAGATTTTGGGAAAGCCCGCCGAGCTTTTTTTACGGCTGCCGCTCAAAGTCCAATCGATGGGAGCGGGCATCGTGACATTCCGCATTTTCCGTTCGAAAGCCGGGCATACCGTCCGATTCGAAACATTCTATCCGCCAAGGTCCAACCCGGAACGGACGACAGACGCCATCGCAAGCGAAATATCCGCATGGATTTCCGAGCACCCCGATGAATGGACTTGGAATTACCACCGAAACTTTACCCAAGGAGAAACATGAACGACGAAATGACCGAAAACGAGAAACTCCAGCTCGAATGGATGGACCGCCACCCGCTAGAGGACAAGGACTTCGCCATCGAAGCGGAAAAGCGCGAAGAAGAAAAGCAGCGCTCCCAGGCGAGCAAGTTCAAAAAGCCCCGCAAGAACCCGGCGGCGTGGAACTTCCCGGAACCCGAAGAGGAAATCGACCTACACGGCTATGTCGCCGACGAAGCCGCGACGGCTGTCGAAAACCTGATGGACGGAATGGCGCGCGCAGGGTTATCCGTTCTCCGCATCATCCACGGCGGCGGAAACCCGGAATACGGCAATGTCAAGCACATCATCGACAGGAAAGTCGCGACAGTCTGGCGCCACCGCGTGCTGTTTTACAAAACCGAACCGAACAATTCCGGTTCGAGCATCATGAAAATCGGAAAGGGCAATACTTTCTGCGTCATTCCGCGCGACAGAAGACGAAAATGAAATAATTTTACATTTTCCCCTTGCGAACTCGCCAAAATTTTTCTAAAATAGGTGCGTCCCCGGAATATAGCTCAGCCTGGTAGAGCGCTTGCTTCGGGAGCAAGAGGTCGTGGGTCCGAATCCCGCTATTCCGATTAAGAAGAACATGCAAATGTTCTTCTTTTTATTTGTACTTCTGCGGGATGAGGACCCTGGGGCCGACGCGAAAGCGGTGAGCGGAGCGAACACTAGCGAGAGCGGGATTCGAGCAAAGCGAGAACACGAAGGGCGAACGCGGAACAACGTGACGCGGGCGTCCTATCCCGCTATTCCGATTAAGAAGAACATGCAAATGTTCTTCTTTTTATTTGTACTTCTGCGGGATGAGGACCCTGGGGCCGACGCGAAAGCGGTGAGCGGAGCGAACACTAGCGAGAGCGGGATTCGAGCAAAGCGAGAACACGAAGGGCGAACGCGGAACAACGTGACGCGGGCGTCCTATCCCGCTATTCCGATTAAGAAGAACATGCAAATGTTCTTCTTTTTAGAACCTTTCATATGCGTCGGAGTACGGGAATGACATCGTACCATATCGCACTTTCCGCTTCCCAAAAGTCTAGACGTTTGCAGTTCTGACCACTAAGCTTAGGCGTCCGCGGACTAATCCCCAATCCCTGTTCCCTACTCCCTAAACCTAGACGTCCACTATTTCTATAAGCTCTAAATTCTCTCAACAAAGCTCTGAATAGCTCGACAAGCTCGCTAGCCTGTCAAATCCCTTATCTGAAAAGGGATTCCCCGGTCAAGCCGGGGAATGACATCGCACCGTGTCCCTCGTACCGCCTCCCAAAGCTTATATCTCAGCGGTCCTGACCACTAGCCACTGCACACTGACCACTGTCCACTAAGCTTAGGCGTCTGCGGGATGAGGACCCTGGGGCCGACGCGAAAGAAAATTCCCTCCCAACGTTTTCAATGTCAAATTCTGTCATTATTTTTTTTTACTTTTAACATGTCCTTTCCAAAGGAGGAAGCCATGCCGAATCAAAACTTTTTTTTGTCCAAAAAAACGATTCTCTGCGTCTCACTATTCGCAATCCTCGTCGGTTGTTCCAAGTCATCCGTATCGCCAGATCGTTCCGTCTTCACCATCACCCCGGGCGAAGACCTCCAAATCGTCGATGCCTACTTTAACGGAACAAACGGCCAATGGGTAAACCTAGTCGTGAAAAACACCCGGGATTTCAAGCTGCCGAGTTTCACGATGGATTACTCGCTTTCTTGCGACAACGGCTACAAAATCTACGATTCGGAAGTTTTCACCCTGGCATCCAACGAACAGGACAGCCGGCTTTTCCTGGTAACGCTGGCAAATGTCAACGCGACATCCTGCACGCTGACAATCACCGCCATCCGCCCCCAATACCATGAAAACTACATCGACTGGACTGGCGCCTATCCGGTTCAAATCCAACAACAGAATACGGAAGCGTCTAGCAATTAAAAAAAGCAAGCGGACATCCGCGCGAATGCCCGCCTGCCCATGCAGGAATCCATATTCGATTGTTTCAGGAACAATTTAAAACCTTGTTTTGACAAAATATGACAAAAGGCGAAATTATTCAAACTTCGCCTCTTTCTTTTCCCGTAAAAAATTCCTACTCGTCCGCGATCTGCTCCACCGGCGGGAACGGGAGTTCCAAATCCACGCTTATCGGGCAATGGTCCGAGCCTAAGACATCCGAATGGATGTCCGCCCCTGTCACGTTTTTGGCAAGCCCAGCATCCACAAAGGCATAGTCGATCCGCCAGCCGACATTCCTTTCCCGGGCATTCGCCCGGTTCGACCACCAGGTGTAAGCACCGGAAAGTCCCGGATGAAGCGTCCGAAAAGTATCTTCGAACCCCGCAGCGATGTACTTGTCGAGCCACGCCCGTTCAACCGGAAGGAATCCGCTGACATTCTCGTTTTCCTTTGGACGCGCAATGTCCATTTCCGTATGGCAAGTGTTGTAATCACCGAGCGTCACCACATGGCGTCCCCGCTTGAGCCATCCCATGCAATTATCCAAGAACGCATCGTAAAACCGCAGCTTGTAATCGACACGTTCCTCGCCCTGGCCTCCGTTCGGAAAATAGACGGAATTCAAAACCCAGTCCGGAAAGACCAGCTGCACGACCCGCCCTTCCTCGTCAAACTCGTCGATGCCGAAACCGTACTCCACCGCATCGGGTTCAATTTGGCTCAGCACCGCCGTGCCGCTGTAGCCCTTTTTCCTTTGGCTGGGATTCCAGTAACAGAAATAGCCTTCCGGCGCACGGAGATATTCCGGAACCTGTTCCGCCTCGGCGCGAACTTCTTGCAGGCAGAGGACTTCCGGCCTAGTCTTTCCGAACCAGTCGCCAAAGCCTTTCTTTTCCGCAGAGCGGATTCCGTTTACATTCCAGCTGTAAATGCGCATGTATATCTCCAAAAGGAAATTCCCGTTCAAAAATAGTTAAGTCAAAAGCCGTGATATGACAGAAATCAAGTCTGTGGGCCGAAACACGCCCAGAAAAAGGCAAAATTCAAAAGATTTTCCGATTTCATCGACTTTTTGCAGGTCTTGAATTTATATTCTAAAACATGAGATTTAGCGCATTGCCTGTTCTGTTGAGTTTTGTCCTGTTCATCCTGTGTTCCTGCGGAGGGACTTCCGACGGCAAGGACCTGGCCATGCCCGAGAATATGCCGCCCGCCTGCCGGGACATAGACTTTGTCGCCCAGCCCGATATGCGCGAACTCTGCGGCGTACGCGTAGTCCGGTTCAAGTCCTACCGGAATATTCCCAAGGAACGCTACCTGGTGAATCCCAAGGACGCCAAAATCGTTTTCGCCGAAGAGAAGATGGAGCTGCGCATACCGGGAAACTATCCGATCGAGCTTTCCGGCCAGATTACGAAGGACATCCGGTTTGACCAGAACGCTCGGCTGAAAAAAATCCCGAACCGCTACGAATACCACGAAGGCTACCTGGGCAAGGAAAAGAAACGCGAGAACCGCATCCGGGCGTTCCGGCTCACCATCCCGACCGACGCGGGAACCGAATACGAATACTGTTTCCGCATTCCCGAAAAACTCGGAAACGACCGGACACGCAACCAGGCGATGGGAAACCGCCTAGAAAAACTTTCCTGCGAAGATTTTGACTTTCTCACGCACAAGGGTAAGTGACTTTTCCCTAAACCGGATTGTCCAGATCGACGAACTCTGCGGGGATGCGCAAATCTTCCTCAATTTTTTTCGCCAAGGCCCGCACGCCGAAAATTTCCGTCCGGTGGTGCCCGCAGCTAATCAGGTTAAAGCCCAGTTCCTCGCAAGCGATCGGAACGGACTCCTTGATCTCTCCCGTAACAAACGCATCCGCGCCAAGGCTTATCGCTTCTTCGATGCCGCTTGCGCCGCTTCCGCTGCATATCGCCACCCGGCAAATCCTTTCCGCGCCAAACATCAGGGAATGTTGTACGCCATGCGCAAAGGCTTTCCCGGCAAGTTCCAGAAATTCGCCCCGGGAAAGAGGCCGTTCCGTCTCCGCGATAACGCCGACCGTCCGTTCGCCTTCCCGCATAAAGCCTTGCACGACGCGCATCCGCATCGCTTTCGCAATCAGGGCGTTGTTCCCGATTTCCGGGTGCCCGTCGAGCGGCAAGTGGAATCCGTAGAGGGATATCCCATGGCGGAAAAGCTTCGACAGCCGTTTTCCGTAACGCCCCACCGGGATTTTCGGTTCGTTTTTCCAGAAGCCGTTCGGATGGTGCACGATAATGCAGTCCGCGCCTTCCGCAATCGCCTTCTCGATAAGACTATCCCGAAAGCTCACCCCGGTCACCACGCGCGAAACCTCGGAAGAAGCCTCGACGCAAAGCCCATCGACACAAAAATCCTGGAAAGCTTCCGGTTCGAGCAGTCCGGAAAGCCAATTTGAAAAATCCTGCAGTTTCATCTTCCCAAATCTAAGTTTTAGATTTCCCCGGCAAAAAAAAAGAGGAAAAATTAATCGGGCAGTTGCCAGCATCTATGCGTTTTTCTAGATTTACGCATAGATATAAAGGAAAATACCATGTCACACTATCTTTTCACGTCCGAATCCGTTTCCAAGGGCCATCCCGACAAGGTCGCCGACCAGATTTCCGATGCGATTCTCGATGAGGCACTTTCCGCGGACAAGAACAGCCGCGTTGCCTGCGAAACGCTTGTAAACACGGGTCTTGTCGTCATTTCCGGCGAAATTACGACCCAGGCGGAACTCGACTACCAGGCTATCGCGCGGAAGACTATCGAAAGCATCGGCTACAACGACCCGACGCTCGGATTTGATTCCAAGAGCTGCGCCGTCATCGTCGCGGTAGATAAGCAGTCACCGGACATCGCGCAGGGAGTCGACGCGAAGGCGGCGGACGGCAAGAAGGACGACAAACAGGGCGCAGGCGACCAGGGCATGATGTTCGGTTACGCCGTAAACGAAACCCCGGAACTGATGCCTCTCCCGATCTCGCTTTCCCACAGGCTCATGGCGAAAATCCAGGAGCTCCGCGAATCCGGCAAGATCAAGTGGCTCCGCCCGGACGCGAAAAGCCAGGTGACTGTCGAATACGACGAAAACGACAAACCGGTCCGAATCGATACAGTAGTCATCAGCACACAGCACGCGCCGACGTTCAAGGGCAAGGAACTGACCCATGCCCAAATCGAAAAGACGATCGTCGATGAACTGATAAAAAAGGTCATCCCGGCAAAGCTCCTCGATAAAAAGACACGCTTCCTGGTGAACCCGACGGGAAAGTTTGTCGTTGGCGGTCCCCACGGAGACTGCGGACTCACCGGACGGAAAATCATCGTCGATACATACGGTGGCATGGGACGGCACGGCGGCGGAGCTTTCAGCGGCAAGGACCCGTCAAAGGTTGACCGTTCCGGAGCCTATGCGGCGCGCTACGTGGCAAAGAACATCGTCGCGGCGGGGCTAGCGGATCGCTGCGAAGTGCAAATCGCCTACGCAATCGGCTATTCCCACCCGGTATCGCTCCTCGTGAACACGTTCGGAACAGGCAAGGTTCCCGATGCGAAAATCGAGGAAATCGTTTCGAAAGTCTTTGACCTTTCCCCGGCAGGACTAGTCAAGATGCTTGACCTCAAAAAGCCCGGCTATGTCGAAACCGCCGCGCTCGGGCATTTCGGTCGTTCGGGAAAACGTTTCACGTGGGAAAAGACGGACAAGGCTGCCTTGCTGAAAAAGCTCGCCAAAGTCTGATTTTTTGCCGGAGACCGGAGCCGCGGACGTCTATGTTCAGGGACTAGGGAACAGGGAATAGTCCGCGGGCGTCTAGGAGAATGAGGAATTAGCAATGAACAATGAGAAATTGGTCAGCAAACGTCTAAGCTTAGTGGACAGTGCTCAGCAGTCAGGAGTCAGAATCGCGGACATCTAGGCTTTTGGAATGCGGAATAAAGTACGCTGTCATTCCCCGGCTTGACCGGGGAATCCCCTTTAAGGAATGGAATTTGACAGGCTAGCGAGCTTGCCGAGCTAAGCTCTGATCACGTTAGACAGCCAACCCATCGCTTTCATCATACATCGCGTCGATTTGCGAGGCGAAACAGTTCTCGACGGCTTTCCGGCGAAGCTTGAATGTCGGCGTCATCAGACCTGACTCCACCGAAACGGGTTCCCAGAGGAGCGTCCATTTTCGAATCCGCTCCCAATAGTTCAGCTTCTTGTTCACATGTTCCACGTGCTCCCCGACAAGCGACAGAATTCGGGGATCCCGGGTGGCTTCTTCCGGATTAAAATTCCTCCTGTTCTTTCCGAGAATCCTCATCGCGGAATCGTAGCCCAAAAAAAGAAGGGCGGACACGAATTTCCGGTTGTTCGCTTCCACCAGGGCGGCTTCTACCAGCGGATGCCGGGTGAGCTCCAGTTCGACGGGCACCGGGGACACGTACTTTCCCGTGCTGGTTTTAAAAATCTCCTTGATGCGCCCTATCAGGAAAAGGTAGCCGTCCTTGTCGATAATCCCCTGGTCTCCCGTGCGAAAATAGCCGTCGGATGTCCATGCTTCCCGATTCATCTCGGGCATGTTGCGGTAGCCCCCGAAAACGTTCTTCCCTTTCACCAGGATTTCGTTTTTCTCCCCGATCTTTACCTGAAGCCCGGGGAGCGGCTTCCCCACCGACTCGGGCCTAGAGGCTCCCGGCAGATTGACGCTCACGACCGGGCTGCATTCCGTAAGCCCGTAGCCTTCGTAAACCGGAAAACCCATGTTCACCAAAAATCGGTAAACGGTTTTGTTCAACGCGGAACTTCCCGAAATAATCCACTTGAAACGCCCACCCATCGCTTCGCGGACATGCCGATAGACAAGCCTGTCGTAAATTCTCCGTCGGCAGTTTCCGCGCCCCGGAACGTTTTTTTTCGCAAAGAGGAAAGCCCGGTGCATCAGCAAACGCTTCACGCCGCGCATCCGGTATTCCCGGCATGAAACCGCCGCGGCCATCTTTTCGAGCAGCCTCGGGACAAACGTCGCCACCGTCGGATGGACCTCGCGCGCAATCACGCCCGCATTCTTCGGCGTATCCGCAAAATAGACGCGCAGATGCTTCGCCATATACACGCAGACGACCATCCGTTCAAAGACATGCGCCACGGGAAGGACACTCATCGCGACATCTTCCGCCGAATCCGTCCCGAGAAGCGGCGCGACCATTTCCACCTCGGCGAGCATGTTCCGGTGCGAGAGCTCGGCGCCTTTGGGTCTCCCCGTAGAACCGCTCGTGTAGATGACCGAAAACAGATCGTTCGGCTGGATGCTTTCCATACTGAAGCGGAACCATTCGAACGCCCCCTCCGATTTCGAGAGAATTTCCCCGTCTTGCAAGAGTTTTTTCCAGTGGATGCCGTTTGCCGGAAGCTTTGCGTTTTCATCGAAACAGATAACGCGCCGGAAGCGAGAAAGATGTTTCTGGATAGAAAGGTCCAGCGATTCCACGTCATCGACCGCCAGAAAGACGACGTTCGAATCGTTGCACTGGAACTCGAAATGTTCCTCGCTGATGTTCGGGAAAAGCGGAACGGTCGGCGCATGGCAAGTTTCGCAGGCGACGTCAGCAAGAATCCAGTCGGGAGACGTCTTTGCGATGATTCCGAGCGTCCCGTTTTCGGAAACGCCCAGCTTCGAAAAGGCGAGCGTCGCAAAGAAGAACATCGAGCGCAAGCGTTCCGGCGAATAGTGCTCCCATGTTCCTTCCCTTCGAAGATCCCATCCCGGAAAATCCTTCGCTTTGCAAAGGTCCCAAAAGAGTTCGGGAACGGAACGGAATCGCTTTTCCTGCATAAAAACGCGCCTTTTTCAAAAAAATCCTTTCAAAAACCAAAATATCTTTTTTATCGGAAAAAAAGTTTGAAAATCGGAAAACAAATTTGTCACATTTCAAAATTCCATTCTTGTTGAAATTTTCCAAATTGAGAATTTTTATACAAATTTCAATGTTTTTAACAAAATTGTCAAATTTTATTTTTTTTGGGGAAATCCTCCCGGAAACGCCATTTGTTATATTTCAAACGCCAAACAACATTGTTTCATTGGAGATACAGATGGCACTCACAAACGCATACCTCAAAAAGATTTACGACAAAGTTGTCGCCAAGAACCCGGGCGAAGCCGAATTCCACCAGGCTGTCCGCGAATTCCTCGAATCCCTCGAACCGGTCGTCGAAAAGGACAAGTCCTACGAAACGAACGGTATCATCGACCGCATCGTCGAACCGGAACGCCAGATTATCTTCCGCGTCTCCTGGGTCGATGACAAGGGAAACATCCAGGTTAACCGCGGCTACCGCATCCAGTTCAACTCCGCCATCGGACCTTACAAGGGCGGTCTCCGTCTCCATCCGTCCGTCAACGCCTCGATTCTCAAGTTCCTCGGCTTCGAGCAGATTTTCAAGAACAGCCTGACCGGTCTTCCCATGGGTGGCGGCAAGGGTGGTTCCGACTTCGATCCGAAAGGCAAGAGCGACGCCGAAGTGATGCGTTTCTGCCAATCCTTCATGACCGAGCTTACAAAGCACATTGGCGCGGACACGGACGTTCCGGCCGGCGATATCGGCACGGGCGCACGTGAAATCGGATACATGTTCGGGCAATACAAGCGTCTGCGCAACGAATGGACCGGCGTTCTCACCGGCAAGGGACTTTCCTACGGCGGTTCGCTCGCTCGCACCGAAGCGACGGGCTACGGTCTCTGTTACTTCACCCGCGAAATGCTGAAGAAGATGAAGAACGATTCCTTCGAAGGCAAGACGGTCGTCATCTCCGGGTCCGGAAACGTCGCCATCTACGCTTGCGAAAAGGCGCAGTCCTTCGGCGCGAAGGTCGTCACCATGTCCGACTCGAACGGATATGTCTATGACCCGAACGGCATCCAGCTCGACATCGTGAAGGACATCAAGGAAGTCAAGCGCGGACGCATCAAGGAATACGCAGAACGCGTCAAGGGCGCCGAATACCACGAAGGCTGCAAGGGTGTGTGGACCGTGAAGTGCGACATCGCCCTTCCGTGCGCGACCCAGAACGAGCTCGACCTCGCCGGAGCGGAAGCGCTCATCAAGAACGGCGTGTTCGCCGTCGCCGAAGGCGCCAACATGCCTTCTACCCCGGAAGCCATCGAAGCGTTCCAGAAAGCGGGCGTCTTCTTTGGACCGGCCAAGGCGGCAAACGCAGGCGGTGTCGCGACATCCGGCCTCGAAATGAGCCAGAACTCCGAGCGCCTCTCCTGGACATTCGAAGAAGTCGACAAGAAACTCGACGGCATCATGACGAACATCTTCCACACCGTCTATAACGCGGCGGAAAAGTTCGGCCATGGCGGCAACCTGGTCATGGGCGCAAACATCGCGGGCTTCCTCAAGGTCGCCGACGCGATGAAGTGGCAGGGCGTCGCCTACTAATCGGTTTTATCCCGCATAAAATCAAACAATCCCGGGCCTACAGGCTCGGGATTGTTTTTGTATTGGGGGGGAAAATTTACTACTCAATTTCATGCTTTAATCGCAAATAAGTAAAAGCAGCGCAAAAGAAACTTTTCTCATCAGGGTCATCAATAGATTTTACCAGTTTTTCTTGCTCATCAAGAGTCATTGCATTTAATCTTTGATACAAATCACAAAAGTTTTCTTTCTTTTGTTCTATTTTATCTAGCAACTCTTTTAAGTTTTCTTTGTGTATCTGAATTTTTTGAGTAACATTTGTAGAATAAGGATTGCTTATTGCGGCATTTTCTATCTGCACCCAATCTTTAGTCCCTAGAGTCCTTCCCAGCCTAAAAAATGCCGGTTGTTTATCATGCAGCTTTAAAATTTCGCCACGTTCATTAAAATTTTTCGGATCAATTCTCATACAAACACCTCTAAAGTCCCGCAAAACACCGCTTTCTGTTAGCTTCAATCTCGTTTTTATTATCACTTCCAAGACTATTTTTTTTTGCACCTTCGAAAGTTCGAGTTGCTGCGTATAATGTTCCATCAGCCAAATAAATATATGTATCCATTTTACTGAAAGTTGTTTTACATTTTTTAATTGTCTTAACTCTTCTTAAGGTTGCGGAAGAATCTAATAGAAAGTTATTTTCCTCACAAACAATGTAATTTCTCGGTGATTCCGCAAATTTTATCGTTAGTTTTGTCGTTCCTGTCGCTAACGATTTTTCACTAATACAGGTATCCTGATGTTCAGATTTAAAATATTTTCCATGAAAATGATTTATGTAAATAGCCGAACCACTTGCATAAGTAGTGTCAAAAGATTCTCCATAATCTCGGATCAAGGAGTCTAAAGATTCATTATAATTTTTCTCAAGAATGCTAAAATACCAAGATTCTAAAGACTCTCGCTGAGAGCTAGTCCAACTAGACTCATAAGAAAATTGCTTACTAAAATAATAAATTTCTTCAGAATAAATCGAATCGTACATAAGCCCCCCAACATAATATCCATAAGGATAGCTTAGCCATGTTTTGCGGATAACACTATCATTGCCATCATTTCCCGTCGAACCTCCCCATAAAACGGTGTCCCGGATATATACCGTATCCCTGGAAGAAACCAGAAGCGTATCCTTTCCGCCGCCGATGATCGTGACGATGGTATCGCGATTATTCACAATCGAAATCACCGTATCGCGCTTGATGATAAAGACGGAATCCCGCGGATTTTCACGAAGCGAATCCCTGGAAAGTTCGATTTCCAAAATCGAGACGACATCGGTCTTGCTCAGCCCGTCAGAATCGCTTGAACAGGCGGTAAAAGCCAACGCAAAGACCAACAAAGACAGAAAAACCTGTTTCATAAAAACCTCCACCGCAAACAATAAGAAAAAAAAAAAAAAAAACATTTGTCAATACTTTTTCAGAATTTCTACTTTTAAAACGGATTCAAGTTTTTTTTATTCCCCACCACTGTTTTCCATAAAATTCCAAAAAAAATCCCGCGAGGCATCGCAGGATTTTTAAAACCGGCTGTCCGAAAGATTACTTGCCGAACTTTGCGCTGGCGCGCTGCACGGCAGGATCCGACTGGGCTGCCTTGATTTTGCGCTTGATATCGTCTTCGATTCCACGCTTGAGCTTGTTCGAAAGAGCTTCGCCAAAACGGTCGGCGAGGGTGTCGGAGAACGGAGCCTTGTTCTTGGAAGGAGCGCCGAACTTGCCGGAAGGGCGACGGCGAGGTTTCTTTGCGGATTTTTTCGCGAAATCGTTTTTCTCGTTCTTGGGAGCGGCTTCCGGAGCTGCCGTTTCGGTCTTGATTTCCACGTTTTCTTTCTGTTCGTTCTCAGCCATGTTTTACCTCGGTAGATGATGTTTAAATTTTGAGCCAAATTTAGAAAATTTTAACGCGTCTCAGGGGTTTTCCCCCGGACTTTTTACAAAAAACGCTTTTCGACCGAATTAAGAGGAGCCAGAACTCAAGGAACAGAAATCAGTGGTCTGTGATTAGCTGTCCTAGCGACCTTTTTCCGCCTCTCGGCGAATGCGCCCGTCTGCCGACAGGCAGGCCTCCCCGGCGAGGGACAAGGTAGAGCTTAGTGGATAGATTTTAGCGCTTAGAATATAAGACGTTTAGGCTTCTGGAAAACGGTACTGGATACACGAAAGCGGGAATTTGAAGCAAACAGATTTTTCTCAATAATTTGCTAAGTTCTAAGATCTCAGCTCTAAGAGCTTGTTTTCATAGCGAGAATATGCTATAATAACGTCATGAAAGAAGCAAGGCAGAGGCGCAAGCCGTAC
>CAKUTF010000042.1 GCA_934691725.1 uncultured Fibrobacter sp. | reverse complement strand
TGCGTCCGTCAGCTCGCGCTTGCTCCACTTCCGGTTCCGCATCCCCGAATACAGCGGCTCTATCGCCGCCCACTGCGCGTCAGTCAAGTCCGTCGGGTACGGCTTGCGCCTCTGCCTTGCTTCTTTCATGACGTTATTATAGTATATTCTCGCTATGAAAACAAGCTCTAAGTTCTAACAATCCCTCATCCCTCTCACCGCGTCCCGCCTCCCATTCTAACCACTGCCTCCTGTATCCTGATTTCTCAACTTTCAACTAAGCACTAAAATCTCAGCTCTAAGCTCTGGCAACGGCTCGCTCAACAATCTAGTCCCTTCTCCCTAATCCCTGGCAGCAGTTCGCTCGGCTGTTATAAATCAAACAAAAACGTAACATTTCATCGGCTTTTCCAATTCATTTTTCGCAAAAACAGCGAAATTTCAAAACGTTTCCGCCTTTTTTTGGTAAATTTGAAACATGCCGACGGAAGTTCTACAGCCCTCCCAGGAGCACATCATCCAGGTGCTCATGAAGAAGAATCCTGCCCTAGACGAGCAGAAACTGCGGAGCGCCGTCGCCTTCATCGCCGAAGCGCACAAGGGACAATTCCGGAAAAGCGGAATGCCCTACACGGAACATCCCTACGAAGTGGCGAAAATCATCGCCGACATGAAGCTCGACACGTCTTCCGTCCTAGCGGGACTTTTGCACGATGTCGTCGAGGACACCCCGCATACGCTTTCGGAAATCAAGTCCCGATTCGGTGAAGATACCGCGTTTATGGTCGATGCGGTCACGAAAATTTCCGCAGCCCAGAAACAAGGGAGCAAAATCGAGCAAAAGGCGGAGACCTACCGCAAGTTCATCAACGCAATGGCGAAGGATCCGCGCGTCATCATGATAAAAATCGCGGATCGCCTGCACAACATGCGCACGCTCCAATACATGAAGCCCGAAAAGCGCAAGGTCATCGCCCAGGAAACGCTCGACATCTACACGCCGCTAACCCACAGGTTCGGCCTTTACCAGTTCAAGTCCGAGCTGGAAGATCTGGCTTTTAAATACCTGAACCCGGTCGAATACAAAAGAATCGTCGATCACCTGCTTTCCACGAAGGAAGAGCGCGAGCGTTACATCAAGTCCGTCATCGGGCCGCTCCAAATCAAGATGGCGCTCGAAGATTTCGACTGCACGATCCAGGGGCGCACCAAGAACATTTTCAGCATCTACGGAAAAACGCTGAGCCGCGGCTGCAAACTCGACGAGATCTTCGACATTTTCGCCATCCGCATCATCGTGGAAACGATTCCCGAATGCTATCTCGCGCTAGGATACGTGCACAACCTCTGGACACCCATCCAGGGGCTCTTCAAGGATTACATCGCGACTCCCAAACCGAACCTTTACCAAAGCATCCACACGACGGTCATCGGGCCGGAAAACAAGATGGTCGAAGTCCAGATCCGCACGAAGGACATGGATCTCACGGCGGAAAAAGGCTTTGCCGCCCACTGGGCCTACAAGCTCGAAACAGGCAGAAGCGGCGAAGAACTCGAATGGCTCGACAGGTTAGCAAAGCTCCAGGCGGAAATTCCCAATTCCGTCGAATACCTAAACTTCCTCCGGATGGACCTGAAAAACGAAGGCGTCACCGTGTTCACGCCCAAGGGAGATTCCATCGAGCTTCCCGAAGGCAGCACGATTCTCGACTTTGCGTTTGCCGTCCACACGGAATTAGGCCTCCACTGCGTCGGGGCGCGCATCAAGGGCGACGTCATCAGCGCGACAAGCGCTGTCCCGAACGGTTCGACCGTCCAGATTCTTACAAGCCACAACCAGAATCCCCTGCCCGAATGGCTCGAAATCGTCCGAACGGAAAAGGCGAAACAGGAACTCAGGCGCTGGATGCGTACGAGCATCGACAAGGAAGCCCAGACGCTCGGAAAGGAGCTGTGGCAGCGCGAACTTCGCGTCTTTAAGATCCAGAAGCCAGAGGAACAGCCGAAACCGGAAGAAATCTGCGCATTCTTCGGCGTGAAAACCGTCGAGGAGTTTTACGACAGGCTCGGCCAGGGGAACATGGAACTTTCCGAACTCGAAAGGTTCATCCAGAAAATCCATCCCGAAAAATTCCGGGAAGCGGACCCGGCGTCTCCCGTGAAACTCTTTGTCACGGATGCGGCGGACGAATCGCAACTCCCCGTCGAAGTCGGGAACGAATCCAGCCTGCTCATCCATTTTGCAACCTGCTGCGCCCCCATTCCCGGCGAATCGATTGTCGGAGCGCTCATCCCGAAGCACGGCATCGAAGTGCACCGCAAGGATTGCCCGAAACTCGCCCTGGTCCCAGAATCGAGACGCATCTCGATGGAGTGGAACCGGGATTCGAAACAGGAATTTTTCGTCCACCTGAAAATCGAGACGGACGACCGCAAGGGGATTACCGCAGACATCCTGAACGAGCTTACCGAGGCGAAGGTCTTCATCGAACGCATGAGCGTCGTTTCCGCCAAGAAGTCCGGGCGCATCCGCCTGGTGTTCCGCATCGCGCGGCGCGACCTGCTCGAACACCTGATGACCGCTATCCGAAAGGTTCCCGGAGTCCACGAGGTAAACCGCCTATGATAACCCTCTCGCTTGCCCACCCCGTCGAAGACGAAACGGTGAGAAACCGGGCCTTCAACTGCCGGATGCGGAACCGCCGCTACGAGGAAGTCTTCTACGCTTTCAGCGCGCTTACGCCTGTCATCATGCAAAAGGACGTGAAAGACCGGAGGGAATGGTTCGCCTCTATCGGGGAAAAGGTCGGCGTGTGCGAGAAGTCGCTCGAAGCGTGCCTCGAATACGCGCAAGCGTCCGTCTTCTTCGGGAAAATCGAAAAGATCGGTCGCTATTCCTCCGAGAATCCGCGCGGAATCTTGCAGGAAGAACTTTTGCTCGTGTTTTTTCTGAGCGAGCTGCAATCGACGACCCGCTACCTGGTTTCCCGCATCGATACGGACAAGGAACTCCAGAACATGGACTCCGAGATGGAAATCAAGAAAAGCGGAGCCTACGTTTCGGGATTCATTTCGAATATGCACAAGAACCTGAACGCGTTGAACCTCGCGACAGAAAAGGAGTTCCGCGATCTACATGCGCACATCAAGGAACGCTTCGAAATCGGGAACGAACTGTTCGGAACGCTCCAGGAAGTCCAGCATTTTTATTGATAGGATTTTTACGATGAACTCACAGGAATTTACCCATGGAACTCTCTGAATACTTCATCCTGATTTTTTTCCTGGTGCTCGGCGCGGTTGTCGCCGGCGGCGCCATTGTCTTCGGGAAGCTTCTCGGCTACCGGAGCAAGGACACAAAGAACAAGTTTGCGCCTTACGAATGCGGGATGCAGACCGTCGGAAACGCCCGAATCCAGTTCAAGGTCGGCTACTATCTTTTCGCTCTGCTCTTTCTGGTCTTTGACGTCGAAGCGCTCTTCCTCTTCCCCGTCCTTCTCGAATTCGGACCGATTGTCGCCGGAAAGACGTCCCTTTCGCCCGTCCTCGTCGCGATTGACCTCGTTCTCTTCTTGGCCGTTCTCACTTCCGGCCTCGCCTACGCCTGGAAAAAAGGAATTCTCAAATGGGAATAATCAATTACCTGCCAAAAATCCTCGATCCCGTTCCCGGCGGAAAATATCTGGTGAACGCGGTCGATTACGTGGTGAACTGGGCCCGCGCCAATTCCCTCTGGCCGCTCACCTACGGAACGAGCTGCTGCGCAATCGAGATGATGTCGAGTTCCATGGCGCGCTACGATATCGCGCGTTTTGGCTCCGAGGTTTTCCGCGACTCCCCGAGGCAGGCGGACCTCTTCATCCTCGCGGGAACGATTACCGAACGGATGGCCCCGGCGGTCCAGATGCTCTGGGAACAGATGCCCGGCCCCAAATACGTACTTGCGATGGGCGCCTGCACGATTTCCGGCGGACCTTTCTACTATGACAACTATTCCGTCGTACGCGGCGCGGCGAACATCATCCCGGTCGATGTCTTCGTCCCGGGATGCCCTCCGCGACCCGAAGCGCTCTTCCACGGTCTGCTCACCCTGCGCGACAAGATTTTAAAGGAGACATGCCGCTCGCCGTGGCACGAAGGCGCGCTTGACACCGAAGATCTCGGAAACCGCTACGCGGAAGCGAAGAAAGCTTGGGAAGCCCTCGAAAAAATCAAGGACGAGGAACTCGCCGAGGCCCGCGCCAAGTTCAAGGAGGAAAATCCCGACTACAAGTCCGGCTACAAGGCTGTCCGGGTCCCGAAGGAAAACTTCCCCGAAGTCCCCTACAGCCCGCGCAAGCAAGAGGGCCTTTCGCAAAAGGAACTTTTCCACATCGCAAGAGAAAAGTTTCCGGAAATTTCGCTCTACGGGGCGAAGGATTCCTGTGACGAAACGCTCGAAGCGCTCCCGACCGATACGCCGCTCGACGTGAACGTCTCCGCAGAGGATTACGTTTCGCTCGTCGAGTTTTTGAGAAACGATCCGCGGACGTTTCTCGACTTTTTAATCGATGTCACCGCGGTGGACTGGAAGGACCATTTCGACGTCATCGCGCAGCTGATGAGTACAAGATTCGGACATAAATTTTTCGTGCGGCTGTCCCTTCCGAAAGACGAATCGATTCCCGAAGAAAAACGCGCGACAAGCGTCCTCGCCAAGGCTCCGAGCCTTTCGAAAATCTATCCGGGAGCGAACTGGAAGGAACGCGAAGTCTATGACATGTTCGGGATTTCCTTCGAGGGGCACGACGACATGCGCCGGATTTTCCTCGATGCGGACTTTCCCGGATTCCCGCTCCGCAAGGACTTTACCCATCCGCACATCATCCGGAGGGAAGCATGAATTCCGCAACGAACTTTTCCCCGTTCCTTCTCCCCGGTTTCAAGGAAGAATTCCACGATCCGAACAGCGAAGACTTTTATATCAACATGGGTCCGCAGCACCCGAGTACGCACGGTGCGCTGCGTCTGCAAATCCGACTCGACGGTGAAACGGTCATCGAGGTAGTCCCCCATTTCGGCTACATCCACCGCGGACTCGAAAAGCAGGCGGAAAGCGAGAACTACGTCCAATACATCCACCTTTCCGACCGGCAGGATTACCTGACCGCTATCCAGAACAACTTAGGCGTCTGCCTCGCGCTTGAAAAGGGAATGGGCATCGGCGTCCCGGAACGCGGCGAATATATCCGCGTGATGATGGCGGAACTCGGACGGATCGCTTCGCACCTCGTTTTTTACGGCTGCTTCGGTGGGGATCTCGGCGGACAGACGCCTCTCATCTACGGGTTCAAGGAACGTGAAATGATTCACGACATCTTTGACCAGGAGACCGGTTCGCGCTTAACGACCAATTTCTTCAGACCGGGCGGTTCGCGTTTCGACGTGACGGACGCATTTATTCCGCGGGTAAAGGCTTTTCTCGAACATTTAAAGCCCACGATGGACGACTACGAAAGGCTTCTCTCGACGAACCTCATCGTTCTTGAACGCTCTAGGGGCGTGGGGCTTCTTTCGAAAGAAGAGGCGGTGGCCTTCGGCTGCTCGGGTCCCGTGGCGCGGGCTTCGGGGGTTCGCTACGACGTCCGCAAGAACGACCCTTACGGCATCTACGACACGTTCGACTTCGATGTGCCGGTCCGGTCCGAGGGCGACTGCTACGCGCGCTACCTCGTGCGCATCGAGGAAATCCACCAGTCGATGAAAATCCTCGAACAGTGCATCGCGCGCTTTCCCGAAAGCGGTCCGTATCGTTCCAAGGAAAAGCCCGTGCGGCTCCCCGTAGGCAGCTACTACGCGGCTTCCGAAACGGCAAAGGGTCTCTACGCGACATACGTTGTCGCAAACGGCGGCGACAAGCCTTACCGAATCCACACGCGCGGCCCGAGCTTTGCGAACCTCGCCGCCCTGAATACCATGGTCAAAGGACAAAAGGTTGCGGATATCGTCACGATCATGGCGACGCTCGACCCGGTCATTCCCGAAATCGATAGGTAAGCGATGACTCCTTCCATTACAAATCCCATCGGCGACTTCATCCGGGCGAACGTTCCCATCCCGGAGCTAGCCTACCTCATCAACGCGATTCTCTGCATCTGCGGGGTCTGCGCAGTCGCTTTCGGAGCGGCTATCGTTCTCGTCTATATGGAGCGCAAGGTCTGCGCCCATATCCAGTGCCGCCTCGGACCGATGCGTCTCGGTTTCCACGGAAGCATCCAGGTCGTCGCGGACGCCATCAAGCTGATGTTCAAGGAAGTCTATGCGCCGAAAGGCGCGGACAAGCTTCTCTTCTACATGGCCCCGATGATCCTTCTCACGGCCCCGTTCGTAAGCCTCGCCATGATTCCTTTCGGCCCGACGCTCCA
Source organism: uncultured Fibrobacter sp. (assembly GCA_934691725.1). GTDB lineage: Bacteria > Fibrobacterota > Fibrobacteria > Fibrobacterales > Fibrobacteraceae > Hallerella. Next base: position 15,793 of record CAKUTF010000042.1, on the reverse strand, counting down.
GGTCGCGGACGTTTCCGTCGCGGTCCCGCTTATCATTGCGGTGAACGGGTTCGGCATTCTGGGGATTCTCATCGGCGGGTGGGCGTCGAACAACAAGTATTCCCTGCTAGGTTCGCTCCGTTCCGGGGCGCAGATGATAAGCTACGAGATTTCGTATGCGATGATTCTTCTCCTCATCGTGATGCTCGCCGGTTCCGCAAGCCTCCGGGATATCACGCTCAGCCAGGCGGGAACTGTTTTCGACTGGTGGATTTTCAAGGCGCCGCTCATCGGGATTTTCGCCTTTATCCTCTTTTTAATCTGCTCGACCGCCGAACTGAACCGCGCGCCGTTTGACCTTTCGGAAGCGGAGCAGGAACTCACCGGAGGCTACCACACCGAATACAACGGGATGGCCTTCGCCATGTTCTACCTCGGCGAATACATCAACCTGGTCACGACATCCTCGCTCGCCACGGTCTTTTTCTTCGGCGGCTACCTTCCGCCATGCATCGGAATTTCCGCCATCGACGGGATTTTTAACATGGTTCCCGGCGTCATCTGGTTCTTCGCGAAAGTCTTTACGATGATCTGGGTCTATATGGTCATCCGCTGGACCCTGGTGCGCCCGCGCATCGACCAGCTGATGGCGCTCGAATGGAAGTTCATGCTGCCGGCAAGCCTTCTCCTCCTCGTTCTCGGAGCTGTCGCGGTCTCACTCGGATGGATAGTCAAATGAGCGAAAAGAAAATTTCAGCCAAGGACGCGTTCAAGCGTTACTTCAAGACGGTAGCCGGATCGGTCAGCTTCCTCAAAGGCTTTTCCGTCACGGTCAAGTATTTTTTCCAGCCGAAGCGCATCGTCACGGAACAGTATCCGGAAAACCGCAAGACGCTAAAAATGTATCCGCGGTTCCGCGGACGACTCGAAATGATCGAGGACGAAAACGGAGAGAACAGGTGCACCGCCTGCGGCATGTGCGAACGCAACTGCCCGAACGGTTCCATCAACGTCCTTTCGACAAAGAACATCGCCGGGAAAAAGGTCCTCGGCAAATACATCTATCGCCTGGATTCCTGCACACAGTGCGGACTCTGCGTCGAAGCGTGCCCGTTCGGAGCCATCCGGATGAACCAGGATTTTGAACTGTCCCGCACGTCGCGCGACGGTTTCGAAATGAAACTCAACCAAAAGGAGGGGCGCGCCTGATGAGCCTGATTTCCGACGCCCTTTTCACGGATATAGCCTTTTACGCGGTCGCGCTTCTGATGATCGTCGCATCCGTCGTGACGATTACGGCGAAAAACCTGCTCCGAAGCGCGGTGTTTCTCATCATCTCGTTCATCGGGACTGCAATCTTCTACCTGATGCTCCACGCGGAATTCCTTGCGATGGCACAGATCATGGTCTATGCGGGAGGTGTCGTCATCTTCGTCATCTTCACGATTCTGCTCACGAGCCATCTAGGAGAGACCGCCTTCAACATCAAGCTGCCCCGGAACTTTATCGCCGCGGCGATTTCATGCGGGCTCCTGTTCACCATGGTCCGTTTTCTCTTCAAGGCGAGCGGAATCGAAACGGCGACAGCCACCGCCGCAAGCGACTACGCTTCCCTGCCGAGCCTCGCCTTAAGGCTCCTTTCCACCGATCCGGCGGGATTCATCATCCCGTTCGAGCTCGTGAGTTTCGTCTTGCTTGTAACCCTCATCGCAGCGATTACCGTCGCTAGAAAATTCAAGGGGGAAGAATGACTCTCGAACACTGCCTAATCCTGTCCTTCATCCTCTTCGGCATCGGAATTTTCGGGCTCTTGCGGAGACGCCACATCGTCGGGATGCTCCTTTCGATAGAAATCATGCTGAACGCGGCGAACATGAACTTTATTTCCTTCGCCTATTTCAAGGCCGCGGACGCGACTGCCGGCTCGATTTTCAGCCTGTTCGTCATCGCGATAACCGCCTGCGAAATGGCGATTGCGCTCGCCATCGTGGTGAGCATGTTCCGCCGCCACCACAGTCTCGACATCAACCAGCTGAGGGATCTCCATGACTGAATTCCTAATTTCCCATAGCTACTGGATCCTGGTTTTCCCGTTCATAAGCTTTCTCGTAAACGGGCTTTTCCTCTGCCGGAACCACAGGAAAGCCGCAGGCGCCCTTTCGGTTTCGCTGAGCGGGCTTTCGATGCTTTACGCGGTTTTGCTGGTAGTCTCTTATTTCCTCTCCGCTGCTCCGGAAAAAATCGTCGCCTGGAAGTTCACCTTTCTCGGCCTTTCGGACAAGCTGACCGCCGACGCGGCATTCCTTCTCGATCCGCTTTCCGCGATGATGCTCTTCGTCATCGCCGTGATTTCGTTTTTCGTGAACATCTACAGCCTGGGCTACATGCGGGAAGATCGCGCCGAAGGAAGGTTCTTTTCCCTGCTATCCTTCTTTACGTTTTCGATGCTCGGGCTGGTCGTCGCCACGGGACTTTTCCAGATGTACTTTTTCTGGGAGCTGGTCGGCATCGCGAGCTATCTCCTGATAGGCTTCTGGTATGAGCGTCCCAAGGCGGTCGCCGCGTCAAAGATGGCTTTTATCGTCACGCGCTTTGCGGACAGCTTCTTTCTTCTGGGCATCGTCATCGTATGCATCGTCACCGGGACGTTCGACTTCGGCACGCTGAACTCGATAAACCCGCAAATGGCAAGCGGCACGGTTTCGCTCGGCTTCTGGAACGTTAAAATTTCGGACGCGCTGATTCTCGGTTCCGTATTGATGTTCATCGGCGGCTGGGGAAAAAGCGCCATGTTCCCGCTCCACATCTGGCTTCCGAACGCGATGGAAGGTCCGACGCCTGTTTCCTCGATTATCCACAGCGCGACGATGGTTGTCGCTGGCGTCTATCTGGTCGCGCGGCTTTTCCCGTTCTTTGCCGCCTGCGACGGCACGCTCGAAATCGTCGGATTTGTCGGAGCGTTTACGGCGCTCTTCGCCGCGGTCATCGCCTGCACCCAGAAGGACATCAAGCGGATCCTCGCCTATTCGACGCTTTCGCAGCTAGGCTACATGATGTTCGGACTAGGCGTCTCGGCAACCGCGGCGGCATCGTTCCACGTTTTCAACCATGCTTTCTTCAAGTGCATGCTGTTTCTAGTCGCGGGTTCCCTCATCCACCAGGTTTCGACAAACGATCTAGACCAGATGGGCGGACTCCGCAAAAAGATGCCGTGGACATACTTTGCGGCCCTCATCGCCTGCCTTTCCATTTCCGGGATTCCGCCTTTTTCCGGTTTCTTCTCGAAGGACGAGATTCTCTCCGGTGCGCTCCAGAACGGTCATCCGGTGATTTTCGCCGTCGGACTTTTCACGAGCGCGCTTACCGCCTTCTACATGTTCCGACTCTTCTTCCTCGCGTTCCACGGAAGCCCGCGCAGCGAAGCGGTCAAGGCGGGACACGTCCACGAGGATTTCGCGATGACGCTTCCCATCGTTTGCCTTGCCGTTCCGTCTCTCGCGAGCGGTTTCCTCTGCAAGGGAATGTTCGAAAAATTTCTCGGAGCGGAAACGGTTTCCCACGCGGGCGCGGCTTCCTGCATCCCGATAGTCGCCTCCGTTGCGGGAATCCTGGGGATTGCCCTCGCCTGGATTCTCTACGCAAGTCCCAAGGCGAACGTTTCCCGCGCGCTCGACGCGACAAACCGCGGAACGCTCTACCGGACCATTTACAACAAGTTCTATTTCGATGAAGGCTATTACGCGTTCGTCCGGCAGTTCATCTTTGGAGGTATCGCACGGACGGCCCGGGCATTCGAGGATTTCGTCATCGGCTCCCTCGTCTCGGGAACAACCCGGCTTATCAAGTTCGGCGGAACTCTTGTCCGGGAACTCGAATCGGGAAACCTCTTCATCTATATCGGGACTTTTATCGTCGGCGTCATCCTGTGGCGCTATCTCGGCGGGCTTCCCGTCTAAGGGCATCGTATGGTCAGCACGATTCTTTTCAACCTCATCTGGATAATTCCGCTTCTCGCAGTCCTTGTCTGCGTCCCGATTCCGCGCACGCACATATGCGCCATCAAGCGGATTCATCTCGCCTCCGCCGGAATAGCTCTCGCCATCGCATCGGGACTTGTCGCCTATACCTACAGGATCACGATGCCGCTAGGCATCCCCACCGGGAACAAGCCTTTCGTCCAATACCTGACGGACCTCGAATGGCTTCCCGCAATACACGCGCACTACATCGTAGGAACGGACGCGCTCGGAATTTTGCTGGTCTTTCTCACGGCGGTCATCGTCTTTACGGGGATGCTCGCCAGCTGGAAAATCGACCGCCAGCAGAAAGAGTTTTTCGCCCTGATGCAGATTCTCGGCACAGCGGTCTATGGCGTTTTCATGAGCCTCGACCTGGTCCTCTTCTTTATCTTCTACGAAATGGAAGCGCTCTGCATGTATCTGATGATCGCGGGCTGGGGAACGGGCAACAAGGACTACGGCGGAAAGAAGCTCACGCTCACGCTCGCCATCGGAAGCGCGATGGTTCTTGCGACGCTTTTCGGAATCTTTATCGAAAGCGGAGCCTCGACCTGGAACATCCTCGAACTCGCCGACGTGCGCCTTCCGATGAATTTCCAGATGTGGGCTTTCCCGATGCTCTTCATGGGATTCGCCGTTTCCGGTTCGCTCTTTCCCTTCCACTTCTGGTCGCCAGACGGACACTCGTCCGCCCCGACGGCCGTTTCAATGCTCGCCGCGGGAGTCATGATGAAGATGGGACCGTTCGCCTGCCTCCGGGTGGCCATTTACCTGATGCCCGAAGCGGCCCGCTTCTACCTGCCCTACATCGCCTATCTCGTGATTTTCAATGTCGCGCTTGCCTGCTTCATCGCCATTCGCCACCGGGACCTCAAATACATTACGGCCTACAGTTCCATTTCGCATCTCGGGCTGATATTCCTCGGGCTAGCCGCGGCTACGCCTCTCGCCTTCCGCGGAGCGGCCCTCCAGATGCTCTCCCACGGATTTCTCACCGGGCTCTTCTTTGCAAGCATCGGGATGATCTACAGCCGGACGCATACGCGGAACATCGACGAGATGGGCGGTCTCATGCGGGTGATGCCATTCCTCGGGGTCGCCTTCACCATCGCGGGATTTGCCGGACTAGGGCTGCCGGGGCTTTCGGGGTTCATCGCCGAATCGACGATTTTCATCGGCAGCTTCCAGAGCCCGGTTCCCCATGTTCGAGTGGTTACCATCCTAGGCATCCTTTCCATCACCGTCACCGCGGTCTATATCCTGCAGACGGCAAACCGGATGCTTGCGGGCCCTGTCCGCGAACCGAAATTTACAAAGCTCGCCGATGCGGACCTGACCGAAAAAATCGCCCTGGTCACCATCCTCGTCTGCCTTTTCGGAATCGGCATGTTCCCCGGCTGGATTTCGGAATTTCTCGATACGGCCATCGCCCCCATCTACGCAAACTTTGTGAGGTAAGAAATGTCTCAATTGATTCTGCCGGACATTTTGCTTCTGCTCTTTCCTTTTGCGCTCATCCTCCTGCGCCAATTTTTCCCGGGACGAAAGAATTTGCCGTTTCGGGTTTCCGCCGTCTTTTTTGCCGCACTCTTCGTTCTCTTGAATGCGCTTCTCGTCGGCGAAACACAGACATACCTTTCCAACTGGAAAATCGACAGCTTCGGCATCCTGATGCGCGAAGTCCTTGTGCTGGGAACGCTTCTTGCGCTGTTCTTTGCCAAGGATTACTTTGACCATCCGGCAGACGGAAAGCCCGAACTCCACCAGTTTTCCGAATTCGCTGCGGTCCTTGCCGCGGCCACGTTCGGCGGGTTCACGGTTATTTCGGCAAACGAGCTGCTCACGCTATTTCTCGGACTAGAACTCGCCACGCTTCCCATGTACGCCCTCACCGCCTGGAACAAGCGCGATCCCCAAGGCTCCGAAGCCGGGACAAAATACATCCTGATGGGAAGTGTCGCCTCAGCGTTTGAACTTTTCGGAATCAGCTATCTATACGGCTTTTCGGGGAGTTTACGCTTTGACGTCATCGCGGACGCTGTGACTTCGAACCCGGTCGATCCGCTGCTCTGGATTTCCGTCCTGTTCCTTTTCTGCGGCATCGGTTTCAAGCTCACGCTCTTTCCGTTCCACACCTGGGCGCCAGACGTCTATGAAGGAGCGCCTACTCCGGTCACGGCGGTTCTCGCGGTCACGAGCAAGACGGTCGCTGTCGCGTTTCTCGCCGTCCTCGTCTATGGGCCGCTCGCCGGGATTCACGACAAGCTCATTCCCTTTCTCTCGCTGCTCGCCGGCGTGACGATTCTTTCTGGAAACCTCGGAGCGTTAAAGCAAACGCGCCTACGCCGCTTCATGGCCTACAGTTCCATTTCCCAGGCGGGTTACATTCTCGTCGCCCTGGTCGGTTCACCGGAAAACGCAAAGACCGCGATTCTCTTCTACCTCCTGCTCTATGCGTTTTCCAACTATCTCGCCTTCTTCGTCTTCGGGATCATCGGGGAACATCGCACGGAAAGCTTTGATTCGTTGGCGGGCCTTTCCAGGGAATCTCCAAGCCTCGCCGTCGCCCTAGCCGTTGCCGCGTTCAGCCTCGCCGGGATTCCGCCGCTCGCCGGATTTGTGGGAAAATTTTTCCTCTTCGAAAGCGCTGCCACGTCGAAAGCCTACTTTCTAGTCGCGTTCGCCTGCATCAACAACGTCATCGCGCTCTACTACTACCTGCAACTGGTCAAGAGCGCCTGGGTACTGCCGAAAAACCCCGAAGCGGTCCCGCTGAGCGTCCGTCCACGTCAAAAATTCTGCGTCATCGCACTCACGGTCTGCGTTCTTTTCGCCGGGATATGTCCATTCGTCAGCTCGAACATCGCAAGGATTCTGTCCCTATAACCCTCTCCGCCCGAAGCATCCAAGTTCCGGGCGGAATTTTGTATCTTAGCACCGATGAAGATTTTTCGTGGACTTCTACCGCTTTTCATGGCTGCCCTTTTCATTTCCTGTTCCGACAGTTCGAACGGAGACGACTACCGCTTCGAGCGCGCCGTCCAGGACCTTTCCATTCTCCGCAGTTGCGCATCCAAAAGCGACACGACAAATTCCTGCTACAGGATGCGCTGGCGCATTCCCATCGAAACGAAAAACCTGCTCCGCTTTCACGTCTGGATAGACACGCTCGATGTCGGCGATTCCACCAAGAAGGTTCCAAGCGGCGCCACGGAAAAGTCCATCAAGATTCCCTTTGAAAATCCGGAAAGGCTCTACGATACGCTCGACCTGACGGAACATGTCAAGGAATATCTTCACAGGGACAGTCTCGCCATCGCCATCTGGAGCGAATACGGCGACGGAGACGAATCGGGAGACATCCAACACATCTACGTCCACTTTGGCGACGACATCCCGCCGGCGCTTGTCACGATAACCGACTCCTCGTGGACCACCGGAGTAGCCATCGACTGGGCGCGCCCCACCGACCAATACGATTACTACGCTCCCGAAAGCCTCTCCGGGAAAATCGCCGGCTACAACATCCTCCTCTGGGCGGAAGACACGAGCCAGGATATCCGGAACGCAAAAGTCCGCATCATTCACGACGGAAAGACCGATTCGACAGGAGCGGACTTCTGGCTGAGGCATCACCGTTTCCGCTACACGCGCGACTCCCTCTGGATAGACACGACGTCATCGAGAAGCCAGAACTACCTGAGGCTCGCGGTCATCGACGGCGAAGGTTTCAACTTTTCCTCGGACAGCGCAAACCGTTACCGCATGGTAGTGGAAGGCCTTTACCCGGAAAGCAACTACACGATAGGAATCATCGCCTGGGATTCCGCGGGGAACGTTTCCGGCACGGGTTCCGTGGAAACGAACCAGCTCTTCATGACGACGGACAGAATCGCTCCGCTCATGGGAAGCTCGCTCTGGGTGCGCCCCGACACGACGGATCCGGCAAGAGCCGCCATCGATTCGAACCGGGTCTTTATCTTCTGGCCGCGCAGCGTCGATCCGCTTTCCGATTCAAGCGGCATCACGGCGGATTCTGTTCTCCACATTCCCGGCGATTGCTTTGAAGGATTCTGCTACCGGAATGTCAAAAGCTACGACGTGGAAATCTGGAACGGAAACTCCTGGGAAAAGGCGACCGGGGCAGGCGGGCTTTCGGGCGAAAAGTATCGCACGTCCTACAAAAAAGACGGAGACTCGATGGTCGTTTCCGCAACGGGCGAATTTGTCGTCGACACGATCCGCTGGGTGGTTCCCGGCGACACGCTCATCCTGCGAATCCGCTCCATCGATTCCTCGGGATACTATTCAAAGGCTCTGGCCGATACGATTGCCGTCACGGAAGGCCCGGAATCGGACCTCGATTGCCCAAAGGGTTTTGTCCCCGTCCGCACAAACGATTCAACGCGTTTCTGTATCGAAAAGTTCGAACATTTAAACGACGACTCGACTTTTGCCCACAACGTTCTCTTCAGCGAAGCGGTCGCCGCCTGCGAAGCCATTTCCGCATCGGGATTCGACGTTTCGCTCTGCAAATCGCAGGACTGGAAAGCGGCCTGCCTTGCCCAAGGACGCACATCCTACGGCGTCATCGAGGAATCCGATTTTTCCGCCGCGGAATTTCTCTATAGGAATTGCGGAGTCGGAACGGACGATTCCACGACAGCGACCGACATTTCCAGGCGCGACAAGCTATGCGCAAGCCCGGACGGCATCCGCAACCTCTCCGGCGGCTTCCAGGAATGGGTCGCGGGTCCGGACTCGCTTCCCCATCTGCTCCGCGGATCGAGCTACGTCTATTACACGGGAGAATCGCGCGAATCGCTCTCCAAGTGTACCACCTACTTTATCCCGAACCGCACGCGAATAGCCTACACGCAAGATACGGTCTATCTCTATCGCGAAGGCTCCAAGGTCGATACGAGCTTTGTGCAAGATACGTCCCGCACCCTTTACAAGCTTCTGACGCTCAAGGATTTCAAGGATTCCATCCAGTTCTTCAAGGTTTCGTCTCCGTCCGGAGATTCCCTCGGGGAAGACTATGCGCCCCTTTCCGAATACCGCAAAGGCGGCGAAACATGGCTTAAAAATCTCGCGGGAAACCTGGCATACGAACCGATTCGCGTGGAAGCCGTATTCTTCACCGGGGAAACAGTCCCCTACCGCGGCGCGGCGGCGTTCTATACCGCCCCGTCCATTTCGTTCCGCTGCTGTGCGTATCCGCAGTGAATCTAAAAGGAGACATGGTGGGTGGGATGAGGGAGAAAGGATAGTTGATAGTAAAGAGGTATCAGGAAACAGGAGTCAGTGAATAGAGGTCAGTTGTCAGTGGTTAGTAGAAAGGATATGGGACGCGGTTGTTAAAACTTGGAACTGAGATTTTAGAGCTTAGACTTGCTGACGTCTATGTTCTGTATTCCAGAAGATTACTGCCTGCCGTTCTGGCCACTGCCCACTAGCCACTGAATTAAACGTCCGCAGTTCTAAGCTCTAAGTTCTCTCAACTAAGTTCTGAATATCTCGGCAAGCTCGCTAACAGTCATTGCCGGGCAGTGACCCGGCAATCCCTTATCTGAAAGGAGATTCCCCGGTCAAGCCGGGGAATGACATCGTAGTGAGTTCGGGAATGACAGTGCCCAGAAACAGTTCACTTGGAAACCACGCGTCCCGCTTACCGCTTCCCAAAAGCTTATACGTCTGCAGACCAATTCCTCATTACTCATTGCTAATTTCTCATTTTCTTAGACGTCTGCTGACTACTCCCTACTCCCTAATCCCTGAACATAAACGTCCACAGTTCTGACCACTGACTACTGATCACTAAGCTTAGACGTCCGCAGACTAATTTCTCATTGCTAATTCCTCATTCCCTTAGACGTCCACTGTTCTGCAGCCAGCACGACACGGATTTCGAACAAATTAAGCTTCCGGATCCTTCTGGGACGCGCTCAGCAAGTACGCGTTGATAAACGGTTTAATCTTTCCGTCGAGAACGCCCGCCGTATCCGAAGTTTCTTCGTTTGTACGCAAATCCTTGACCAGCTGGTAAGGCTGCAGGACATAGCTGCGAATCTGTGAACCCCATTCCACCTTCTTCTTTTCGGCGAGCCGGGCGTCGCGTTTCGCTTCCTCTTCCTGCCGGTAATGTTCCGCGACCATCGTCGTGAGCATCTTGAGAGCCGTCGCACGGTTCTGGATCTGCGAACGTTCCGTCTGGCAGCTGGCGACGATTCCCGTAGGAATATGCGTCATGCGGACTGCGGAATCCGTCTTGTTGATATACTGCCCTCCGGCTCCCGATGAACGATAGACGTCCACGCGGATATCCGCCGGATTGATTTCAAACTGGACGTCTTCATGTTCCGGGTAGAGAAACACCGCGCAAAAACTCGTATGACGACGCGCGTTCGCATCGAAAGGGCTTATCCGAACGAGACGGTGCACGCCGATTTCCGACCGGAGAAGCCCGTAGGCGTATTCGTCCTTGATTTCGATCGTCGCGCTGTTGATTCCGGCCTCTTCGCCTTCCTGCACATCGATAACCTTGAAATCCAAGCCTTCGCGTTCGAGAAAGCGCTTATACATGCGGAAAAGCATTTCCGCCCAGTCATGAGCCTCGGTTCCGCCAGCCCCCGGATGAATCGAAAGCAGCGCGGGGCACGCATCGTCCGGTCCGGAAAGCATCCGGCGAAATTCCATCTCATCGACCCGCTTGACCAGTTCCCCGTACTCCTTCTCGACGCTATCGAAAAGCTCCTGGGAATCCGGTTCGGACTTCGCCATCTCGTAAAGCTCGGAAAGGTCGTCGCACGCAGAGGACGCCTCGTTCCATTCGGTGATGATTTTCTTCAAAGACGTGATTTTCTTGAGAAGGGCTTGCGCCTTCTCCTGGTCATTCCAGAGTTCCGGGTCGCCGGACTGCTTTTCTAAAACGGAAAGTTCAACCTCTTTAGACCCGAGGTCAAAGATACCCCCGGAGCCTGTCGATTCTCACGCGGAGTTCGGCAAGCCCTGTGTGCGAAGTAGCGGCCATTACTTGGCACCTCCGATCGCGTTTTCCGGCGTGTAGTCCTTGTTCAGGTACTTGACCGTGTATTTTTTCGCGAGTTCGTCGAGGTAGCTCTTGATTTTCATCTGGCGTTCCTGTTCCGCCTGCACGCGCAAGATGTACTCGATCTGCACCTTGTAATTTTCAAACTTGCCATCGTTCTTTTCGGTGAGCATGAAAATCTGGAGGCCTTCGCTCGTGGAGAACACGTCCGAGATGTCGCCCACGGCAAGCTTGCCAATCGCCTTTTCAAAATCCGCCCCCTTGGACTTCGCGATAAACTTGGCCATCACGCCGCCCGTCTTTTTTGCATCGGCATCGTCGCTATACTGGGCGGCGAGAGCGGCGAAGCTCGCCTTGCCCAGGCGAACCTGCGCCGCGAGACCTTTCAAAAGCTCCTTCTTGTCCGCGATAGCCTGCTTCGATTCGCCTTTCTTGTTCTTCAGGAGAATGCGCGCTCCGCTGATCGTATCGTTGATGGAAATCTTCGACTTGTTCAGTTCCCAGTAAGCGGCAATCTGCTTTTCGGTCGGCTCCGCCGGATAGGGAACCTTCGTTTCGAGAAGGATATCGCTCTGGAGCTGTTGCTCGATGCGTGCGTTGAACTGCGCTAACGTAATGCCGTTCTTCTTCAGTTCCTTGTTGAAAACGTCCTGGCTCGGATACTGCGCACGGAAAAGATTCGCAACACTGTCCACGCGAGTCTTCGGCACCTTGATGCCGAGAGCCTTCACCTCGAGCTTCACCAGTTCCTGCCCGACCAGGTTGTCGATGACAGCCCAGCGGAGCTGCTTCTTCGCCTCGGCAGGGACGTCCACCGCCCGTCCGCGCGTCTGGGCCTTTTCAAGCGCATCCGCAAGGCTATCGACATGGGCCTGCGAAATTCCCGTCTTGCCGACGCGGATCACGTCAAAATTTTTTCCGCTAGCGAGCTGCGCCGAAGCGAGCGCCGAGCAAAGCATCACAGGGAGTACAGATTTTTTCAAGAGATTCAAAAAGCGCATAAGCACCCTAGGTTAAATTGGACAGAATGGAATATAGAAAAATCAAGCATCGAAAAAAGCCTAGGCGTCCGAGGAAGATTTTCCCTTGAACGCCGAAAGGACATCGGGCACAAGGTCCGCGACTTTCGACACGATGGAATTGTCCTTTGCGATAGGCATCACCCGGACATCATCCCCCGAAATGACGACAAACGCAACAGGATTTATCGAAACGCCGCCGCCGGAAGCCGTCGCATCGTCCTTCTTTCCGCCTAGCCCAAAGCCCATCGAAACGCGGCTCACGGGAATCACCGTCGTCGCTCCCGCCTGGATAGGCTTCCCGATGACCGTCTCCGCCTGGGAAACGGTGCGGAGCTTTTCAAGAATTGTTTCTGCAAGAATATCGATTTGTGCCATAACCTAAATTTAATTATTCCGGAGAATCATAGACGCTGCGGGCGACATCTTCAAAACGTTTTTGGAGGGATTCCGCAGAAAGAAATCCCCAGACACAGACGACGCGACCGCCCGGAAGCCGGAGAGCCATCCCGGAAGCCCCCGCCCCGGCGTCAAACCGGACCGTATCCGCAACAAACGAAAAGTCCGAACTTTTCCGCTTGAGCCCGAGGACCCAGGCCCGCCACGAATCCGGAGCGACATACTTCCAGCTGCGGGCGGCATTCCACGAAACATCGTCGCCGCGGTATCCCTGGACAAGCATCGAAAAGTCGGCGGGAACGCCAAAAAAATCCCGGACCTGGATAGACGTCTCCCCGGACACGCGCCGGGATATCGGGAGACTCAGAAACTCCTGCGGAAGCCCAGAGCGGTAATCCGGGAAACTTTGTACGTAACGCTCCAGCTCCACCCGTCCGTAATTCCGCAAGCCCCCATAGCGGAAAACAAAGAGACGACGTCCCGAACGCATCGAAAGTTCCCGGAAATCCCCGACCACGACAGGCAAAGTCTCTTGCACAAGACCGCTGTTCAGGTAAAACGCGAGAGCGGAAACATCGTCCGCGAATTCCAGAATTCGGACGCGCAGCGTATCGCCGGGAACCGGCACAAAATCGAGCTCGGCCAAGTCCAGTACGGAATATCCGCCGAGACGCCACGCAGCCGGGAGCCTGCTCCAAACGGAACTCGAATCGTAAAGATTTACCGAGACGGGAGGATTTCCCCGAAAGCTTAATTTGTACAAGTCTAGACCGGAAAGCGCCTCTTCCTCAAGACGGCATCCGAAAAAAAAGTTCATGCAAATCAACACGGAAAGAATTTTAAGCAACTTCATCGGGAAACCTCAAAAAGTCAAAACCGCCAGCCGCAATTCTTCGCGACATCCTGCGCGCTCCGCGGGCAAAAAGAAGAAAGGGGGCAACGCTTGCAGGAATCCGTCCGCAGCGAACAGAGCATCCCTTCGAAAGAAGGCTCGCAAAAAAACTGGAGCGCATGAGCGGCCTTCCACGGATCCTTCGGGGAAAGCGTCTTGGCAAGCGTCACGCCGAGATGCCGTTTCTTCGCCTCGTCCATTTCACGGTAGCGGATTTCCTTTCCGGGACCGACGAAGCCTATCCAGCGGCGCGCTCCGAGCGCGAACGGAACGGGAAAGACGTCTCCAGGCAAATTTGTACGCAAGACGCCCAACCCGCGCGGAGGCGGGGAAAACAGCCTTGACACGGCAAGATTGGCCTTGGGACGGTAGGCGCCCTTTCCCATGAAAAAAATTTCGCCCAGGTCGCGCAAGATTCCCCGGAAAGACGTCGAAGACGCCCACCCGGCAAGCGGCGATCGCCGACGGACAAAGTTTCCCACGCTCCAGAAAATCCCGGGAACGCTTTCTTCTAGTGGCCAGTCAAAAGTCTTTTTTGCGGACCGGACAACTTTACGGATTTGGACTTCCGTCGCAAGCGGAAAGCTCCAGAGCCTTTCCCCCGGAAAACTTTCAAGCAGCGCGGCGAGAGTCTTTTGCAAAATGCCGGACGGAATTTCCTGCGACAGGGCAGATCCGAAAAGCGTCCACGCGATCTTCGCTTCGAGCGTATCCGCCTTTTCGCTTACGGCGACGACCGGGTCCGGCTCGTTTTCGAAAAAGCGCACGAAGTCCGCCGTCGCCCGCATGACATCCGGATGTTCCTTTTCCCACCGCATCCCGAACGCCTAAACTAGACTAAACTCTGCCCCATCCGGACAGGCTTCCCGAGGGACGACGCGAACAGTCCCGGGTTGCGTTCCGAGAGAACCCTGTCCGCCACGAGAATCACCGTGCTGCCCATTTCGAACCGCCCGATTTCTTCGCCCTTTTCGAAGCGGACCTCTTCCTTTGGCGAAAAGTCCAGCCGTGGAGAGGTCCTCGGGAGCTTTCCCACGTTCGTAATCCAGTTCGGCGCATAGTTCACGACAATCCGACCGACATTCGTCGCCCCGACTTTCACCAGGAGAAGTTCCCCGCCGCCATCGACCGCGATCCGCGTCGTCAGCCGTTCGTTGATGCAGAAAAGCCCTTCCACGCGTTCCACGCTCCACGGGTTCACCGGCCAGAGCGTTCCCGGGCAGTAGCTCGCCGAAAGGAGCCGCCCCTTCACCGGGGAATGGATGCGGTGGTAGTTGAAAGGCGCGAGATAAATCGTCGCAAAACGCCCGCCCGAAAAACGCGAAGCGAGTTCCGCGTCGCGCAAAAGCGAGGAGAGCGAGTAGGTCTTTCCCTTCGCCTGGATCATCTCGGCGTCCGGGCCTTCGAGGCTCCCCGTCTGCGATTCCCTGCCATCGACCGGGCTTACCACTTCGGATTCCGCGACGGGACGCTTTCCCGGCAAAAGTTCCCGGACAAAAAGTTCGCCGATGTTCGCATAGCTGTCTAGCGGACGAGCCGCTTCCGACATGTCCAGGGCATACGCATGTGCGAAAAGGTTCCGCGCGAGCTTCGAAAGAAAGGGGATTTTCAGGTTGATCAGGTTTCCAAAGAGTCTCGATTCGAGGTTCTTCGGCAAAAGTTTCATCAAAACGTAACGTGGAGAATTCATTGCGATAAAGGTAGAAAACTTTAAATCGTTCAAAACATTCTCTTCATTTCTTCTTTTATAATCTCAGGAGCAATAGCCAATCATTCTTCATTCATACCATCATCCGTCAAACCGCAAAACCGCCACACAAAAGCTTTTTCACCGACCAACACCTCTACTTGTCAAAGCAAGCGTCCCGACCCGACATCGGCTGCATCGCTATACAATAGCCGTCAAGGCATGTGTTTCGAATCCAAGTAGAAGGGGATGCAAAATTATCAAAATATGGCAAAATCGATCCTTCTGTGTAATTAAACCATTTTGCAGAATCCTGTACCGGAAATATATTGACATAGATTCCCTGAAAATCGATTACACCAACATTTACGCTTTTTACGGAATCACCAGTAAATAGTTCCAAAGTTAATTGGGCCGGTTTCAATTCAATTTTATTAAAAATCGAACTGAAAGAGCAGATAAATACATCCCATCGAGAGCTATCTTCAAAAAACTGACAGCGATCTGTGAAAGCCGCTTCTATCAAGCTTAAATAGTCGTCTCCAGAAGATAGTCTACAAATCGTAAATTTATCCCCTGTCAAGTTTCCATAGCTGGCTAAGATATTCAACGAATCGGCGAAATTTCTACTTCCATCGCAAATTTTTACCCCATCGAGATAAAAATAGACAGGCGGATTTAAGTCGTCAAGTAAATTTGTTTAACTTGCATGCAAATATACTCTAGCGGTGTCAAGAATCCAAGCCT
>CAKUTF010000041.1 GCA_934691725.1 uncultured Fibrobacter sp. | reverse complement strand
TGCATCAAGACAAATCGATTAGCCGCTAACTAAAATCTGCCGATGCATTTCCCTGGCAGCATTCGCAGTGCCGCCTCCAAAAACACATTCTATTCAGTTACATCGTAACCCCCATAGAGTTTGCATCGATTCGTATTCCTCATATTTTCGCCCAAGACTGGTTTTAGTTTTACAAGCCTAAAGCCAACGGACATCTGCAATATAGCTCTTAGTAGGCGGGGAAAAGGAATAAACCTATTTTTAATCGCCATCTATCGCCTGTTCCGCAGACCGGATATCCACCTCCATCGTTTCTTTAACGTTTTCCGGCATTTTATCGTAGATCCGGTGAATCGCAGCGATAAAATCCTTGGACTGGGTTTTTCTTGCTATATCGTCGAAGACTTCGCTAACCCAATAGATGTCGTCAGGCAAGCATTCATGTTCCAAAAAGTCAATCGAAGCAGCAATATCCGCTGAGAGAAATTTAGCTAAATTATCCCAAGCAGTTGTATCTCCAGCTTCAATCAAACCTTCACTGTTGATTCTTTCTTGAATCAGTTCTTTAAATCTTTTTTTGTCTAACATATTGATTTTTCCTTATGGTTGAAAACTATCTGGAAATGCCGTTGCAATTTGTCCATTTCTCTTAATCACACCGACACGAACCCCTTTAAAAGTTCCAAACATCACTTTTCCGTCGGGAGTATTGCGGTTTCTATATAATTGCGCCACATGTTCGCCGGCACGCTTGATTTTCTTTTCGTTCCACGAAGCAGGAAACCAGGATTGATTTAAGCCAACCCTTTTACGTCGATCTTTGTGGTTTGAAATGTTTCCGACACGAACACCATTGGGATAGACCTTCACGATATGATACGTTATCCCGTATTTATCGAGCAAATCCATTCCCTTTTGTCCGTGACCGCCACTCATCAATTTTAAAGGGTCTGACGGTCTTTGCGGTCGCGTAAACTTACCCTCTGAGGCATGAACCAGCGCAAACTGGCTCATGGTTCTAGCGCTACCTTTCGTATTCATGTAGCGCCCCGGTTTAGAAGTTCCCATATCGCCCCTCCTTTTTAGAAAGGACAATATGGATTGACATGAACAAGATCTGTCTTGCCATCAATAATCCTTTGCCGTTTCCGGCAGAAAATTTTTTGTGCATCAAGACAAATCGATTAGCCGCTAACTAAAATCTGCCGATGCATTTCCCTGGCAGCATTCGCAGTGCCGCCTCTAAAAACACATTCTATTCAGTTACATCGTAACCTCCATAGAGTTTGCATCAATTCGTATTCCTCATGTTTTCGCCCAAGACTGGTTTAAGTTTTACAAGCCTAAAACCAACGGACATCTGCAATATAGCTCTTAGTAGGAACGAAAAACGAATAAACGTTCCTTTCTGATAGATTTTTTGATGGTTTTCATTTCTTGCCTTATAAACCGTTCAATCTCTTCTAGTTGGGGAAGATCTGATTATCAAGATTATTCATGAAAACAAAAGAGCGTCAATATAATGTAAAATATGATCCACCATTGCAAGGTTATCTCAAGGAATAGAAAAGTACTAAATTTCTTAAATAAGCCAACTTTAACTTAAAAATCCCCACGATTCGCGCGGGGATTACTTTGTTTTAATTTTACAGATAAATTAATTCTGAGCCTGGATGGCGGTCAAGGCAATCGTATAGACGATATCTTCGACGAGAGCGCCGCGAGACAAATCGTTCACCGGTTTTGCCAATCCCTGGAGCATCGGGCCTACCGCGATGACGCCTGGAGCGGAACGCTGCACAGCCTTGTAGCAAATGTTCCCCGCGGAAAGATCCGGGAAAATCAAAACGGTCGCCTTTCCCGCAATCGCACTGTTCGGAGCCTTTAGCCGTGCGACATTTTCTGTCGTCGCCGCATCATACTGCAGCGGTCCATCGACAGGAATATCCGGGCGAGCCTTCCGCACAGTTTCCGTTGCCGCAATGACCAAATCGACATCGTCGCCCTTTCCACTGTTTCCCGTTCCATAGCTGAGCATCGCCACGCGGGCAGGAAGCTCAAAAGCCTTTGCCGTATCGTAACTCTGGATGGCGATACCCGCCAGTTCTTCGGCGTTCGGATTCAAGTTTATCGCACAGTCGCCAAAAACGAGGACCTGAGAAGGCAAGCAGACGAAGAATACGGAACTGATCGATTTGACACCCGGAGCGCACTTGATTACCTGCAACGCAGGGCGAACCGTATCCGCCGTGGAATGAATCGCCCCGGAGACAAGACCGTCCACTTCGTTCTTTTTGAGCATCATCGTCCCCAGGAAAACCGGGTCCTTCAAGACTTCGCGTGCCTTCTCCTCGGTCATCCCCTTTGCCTTGCGAAGTTCCACCAGAAGCGGGACATACTTTTCGGCAAGTTCCGCAGACGGTTCGATAATTTCAAAGCCATCCGGGATTTTCAAGTTTTGACGGGCGGCTTCCGCTTCGACATCGGAGCGCTTGGCGATGAGAACGGGAACGGCAATTTTTCGTTCAAACGCCTCGACCGCCGCCTTGAGCGTCCGCGGTTCCGCTCCTTCCGGGAGGACAATCCGCTTGATGTTTCTCGACGCGAGCGAAATCAGGTTGCGACGAAATTCCGCCTGGGAAATGCGATGCTCGGGTTCCGCAGAAAGGATTTTCTGGATTGCGGATTCGCAGACCGAGTCTCCCGAAGCGCATACAAACGCAACTCGGATTTTTTGCGACAGAAAATCAAACGCGACCGCCCCACCAACTTCATCAGTGTCAGCAACCAGGACGACGTCGGCATCGAGGGCTGCTGCCATCTGGATATTCAGGGTTTCGCTACGAACGGAACTTTCCGGCAAGACGCCCGTCACGACGACCGCCTCCGCAGAAGCGTCCTGCACCTTTCCGACCAAGGCTTCCATCGAAGCGTCCGCGCCAGACGATTGCAAAAGCGAGGGAATTTCTTCGGCAGCGGCAAAAGCGCAAACCGTTTTTACATTTTTCTTTACCGCATCAAGAACGGACTTCGCGGCGGCGGAAGCATCCACGCCAACAGAAGCGGGAACAATCAAAAATACATGTTTCATCTTTGGACTCCATTTCAAATACGAGCATCCATAAAATAGAATTTAAGAAGGCTTCGCGCACGGGGAATTTTTCTTCAGCTGGTAGCAGAGCGAGCCGCGACTGATTCCCAAAATCCGGGCAGCACGAGACTTGTTGTTTTGCGCTTCCTCCATCGCTTCGAAGATGCTTTTCCAGGACGGCAGATTTCCATAACGATAGCGGCGGTCGCGGACGCAAACTTCCCGCGTCGGGTGCAGGTCCCAAGGCTCCACAGCGAGAACCTCGTCTAGCGTTCTTCCGAGATTCTGCAAGAGCTGGAAGCGCTCTAGGACATTCTTAAGCTGTCGAACGTTCCCCGGCCACGGAAAGCGGCAAAGGCTCTCTAACTCTTCGGCGGAAAGAGGCCGCGAAGAAAGCCCGCTCCAAATTTCCGCGGCAATGGTTCGCAGTTCGTCTAAGCGTTCCCGGAGCGGAAGCAGATGTATCGGAAAAACGTTCAGGCGGAAAAACAGGTCCTCGCGAAAGCGTCCCGCCTTGACCGCCGAGCGTAAATTCCGATGCGTCGCACAGACCAGCCGAAAATCCACGGGAACGCTCCGCTGCGAACCGACAGGCATCACTGTGCGTTCCTGCAAAATCCGCAAGAGGCGCGTCTGGCTTTCGAGGGGAAGTTCTCCGATTTCATCGAGAAAGAGCGTTCCGTGATCCGCCGCCCGCACAAGCCCGATCTGGTTCGATACCGCACCCGTATAGGCTCCGCGGCAAGAGCCTTCGAGCAGGCTTTCCACAAGGCCCGGGCTTATCGCCCCGCAATTCACCGCGACAAACGCACCTTTCGAGCGGTCGCTCTGCGCATGGAGCCGACGCGCCATCACCTCTTTTCCCGTTCCCGATTCGCCGCAGAGAAGGACGGGAACCGTCGAACGCGAAGCGATATCCAGAAGAGTTTTCGAATCATTCATCGTGTTTCCTCAAGTGCATAAATTTCCACATCCCCCATAACGCTTTTCACGAAAAAAAATCTACCGATGATTGCTATTTTTTACAAAAACTTCTTTTTTTTACAAAAAGGATATTCGTATGGCAGATCGCATCGTTTGCAAATTTGGCGGGAGTTCCGTAGCCGAAGCAAAACAATTTCAAAAGGTCAAGGCAATCGTCGAAGCGGATTCCCGGCGAAAGGTCATCGTCGTCTCCGCTCCGGGAAAGCGCAACCCGAAAGAAACAAAGCTGACCGACCTGCTTTACACGACATACGATCTCGCGTCTAAAGGGCTTGATTTTTCTAATCCGTGGCGCATGATTTGCGACCGCTACTTAGACATTGCGAAAGACCTGGGTCTCAACACGAAAATCGGCGACGATTTGGCGGCACTTGAAGCGCGCCTCAAGGCAAACGACGGAACGGTTACCATCGACTTTCTGGTCTCCCGCGGAGAATTTCTCTGCGCACGGCTGATGGCGGAATATCTCGGAGCGAAATTCGTCGACTCCTACGAACTTATCGCCTTTGACGAACGCTACCGCATCACGCCCAAAAGCTACGAAACGATTGCCCAGACGCTTGCCGACGAGAACCAGCTGTTCGTCGTCCCGGGCTTTTATGGAGAAGGTCCGCACAAACAGGTCAAGACGTTTTCTCGCGGAGGCTCGGACATTTCGGGTGCGGTTCTCGCCAACGGCATCAACGCGGTTGTCTATGAAAACTGGACAGACGTTTCCGGGATGCTGATGACGGATCCGCGCATCGTCGAAAATCCAAAACCCATCAGCTATGTCAGCTATCGGGAAATCCGCGAACTTTCCTATTCCGGAGCGAGCGTCCTGCATGACGAATCCATCGCCCCGTGCCGCGCAAAGAACATTCCCATCAACATCCGCAACACGAACCGCCCAGAAGACGCGGGAACCATCATCGGCCCGACACCGGACAAGACGGAAAGCCCCATCACGGGAATCGCCGGGCGCAAAGGCTTTTCGATGATCTACATCGAGAAGAGCATGATGAACAAGGAAATCGGTTTCGGTCGCCGCGTACTCGCCATTCTCGAAAGCGAAGGACTTTCCTACGAACTCAGCCCGAGCGGCATTGACTCCATGAGCATCGTCGTCGATACCAAGTCGCTCGAAGCGGTACAGGACGCCGTTCTCGAAGATATTTTACTCCAGATGCACCCGGACCGCGTCAAGGTCTTTCCGGGAATAAGCCTCGTCGCAACGGTCGGCCACGGCATGACGAACAAGGTCGGCATCGCGGCAAAGCTCTTCACCGCACTTGCGGAAAAGGAAATCAACATCCGGATTATCGACCAGGGATCTTCGCAGATCAACATCCTAGTCGGCGTTGACGAAGAGAATATGGAAAACGCAATCCGCGCCATCTATTCCGCGTTCATCAAATAGCAGAACAAATTTTCGGTAAAGACAGAGCGAGCCATGTTTGATTTTTATTTTCGAGACGATATCGACGCCGTCCAGGCAAAATTCGAAGCCCAAAAAATCGCATTTTCTCCGCTCTCCTTCCATGCGGCAAAGGCTTTACGCGATCTGGGAATTCTCGAAACCGTCAGCCGCTTCCGCAAAACGGGAATCACCTCTCAGGAAATTGCGGACAAATTAAGCCTGTCTGCCTACGGGGTAAGCGTTCTCGCCGAAATGGGTCTTGGCATGGGAATTCTCAAGTTAAAGGAGACCTCCGAAAAAGCCCCCGCCTACACGCTCGGAAAAATCGGATACTTTATCCTTGCCGATGAAATGACCCGCGTAAACATGGACTTTGCAAACGACGTCTGCTATATAGGATCAAGCGATCTGCAAGAATCCATCCGAAGCGGCAAACCCAAAGGATTAAAGCATTTCGGCAACTGGAAAACGGTCTATGAAGGACTTTCCGAGACGAGCGAACAGTTCAAAAAAAGCTGGTTCGGATTTGACCATTTCTACTCGGACCTGGCTTTTCCCGAGGCTCTCCCCATCGTCTTTTCAAGGCCTTGCCGAAAACTTTTCGACATCGGCGGCAACACGGCAAAATGGGCAATCGCCTGCTGCAAGTACAATCCAGATGTCCTTGTTTCCATCATCGACCTTCCGGGACAAGCCGCAGTCGCCCGGGAAAACGCAAAGAATGCAGGATTTGGAAATCGCATCGATACGATTTCCTGCAACGTTCTCGACAAGGAAACCGAATTCCCGAACGGAGCCGATTGCGTTTGGATGAGCCAGTTCCTAGACTGTTTTTCGCTTTCCCGGATTACCGAAATCTCGGAAAAAATTTCCCGTTCGATAAGCGCCGAGACGGACGTCTATGTACTCGAACCGATTTGGGACAAGCAGCGTTTCGAAGCCGCGGCATATTCCCTGCAAGCGACATCGCTCTACTTTACATGCATCGCTAACGGCACAAGCAAGATGTATCGCTACGACGAACTGAAAAATGCTATCGAAAAAGGCGGTCTGGAATTGCGGGAAGTCCATCACCAGCTGGGAATCAACTGCTACACGCTTTTCCGGTTTCAAAAAAGATGAGCCTCTTCATTCAAAGATATTCCGCCTGGACCGATGAAAAAAACATGCCCAAGCTTTCGTTCGTCCCGATGCTTTTTCGCAGACGTCTCAGCGATCTTTCTAAAATGGTCGCCTATGTAACCCACGATGTTTCCGAAGGCTTTTCACCGGCACCGATGACATTTGCGTCGGAATTTGGAGAAATTCAGAGACAGTTCCAGATATCTTCCGGGATCCTGGATTCCGGGGAAGTTTCGCCAGCAAAGTTTAGTTTATCCGTATTCAATGCTCCGATCGCCGCCGCCTCGATAATCGAAAACAACATGACAGGCTACAGCGCGATATTTTCCGGGAACCGTTCCTTTGAAGACGGTTTAAGGGAAGCCGCCGCTCCGCTTTTATCCGGTAAAGAATCGGAAAGGATTTTTGTCTTTGCCGACGAACGCATTCCCGAAGCCTATTCCGAAATCTCTCCCTACCCGAATCCGGTTTGCGCCTTGGCACTGCGCCTCTCCACGGAACAGGCGGATTCCGTCTGCGAACTAGAACTTTCCCCTCTTCCCGAAAAAGCTACAGCTGCCGAACAAGCCCTGTATTTTTTAGAACATTATCTCTAGATGTTCGCCGTTCAAAAAGCCGCCTATTTTTATCGACTATTTGCCAAGGTTTTTTCCTACGTTTCTTTTGGCATTTGCAGTTTGCTTTTTTCATCAATCGGGTTTCCGCTACTGTTCATCCTTTCGGGATTTTCTAAAAAACGTTTCCAGAGCCTTGCCAGAAAAATCGTCCACTCCTATTTTAAAATCTTTGTCTGGGAAATGCGCGTTCTCGGGGTGCTTTCTCTTCATGTCGAAAATTCCGACAGGATTTCCAAAAGCTCTCCGTGCGTAATCGTCGCCAACCATCCGTCGCTTCTCGACGTCGTCATCCTCCTGTCGCTCATTCCGCGCGCAAACTGTATCGTCAAGGGAACTCTCGCCAAGACGCCCTTTGTCCGGAAATTCGTGCGGACTCTCTACATTCCAAATTCCATCCCGTTTAGCGAGCAGCTCGAAAAATCCACGCAAAGCATCCATTCCGGAAATTCGCTCATCGTTTTTCCAGAAGGTACACGAACCGTTCCCGGTAAGCTGATGAATTTCAAAAAGGGCGCAGCCCGATTCGCTTTCCACGCCAAATGCGATGTTTTACCGATATACATCGGAGGGAATGAAAAAATCGGTATCCGCAAGCACGACCCGTTCTTTTCAACACATCCGACGGAACGCTACCATTACCGCTTAAAAATTTTGAACCCGATTTCAATCCAAAAATTCAATGCGCACTCCCCTTCCGCGGCGGTCATCTATCTCACCGAAGAAATTCGGGAAACCTTGGAAAATTACCGGAACCGGGATCCGGAAAATCCGCTGTCTAGACCTTTCTGAAAATCAGAGAAGTATTGATTCCGCCAAAAGCGAAATTATTTGACATCAGATATTCAATGTCCATTTCGCGACCGCTTCCCGTGATATAGTCGAGCGGTGCACATTCCGGATCGACGTTTTTCAGGTTGAGATTCGGCGAAAACCATTTCCGATTCATCATCAAGACGGAAAGCCACGCTTCAATCGCGCCGCACGCTCCAAGCGTATGGCCGATATAGCTTTTCAGGCTGCTGATGGGAACCGGACGATTTTTCAGCGCCCGATACGTCGCGACAGTCTCGGCAACATCGCCGCGCTTTGTCGCCGTTCCATGCCCGCTCACATAGCCGATTTGTTCCGGGGAAATCCCCGCATTTTGCATGGCCATTTCAAGAGCGATTTGCATCGTTTCCTTTTTCGGTTGCGTAATGTGGTCACCGTCCGTATTCGTCCCGAACCCGACCATTTCCGCATAGATTTTTGCACCTCGGGTTCTTGCATGTTCTAGTTCCTCTAGAACAAGCGTTCCGGCACCTTCCCCGATGACAAGACCATCCCTATCGCGGTCATAAGACGCCGGGGTGAGTTTCGGGGAGTCGTTCTTGACGCTTGTCGCAAAAAGCGTGTCGAAAACAGCGGATTCCGTAGGATTCAACTCTTCCGCGCCACCGGCAAGCATCATATCCTGCGCTCCGTTCTGGATCGCTTCAAATGCGTAGCCGATAGAAAGGCTGCCCGCGGTGCAAGCCGTATTCGTTGTAATCAAGCGGCCCGTCAGTCCGAGCAAGACGCTGATGTTTACCGCACATGTCTGCGGCATCGATCGGATATAGGATGTCGCCGTAATGCTCTCGGCTTGACTATTTTGAAGCATGGCAACAAAATCGATCAGAGCATCAAAACTTCCGCTTGACGAACCGTAAGCAACCCCGACGCGTCCCGATTTTAAAACCGGATCGCTCAAATCGATTCCGGCGACAGCAAGAGCCTTTTCCGCCGAAGCAACTGCGAGATGCGCCACACGCCCCATGCCCCGGGCTTTTTTCCGCGGATATTCCGGAAGCGGATACGTGATAGGTCCAGCGAGCCGTGTATTCATTTGTGTGTACTTTTCCCAATCCTCCATCCGCACGATCCGATTCTTCAACGAACGCAGACTGGAAAAGATTTCATCCGTTTCCATTCCTAGCGAAGAAATGCACGAACCTCCTGTAACAACGACACGGCGTTTCAAGCAAGACCTCCATTGACAGAAATGACCTGGCGGGTGATGTAGGCGGCCCCGTCCGAAAGCAAAAAGGCAACCGTCGCCGCGACTTCTTCGGGCTTTCCGACACGACGCATCGGAATCGACGGTAAAATCATATCCAGCGGAGCATTTTGAATCATCTCCGTTTCGATTACGCCAGGGGCAATGCTATTCACCGTAATGTTACGGCTGGCGAGTTCCGTGGCGAGCGCCTTGGTCGCTCCGATAAGACCGGCCTTGCTTGCGCTGTAATTGACCTGTCCGCGATTTCCGATAATTCCCGAAACCGAAGAAATCGTCACGATTCTTCCTTGTCGCTTCCGGCACATCGGCATGACAATCGGCTTCAGTACATTGTAGAAACTATCCAGATTGACATCGATTACCTTGTCCCAGTAATCATCGGTCATCGCCGGAAATGCGGCATCGCGGCAAATTCCCGAAGAAAGAACCACGCCATAATAGACGCCGTTTTCCACAATATCCTTTTCAAGAGCCTCTCGACAACTCGCCCGATCGCTCACATCGAACTGCACAAGGCGCAAGCGTTCCGCAAATTCCTTTTCCAATATCTTTAGCGAATCCGCATGGCGGTTGTAATGCGCAACGACACGATATCCGAATTCAAGCAGGTTCCGAACGATCGCAAGCCCGATTCCCCCGCTCGCCCCGGTCACCAGAACGCGTTTTCCGTTTTCCATATTACACTCCTAAAACTTTTTTCGGGTCTTCGACATCTACGGCATTAATCGTCGCCGTTGCCACGCACTTTTCGCCGACAAAGGCTTTCCCTTCAAATGTGACCGCCATATCGACACGCAAAATCTGCCGGACTTCGATCTGCACAGTTGAACCTTTCGGAAATACGGATACCTCAGCGCAAAAATTCGTAACGCTCAAAATGAACCCCATCCGAGGCGGCGTACCTGCCTGCAACCCGAAAATTCCGGTCAATGCGGATACGCTCTGCGCCATGTATTCAAAAGCTATCCAGACGGGAATTCCGCCAAACGACTCCTCGAAAAACATGCTCTTGTCGGAGATGTCGATTTCTGTCACGACTTGCGCCTGTTCCAAGTCAAAGGAAACGATTCTATCAAGAAGAAGCATTTTCCCTTTATGCGGAACAAGGCATGACAATTTATCGCGTGTGTCAAATTCTGTCATTCAGTTTTCTCCAGCACAAGCGAAACGTTGCAACCGCCAAAGCCAAATGAATTGCTCATGCATGTCCTTAATCGGTGCGAACTTTCACCATATGTCACCAGGTGAATTTCGGGAAGCGCGGAATCGCGAAACCCGTCAAAGCGATGAACAGGCAAAAGATGTTCCCCGTTTTTATCCGAAAGCGCAAGGCAGCAAAACGCGGCTTCGAGAGCGCCCGAAGCACCTAGAGTGTGCCCAGTCAATCCTTTTGTAGAACTCGACGGAGTAAAATTTCCAAACACTTCATGCACAGCGAGACTTTCCATCGCATCGTTCAGCTTCGTCCCGGTCCCGTGCAAATTGATATAATCGACATCCGACGGAGAAATTTCCGCATCGGCAAGAGCCTTTTCCATCGCCAAGCGGGCACCGGCTCCATCCGCCCGCGGAGCCGTCACATGTTCCGCATCCGAGCTTTCCCCGATTCCCGAAAGCATCACCTTTGCATTTTCCTTGCCCAAGGAAACAACAAAGAAAGCCGCCGCTTCGCCAATCGTAAGTCCCGCCCTGTTCTTGCTAAAAGGATTTGTCGGAGAATGAGAAACCGCTTCGAGCGAATCGAAACCGAGAACAACCATCAAGGACGCAATATCGACACCGCCGACAATCGCCGCGTCGCAAAATCCGGCAGAAAGCCAGTTCCTTGCCGAAGCAA
Source organism: uncultured Fibrobacter sp. (assembly GCA_934691725.1). Classification (GTDB taxonomy): domain Bacteria; phylum Fibrobacterota; class Fibrobacteria; order Fibrobacterales; family Fibrobacteraceae; genus Hallerella. Next base: position 11,562 of record CAKUTF010000041.1, on the reverse strand, counting down.
ATGCGCTAGCACTCGAAGCGCACGCCGAGGAATGCGTAAAAACCGGACCTTTCAAGGAAAAACGGTCCGCAATAAATTCCGCGACAAAATTCGCCTGCTGTTTTTTCAGGGAATAGCCTTTTGGATAAAAGCCGTTTTCACGGAAATATTTCAACGCCGAAAGCGATTCCTCGGAACCGTTATCGCTAGAACCGACAAAAACGCCGACGCGTTCTTCGCCAAATTTTTCCACGGTTTCAAAAATAGAACGTTCTATCTGCGATAAGACCTTTTCGGCCAATCTGTTAACGCGATTGTCGTACTCCAAGTTTTTCACCGGAAAAAGTTCCGCATTGGAAACCTTTCCGACAAGACGTTCCTTTCCGCAAAAATTTTGCAGGGTAAAGTTCGGATTTCCACATCCGCAAAGCGCGTTCCAGACAGTCTCCTTATCGCCACCGATACTTGTGTACAGGCCAAAATCATGAATATACAACGGCTCGCTCATGGCAGTTTCTCGGATTCGATCGAATATGAATAATTTCGAAGTTCATTCTTTAATAGGATCCGGTTCGCCGTTTTTTCCATCTTCAAAATCAGCGTCTCGTTTTCCAAAAGCTTTCGCGTCAAAACGTTTTCCCGTTTTTCTTCCACAAAAGAAAATCCCGCGGTCTGGAAATGCCGCATTAAAATTTCTTTCGGATAATAACAGAACTGGACATCCGCCAAAATGTATTCCGGCTTGATTTTTTTCGCATCCAGCAAAGTACTTTTAAAAGAAACGGAATCTTTTGTATAAATCAATTCCGCAAGCGTGTTGCCAAGATTCCCGAAAAGCATCAGATGGATAGCCGAATCGCTCAAACGCATCCAGGATTCCGCCGAAAAGTTTTTATTTCCAAAAGATCCCGAAACATGCTGGTTTTCTTCCGTAAAAAAAGAATTTTCCTCTGGAGATATCAGCGATACGAAATGCGCATCGGAATAAAAAATTCGCACCGAGCTTCCGACAACGGCACGCTCCGACGAACAGCCTACAGCGAGCAATGCTCCGACAAGAAAAAGCAGTTTTCGGGATTTGAAAAATTTCATCCAGTTCTCCGAAGCGCAATATAAAAATTCGCTAATCCCTTGTCCAAGGCGAAAGCAGGAAACAAGTCGAAATTCCCAAGAGAACCGTCAAACCAAAAACGGATATCGGGGCAAAGTGGCTGAATGCCAAGAAGCCGAACGAAACGAGAGTCGTCACCGCAGAGAGAATCACCGCAAGCGCCGTGGAATCCGCATGGTCTTCCGAATCCTTAAAAAACAAGGCGTAGTCGATTCCGATTCCAAGCGTGAGAATCAATCCGACGATGACGAAAAAATTTATCGGAATCTGCGCATAGCCAAAAACCGACAGAGTCAAAAGGCAAGCGAGAATCGGCGCACGGACAATGCGCAGGGAATCCATCCAGGTATAGACAAACGAAAGAATAAAGAACACGGCAAAATAGGCAAAGGCGACAAGCGACAAGGCCGTCCAGGAAAGTTCCGTCAAGGCGGCATTGACCGTTTGCATTTTATTTACCGCATAAATTCCGTTTTCCGAATCTTCATAGGCATGGATATCGAATTTCTCCTGGAGATGCAGCGGCATGACGACGCTATAGAATTTTCCATCTATATTTCCGAGCGAAAGCGTTTCGCGCATCCTTTCCAACTGTTCAGGCAACGCAGAATCTTTTGCCACGGAAAAACTTTCCTCAATTTTTTTCGGTTTGATTTTTAAGGTTCGGCAAAGTTCCCGGTAACGAAGCGGCAAAACCCGATGCAACGCGGAATCCATTTGGGCGCGCCTTTTGTCGGACGGGAAAAAATCGGAAATCGAAAGATGGGCTTTCAAAAGAGAGTCACTCTCCGCTGAACGCAATTTTTCCGATAAAATTTCTTCCCTCTCCAAAAGCTCTTCTTCGGAATTGCCGCTCACGATAAAGTAAGCCGGAGAAATTCCCGAATTTACCCAGCGCTGGATTTTCAGCTCCGAATTCCACAAGCTTTCAGTGGGCTGATACATCGCTCGAATATCGGTCTGCACCTGCATCTTAAAAAATCCAGGAACGAGAGCGAGTAGCCCAAGCGCCCACAGGATATAACGAATCGTCCGAGGAAGCCTCTCCACTTTTGAATATCCTGCAAGGATGATTTGAGAAACCCGAAGCAGCCGAGGACTTTGGACATGCATCCGATTCGAAATTTTCGGAAAAACCAGAACAACGGAAAGAAGCGCGGAAGCAAGTCCCACCATCGAAAAGAAAGCCATCTGCCGCAGCAGCGGAAAATCGACAATTCCGAGCGCAACATAGCTGAGTTCCGTCGTCATAAATCCCAACAGCATACTGCGCAATTGTGCGTCCCTATCCGCAAAATGGTGAAGCGCGTAATCGATGCTTACCCCGATAACGCTCGTGCCAAAGACAAACGTAAAAATATGGATTTCATGAAAAGCGGCAATCGTCGCTCCGGTTGCGGCAAGAATGGCGACAAGAATCGAAACAAGCGTAGCGCAAATCGGAACCACAGAATGAAATACGGCAAGCAACAAGACAAAAATGATGCCAATGGATATTCCCGAAATCCAAGCGACCTCTTTCTGCGCCTGCTTGGAACTTTCATAGCTGTGAAACGGAACGCCTGATTTTTCAACGCGGAGATTTGGATATTTTTCTCTCAGAGAATCGATTTTTTTTTCAAGTTCAAAAAGGATGTGCGAATTCGACGCAAAGGACGGAGACATCTCACCGAGCCGCGCATTCACAAAGACATACGTGAAGCCGGAATCCTGAACGGTCATCCTGTTTTCCTGAAGCGTCAGATTTCCCGAAAAGACGGAAAGCTTTTTCAAAAGGCGTTCTTCCGACATTGAAGAAAGCAGATACGGATCTTCGTCTAGCCGGGAAAAATTTCCCATTCCAAAAGCCCCGTAAATTCTAGCCAGTGCATTTTGATAAAAATTTTCCGCCGAGGTCGAATCATTCCACTTCAAAAAGACCGGATCCTGCAAGGCGAAACGGTTTGCAAAGACAAAATCGGAGAATTGCCTGTATGCGGAATCCGAAACAATCCAGGATACCGATTGGATCTGGTCGCTTTTTTGGAGCATCTGGCCGATTTCATCTGCAGCCTCCAGCGCATTTTTTTCATTGGAATCTCCGACAAAAAGCATCACCTGCCGAGCGGAACGTTCTGAAAAAATCGATTCCGCTTTCTGGACGTCCTGCGAAATTTTTGAACCGGGAACAATCGAAAACAGATTTCGATCGATTTTCCACGGATAAGCGAAAACAACCGCAACAATCAAGGCGATATGCAAAACCGCCCACACGATAATTCCAAAAGGCTTTTTCTTATTTTCCGAATTCATAGCTCAGCTTGTTTCCTTCTCCATCGACAAGAAGCACTTTTTCCAAATTCTGCGAACCTTTCAACTCGATGGATTGAATCGCATTTTGAATCATTTTTTCCCGAGGGATAAGCCCGACATGCCATGATTTTTCCTTTTGGTTCCGTACAAAGTAAATATCAAACCGTTTCTGCAAGAGAGACAGGTCCCCTCGGAAAACGGCTCGCATCGTCCGGGCGATTTCGCCAAAAATCGCATGATCCTTCGAAGACATCACAGTCTGGTTCCCAGCAGCGTCAACTTGAATCATCGTGGAATCCGTCAGGCGCATTTTCGACACGAACGGTTTTTCAACATTCCAGGCAATGCCTTCGGATGAAATTTCAAAAGTTCCCGTCGATTGAAATGAACGGTTGATTTTTTCAACGGTGCGCGTCTGTCGAAACGTTCCCGAAATTTTTTCCGACCTAGACAACGCGGACATCGCCAACGCCAACTCGTCGAAGTCCGCCGACACCGGAAATTTCCAAACCGGAATTTCGGCAAATACGGATATGGCGCAGAGAAAAACGAGAGTCAAGAAATGTCTAGGCATGATGTTCCTCGGCGAGATATTTTCGAACTTTTTCCACAAGTTCCTTCGGAGATCCCAGACAGGATTCCCCCGTCTTGATTTGAACCGCCATCTGGGTACTTTCCGCTTTTGTGATCACTTTTCCCGTTTCCGCATCAATGAAACGATACTGAAGTTTCAAGCAGATTTCATATTCCACCAGGGAAACTTCCACGCGAACCTTTTGCATAAAGCGCAGCGGACGAATATACTTGATAGACAGCTGGACAACCGGCCAGACATAGCCGTCCTTTTCCATCGCCTTGTAATCGTAATTCAACTTGCTCAAAAGAACACAACGCGCCGATTCCATGTACTTTACATAGTTTCCATGCCAGACAACGTTCATCGGATCCAGGTCAAAAAATTCCACCTGGATATCCGCAGTCGCCGTTAAAAATTTCTTTTCCACGTCAATTCTCCTTTTGCCAAAAGTTGTAAAAGTTATACCACTGGTAGGGATGTTCCAGACAATACCTTTCAAGAAGGCAAACGTATTCTTTCGCAAGTTCCGTTGCCTTTTCACTTCGGGATAAACACGTTTCTAGATTCGTTTTCGACCGGATAATGTGAAATTCATAAGGAGACGCGATATCCAAATCTCTTTTGCGGAAAGCAAAGATAAAATAGACGGGAAATTTCAAAGCATTCGCGAGGACAAAAGCGCCTTCCGGAAAATTCGCCTTTTCACCGAGAAACGTAATCGGAATAAAACGGTTTTGCGAATGTCCCGAAGTTCTGTCTCCGGCGATGGCGACCAGATTTCCCGAAGCCATTTTTTCCCGCATGGATATCGCGGTTTCCACTCCAATGGAATTCGCGTCGAAACAATTTTTCATCAACTCGGGATTCAATTTTTGAAGCAAATCGTTAAAACGCCTCGTTCCCGAAAAATCAACAACGGGGAAAACCTGAAACTCTTTCGTGGAATGTTTTTGATGGTATTCCGTAAGAGACCGCATCGCTTCGATATTTCCCAAGTGCGAACACAAAACAAAGGAGCCTTTTCCGGAATCGATTCGACTGACGAGACTTTCTATATCGTCTTTTTGGATTTCCAATCCGGAAAGGGAAATCTTTCCCGCCCAGCCTTGAATTTTTTCAACCATCGAAAGAGCAAAGGAAAGAATATGCAGATAAACGTCCCACGAAGAAATTTGCCTGTTCTGCAATTTCCCGACATGCATCAGATAAAGACGAGAGCGTTTTCGAACTTCGCTAGCGCCAAGGAAAAAAAAGAACACGACGACGGCAGCGATAAGCTTGATTATTTTTTGCGGCAAATGGACGGCTGCCCACAGCATGAAGCGAAATTTCCAAGCGGATTTCGTCGTTTCTTCGATTTGCGACCAATGCGCATCAGCCATGCAGTCTTTTCCCGAATAAAATTTTAGGAAGCCGGAGAAGCATCCCGCAAACGAGCCGCGTGTGCAACTTTGAAATTTCAAAATTATCTCGGAACATGTGAAAATTCGAAACGCCGTTCTGCGGATAAAAAACCTTGACCGGGTAGAAATTCATCCCTATATTTTTCCAGGAAAGCCTGACCAGAATTTCAACGTCAAAACCCATGCGGAAAGTACAAATATTTTCCAAAACAGGAACCGTCTGCGCAAGCGGATAGACGCGAAGCCCGCACATCGCATCGGGAATCCTCGACGAAAGAGTTTCAACATGCACCCAGAAGTTCGTTATCTTTCGACCGATTTCACGCTCCTTCGGCACGGAAGCATCATAGACAGGAAATCCACCGACCAAATTTTCGAAATGTTTCCGGGAAGCCTTAAGCAAAAACGGAATCGCCGACGCATCGTGCTGTCCATCGGCATCGACTTGGAGCGCATGAGAAAATCCCAACAGGAACGCTTCGCGAAGCCCCGAACAGACCGCGCCGCCTTTCCCCATATTGACATGATGCGAAATGACGGCCACTCCCGAAAATTCCTGCGATATTTTTTTCAAGACCTGGAGAGCCTCGGGTGAATTTCCGTCGTCGATGATAATAACCGGAAGCTTTAAATCGACCAGTTTTACAACTACATCGCGCACCGTATTTTCATGCCGATATACGGGAACAATGGCGCAAGGATTAAAATTCATTTGCCGTCCTTTCCAACTCAATCGTTCCCGACGACAGTTTTTTCCCTTCTTCGGAGAAAATGCCGAACAGAAGCTTTCCCGAATCCGGAAAATAAGAACTTTCAATTGTCACCGGAATTTCGGGAAATATCGGACCCATAAACTTGGCGCGTGAAATCCGTTTAAAGACAAGCGTTTTTCCCGCCAATCCGCGGAACAAACGCAAAACCAAATCGATTTGGACTACAGCCGGCAAAAGCTTAAATTCCGGGAAATGCCCGTCGTAATAATCGCTCGTTTCGGGAACAACTATCTTGACCTGCATCCTGTTTTCTTCTAAACGGTATTTCAGGATTTTAAAATTCGGTGATTCGGGAATTTCGAACAATGCCTGAATATCCCGCGTACGAATTTTTCCCATCGCATCCTGCGGAAGTTCCTCTAGATAGCGCCATTTTTTTGGCAGGACCGTATTTTCCAAAAACCCAGAGAGGCGTTCCTTGAAAAACTCATTGACGTTTCTCTTGGGAATCCCTTGAAACTTTGCGATTCCTTCGTCATTCAAGACAATGGCCGCGGCAAGATATTGCCGTTTTCCCGACATCGGAACGACCCGTACATCGCGCACAACGCCCGTCTGCCGCAAGCGGTTTTCCACTTCGAAAAGGGAGATTCTCTTTTCCTCGATTTTCACAATCGAATCCGCCCTGCCGAGAAGTTCGAATGAACCGTCCGCGTGAAGCGTCCCCAAGTCACCGGTCACAAAACCGCAAGTAGCCGTATAGGAAGACTGGATTTTCAGGCATCCGTTTTCCGCAAGGGAAACCCGGTTCGGAAAAATCGGGAGCCAGGAGGCTCCTTCCCGAATGCGCCGCGTTGCAATCGCTCCCGCCTCCGTGCAACCGTAAATCTCCTGCACGCCGTTTCCCGAAAGGGTCTCCACGCAGCCAGAAACATCTTCCGGCAAGACGCCCCCGGCAGAAAGCCAGAACGGCTTCGTTTTAAAAGGGATCCGTTTTTGTGAAGAAGAGACGAGGCGTTTTAGAAAAGCGGGGCTCGATACGATTACGGAAGGTTCCCGAGAAATGCGTTCTATTTCTTCGGGAAATTCAAAACGGGAACGGCGAATGGGAAGTCCCGCCGAAATCGGCACAAAGATTCCGAAAGCCATGCCATAAATGTGGTGGTGGTTAACCGTCGTGTAAAAATTCCGCCCTGCAAAATTTCTGCCAAAGCGTTTTGCGAGAGCGTTCGCCTCGTTTTCAAACTGTGCACCGGTCTTTGCAATTTCCTTGGGAGCGCCGGTCGTTCCCGAAGTAAAAAGGGAGGCACGGACTTTTGAAATATCAAAGGGTTCCCACGGTTTTTCAGGAGAGAATGTTTTCAGAACTTGTTGAATCTGCAGGGAATTTTCCGCCCCGCTATCGTTTAGGAAACCGACATTTTCCGTCCGGATTTCACGGATATATTCCGGTTGCCGGTTCGCCGAGAAAAGGATTTTCTTCCGGCTCTGGAAAATCGCAAAAACGGCGACAAGAAAATAATAGATGTCGTCCGCATTCAAAATCCATGCGTCAAACTTTTCCCTTTCAAGCGCCGCGCGCAGCCGGGAAACATCCGCCTTGAAATCCGCCCATGTCCGGGAGTCTTCCGAGATACCCGTTCCGCCAAAGCAGACAACCGAATCCTCCGGGCGGGAATCCGCCTGAATCTGCGAAAAAGGGATGTATGCGTTCAATCGTTCCTGTTTCATTTTTCGAATTCCATATTCCAACATAAAGAAAATTCCCATCAGGATGTAAGCGACAAGGCCGTTGTACAGGGACCAAATCCTTTCATCCGCAAAGAGAACTGTCCACAAAGCGACTAGACCGTTGAAGACAAAAAAAACGCACCAGGCAAGAGTCACCCGGTCGCAATAACGTTCCACGTAGAACCGGTCCGCACTTTGCAGGATTCGCCTGTCGGAAAATGTCGCCAGACGAAAGACAAGGCTCGGACCGCGAAAAAGCGTCGCTCCAAAAAAAACAAGCAATCCCGCATTGACAAGGACCGGATAAAACTTGAGAACGAAAGCGTTATCCAAGGCAAACGCGATTCCTCCGCAAGCAACCAGGAACAGAGCAAGAAATATCTCCTTTGCCCGCGAAATTTTCGAAAGCCCCTTTTGCGACATCGAAAAAAAATGGAAAGCGGCGAGAAGCAGCAGCACGAGACTCAGCTTGCGCGGAGACAGTCCCCAAAATCGAAGTCCACAAAAAACCAGAACCGGATAAAGGACAGACAACGCTGCGAAAAAAATCTTTCCCGCAAGAGAATTCATTTCTTTTCGTCGGCGTTTCCGGCAAGATCGTACAGAGCGTCGACGACATCCTGCAGAGTTCTCATGTTTTTAAAGACTTCCGGATCTACATTGTGCGGGAGCATGGACTTGAATTTTACAATCAGATCCACCGCATCGATGCTGTCTAGATTTAAATCTTCATAAAGGAGCGCTTCGGGAACGACTTTCGCCGGATCCATTTCAAATTCATCGACAAGCACGCTTTTAATTTTTTCAAAAATCTGGGTCTTTTCCATATCAATCCTTCCTATTTTCCTTGATGTAGGCTGCGAGCGCATTGATAGACGCAAAATGCTTTCGGGTTTCTTCGTTCACCGTCGAAAAGGACACTCCGAAATTGTCCTTGATGGCGATTCCGAGTTCAAGCGCGTCGATGCTGTCTAGTCCTAGCCCCTTGCCCGGACCAAAAAGCGGCGCATCATCGTCGATATCCTCCGCGGTGATGTCTTCTAGCTCCAAGGACTTTATCAGGACATCCTTAATCTGCGTGTTTAAATTTTCCATAAAACTCCTCAAGTCGGATTTCAAATATAATTTCTAAAGAACTTTTTGCACAAATTCCCGGCAGGTCTTTTCCGGGGATTCCGCCTTGAAAATCGCGCTGCCGACGACGAAGATGTTCGCCCCGGCATTTTTCGCATCCAGGATGTTCGACAACTTGATTCCGCCGTCGATTTCAATGTCCAGTTCTGGCCTCATCGATCGGAGCGTACGGATCTTTTCGAGCGTGTAGGGAATCAGGCTCTGACCGCCAAAGCCCGGATTTACCGACATCACGAGAACCATATCGACAACATCCAAAACCCAGCGAATGCTTTCGATAGGCGTCGCCGGATTGATGCTCACCGCGGGCTTCGCCCCAAGCTCCCGAATGCGATTCAAGATTCTGTCCAGATGATTCGTCGTTTCCGCCTGGATAGTGATATAACTCGCCCCGAGCTTTGCAAATTCTTCGACAAACATTTCCGGGTTGCTTATCATCAAATGGCAGTCGAGCGGAAGCTTTGTCGCGCGTCCAATCAGCCGGGAAATGTCCGGGCCGAAACTGATGTTCGGGACGAAGTGTCCGTCCATGATATCGAGATGGACCAGCCCGGCACCGCCACGTTCGACGGCTTCGAGTTCCGATCCCAAATCCAAGAAATTCGCGTTCAAGACGCTTGGCGCAATCATCTGTCTCATATTTCCAAATATAGCATTGAGGGAAAAATGTTTTTTTGTTATTATTAGTTAACAACAAATGAGGAGGTTGATCGATGTCAACGAAAACGAAATCCGCTGCGAAAGCTACCAAGAAAGCTCCCGCTTCATCGGCCAAGAAAGTTGTCTCGAAAGCCGTAAAGGAAGCGCCGGCAAAGAAAACCGCCAAGGCGACAAAGCCGAAAGCCGCGCAAGCCAAGAAGCCCGCGCCGAAAGCCGCCAAGAAAGAACTGAAGGAAGTCGTATTCAACGTCTATTCCCCAGATTCCAAAATGGTCGAAGTCGCAGGCGAATTTAACGATTGGACGCCGGCCAAGATGAAAAAGGGCGAACAAGGCGTTTGGTCCATCAAAAAGAACCTCGCCGCGGGAACCTACCAGTACAAGTTCATCTTCGACGGAAGTTGGGAAATCGACCAGGCAAACCCCGACCGCGTTCCTGACGGACAGGGCGGCGAGAACAGCATCAAGAATGTCTAGTCCGATGTTCTCTGACGAAATAATCCGTGAGGGTGTCGCGAAATACGGCACCCCTTTTTGGCTCTATGACCGGAGCACTATCGAAGCACGCATCCAGGAACTCTCTTGCTTTGACACGGTGCGCTTTGCCCAAAAGGCATGTCCAAACCTCTCGATTATCTCCTTGATGCGAAAGAACGGCGTCGTTGTCGATGCGGTCAGCGCAGGGGAAATCGTCCGGGCGCTCAAGGCTGGCTACAAGGGTGGAGAAAGCGACAAACAGGTTCCCCAGATAGTCTATACCGCGGACATCTTTGACCGCGATGCGCTAGACCTCGTCAAGGAGCACAGGATTCACGTAAATGTCGGGTCTGCGGACATGATTCGACAGCTCGCCGATGCGGGCATCCGGACAAATCTGACGCTTCGGGTAAATCCGGGATTTGGGCACGGGCATTCCCAAAAGACAAACACAGGCGGGCCGCTTTCCAAGCACGGGGTCTGGCACGAACAGATCAAGGATTGCGTCAAGCTCGCCCAGGCAAACGGAATGTGGATCACCGGGCTTCACATGCACATCGGGAGCGGTTCGGACTTTGAACATCTCTCCAAGGTTTGCGATGCGATGCGCGATGCTTCCCGACGTCTAGGTTCCCACATCCGGATGATTTCCGCAGGCGGCGGACTTCCCGTTCCCTATAAGGAAAAAGAGAAAAACGACCGCATCGATATCCGCGCCTATTACTCACTCTGGGACAAGACCCGAAAAGACATTGCACAGTCCGTCGGTCACAGCGTTTCGCTCGAAGTGGAACCGGGACGCTACCTTGTCGCAGAAAGCGCAGTCCTCGTTGCAGAAATCCGGGCTATCAAACGCCAGGAGAAAAATCTCTTCTACCTCATCGATGCAGGATTCAACGATCTCGTTCGCCCATCGTTCTACGGGTCCTACCATGCGATAACAATCGTTTCCAAGGACGGCAGGAAGCTCGGTCCCGAAACCGACGCAATTGTCGCAGGACCGCTGTGCGAATCTGGAGACGTTTTCACACAGGAAGAGGGAGGCTTTGTCGTTTCGCGAAAATTACCGATGGCGGAAGTCGGAGACTATCTCGTTTTGCACGATGCCGGAGCTTATGGCAGTGCGATGTCAAGCAATTACAACAGCCGCCGTTACGCCCCAGAAATTTTGCAGACGAACGGGACGCTCGAAGTTATCCGCGAACGGGAAACTTTTGACCAGCTGATGCAAAACGAAAAAATCGTCACGCTCTAAACCCTGTAAAGCATATTTCAAAGCTTCGCCTCTGATTTTTGGCAGCAAGCGAGGCTTTTTATTTTGTGTTGAATTTTTTGAATTAGGAATGGGAGATAAATAAAAAGAAATCAGGAAACAGGAATCAGTGGCCAGTGGCTAGTGAGCAGTTAGAAATGAGTAATGAGTAATCAGGAATCAGGAGGCAAAACGGGAAGCGGTGTGCCAGGGATTAGGGAGAAGGGACTAGGG
>CAKUTF010000040.1 GCA_934691725.1 uncultured Fibrobacter sp. | reverse complement strand
CCCGCGCCGAAGAGGCCTTGGTCAACGTTTCCTGCGCGGCTACGATGCTCAGGCGATTATGAAAACAGGCTCTTAGAATAGCGAACATTTAATTTTGTGAGAAACAGTACAAGGAACATAGTCCAATGTCATTCCCCGGCTTGACCGGGGAATCCCCTTTAAGAAATGGAATTTGACAGGTTAGCGAGCTTGTCGAGCTAAGTCCGACAATGACAGTTTAAGCGACATAGACGTCGGCAACCGGGCTTTCCGTCGAAGAACTTCGAAAGCAGGCATAACCTCTGCGTTTTTTAATACAAAAGGCGACACGTGCGTGTCGCCTTTCTTTAAGCGTATTCAAACGGACTATTTCGCGTTCATCCGGACCGTATTCGCCCCGATGCGGACGATGAAGCTCCCCGCCCGCGGAGCGAGAATCGTCATCTCGGAACTTTCAATGCGTCCCTTGGCAAGAACCTTTCCCTGCAAGTCAAAAAGCGCATAGGGTTTTCCGACCGGCGCCGCGTGAATCCGGAACGAGCGTCCACTTGCCGTAGCCGTCCAGGTCGGAACGGGAACCCTGGCTAGGATAGCCTCGGACCCTTCATTCGAACTGCTGCTTTTGCCTTCGCCCAAAGAACTCGACGAGGTTTTTTCGCCACTCGATGAGGATTTTCCAACGCTCGACGAGGATTTTTCGCCACTCGATGAAGATTTCCCAACGCTCGACGAAGACTTCGCCATGCTGGAACTGGACTTTTCGCTGCTAGAACTCGAAAGAGCTTTAAAATGGGCAACGATCTGGATATCGGCCTTGATTTTAATGGTATCGCCCGGGTTTCCGAGGAAGTTCCCGTCGGCATCATACCAGCCGATGAACAGGTGGCCTTCCTTTTTCGGCGCCTCGGGGAGCGTGAAGAGCGAATCCTCTTCGACCTGGATGGTTTCATCCTCGCCGTCACCGCGACTGATGACGATGTTGCGATAGACAAGTTCTTCGAAGAGGGCGAGAACGGTCATATCGGACGTTACGTTCGAGAACGACTTGTTCCATCCGACAAACTTGTAGCCTTCTCGGGCAGGACCGGGGTTCGGGGCGACAGCCGCTTCGCCGTAGGGAGCCTGCACCTTGGCAAACACCTCGCTTCCGTTCATGAACGTAACCGTGTACCGGACCTTCGACGAATCGTAGAGAGCCGTGTAGTCCGCCGCCCGCGAAACCTTGACGACCGCAGGATTCCAGCCGGCAAAGGTATAGTTGTAAGCGACCGTGCTTTTGCGGGTCGGCGCCGTGGCCATTCCGGGAATTGCGCCGTAGAGGTAGGAGGAAGACTGCAGAACGGTTCCGTCATAGTCGAAGAACCGGACAACATACGCGTTGAGCGTTTCCGTATAGACCGCGTAGTAGTCGAAGTTTTCGGTGGCTGCGGTAGGTTCCACGTGCCAGCCGGCGAACGTATAGCTGTATTGCGCCGTCGAGGCTAGCGTCGGGGTTCCGCTGTAGATCGGCGTCTTGCCGTATTGCACGGATTGCGAATCGAGAAGCGTCGAGTCGGCGTTGAAAAAGCGGATGGAGAAATAGACGTCCGAGACATCGATATAGACCGCGTTCACGGTCTGGTCGCCAGAAAAGACTGTCGATTCCTTCACCTTGACGCCGCCGTCCGTGTACCACCCGCTGAACATTTTCCCCTCGGGTGCTTCGGGATCTTCCGGGAACGAGACCAGGCCCTTGTAATTCGTGTAGCGGTTCGTGGTCGCGCCGTCGTCGTCAAAGACTATCTTGTAGATGGGCTTGTGGATGGAATCCGCATAAATCGGGTAGCCCACGCTGTCGCGGCTCCAGACGCCGCTGTTTTCCGCTGTGCCGTTCGTGGTGTTGAGGATCCAGGCGAACTGGTCGCGCTGCATGTCCGCCGTGTGGAGACCCGAGTTCGGGGCGACGGTGGATTTACCGGTCAGGACATCGGAATCGTAGTAGCAGTTGGTGACGGTTCCGCTGCTGCTATAGATGACACCGTAAACTGCCGTGTCCGCCACGCTGAAGCTGTTGCGCAATTTGCCGCTACTAGAGTCGCGCTTGACAAGACCTGCGCCGTTTACTGAGCCCCAGTTTTTACAGTCCGAAATCGTCCCTCTGTTATAGCCCGCGATCCCGCCTATGTAGGAGCGGGAGGAGGAGGCCGCGCCGCTGTTCGTGCAACCCGTCACCATCCCCGCATTCCAGCCCGCAATCCCGCCGGAGTAGGAGTAAGCGTAGCTGCCTTTGTAGAATTGGGAGGAGGAGACCGCGCCGCTGTTCGTGCAACCCGTCACCATCCCCGCATTCCAGCCCGCGATCCCGCCGGAGTAGATGGGGCTTCCGTCTTCGGCGTAGGCGGTGACCGAGCCGCCGTTCGTGCAGCCCGTCACCGTCCCCGAATTCCAGGCCACGATCCCTCCCGCATATATACTTGATTTTATCAACGTTTTCTGCGACGACAGGTTCCGGATAACGGCGTTCGAATCCGTCACCCCGAATATCCCGGCAAACCTATCTTGCTCCGAATAGAGTCCGTAAACCGTCTTCCCGGCGCCGTCAAAAATCCCGTCGAACATCGCCGAGGAATTCTTCCCGATCGGCGTCCAGTTCACAGAGCTGGTCTTGCTCGTATCGTCCATGAACCGGATGTCGTTTGCAAGGACCGCGTTGATAACCGACCTGCCTCCGTTTACCTGGGCGGCAAACCAGGCAAGCTCCTCGGCGCTCGTAATCACGTAAAAGACCTTGCCGTTTATCTTTTTGCTGTTCTCCGGCTCGCTTGTCGCCCCGGTCCAGTCCGCCGCAAAAGCGGAAGCGGCAAGGCACAGCATGCAGAGAACAAAGATGATTTTTTTCATGTTTATCTCCGATATTTGATGTTGAAAGTTCATTCCCACACCTTACAAGAAAAGTTTGGCGAAGAATAACGAAAAGGCGCTGGAACATACAATGCTCGAAACAACCGTAACCAGGGCGAGCTTTTTCCTGTCATCAAGACGCTGCTGGGCCTGGATCAAGCGAATTGTCGAATTGATCAGATTGTATTTTTTGATGTTATCGACCGACAAATCGTCTAGATTCTGTGGAAATTTCAGGATAAGCTGATTCAGCATTTCGTTGGATTTTTCCTGGAGTTGTTTCAGATTGATTTTGCCTTGTGTAGAATTATCCATTTCAAATCCATCCAAAATATATCCGGGTATATGCAGCCATTCGATTGGTGGGAATCGGAGCGTTCTGGGCGGGTCTCGACAAAACGGACAAAGCGTTCCAATGCTTGGGATATTTCGCATTGCCGGAATTATCCAGAACGACGCTTTTGGAAATTGTCCATCCAGCTTTTATGAACGCCTGGATGTAGGCGTTAGCATCCAGGCAAGTACCAACATTCTTATTGCCATTGGTAGCATTCAGGCGAAGCGCCAGAATAAGGTTTTCCGGCTGTTTTGTTTGATTCTGGACAAATTGGATAAATTCTCGCGGGGAAATTCCGCTTTCCTGCAGGGCCTGGTAGCCATAAAAACTAATGATGAACGGTTGAGGATAAACGGTAAGCAGCTCCTTTTCGAAAAGGGCTTTTCCCCCGTTCCTTCCTGTGAAAGCAACCAAGTGACGCATCACGGTGCTTTTTCCCATATTGGGCTCGCCAATAACCAGATAGACATTAATTTTTTTCGATTTACTTTGTGTGGAATCACGCATTATTTTACCTCGTTTTTTTGTGTGGAATTCTTACGGTCAAAACGCACCGATAGCCAGAAGCGGCTTCCCCATAAGCCCAGAAAGCCTTTTTCCGAACTTTCGTTGAAGAGATTTCGAACTAAATCCGTCTGCAGATATGTACATAACCTTACCCTTTTTTCAAAACATAAGAAAAAAAAAGCTTTGTCAACCAATTGCAAAAACTCTTTCGAAAGTTCAATTTGCGGCAAATTTTGCGGAACTTTCGCCCGTTCCGAGCCTCCTGGCGGAAAAAAGCCCGTTCAGCAGTCTAATCCCTAACTGCTCGCTAACCACTGACTCCTGTTTCCTATCCACTATCAACTAATAACTATTGACTATTCACTACCAACTAAGCTCTAAGATCTCAGCTCTAAACTCTGCCACCGGCTCGCTCGGCAACCTATTCCCTATTCCCTTCTCCCTGTTCCCTAACTGCTCGCTAGCCACTGGCCACTGGTCACTGACCACTGATTCCTAATTTCCCCAAATGCTATATTGAAAACATGGATAGAAAAATGGCGAAGACAACCACGCCGTTCACGCGCTTTGCCCCCAGCCCGACCGGTTTTCTGCACCGCGGTCATGTCCTCTCCGCCCTATTCGTCTATGCAGCCGCCGAAAAGCTCGGATACCGCGTCCGCCTCCGCATCGAAGACCACGACCAGAGCCGCGCAAGGCCCGCCTACATCGACGCCATCCGCGAAGACCTGGAATGGCTCGGCTTCGCCTGGGAAGCGGAATCCATCCAGAGCCAAAACGGAGCGCGCTACGAAAAATTTTTCGAACAGTTAAAGTCCAAATCCTTGCTTTACGCCTGCGACTGTTCCCGAAAATTCACGCTCGAAACCAATCCGACAAGCCCAAGCGGCGAAGCCATCTACCTGGGACACTGCCGCGACCGGGGACTTCCCTTTGCAAAAGGTTTTGCGGTCCGCTTCAAGACCCCGAACGAAACGATCGAATGGGAAGACATTTTCCTCGGAAAGTTTCGCGAAAAACCGAGCAAGCAATGCGGAGACTTTCCGGTAAGGGACAGGCTCGGCCAGTGGACTTACCAGTTCGCCGTCGCCATCGACGACTTCGAGGAAGACATCGGGCTTGTCGTCCGCGGAAGGGACCTTCTCGATTCAACCGCCCGCCAGATAGCCTTGGCAAAGGCTCTCGGAAGAACCTCTCCGCCGCTCTTTTTGCACCATCCTCTCCTGCTTTCGCCATCCGGGAAAAAGCTTTCCAAGCGGGAACATGCGGCGAGCATCCGCGGAGAACGCGACGCCGGGATTTCCCCGGAAAAGCTCCTCGGGGAAGTCTGCCGCGAAGCCGGGCTTGTGCCAAGCCCGGAAAGCCTTTCCGTCCACGAAGCCATCCAGAGCGCAAAAAAGTTTCTCTTTCCAAAAATTTGAAATTATATTGCGTGTATATGGCGGACGCTCTTTTTTCCAAAATCCAAGACTTGCGAACAGCTTCCTTCGACCTGGACTCAAAAAGCAGATTTTTAAACATCCGTTCAAAAGCCAAGTTCCAGACGCCGGTCATCGCGGAAGACGGCATTCCCTTCCTCGAAAAATGGTACCGGAAGCCCATCGCCCTGCCGCTTTCCCTTTTTGCGCCGACAGGTCCCGCCTTGACGGAAGAAGAGCAAAAGGCGACATTTGAAGATTTTCGGAAAACAAGCCGCACCATGGAAAACGAGACCGGTTCGCAGAACCTTTTCCTGTCCGTCGGATTCTTGCGTTCCCAGAACACCGCCCCGCTGCTATTTGTCCCGGTCTCTTTTGACGCGAAAAGCCTGACCGTTTCCCTCAGAAACATATCGCCAGTCGAAAACGTCCCGCTGCGGATAAAAAACAAGGACGCGATCGAACTTCCCCCCGCAAAAATTTTCTGGGACGGTTCGGCGTTTCAGACAAAAAAATATTTTCTCGCCGTCGAGCGGGCTGTCGATGCGGTCGCCGGATGGAAAAGCACTTCGCGCGGCATGTTCCTCGGATTTTTCGACGCGACAAGCCTTTTCGCCCACCAGGACTCCGAAGACGAAAAATGGAATGAAAAAGCCTCCTCGGAAGATTTCTCGGCAAGGGAACTTCTTTCCCCAAACGGTTTCCGCGTTGTCGATTCCGACATCGACGAAAAAAATCCGGATGAAATTTTCAACCCGGCGGAACATTACTTTATCCGCCCCATGGATTCCGAAGCGAATACGATTCTCGTCGAAACGCTTTCTTCTAAAAACAAAATCGAAGTCATCGAAACGCCGCCCGGTTCCGCAAAGGAATCGTTTGCCGCCAACCTCGTATCCGAAAACATCGCCCGCGGGAAAAAAGTCCTCGTCGCCTACAGGAAAAAAATTTCCCGGCTGCGACTTGAAAACATTTTGCAGTCACACGTTCCGATTCAAAGCGACACGACTCTCGAAAAATCCCGGGAAGCCCTTGCAAAAATCCGCAACACCCTTATCGATTACAACAGGGCCGTAAACCGGCCGATTCCGCCGGGGAATTCCACGCTTTCGGATTCGCTCATCGCCCTGAACAAGATTTCTTCCAAAAAAGCCTGGCCGGATTCCACGTTCAGCGGAGCGGAAACCCTGAGCCGGGAAAATTTTCACCTGGTGCAGGGAATCATCCAGGACATTCTCGATCTGCAAGCAAAACCCGAAACAAGAAAAGCGCTCAATGCCTTCAAGGGAATTGCGCTCACAGCCTTTCATAGTTCCCAAAAAACAGAACTGTTCCAAAAGCTGCAAAGCGCAAGTTCCAAGTACCAGACGCTCGCTACGCTCGCCCAAAGCGTTTCCGGGGAATTCATCTTCGACGGGAACATCGACATTTCCGCGCTTTCCCACATCAGCGAAGCGATTACGCCGGAATTCAACTCCGAGACGCCTTCATTCGAAGGTTGGGACCTGGAATCCAAGGACTGGGACACCTACGAAGAAACCCTTCTAGCGCTTCCCAAAGCGGGAAAGGTCTGGTCAGAATTTCGCCGGAACGGTTCGCCCGTCTATGTTTCCGAAGCGATCGACTGGCAGCTCGGCGCTCCGCGGGAAATTCTCAAGAACAACCAGAAAAGAAGATTCAAGGTCTTTTCGGAATACTACCACGATGCGAAAAAGACCCTTTTGAAAACGCTCAAAAATCCCAAGCAGGTAAAAACGGACGACGAACTTCTCGAACTCTCGGATGGCCTCATCCGGCTGCAGGAAAGCAAGAAACTCTACATGAACTCATCCGTCATCGCCTTGCGCCTGTTCGGAAAGGACTGGAAGTTCGAGCATACGGATTGGGACGCTCTCGCATCGAAAATACAGTGGCTTTTTGAATTTCGGAAAAAACTTTCCAAAGACGAAAAGGCGAACCTTTCGCTTGCGATTCTTTCCAGATACAGTTCCGTCCAAAACCGCATTCCCGACGCAAATGCGCTGAACAGGCTTTGTCGGGAAGCGAGTTCCGAATTCGAAGAACTTTGCCGGGAACTTTCCTTTACAAAACTTAGCGACGATTCCTCGGTCGAAGATCAGGCATCCCTGCTCAGGAAATGGTCCGAATCGTTTTCCCTGCTCCCGAATTACATCCAAATAAACGCCAAATACCAAGAGCTAAAAAAGCTGGGACTTTCCAACCTGGAAAAGGCTCTTTGGGAAACCGACTTTCAAAAAGAAGCCATTGCGGCGGATTTTTCCCGTTTCTGGCATTCCCTGCAAATCCAGAACGCCTGCAAGATTTTTCCTTCGGTATTTTCCATTTCGCCCAAGGCGCATTCAAAATATGCCAAGGACTTTCAACGCGCAACAGATGATCTTTCCGCGATAAACCTGCTCTACTTCAAAGATTTCTGTCAAAAAAATCCAGAAGCCGTGACGATTCTTCCGCTTGCCGAAACCGCTGTTCTCTCCCAGAAAGATTCTTTCGACATAGCAATCTGCCTCGATGCCGACGCCATGACGCCACTCCAAGCGTTGCCCGCGATTTTCCGTTCCGGGCAAGTGTTTCTTCTAGGCGATTCCAACCTGCCGACACCGACATTTTCCCAGATTCTCGATGCGCCAAACCGCCCTGTTTTTTCCGTTTCCCAGTTCGAAAACATCTTGGCCTATTCCCTTTACAAAGGCGCCAAGCGTTCCTGTCTGTCGCTGGATTTCCTTCACCGGCATCCGCTGCTCATCGACTTTGCCAACCGGAACTTCTACAGCCAAAGGCTCCAAAAATTTCCACCGCCAAATATTCATGAAACAAGAGCCGTCCAGGTCGTCATCGAAAAGGATTTACCCAAAGCGATTGCCGAAACCGCAGCGCAACATCTCGAACAGCATCCGACCCAATCGCTCGGCATCATCGTCTTTACCGAAGAACGCCGACAGGAAATTCTCCAGGCGATTCAAGAAAAAATTTCCGAGCATCCCGGTTTGTCCGAATTTCTTTCCTCGAAAGATCCGCTCCAGGGACCATATGTCAAACGCCCCGAACAGGCTGTCGGAGAATACCGCGACACGCTTCTCGTCTGTGCGGAATCTGGCGCGACAATCGCCGGGCAAAACATCACGCCCAAGCCAGTCAACGTCTGCGCGACACACGCCCTATCCTGTCTAAAAATCTTTGCAATGGAAATTCCCGAAAAAACGGTTTCCAACAATCCGGGTGTCCACAGCTACCTGGAATTTCTGCATTTTGCGTCCAACGCATCGGCAAAAGACATTTTTCATTCCGACCCGATTCTTTCACCGTTCGAAGAACAGATTTACCGGGAAATTCACAACGGGGAATTTTCCATCGAAAAGAACTGGGGATACAACAATTTCACCGTTCCCTTTGCTGTCCGCGACGCAAACGATCCGGAACGTTTTCTCCTCGGAATCGATGTCGATTCCAGAAACGGCTATTTATCCCGCAGCGTCGAAGACAGGCTTTACATCCGCCCGAAACTTTTTAGGCAGCTCGGCTGGAAAATCGTTTCGCTCTGGTGCCCAAACTGGTTCCGTTCCACGGCAGACGAAAGAAATCACGTTCTCACGACCATCGCCGTTGAACAGAGTGTCGCGCCGATTCCATCCCAATCGAAACAGGAAGATTTTCCGCAAATACCGGTAGAGCCGTATCGGGTGAAAAATCCTCCCGACGAATCCAAGGCTTCCATCCCGGAAACCGCCAGGGATGCTCTCGTTGCCCAGCTAGAGTTCTACGTGGATTCCGAATCGCCTATTCACGAAAAGAACCTCATCCGGCGTCTGCTTCACTTTCACGGGTTGCACCGCGCGGGTCCCGCCGTCATCCGGACGATTAAAGATGCGATATCCCAGGGTATCGCCCAAAAGGCTTTCTTCAAGACTGGCCAGTTTTTCTATTCGACAAAGAACAAGCCCTGCGTTTTACGCGACCGTTCCGCGCTTCCCGACGAAGAACGTTCGCTCCTCTATGTCTCCCCCGAAGAACGCGCTTTATTCCCTGCTGGAACCGACGAGCAGACAATCAAGGACGCACTCGGACTTCTTTGAAGCGAAAAGACTATAAGGAACCGCGGACGTCTAAGGGAATGAAAAATTAGCAATTAGCAATGAGAAATTGGTCTGCAAACGTCTAGGTTTTTGAGATGCGGAATAAGGTATGATGTCATTCCCGTGCCCCGAATAAGGGATTTGACAGGCTAGCGAGCAACGCCCGATAATGGCAGGTTAGCGAGCTTGTCGAGCTATTCAGAGCTTAGTTGAGAGAGCTTAGAACTGTGGACATCTATGTTTAGGGACTAGGGATTAGTCTGCGGACGTCTAAGCTTAGTAGTTAGTGTGCAGTGGTCAGAGTTGCGGTACAATGTCATTCCACGGCTTGACCGGGGAATCCCTTTGTGTATGGAGATTATCGGATCAAGTCCGATAATGACTGTTAGCGAGCTTGTCGAGCTATGCCCGACACATGAAAACAGGTTTTAAAATTCTTGAGAAAGCTTCGCTCACCTTGATACGGAAAATGCGCCGAAAACCGGCGCGTTTCATTTTATAAAAAATGCCCCGGATTCGAGGCATTTCCATCGAACGGTTTATTTGGAAGAGCGGCGGACGCCCCAAGTCTGCGTCACGTTGTGCTTGCCGGTCTTTCCCTTGATGGGCACCTGGACATACGTGCTGAGCTTCGCGATATACGCTCCGGTTCCCGCCTTGCGCCCCTTGTCCGTCACCATGTTCCAGCCGACATAGATATACCCGCGATTATTTCGGCAGTCTCCGCCAAACAGGCTGTCGGAGCAGGCGATCGTCTGGCTCTTGTGCGCGACAAACGTTCCCAGGTTGGTGAAGATATCGAGTTCATAGCGCAGCTTGACATCGGAAAGGGATATTTTCCCATTCGCGATTTGCGCATCGAGGAGAGAATCCGTCAGGATATTTCCCATGTCCGTCTTGATGAGATAGCCGACCGTATTTGGGAAGGAATCGCGGACCGTTCCGAGCGAATCGTAAATGCCGATGCGGCTCGCGACGATATTCGGCTTCTTGGTATCCACGGAATTATCGACAATTCCCATCTTGATGCTTTCGATTGTCGAAGCGGCATCGCCTTCGAGGAGCATCCACGGAGAAGGAACAGTCGCTTTATAGTCGGAAAGTCCGTTGCCTTCCGTATCCGTCAAGAACTTCGGCAGGGCACGCACATAGTCGCCCGCCTGCGGAATCGTCCCGTTCGACAGATTGAAGAACATCGTCACCGACGAATCGACAACCGTCGCATTGGAAGCCGGAACCGCCAGGTATTTATTCGCGAGGTCCGTCGCCGAACGCAGGTAGTAGCCAAAGAGCGAGCGTATATCCGCCGAATCGCTAGCCTTGACCGTCTCCGAAAGCGTCACCTTTACCTGGAACAGCCCTTCCGAGCGTTCCGAGATGTTCGCACGCAAAATAATCGGGGCGACCTTGTCGGTAAACGTCTTTGTGAATGAACCGTGAGTATCAACGCCATTCTTTTTATATGTCGCAAAGGATTCGAGCATTTTCCCGGAACCCGCCGTCTGCACTTTCGAAGAAAGCTCAAGCCCGCCGAAAGCGAGGACCGAATCGTAAGTCGTATCGGTCAGAGGCTTCGCCGCAGCCAGAACCTGCTCCCTCGTAATCGTCACATATTCCGCCGAATCAAGCGACCATTCCACGCGAATCGAATCCGGCAGGGAATCCTTCGGGAACGGACGGTGATAATGGATAAAGAGCGAATCCGCGATGCCGTCGAGATATTCCGAACTCGTGTAGGCCATGTCGAGCCCCGCATAGGTCATCGGCTTGCCCTTGGTGTCAAAGACCATCACGCTGTCGGGAATCGGAACGGGCGGTTCTTCAAACACAAGCCCGCGCCAGGAAGCCCCGATCAGGTCGTTTTCCATCGTCGTCACGGTAAAGAACGCGCTGTCGCCTGCCGCATTCGGATACAGGACCGAAGACCGGAAGTTCACGACGCCCTTGCCATTGACAATCCCGAGCGCCGAGCGACCCGAGACCCCTGCCGAAGCCGGATAGACTTCCAGGCCGTAGTTGCAAGTTTCACAAATCGCTCCGCTTGTCGGGTCATACATCATCACGTAGGCAGCGTAGTCCGAACCGCGATACAGAATGGAATCCTCGCTGATGTCCCAGTTGCCGTAACCCGAAAGCTGGGTTTGGTAAGTGGAATCCACAAAGGCAATCGCCGGTAGCTGGAACGAAAGTTCAAGTGCCGTCTTGCGCACGGAAATGGAGCCCGTCATCGTCTGCGCGGTCATCGCCGAAAGCGGAATCGTCACCCAGACGGTATCGATGCCATTCGGGCCGACCGTCAAGCGGTCCGAGCTGGTGAGCGGAGTCGTGCCGTTCGAATCCGCAAACACGAGAAGCCCGTCGGTAAACGACACCGAATAGGACTCGCCCACCGCGCCTTCCAGATCGACATCGAGATATCCATTTTCAAGAGCCTCGCCGACCGCGCCGACATAGACCGGAATCCGCACGTCCGCCATCGCCGAAGTCTTCACCTTGTAAACATGTTTCGCAGAATCCTGACCGTCCTTGGTCAAGACGTCCAGGTTTCCCGCCACGCGGAACGACCAGGAAGTCTTCTTGCCACCGATCGAAGCGACCAACTTATACGAGCCCGAAGGCAGACCGGCAATCGTTTTCTTGTTAATGACAGGACGATACCAGTTCGAAAGATCGACTCCGCCAAAGAAGATTCCAGGACCTTTCGACTTGAACCACGTCGAATCGTAAGTCGTCGCCCCGTTCGTAAAGACGCTCGAACCCTTGTAAAGGTTGTAATACATATCAAACCCGGCTTCTTTGATTTTTTCGCTACAATAGACAATCTTTTGAGAAGCGGAAGTTCCCGAAAGAGCCGACGCACAGTCTCCCGAACCGGTTTCCTCGTAACAGATTTCGTAGGCAGTCCCTTCGCCGACATAAGAGGGATCTTTATTATAATTGATTCCATTGCTCTGCTGGATATACATGTTCGTATTAATGCGGACATTACTCATCGTCGTGCGGCGATCGCAGAAGAAGATGTCCAAATCGTAGGTTTCCCCTTCCACAAACGGCTTGTTATTTTTATCCGTCAGATTATCTAGGACAGCATAGCCCGGAGCCGCCAAATGCGTTCCTCCCAAATCCACAGCAAGCTTGCCTCCGATAAACACCCAAATATCGTCATCCCCGCGGAAATTGAAACGGAGCCCCGACTTATAGACAAATTGCGCATGGCTTTCAAAGCAGAATTGCTGGTTGCGGCCAGCGCTAGACTGCCACCTCGGAGAACCCTTAGCCGACGATGTTTCAGATCCATCTATATAGGACGGCCACCCTGTCGGTTTGCTGTCCTGGCAGGACCACCCCCAAATGCAGGCATCTTTCGTTCCGAGCCAAGTGTCAATCGCCGCTTTGTCGTGATCTCCGTCGCCAAAGCGACCAGAACAGTCATCCATTCCGCCCAGCCATCCCGAGCCATTGCAAAGCAGGTCAAATTTTTGGGCATTTTCCGAGGCATCGACTTCCCGTAGCGCCGGACCGACAAAGACAGGACCTTCCGCAAAGCGTTTCGTACGCGCCGCTTTAACCGGAGAAGAGCCGTATTCCGTCAAAATTTTATCGTCTGTCGTCGCCTCTGCAGGATAAAATCCGCCTTGGACCGTGATTCCGGGACTCGTATAATAGTCCGAATTAAACTCCCATTTTCCATAAGAATCCCGATTGAAAGGCAGGTCAAAACAAGTCATCTCGTTTACACCGGCGGTCGGGCGGAAAAGCTGGTCAAAATAACTTTGGCTGATAAAACAAGTTTCTCCCATGCCGCCCATCGCTGCAGTCTTCAACAAAGGCTTTTTGTCAACCCCTAGCGTATCTTGAACAATTCCGTGGGTTACGCCGATGCAGGCTTTCACAGCCGCTTGCGCAGTTGCAGCGGCGACGCCTTGCGCTCCATACTGGCAACCTTCTCCACCTGCCGAATAACAGCTGAACGCCGGATGCAGAGATGCGTCGGTATCGTAGATGATCGCAGCCAGTTTGTATTCGCAGTTTCCATCGATCGCGGGATCCATAATCGAAAAGCCCTTATCCTCCTCCTTCGCGTCATCGGGCCACATGCTTGCATCGGAGATAAAGAAAAGCGTATTCGCATTAAACGAAGTGAAAACATCGTTCATCGGAATCGGAGTTACATTTCCAACAGCATCTGCCCCCTCATAGCCGTCCCATCCCAAGACTTCTTCCCGGTCAGAATCCGAATCCCTGAAAATCGTTACAGAAGAAGGCGCATCCTGATTGAACCAGACATAATAGAACCAGCCGCAACGAGTCGGGTCTGTGGACATCGGCACACCGGTAGTTCCGCCATCCAAGCTGATCATCGGGACCGAGCTATTCCAAAGTTGATCATTCGGCGGAAGAAAATAAAAGTATTTGGCATTGGGAGGATCCGTAGAAAACGCCGTTTTTCCGGCGGTTGTCGGGTCTTCATAAATATACAAAGTAGTCCCCGATCCAAAATCCGAACAGGTAAACTTATCCGATTGCGCCCATCCGGTTTCATTGAATTGCGTTCTTGTTATGCCGTAGTCATTCCAGCCGCCTTCCGATGCGACAAAGAAAAACTCTTTAGCGTATTGGGAACCATAATCTAAGGTATTTATCGAATACCAACCATTTTCAAGCTTCGTACTGGGGAGCAAGTTAAACGATCCATCCACCACCATATACATAGAGCTCCAGGTTCCAGGATTCGATACATAAATTGTCCCTGAACACGCTAACCCCCACGCCTCCCCAGCGCCAAGCAACAGCGCAAAACCCAAAATCAGCTTCGCAAGCCACGGTTGTTTGCCAATTTTCAACGTCTTTTTCATAACTTCTCCAAGGTGACACCTAAAACGGCCCCGGTTAAAAGGTCGCACAATACGCTTGAAAACTATCTTTTTTTTGTGAAAGGGGGTAGTTTTTTCTTTGTGCCCCTAATTTTCGCGTTTACACAGGGCAACAGGCATGTTTTTAACGACATTTTTCATTTTCTGTTGCATTTTACTTGCCTGTCCAGCGATAAAAAAGGCAACTACACCCGGAAAACTTCTATCCGCCGCAGTTTGTTTTGAAAATTTTACAAATTTCCGCATAGCTTTTCCAGGCGCAGAACCGTCATAGACATTGACCAATTGAATAAAGGACATTCATGCACAAACGCAAGAAATTTCCGAAAAACGGCCCCTACGCCAACCTGATGACCGACCTTATCTTCAAGAAGGTCTTCAACCCCGACGACGCCTACACCAAAATCAATCTCATCAATTTCCTAAACGATATTCTGAAAGACCAGATCGAAGATCCGATCGAAGATGTCTTTTCCCTCGACAAGGAAACCAACGCAAGCGGCAGCCATGCCTCCCGCACGAGCATTTTCGATTTGCACTGCCGAGATACCAAAAAGCGGGTATTTATCGTCGAAGTCCAAATCCGGCAGATGGAATTTTTCCTAAAGCGTTCTTTTTTCTACGCAAGCCAGGCGATCGTCCGGCAGGGACTTCCGGGAGCGGGTTACGATTACGGCTTTAATCCGGTCTATGTCGTCGCCATCAGCTGGCCAAATATCTTTGACGACGAACGTTACGTACACCATCTTTCCCTAAGCGATTCCAAAACGCTTAAACCGAATCGGGATTTCGCAAGCTTTACGTTCATCGAACTACGAAAGTTTCCCGGAATCGGGGCAGGGTTCGATGCGCTCCGAAACTGGATGTACCTGTTCCGCTATCTTCACACCATCCAAAAATTGCCCGCCGAAATTCAAAAAGAGCGATATACCCGATTACTCGAAATGACAAAAGTTGCTAAATTAAAAAGAGAGGAACTTGAAATTTACGAGAAGGAAGTCATGAGTCTAGAATGGGATGAATACGCAGTCCGGAAAACCCGCGAACGACAAGACCGGGAACTCCGCGAAAAAGCGATCCGGGAAGGCCGGGAAGAAGGACTTAAACGGGGACTTCAAGAAGGGCTTCAAAAGGGGCTTCAGAAGGGGATGCAGAAGGGAATGCAGAAAGGCGTTCGGGAAGGGAAACTCCGCACCCTGATAGAAATGGCAAAAGGTTTCCGGGACGATGGATTCCCACTAGAAGCCATTGCCAAGCGTACAGGGCTTTCCATCAAAAAAATCAAGGCTCTCTAGCGGCTATTGCCTGTGCATTTCGCGGAGACGGTTTCAAAGAGTTTTCCAAAAAGCTATCTTTAGGCGGAAATGCCTCAAAAAGACGAATTCAATCCAGAAAAGACTATCGCGGCAAATGCCAACACGCGTCCGATGCCCGCCGCGGAACCTAGACCGCATCTGATCGTGCTTTATCCGCGTCAGTATTTTCGGCAAATTCCGCTTCAAGAGGGAAAAACCGTCATCGGACGGGGAAACGAGGCCGACATTCACTTAGAAGACGAAATGATTTCGCGCAGGCATTGCGAAATTTCCTGGGACGGAAAACGGGTTACGCTCCGCGATCTGGATTCAACCAACGGTACGTTTGTCGACGGGGCATTGCTTTCAAACCGCCCCAAAGCGATCGATTCCGAAAACCGGTTGCAAATCGGAAAAATGGTCCTGAAAATCGATTTCAAGGATCCGAGCGAAGAGGCTTTCGATCGGGAACTTTTCGAAGCCGCCACGACCGATCCGCTGACAAAGATTCCCAACCGTCGTTCCTTTGTGGAACGCTCCCTCGGGGAACTTGCCTGTGCAAGGCGCAAGAACCTCTACGCCCACGCGGTCATGTGCGACGTCGATCATTTTAAAAAGGTCAACGATACGTGGGGACACCAGACGGGCGACATGATTTTGCGGACGATTGCCCAGATTTTTTCCCGGAACAAGCGCGAGAGCGACCTTTTCGCCCGCTACGGCGGAGAAGAATTCGTCTTTCTGCTTACGGAAATGTCCAAGGCAGACGCCCTGAAAAGCGCGGAGCGCCTGCGCAAGGCTGTCGAGAGCTACAGGTTCACCTTTGAAGACAAGACGATTCCCGTTACGATTTCCCTCGGAGTGGCAAGTTTCAAAGGCAAAGACATCCCGACAATCGACACGATGATTACCGCTGCGGACAAGCATCTGTATTACGCAAAGGACCATGGCAGAAACCAGGTCGTCGGAGACATGCAAACACCGTGAGCCAGGTCGCCTCATCCTCCAAGCTGAATGCCATCGGGACGGCAAGCATTCCCCGGCTGCTTCTCGCATTTTCCGTTCCCGCCATCGTGAGCATGGTCGTCGAATCGCTCTACAACGTCGTCGATAGATATTTTGTCGCGGCTGGCGTCGGCTACTTAGGAATCGCCGGAATCACGCTCTGCTTTCCCATCAGCCTTTTCATCATGGCTCTTTCGATGATCGTGGGCATCGGGGGCAACACGCTTTTCGCAATCCGTCTTGGCGAAAAAAAGTACGGGCAGGCTGCCCTGATATTAAACAATTCCTTTTCGCTCCTGATTCTCATGGCAATCGTTTCGCTCGTTCTCGGCGAAATTTTTATGGAGCCGTTGCTTCGTTCTTTCGGAGCAAGCGACGAAACGCTTCCCTATGCCGCTTCCTACATGCGGATCATCCTGTTCGGGGCTGTATTCCAGACCGTCACTCCAGGCATGAACCATTTTATCCGTTCGCTCGGGCATCCCAAGACGGCGATGTTCCGAAACCTGATAGGCGCCGGTCTCAATACGTTCTTCGACTGGCTCTTTATCATGAAATTCCACTGGGGAATCGAAGGCGCAGCCTGGGCGACAGTTCTTTCCCAGTGCATCACCACATTTTTTGTCATGCAGTTTTTCTTCAAGAAATCGACCCCCATCAAGATTTCCTGGAACCTGATGAAATTGAAATTTCCCTATGTCCGCCGCATCTATATTATGGGACTTCCGCCGAGCGTCATGCAAATCTGCAACAGCCTGATGAACGTCATCCTGAACAGGAGCCTTGTCCATTACGGAAACGCTTCGACCTATGGCGGGGATCTGGCTGTTTCCGCATTCGGGGTAATCAACAGCATCGCGATGCTCATGGTGATGCCCGTGATGGGTTTCATCCAAGGCGGCCAACCGATTATCGGTTACAACTACGGGGCGAAAGCTTACGCAAGAGTCAAATCGACGCTGAAGATCCTTTTGGTTTTCGCCGTCGGCTTTATGCTCTGCGCCTGGATTTTGGTGCAGCTCAAAGCGGAATGGCTCGTGGGATTTTTTGCAGCGGACAATCCCCAGCTGGCCGAACTTTCCGCCAAATCCATCAGAACGTTTCTTCTCGCGCTCCCGATGATCGCCTGCGGAATGGTCTGCGGCAACTTTTTCCAGGGAACAGGAAAACCCGGACGCGCCATGTTTCTCAACATGTGCCGTCAGCTCATCGTCCTCATCCCGGTACTTCTCGTCCTTCCACGATTCCTAGGCCTCCGCGGCGTATTCTTTGCCGGTCCCATTTCCGATACGATATCCGCCATCCTTTCCTTCATCTTGCTTCGGATAGAACTGCGGAAAATGCGCTGAACCGTGAAATACGCCTACATCGAAATCACCGAGAACTGTAACCTGGCATGTCCCTTTTGCCCAAGCCCGTCGCTTGGCCACCGCAGCGAAATGCCAATCGATCTTTTTGAAAAAATCCTGAATCGCTTGCAGGGAAACGTCTCGGAAATCTTTCTGCATGTCCTAGGCGAACCGCTCCTGCACTCCCGGTTTCCAGAAGTTTTAGCCTTGTCCGAAGAAAACGGTTTCCGCATCAACTTGACGACAAACGGAACGCTCATCCGCCGACATGCCGAGTCACTCCTTTCGTCAAATTCCATCCGCCAGATCAATTTTTCGACCCACGCTTACGCCTACCTGTCCCAAGAACGCGCACAGGAATTTCTCGACGATTCGATTCGCTTCGCACACAAATTAACCGTCACAAGACCGGAAGTCTATGTAAACTTTCGGCTTTGGAACGACTCCGCCGACGAACTTTCCGAAAACTGGAACCTGCACGTCATCCAGGCTTTATCCGAAAATTTCCACGCCAAAATTTCCCTGCCAAAATTTTCCGCCCGCCACAAGAGCATTCCCGTTTACAAAAGAATCTACCTGCACCGGGATTCCCGATTTTCTTGGCCAAACGGTAGCGGAGATATTCGGACTAGCGGAACCTGCCACGGAATTATCGACCAATGCGCAATCCTTTTTGACGGAACCGTTGTCCCCTGCTGCCTCGATTACAAGGGGAACATCCCGCTAGGAAAATTTCCCGAGGATTCTTTTGAAAAAATTTTTCAAAGCGACAAAGCCTCACAGATTGCCAGCGGCTTCGTTTCACATAAATTAATTCATCCGTTTTGTCAAAAATGTTCATTTGCCAGAAGGTTCCGATGAGCGGAAATTCCAAAGAAGTCGAAAGCAACCAGAATGGAATCCATAAGGATCTAGAAAAGTTGGTTTTCCGCTATCTGGATTCGGAATACAGAAGGCCCGTCGCCGACCACACGAAATTTGCCTTTGAAAAAGCGGATCGCTTTGTTTCCCGCTTTCACGTACCGATTGTTCTCGATTCGGGATGCGGAACGGGAATTTCCACGATTGCACTCGCCAAGCGTTTTCCAGAAAATCCGGTCATCGGAATCGACAAGTCCGAAATCCGCCTGGGAAAAGCCGAAGCACGCTTTGCTCACACACTCGATATTCCGCAAAACGTTTACTTTGTACGCGCAGAACTTCTCGATTTTTGGAGGCTAGCCTTTCTTGAAAATTGGGACATCCGATTTCACGCTCTTTTTTATCCGAACCCGTGGCCGAAGCAGTCCGAACTTCGCTACCGCTTTCACGCCAGTCCGATTTTTCCGACACTCGTGAAGCTCTCTCCGGAACTTGAACTGCGCACGAACTGGAAAATCTACGCGGACGAATTTCGACTCGCCCTAGAACTCGTGAACAAACGCCAGCATTGCTACACACAAATTAACGAAGAAAGTTTTTCCCCCGACATTCCGATTTCCGCGTTTGAAAAGAAATTCAAGGAGAGCGGGCACACGCTTTGGCGGGTAAGGGCGAAATAAAAATTCCCCGCATCGCTGCGAGGAATTTTGACAACCGAAAACCGGTCTCGGTTTTTACAAGGAATTAAGCCTTGTTCAGACGATCCTGAATCATATCGATGATTTCGGAAAGTTCCTTCGGAAGGTGCTTGCCGAACTTCGGATAGTGATTTTCCTTCACGTCGGCGAGTTCCTTCTTCCAGCCTTCCACGTCAACCTTCGTGATCTGCGGGAGCGTTTCCTTATAGTAGTCGGCGAGACCATCGGTATTGATGGCGCCTTCCTTCGGCATGTAACCGATCGGAGTTTCGACAGCGTTGTCAACACCGTTGCAACGGTCGAAGATCCATGCGAGCACGCGGCTGTTGTCGCCGTAACCCGGCCACATGAACCCACCCGGAAGCTTTTCGTTGTCGGCATCCTTGCGGAACCAGTTCACGTAGAAGATCTTCGGAAGCTTGTCTTCGGACGAAGCCTTGCCGATGTCGATCCAGTGCTTGAAGTAGTCACCCATGTTGTAACCGCAGAACGGAAGGATCGCGAACGGGTCGCGACGGATCTTGCCGACCTGGGAAGCGTCAATCGTGGAAGCAGCCGTGATTTCGGAACCGACGATGGAGCCGAGGAATACACCGTGATTCCAGCTCAAGGACTGGTGAACGAGAGGAATCGTCGAGGGACGGCGACCGCCAAAGAGAATCGCGCTGATGGGAACGCCTGCCGGATCTTCCCATTCCTTCGCAATGCACGGGCACTGCTTGGCCGGAGCGGTGAAGCGGGCGTTCGGGTGAGCCATTTCTTCGCCCTTGGGCGCCTTATCCTTCGGGAGAGCGTCGCGGGTCTTGCCCTTCCAGTCAACGAGCTTGCCCTTGGCCGGATAGCCGATGCCTTCCCACCACACGTCGCCGTCTTCAGTGAGAGCGCAGTTCGTGTAGATCGTGTTCTTTTCGGCAGAAATGAGAGCGTTCTTGTTGGATTCTGCAGAAGTACCCGGGGCAACGCCGAAGAAGCCAGCTTCCGGGTTGATAGCGTAGAGACGGCCATCCTTGCCAAACTTCATCCATGCGATATCGTCACCGATAGTTTCGACTTTCCAGCCCGGAATAGTCGGGATGAGCATCGCGAGGTTCGTCTTACCGCAAGCAGACGGGAATGCGCCCGTCACATACTTGACTTCGCCCTTCGGATTCGTGAGCTTGAGGATGAGCATGTGTTCCGCAAGCCAGCCTTCGTCGCGAGCGAGAACGGTAGCAATGCGAAGCGCAAAGCACTTCTTGCCGAGGAGGGCGTTTCCGCCGTAACCGGAACCATAGGACCAAATGAGGCGTTCTTCCGGGAACTGCGTGATATACTTGTATTCCACATCAGCGCACGGCCAGATGCCGTTGTCGCTTTCGCATTCGCGGAGGGGCTTACCAACGGAGTGGAGGCACGGCACGAAGTCAGCGTTCGGATCGGCATTGAAAATGTCGAGAACCTTCTTGCCTGCGCGGGTCATGATGTCCATGTTGAGAACGACATATTCGGAGTCCGTGACTTCGATACCGTTCTTGGAAATCGGGGAACCGAGCGGGCCCATGCAGAAAGGAATCACGTACATGGTACGTCCGTGCATACAACCCTTGTAAAGCTTACGCATCGTCTGCTTGAGTTCAGACGGGTCGATCCAATGGTTCGTCGGACCAGCGTCTTCTTCCTTAACGGAGGAGATGAACGTACGGGATTCGACGCGCGCCACGTCAGACGGAAGAGAACGGAACAGGTAGCAGTTTTCCTTCTTGGCGAGCTTCGTTGCGAGGCCGGCCTTGACGCACTTCTGCATGAGGGCGTCATATTCTTCCTGGGAACCGTCAACGACGACGACGTTGTCCGGTTCGCACATGGCAATCATTTCATTCACCCAAGTACTGATTTTCGGGTGCTTGATATCGTTAAGAGTAAGACTCATATAGGAACTCCTATTTTGTTTTACGTTGCGTTTCGAATAATTCGAACGGGTAGAAAATAGCAAATATTTACCGGGCAAAGTCAATCCTTTTTGGAAAAAAGCGCGAGAACGCTTAGTCTCAGCTAATTTTTCAAGTCACCCGTTCCAAAGCGAGGCCTTTCAATAAGTATTGAGGACATTTTTCAAAGAAATTCGCCAGTTTTCGCCTTTTTCAGCAAAAATTAAATAGATTACAGACGATTAAAACCTATCGAAGGATTTCCGATGAACTGGTCCTACCGCGAACACAACAAGAACATTCTCTGCATGATTATGGCCGGCGGACAGGGAAGCCGCCTGCAGCCTCTCACCCGCGACCGCGCAAAGCCCGCCGTCCACTTCGGCGGAACATATCGTATTATCGATTTCGTCCTCAACAATTTCATCAACTCCGGAATTTTTAAAATCAAGGTTCTGACGCAGTTCAAGTCGGATTCCCTGAACAAGCATATCTCCGCAGCCTGGAATTTGAACGCGAGCCTTGACCAATACGTCGATCTGGTTCCCGCCCAGATGCGCACAGGCGGAGACTGGTACAAGGGAACCGCGGACGCAATCTTCCAGAACATCAACCTCATCACGGACGAACGCCCGGACATCGTCGCCATTTTCGGCGGGGATCACATCTACAAGATGGACGTGAACCAGATGATCGACTTCCATCTTTCGAGGGCCGCGCTCCTCACCATCGCGGCGATTCCCGTTCCCGTCGAGGAAGCGCACGAATTCGGCATCATCGAAGTCGATTCCGACAACCGCATGATAGGCTTTGAAGAAAAGCCCAAGAATCCGAAGCAGATGCCGGGACGCCCGGGCTGGTGCCTCGCGAGCATGGGAAACTACATTTTCACGAGCAAATTCCTCGTCCGCGAACTTTTGAAACATTCGAGCGAAGGGGCAACGGATTTTGGCAAGGACATCATCCCGGCGCTGTATCCGCATTTTCCCGTCTATGTCTATGATTTCAACACGAACATCGTCCGCGGGGAACGGCCCGAGACAAAAGGCTACTGGCGCGACGTGGGAACCCTCGACGCCTTCTTCGAAGCGAACATGGACATCTGTTCGGAAAATCCGCCGTTCGACCTTTACAACAACTACTGGCCAATTCGCACGTTCAACTGGAACCAGCCCCCCGCAAGGTTCTTCAGCGCCGGCGATTCCGAGCATCCGGGCGCGGCGATTGACTCCGTCGTCTCTGCGGGCTGCGTCATCGGCGGCGGGCGCGTAATCAAGAGCGTCCTCTCCCCCGCCGTGTCCATCCAGAAAGACGCGCTGGTCGAAGAATCGATTCTCTTCCCCGACGTAACCATCGGCCCGGGCGCCAAGGTTCGCAAGGCGATTATCGAGAAAGGCGTCCACATTCCCGCCGGATTCGAAATCGGCTACAACCTCGAACGCGACCGGAAAATTTTCCATGTCACGCCGTCGGGAATCGTCGTTCTCGCCAAGGATACGATTATCAAGGCGTAATTTTTTGACATTTCCGCCCAAAAGCTCCGATGGTTTCGGGGCTTTTTTCTTGAAAAGAAATAGGGAGTAGGCCGCAGACGTCTAAGAGCTTGTTTTCATAGCGAGAATATGCTATAATAACGTCATGAAAGAAGCAAGGCAGAGGCGCAAGCCGTAC
>CAKUTF010000039.1 GCA_934691725.1 uncultured Fibrobacter sp. | reverse complement strand
AGACGTCCACAGTTCTAAGCTCTAAGCTCTCTCAACTAAGCTCTGAATATCTCGACAAGCTCGCTAACCTGTCAAATTCCATTCCTTAAAGGGGATTCCCCGGTCAAGCCTGGGAATGACAGTGCGCAGAAACGGTTCGTTTCGAAATCCCTCGTCCCACGTTCCGCTTACCGCTTCCCAAAAATTTAAATGTCCGCGATTCTGACCACTGCTCACTAACCACTAACCTAGACGTCCGCGGCCCTAAGCGCTAACCTCTAAACTGCCGTTCAAAGGAAACCGTATCCTCCTTGCGGCCATTTAAATTCACCAGGCGTTCCGGCAAAAAAGCAATTCCGTTACTTTGTGCAAAATCGGCAAACCGGGCGGCACGTTCAAAAAGCTCTTCGGGTGATTGGCTAACCAGAACGCTTTTCCGAAATTCGGGGCTCTCCGGTTCAAAGCCTTTGCAAAGCCTCGCCGCCAACTGTTTCAAGCGACCAAGCGCCCCGAAAGGCGTCGAAGTTCCCTCTTCCATCATCAACCCGTAATAAGTTTCAAAAATTCCGCAGGCTTCCCTCGCAGAAACAGTTCTGGCCGGTTTCCCTTCCAGCGCATCCGCAATCTCGCCAAAAAGCCACGGATTGTGCATTGCACCGCGACCGATCGAAACACCGCACACGGCAAATTCCGACAGGCGCGAAAGCGCCCCGCCGACACTCGACACGTCTCCATTTCCGACGACCGGAATTTTCGAAGCGCTCGCCACTTCGCCGATGACATTCCAGTCCGCAAAACCGTTGTAGCCCTGGACCCGCGTCCTGCCATGCACCGTGAGCATTTCCACGCCTTCGCCTTCCGCAATTTTCAGCGTTTCCATCACGTTGATAGAATTTTCATCCCAACCGATTCGGCACTTGAGCGTCAAGGGTAGCTGAATGGATTTTTTCACCTCGGCGAGAATTTTTCCTAGACGAGGCAAATCCTTCAAAAGCCCGGCCCCGCCCCCCTTGCCTGCCACTTTCGGAACGGGACAGCCCGCATTCACTTCGATGTAATCGGGCTTTAACGATTCGAGAACTTTTGCCGCATAGGCCATCCGTTCCGGGCTGCGACCAAAAATCTGGATCCCAAAAGGACGTTCTTCGGGATAAAAATTCAACTGCTTGCGATTTTTCAGCACAAATAGGGAAGTCCCGTCCGTCGAAACGAATTCCGAAACCAGAAGCCCGATCCGATTTCCGGAAAGAATCCGGCACAGGCGGCGAAAAGGCGCATCCGTCACACCGGCCATCGGCGAAAGCACCGTGCACGGCGAAACCCGGACATTTCCGAACCGGAATTCTGTTTTCAACATTTACTCACACCTTTTCACAAAAAAGTTCATGCGAATCACCCGGAAAAAGAAGGCGAAGCGTCCCAAAAGTAGATTTTTCACGCAAAGGTTCTTATATTTGAATCGTGGCAAACGCAACAAAACAAGATTTAATCCAAGACGTCACTTGCTCAACCGGCATCGTGAAAAGCAAGGTGCGCATCGTCGTCGAGCAGTTTTTTGATGTCGTTGCCGAATCCCTCGTCGAAGGCGACACGATAGAGCTCCGCGGTTTTGGGACATTCGCCCGCAAGGAACGCAAGGCGCGTCCGGCGCGCAACCCGAGAACCGGAGAAACCGTCTATCTGGATTCGCGTTCCGTCATCGCGTTCAAATTCTCCGCCGACATAAAGGCTGCCGTCGCAAAAAGAATCCCGGCGCAAGCCGTCGCCGAAAAAGTCCCGGCGAACGACTTTTAAACCTCTGTAAAAAATCAACCGAATTCCGCCACTTCTTCCGCGGAAAGAAAGCGCCAACTTCCGAGTTCAAGCTGCGGGTCGAGCGTCACGTTTCCGATAGAGACACGCTCCAAGTCTTCGACATGGTTGGAAACCGCAGCGAACATCCGTCGGACTTCGTGATATACGCCTTCGGCGATCGAAATGCGGACTTCCTTTTCAGAAATTTTTTCCAAGGCTCGCGCTACAAAAGGCTTTTTCTCGCCCTTCAACTGGACCCCTTCCTTTAAAAGGCGAATCTGCGCATCGGTAATCGGGCGGGCAAGTTTTGCCACATAGGTCTTGAGCATCCCCTTTTTCGGGCTTTCCACTCGATGAATGAACTGTCCCTGGTTTGAAAACAGGAGAAGCCCGTGTGAATCCGCATCCAGCCGCCCCACGCAATTCAATCCCATTTCAAGCATCCGCACGGGAAACTTTTCGAAAACCGACTCGTGATCCCGCGGTTTGTGGCTGCATTCCAGTCCGCAAGGCTTGTTCATCATCACGTAAAGCTCTTCCCTTGTCGATATGTTTTCGCCGTTCACGGCAATCGTCTCCGGCTTTTCCGCCAATTCCTCGAACGGATCTTCGACAGCCCTTCCCGAAATTTCCACAAGCCCCGAACGCACCAGCGCGCGGCATTCCTTGCGGGATCCGAATCCCAGCCGGGAGAGCAGTCTTTCCACCGTCAATTTTTGCATCTAAGCTCCTTCCGTCGATAAGAATCGAACGATAAAACGTCTCCAAAAGACAAGCCGAAAACCTTTCGGATTTTTCCTCAGGCGCCGACGATTCCTCAGGTAAATCCACGCAAGTTCCAAAACCCAGCGCAAGGACACCAGGCAAAATCCCAAAATCCGGGCAAGCGAAAACGAGGCAACGATTCCGCCATCCACGCGAAGCATCTTCGTCCCTTCCCAGTCCATCCGAAATTCCCAGTTTTCGAAAAACGGGACGGTAGCGGCGAAAAAATCCAGCGCTCCGCCGACAAAGCCCATTTCCGCAAAGGAATCCAGCCGAATCCCTTCGACAACGGTCGATTCAAATCGGCAACGGAAAATTCGGAAAAAAGCCTTTGCCATCCGAGCGGAACCTTTCAAAAGTTTCCTGTCAAAACCCGGTTCGAGCACCAATGTCAAAAATTCCGAGTCCGATTTTTTTTTGCTCTTTTTCCGGGAACGCTCTTCTTTTTTTTGCGAAGACGTCTCTGCTCGTGCAGGCTCGTCCTTTTGCACCGCACCTTTTCCCCGACAAGAATTTTCCGAAGATTTTTCCCCGATTCCTTCCGCTTTCAGACATTCAGTCTTTTCGCCCGTCGGTTTCTGGAAATTTCCGGTCAGAACTTCGTCGCGAGAAGATGCGCTCGCCCGCAAATCCTCCGCCAGATCCTCGCCACCCAAGGTTTCCGCATTCTCCGAATCTTCCTTTGTACAAAAAACTTTCCAGCGAAAAAACCGGACCTCCAGCATTCCGTCATCCTTCTCTCCCCGAAAAAGGAAACGGACTTTTACCGGAAAAAGCAAAAGCCCGCACACAAAAACGAGAATCGCGATGACTACAGCGTCAAAAATCATTCTTCCGATTCGTCAGCCTTCTTCTTGATAATGTCGAGCAGGTCCGCAAAGGATTTCGTCTGCAAAATCGTCGCAAACTGTTCCCTGTAATTTCTCGCCGTCGAGAGGTCGTCGATGACAAGATCCCACGCCATCCAGTTCCCATCGACGAGAGTCATCTTGTAAACGAGAACGGATTCCTTTCCCTTGTACCAGAGGTGCGCCGTCACGTTCGCTTCCGTATTGTTTTTCTTCATCTTGGGAGCATCGTAAATCGTGCTGTCCGTACGATACATTTCGAGGCGCTTTGCGCTGGAATTGCGGACCATCCGCTGAAACTCCGAAGCGAATTTTTCCCGGGAAGCCTTGTCGAGACCATTCCAGGTTTCCTTCGGCAGGGATTTTTCCGCGAGCATTCCGAAATCGAACACGTCGCTCAAAAGGCCTTTGACACGCTCCCCGTCCTTCTTCGAAAGGCTCTTCTTCTTAAGAAGCGTCTGCAGCTCCTTGTCGTTTTTCGAAATCGCCTGAACAGGGTCCGCGGCAAACGACATGACGGAGAACAGGGCTAGAACCGAAACTAGAATCTGGATTTTCATCGTTTATTTTCCTGGATAAAGTTGATGAAATTCGGAAAGGGAAATTCCCATCCGACTGATGAGTTCCGCAAACGCAATGTTATACTTGCACACGGCGTAATAATAGGATTTTTGCAGTTGCAGATTGTCCGTATAGGCGGATACCAAGGCGCTCGCATTGGAGGGGTCCAAATCGTATTTCATCGCAGCGCTTTTCAAGATGGATTCGCTCGCCCGCAAGCTCGCCCGCAAACTTTCCAGCTTTTCCTTGGCGCCTTTCGTCTGGATATATTGCTCTTCTAGCTGCAACAAAATTCCGTCCGCCGCATAGTTTTCCTTGAGCTTCAGGCTGCGAAGTTCCGTCCTGGCAGCCACATAGGAACTCCAGCTGTTCCAGACATTCAGGTTGTAGCGGACCCCGAAACCGAACGCTCCGGAGATCTTGTTCACGGCATCTTGCGCAAAGGCGTTTTTCTGGATAGCGGTCCTGTCACCCGCCCACGATTTCACGTATGTAAATTCCCC
Organism: uncultured Fibrobacter sp.; assembly: GCA_934691725.1. GTDB lineage: Bacteria > Fibrobacterota > Fibrobacteria > Fibrobacterales > Fibrobacteraceae > Hallerella. The sequence goes on along the minus strand of CAKUTF010000039.1, from coordinate 18,945 downwards.
CATCAAGAAGAACTGCGGACCGAGCTTCGCCTCGGCGAGTTCTAGCTGGTACTTCCGGGCTTCCAGTCCCGCGGACAGGCGTTTTAAATCCGGGTGACGTTCCACGGCGATATTCCGGGCCTCGGCGAGAGAGGGAAAATGTTCCGGGCGTTCCGCAAGGACGGAATCCATCGGGACAAAGACCTCCGACGAATCCAGTCCGAGCGAAAACTTCACGGCAAGCTTGACGCGTTCGAGTCCGCTCCGCGCATCGATCTCCGCTTCGTCGAGCGTATGGCGACCGGCCTTAAGCTTTAACAGGTCGGTCTGCGAGACATTCGGCGAATCATCGTCGAGAGCCTCTTCCAATTTTTCCTCCGCCCTGTCCATCTGCCTTTTCGCATCCGAAACCAGACGGTTCATTTCAAGCGCCAGAAGATAGTTGTAGTAATATGTCTGCAATTCTACGTTCTTTTCGTGTTCCTTGCCGACAACGCTCATCGCCTGCTGGCGGAGATCCGCCTCCGCGGCTTTTCTCCCGACTTTATACTGCCCGTAATTCAACGGCTGGACCGCCTTGATCTGCGTTCCGAAAAACGGCCCCATCTTGGTAAAATCCCACGTATCGACCGAATCGCCCCAGTCATCGACGCTCTCCTTTAAACCGGGCGCCGGTCCCACCATCATGGAAACTTCAAACTTGGAAAGAATCGCCGAAGCCTTGATTTCGTCGAGCTTGTTTTTTTTCGCCTCGGTCGTATAACGGGATTCCTGAAGAATCGGATCCTTTTGAAGCCCGCGAGCCACAAAGCCTTCGCAATCGTAGCGCACTTCCGTTGCGAAAGCGAACGTCAAAACGAAAAAGGGCAAGATCCGAAAAATCATTTCGCCAAATCTAGAAATCTCCTACCATTCTCCGATTCTCTCTCCGACAAGACGCCGTAATTTCCGATATTTGGCAAGCACTTCTTCATAATAAAAAGCAGGAATCGGCGAACGTTCCCGAATCTTTGCATCGACGCTTCCCTGTCCCATATTGTAGGCGATAATCGCCTTTTTCAAGTCGCCATAACGCCCGACAAGACGCATCAGGTAAGCGCTTCCCACAACGACGCTCACCTCGGGGCGCATCAGGTCTTCCGCCCGTTCCACCTTTATCCCGAAACGCTTTCCAATCGTCTGCGCAGTCGGGATTTTCAGCTGCATCAGCCCATACGCTCCCGACTCCGCGCCACTCCGGAAACGCCCTTTCGCAAAAGGATTTCCATGGCTTTCCTGAAAGACAATCGCAGGGATCAGAAGCGGGTCAAAGCCGTAGTTTCGCGAAATCATCCAGATTTCATCGCTCAGCATCGCCTTCTGGTTTTCTGACAGTTTTTTTTTGGAAACAATGTCTAGAGACGAATAGATTTTGCCATAGTCCAAAGTCCAAGCCAGGTACATTCCCCATTCCGCTATTTCCTTCTGCAATTGCGCTTCCCGGTTAGAAAGCCGACGGATCTCTACCGAATGATAGCCCCAAAAGCCGATGAACGCAAAGAGTCCCGCCACGAGAACGGCAAGGACAATTCCCACCGAAAAAGCGGACAGACGGACGCTATTTTTCACGACGGCGTTCCTCGAGCCTGTCTAGATATTTCGTCCAGTTGCGGATTCGGAGTTCCGCCTTTTTTGAAGTCGTCGAATCGACGACAAGCCCTAGATTTTTTAACGGCCCGATCATCGATTGGAGATAATCCAACTCGCCCTGCATCTCTCTGGATTCGTTTTCCAGTTCGACTAGGCGATTTTCCCTCGCTCGAATGTCCTCGCCCTGACTTCGGATGATTCCGTACAAAGTAACGAACCACCCGATGAATACAATGATTAGAATCATCGCGATTATCGGACTCATCCGAATCCCAGTCTGCTTGCTATAAGAAACCCCGGCAAGAACCAACGTCTTGAGAATCCCAGGCCTCTGGTACTTTTTCCAATTTTCCGCCACCGTAAAGATATGCGAGTACTGGTTAAAGTATTTCCTGTTTTCATCGCCCCGAAAGAGCAGTACGAGTTCCGCGTTTTTCCGTTTGCACTTTTCCAAAAAATCCAAAAACATCGGAAGATATTCTTCTTCCGTAAAGCGGGCCTTGTCAATATCCAAGAACCAGATTTTTCCGGGGCCGTCCAACAGGCACATCACCTTTTCCCGAAAGGATGCCTGCTGCGTAAAGCCGAACGTTCCGCTGATCCGGATGTAAATCTCTCCGGCGGATTCTTCGACAAACAGGTCGATCTGTTCCGCATTCATAAAAAGAATCCTCGCCGCGAAAAGTCCATCTGGATCTTTAGGCTTTCCAGTTTCTGCCCGGTCAGATTCAAGTCCCAGAACACAAACAGGCGTATCCCCTGAACGACAGTCGGCGCCGCCGAATGGTGCGCCCCCATGATCCAGCCCAGAGAGATACTTGCCGGACGCGAAAAACGAAACCGGAACGCATAGGAAAGGATTCCGTCTTTCAGCACGACTTCCGACGCCGAAGGATAGAGCAAGGGCATGGACGTTTCCAGTGAAATTTTCTTTCCGTCGATTTTTAAGGAATAAGCGCGCTTTCCATGAAGACGTCGAAACCCGAGATTCAACTCGGTGCCGAAATAGGCGTTCAAATCAGAGAATGTCCCGTTCGAAAGCGCATAGGAAATCTCCAGCGCGGAGCTTTTTCTTTTAAACGAAAACTCCTTCTCCACATGCAGCACATGCCGTTCGTTTTCAATATCCGCCATCTGTTCAGAGCGCATTAAAATACCGAGCGAATCTTCCTGACGTTCGATTTGATAATCGTATGGAGCGGTCAAGACGCCAAGACAATCGTTGAGCGCCGACTCCACCTGCCTTAATTCGGAAACCGAAGGGGCTAGCAAGTGATCGACAAACGCCCTGGGAATATCCCCGTTTTGTTGAAAAGAACTCACCAAGTTTACCTGGGCCGGCTTGTAGATAAGCGAACGCAAGGAAGCGCCGACACACTGTTCCAAAAGGAACTGCAAATCCGAATTGTTCGCCAGTATCTGCCGATAACCGTTTCGCAAGAAATCCTCAACTTCCACGCGACGACCGTCGAGTTTTGCGAGCTTTTCGATTTCCTTTTCCACGGCAATAATCTGGCGGTTTCCGTTCCAGCGAACCACGGGACTGCGGATTCCCTTTTTATCGTACAGGTCCGCATAGTATTCCGGAGCCATCGCAGGCAAAAGTTTTTCCCGCACAAGAAAAAGTTCCTTTTCCCCGAGAAGAGTCTCCGCATGGGAATTTGCAATCAGCAAGGACTTGTGCATCAAATCCGCTTCCGGGCGACGCAAGAGCAGTTCGCGACAGCTCCGCGAACCGTCAGGAAGTCCCACATCGTTTCCGACATCGCTCATCAGGTTCACCTTTCCGCCCGATGGTTCTTCGAGCAAATGCGAAAGCGTCCAGAATGCAAACGGAAAAAGCGTCAGGTTTTCCTGCAACCGGTCAAAAAAGGCATCGATTGAAGCCGCATCCGACATAGGAACGGAAAGAGAAAGCGTCCACGTATTTTCGCTTTCCCCCAGGGATTCGAGTTTCGCCCGAAACATCGGAGCGTCCAGCAAAACCGCTTCGCTCAGATCCCGGGCAACCGGCAAGAGCTGCATCACGGAATCCCGGTCCTCGGTCGTAAACCAGCCCGTTACGCGCGTCGCAAGCCCAAGGGTTTCCTGCAAGCTCCGCTCCGAAACAAGCGTATAGCGAAACCCCTGTTTCGCGAGTACTTCGGTCATCGCGATTTCCCACGCCATCGAAGAATTGAAATACCCGACAGGCTCTGTCCGAAAAACCTTTTCCAACAGAGCCGAAAGCTTTCCCAGCTGAAGCTTCTGGAGTTCGGTCGGGAAAAGCGGTAGCATCGGATCGTAGAATCCCCCGCCGAGAATTTCCAGATTTCCTTCGTGAATCGCTTTCCGCATTTCCATCACATCGGCGATGTTCCGACGATTCCAAACCTCGGCGACGCGCCCCGGCAAGAACAGGGAAAAACGCAACTTTCCGACTTTCAAAAGCGCATTAGTCCGCTTCGCAACCTGGGAAAACAGCGGTTCAAGCGCAACCTTCTCCAAGGAAAAAGGCTCCTTGACATAAAGCAATATGGCTAGTTTCAGGGGCTTCATTCCCTAAAGATAAATCAAGAAAGCTCGAAAAATCCAACGAAGCGCGCCGATATTTGACTTTTTTATTCCAGCCATCCAAGCGTTTCATTCCGATTTTATTAGACAAGCCAATCCTTTATGGGTCATTTTAAATCGGAAAAATATCGGTCTTTCAAGAAAAAGCAAAAATTTCGCCTTTTTCAGAAACGACAAATCTATATTATGAGAAAAGAACTTTTCTAAAGGATTTTCACATGCTCACTTATCAAGATGCTTTCGCTATCGCCGCCAAGGCTCATGCGGGTCAGACCGACAAAGCCGGCGGACCTTATATCGATTTTCTCCAAAATGTCGCAGATTACCTAAAAAGCAAGGGAGAACCCGAAGAAGTCCAAATCCTCGCCCTCCTGCAGGACTGTTTAACGGCTTCCACCAAGATGACGCCGGAAGACCTGATTCAGGCTGGCGTTCCCGCCGAAACGGTCGAACTCATCCAAAAAATGACATACCACAAAAACCAGGCGTGGATAGACGAATACAGTTGCAAGCTGATGGCAGAAGGCGTCCCCGCCGAAGAAGCGACCTATGAAGCCCGCGAAAAAGAATTCGTAAACTTCGTGAAGACTTTAAAATCCAATCCGGTAGCCGCCAAGGCAAAATCGGCGATTTTGAACGTTCTCCTCGAAGACAAGTACATTCACCGCCAAGAACGCCGCGAACTCAAGACCAAGTTCCGCCTCAAAAAATACAAAGCGGCCATCGAGGCTCTTGAAGAATGAAAAACAGAAAGGATGTCTTTTAAAAAGACTTCCTTTTTCTACATTTAAACCGCCTTTTAAAACAGGCTTAGAAAGGACAATGCCATGAGCAAGACAATCTACAATTTCAGCGCCGGTCCATCCACGCTGCCGAAACAAGCCACCAAAGAAGCCGCCGAAGCGATTGCGAACTTTGCAAATACAGGCGTGGGCATTCTTGAAATCAGCCACCGCACCCCTGCCGTCGAAGGAATGGTCGAAGACACGAACGCGACCCTCCGCAAACTGATGGGCATCCCCGAAGACTACGAAATCGTCTATCTGGGTGGCGGCGCGTCGCTCCAGTTCTGCATGGTCCCGATGAACCTGCTCGACGAAGACGGCAAGGCCGACTACATCAACACGGGCGTTTGGGCAAACAAGGCGTTGAAAGAGGCGAAAGCTCTCGCTAGCGGCATCAAGGAAATCGCCACTTCCAAGCCGGACAATTACACGCATCTCCCGACCGAATTCACCCAGACTCCGGGTGCAACCTATCTGCACATCACGAGCAACAATACGATTTACGGAACCGAATACTTCAAGTTCCCGAAAGCGGAAAGCGGTTACGTCGTCGCCGACATGAGTTCGGACATCCTTTCCCGTCCGATCAATGTCAAGGATTTCGGCCTGATTTATGCCGGAGCCCAGAAGAATATGAGCTGCGCCGGTGTGACGACCGTGATTATCCGCAAGGACATTTTGGGCAAGGTCAAGCGCTACATTCCGACAATGCTCAACTACCAGACGCATATCGACGGCAAGAGCATGTTCAACACGCCGCCTGTCTTCGCCATCTACGTGATGAACCGCGTCCTTCACTGGCTCGATGCGAACGGCGGCATTGCGGAAATGGAAAAAATCAACATCGAAAAGAGCGGTCTTCTCTATGACTGCCTCGACAATTCGAAGCTCTTCATGGGAACCGCCGCCAAAGAAGACCGCTCCCGCATGAACATCCCGTTCGTATTCCGCAGTAGCGCGGTCGATCCCACCAAGACAGACGCCTTGCAGAAGGAATTCCTCGCCTTCGCCAAGGAACAGGGACTTGAACAGCTCAAGGGACATCGTTCTGTCGGCGGATTCCGCGCGAGCCTCTACAATGCGATGCCGCTCGAAGGCGTCAAGGAACTCGTCCGCGTCATGAATGATTTCGAAAAGAAGGTTCTCGGCTAAATCCGCAGAAAAAGTCAAAAAAAGTCTCCGCCATGCGGAGACTTTTTATATCCAGAAAATTTCCAATTATAAATTCCCGTTGGCAGGAAAACATTTCAAATATTATTCAGGTTCTCCATCCAAATCGGCAAAGAGATTCAAATCATCCAGACAGCCGTCCCCTTCCTGGATGGTTTGCGAAAATTCCATGCCATCGTTTGAAATATAGCCGTCCTTCAGATTCTCCTCTGTACAGAGTTCTTCTGTCACGTCCCCGCTAAATGTAGTCGTCGAGCAGGACAAACCGTCAAACAAGGGAAACGAATCGAGATTTCTCCCATCGAAGCGTTCAGCGTAAAATGTTCACAGTCTTCGACATTTGCCTCAACCAAAATAGAATCGGCGTGCAAAGACATCAGGCTGTCAACGATTTGTTCCGCAAAGCACACCTCGCTAAAATCGACGTTCCGCCGTTTTTCCCGACAAACACGAACTCTTCACCATCTTCCGATTGTAAAAACAAGGTATCACCGACGGTCACGGAATAAGTGGAAACCGACGAGTCACCGCAAGCATCGAAAGAAGCCTTCTCCTCAACAAGCTTACATACAGGCGAATAAATCGTGATCGTCTGCTTTTCGGTATCGAGAATCAAGTGCCCGGAATTTTCCTCGGACGAACTCGAAGAATCTCCACAAGCGGAAAGTCCGAGCGTCAAAGCGAAAAGAAGCAGGTAAAGTTTTTTTCAAAAGAATCCTCCAAAAAATCCAAATCAGTCTCCGTCAATGCAGCGAACCGAATAGGCGTTCTCCTTGTTCGGGGCGAGTTCCCGAACCATATTGTCGCCCATCCGTCCGAGAACCCAAATCCAAATCGTTTCGTTCCGACCGTTCTGGGAACTCCAGAATGCGGTATATTCTCCCATTTCGACATAGCGGAATCCGCGGCCTAGAACCTCCCTGCGCCCGGAACCGAATGCGGTAAAGCCGTACTCGTCCGTTCCGCCTCCGCCCTGCCAGCCCGAGCGCGCCTTGAGCTTTGTCGCAAACGCGCCGCATTTCTGGACTCCGTCGTAGCAGCCAGTAAGCCCGGTCAGCATATCCTGCCATTCGCGGTCACGCGGCAAGTGAAAGCCTTTGGGGCACGCCTTTCGTGCGCCTTCAAGCGTATAGAGCCGCCCGCTGCGGTTGCAATACACGTCTTTGTCGTCATAGCACCAGGATTCTCCCGGGATATTGTAATTGACGTTCTGGGCAAGCCATGTGCGTCCGTCGATTTTAATCGTCCGGTAAACCTGTCCATCGCGGACATCCGTAATCGCGCCCGAATTGCGCTTGACTTCCGCAAAATGTTCCTGCTCCTCGATACGGAAAAGAGCGAGCTGGTCCCGGCGTTTTCTGTCGGATTGTTCCAAATTCTGCTTCCACCACTTTTGAGCCGCGGGATTCTTGAATTTCACTTTCAGATTCCGAAGCGCATAAAGTTCGTCGCCGCAAGCGATATCGACACCCTTGATATCTGCGATCAGCTCTTCCTTGCCAAACTTTTTCGGGCCTTCGATATACGAAATCCAAGCTTCCTTCGTTTTGTTGCATTCGCCGTAAAAGCGTTTATTTTCAATCGTGTCCGCCGCGACCTTCATCTCGCCCGATACGACAAAATCGAAATTTTCTCCCTTGACTGCAAACGAAACAGGCTGTTTTTCGCCGTAATACTCGTAGTTGTAAAAACGGACCTGCCCGACAATCGGCGCACTTTCGTATTCACCTCGGCCTTCCGCCTGGAAAATGGCATCCCACGTCCGGGGCGGAAGTGCAAAGAGATTCGAAGCCAAAAGAACAAGCCACAATGAAATTTTTGCTGTTCGCATTTTAAGATTCCCCCGAAAGCAGGCGTGCCGCTTCCTTTGCAAAATAAGTCCAGATAATTTTCGCCCCGGCGCGCTTGATTCCCGTCAAGCTTTCGAGAATCACGCGATTCCGATCGAGCCAGCCGTTTTCCGCAGCGGCGCAGAGCATCGCATATTCCCCGCTCACTTGGTAAGCCGCGACAGGAACCTTCGAAAAGTTCGCCACTTCCCGCAAGACGTCCAAATAATAGCAAGCGGGCTTCACCATCACGACATCCGCGCTCTCGGCAATGTCAAGCGCCACTTCGCGGATCGCTTCGATACGGTTTCCCGGATCCATCTGGTAAGTTTTCTTGTCTCCGGCCTTTGGCGCGGAATCCAGGGCATCGCGGAACGGTCCGTAAAAAGCCGAAGCGTACTTTGCGCTGTAAGCGAGGATCGACGTATTCAAAAGCCCTTCCGTATCGAGAGCTTTTCGGATCGCTCCGATGCGACCGTCCATCATGTCGGACGGACAGATAAAATCCGCCCCGGCCTTCGCATGGCAAACCGCCATCTTGCAGAGAACTTCGACCGTTTCATCGTTCAAGATTTCTCCCGATTCCGCGACAATGCCATCGTGCCCGTCGATGTTAAACGGATCAAGCGCGACATCCGTCATCACGACAACCTCGGGAAACTTTTCCTTTACCGCGCGAACGCATGTCGGGACAAGCCCATCGGGATTGTAGCATTCCGAACCGATATGGTCTTTCTTCGATTCTTCAATCGACGGAAAAGGCGCAATCGCCCGAACTCCGAGCGAAACGCACTCTTCGACTTCCTTCAAAAGGACATCCACGGTTTTCCGCGTCATCCCGGGCATCGAAGGAATCGCTTCTTCCTTTCCGAAACCGTCCATGATGAAAACGGGATAGACCAGATCCTTTGCCGAAAGTTCCGTTTCGCGGACAAGATCCCGGACCGTCGCACTTTTTCGGTTGCGGCGCGGGCGTTCAAAAATATCGAATATAAGTGGAGACATAAAATTTCCGAATTACCGCATCTTTCCTGAGCGAAGAACATCCATCATGTCGAACGGACGTGCCTTTCCCTTTGCGATTTCCCCGGCGAGAAAATTCACGGCATCCACGGAACCTTCCGCATAGATTTTCCGTCCGCAAACATTATGGCGAAATTCAAAGTGAACCGTTCCGTCTGCGCTGTCGAGCGCGTAAGTGTGAAAAGCGTGTCCCGAAAGGTATTCCGCGGGAACGTGCATTTTTTCCATCGAATCCTTGTCGTTCCGTATCTTGACTATCCGGCTTTCATCGAATTCAAGTCCCATCTTTTCAAAGGACTTGGCGACAGCCTTCGCCGTTCCGCTTGTATCCGCCTTTGTTTTCTGGTGGCTTTCCACAATGGAGAGCCTGTAACCGTCAAACGCCGTCGGGAATGTTTCCGAAAGCCACTCGATCATCGCCTGAAACGCCACGATCTGCTTCGCCATATTCGGAGCAATGACGCTCGGATGGTTCGCATTACGCACCAGATTTTTCAAGGCTTCCCTGTCACCGCCCGTCGTCCCCATCACAAAGGGAATCCGGTGAGAAACATAAAACTCGGCGTTTTCATTGACAGCGGTCGGATGCGTAAAATCAACCGCGATGAGACCCGGATAGGCGGCGAGAACGCTCTCGATTTTTTCTTCGCGATTCGAAGGTTTCAACAGCTGGATTTTTTTCCCGGCCACTTCGGCTTCATTTTCGACAATCTGTTCTCCCGTCAGGGAATACGGAACCAGTTCGAGGCCGCGTTCCACGCATGTTTCCGCGACGATTCTTCCCATGCTTCCAGGAATACCGTTAACCATTACGTATGTCGCCATCAACACTCCTCGCCTTTCGGCATAAAGATGTGCCCGAAAGATAGCAATTCGCCAGAAATTTCAAAAATGCAACCTGAAAATCAGCTATCGAAAGCGCTATTTCCCTGCGTGAAAAGCCTCAAACTTTTTGCAAAAGATAAAGTAGCAGACAACACCAAGAGCCGCAAGAATCGCCCCGATCGCCGCCGGATAATGATAAGTCGCCGGATTGCTCTCCACGATAGGCAATCCACCAAGCCACGCTCCCACGGCGTTTCCCAGATTGAACGCCAATTGCACCATCGCACCGCCCATCAGTTCACCGCCTTTGCTAAAGCGCAAAAGCAGAAGCTGCTGCGGAGACGAAATCGCAAAAAGACAGCCGCAAACGATAAACATCAGCGGGATAAGGCACCAGGCAAAATGAGCCGTCAAAAAAATCAGGACGAGACAGACGCAAATCGCCATTTCCAGTCCGCGGCACGTTCTGCCTTTTCCAAAGCGATCCGAAAGCTTTCCGCCAAAAAGATTCCCGATAACCATTCCCGCACCCGAAAGAACCATCATGCCCGAAAGCCAGGAAACCGGGACTTTCGCAAGTTCGGTAAGCGTCGGGGAAACATAACTGTAAAAGCAAAAGACGCCCGCATTGCCGAGCATCGTCGCGAAAATCAAAAGCCACGGGGCCAAATTTTTCAAGAAGCTGAATTCCTTTTTCAGCCCGCAGTCAGGAAGCGCGTCCATTTTCGGGATCCAGCGCGCTACAACGACCAACGTCACGAGATTCCAAACTCCCGAAAATCCAAAAACAAGTCGCCACGAAAAGATCCCGGTCAAGAAAGTTCCAAGCGGAATGCCGACCAGGTTCGCAACGGTCATTCCCGAACACATGATGGCAACGGCAAACGTCGAATTACCCTCCTTAGAAAGCCTATCCGCCACAATACTGCCGACCCCGAAATAGGCTCCGTGAGGCATCCCGGCAAAAAACCGGAACACAAGCATCCATTCGAAACGCGTGCACAGGGACATCGCAAAAGACGCTAAAATCATCACAAGGATAAGCAGATACAGAATGCGTTTCAGCGGCCATTTTCGCGCACACACGGCGACAATCGGCGCCCCGGCACAGACGCCAAGCGCATACGCGGAAATCAAGTGCCCCGCCTGCGGAATACTGACCAGGAAATCCCCGGCGACAAAAGGAAGGATGCCCATCATTACGTATTCCGCAATGCCTAGGCCAAAAGTACCAAAAGCAAGAGCGATCAAGGCTTTATTCATTGTGTCACCTGTCTGTTTTCGTTTTCAACGATAGAATTTTTTATTTAATTTTCCCGGTATGAAGCCAAAAATCATTTGCCACATGATGATGTCCCTCGACGGACGAATCGATTGTTCCATGACCGAAAAAATCGGAACCGACGATTATTACGAAGCCCTCGACAGCCTAGAATGCGACAGCACGCTCGAAGGCCGGACAACGGTCAAAATGCATTACGCCCAAGCTGAAGACTTCACGCCGAACGACATCCCAGTCGAAAAGGAACGCTTTTACAAGGCAAAGAATGGCGGTTATCAAATTTTCGTCGATACCAAGGGAACCCTTACCTATCCCGCAAACCCATCGGAAAACAGACTCTGCCTTCTGAGCGGGCAGGCCTCTTCCGCTTACCTAAAATATCTCGAATCCATCGACTATTCCTACATCGTCTGCGGCAAGGAACGCATCGACCTTGAGCGAGCTGTCGAGATTCTCGCCGAAAAATTTGGAGTCAAAAGGCTCGCCGTCGTCGGAGGCGGACGCATAAACGGCGCATTCCTCTCGGCAAATCTCCTCGATGAAATCAGCGTGATGATCGCTCCGGGAATCGACGGCAGAACGGGGGAACCAAACCTTTTCGACGGGCTTTCCAATTCCGCAAGCCCCGTTCAACTCAAACTGACAAGCTGCAGACAAATGAAGCAGGGAACCATCTGGGCAAAATACAAGCTAGCGCGAAAAGAACCCCACTAGCGATCAACGCGAATCATTTCCGGCAAGCCATGCCCCGGAAGCGGTTCAAAAATCAAGACCCGAGCCTCGGCAAGGATTCCGTCCGGTCCTTTCATCTCGCATAGAAAAACGTAATTTGTCCCGGCGACGACTTGGGTCATTACGCTCTTCGGTACAAGATTGAGATAAGCGTAATCCGCTGTCGCCTCCGCAAATACGGTTGAATCCTCGGATGTCAAAAGGCGCATTTCCGAGTAGGCGCCGACCATTTCTTCATCCTCTCTTGAAGAAATCGTTTGCAAAAAACGGCGAACCTCTTCCGGAGCTTTTGAAATTCGTTTGTGCGCAATTCCATAAGGTTTTACAAGCTTCATTCCAGGAACGAGCCTTTTCAATTCCTCTGCGCTATTTTTCAAGCCTCCGCTTCCATACGTACAAAACGGGACGACAACTTTTCCGTTCAAGTCGTTCGAATCTAGAAACGTATAAATCGGCGGCGCAAAAGTACCAAACATAATCGGATAACCGAGGAAAACGGTATCGTAATTCGCCAGATTCATTTTTGCCTGAAGAAGCTCCGGCCATCGCTTTGATTCTCGCTCCCGCTTGGCGCGCTGAATCGTACTGTCGTATGTCGAAGGGTATGGATTTTCCAGGCCAAGTTCAACCATATCCGCTCCCGTATTTTTCTGAATTTCTTCCGCGACTGTCTTTGTCGTTCCCGTCTGGGAAAAATACACGACAACCGATCTTGTTTTTGTCTCCTCGGAACAACCGAAAAGCAACGCAGAAAAAGCAGCGACAATTCCTATTTTACAAAAGTTCATCTTATCCTCGTTTTGAAACAATGATAGCTTTTGAAAAAAGGCTCGCAGCATAAAAATGCCACGAGCCTCTTGTATCATGGGAAACTCTAAAAAAATCTACGCATTTTTCCGAAATGGCGAGGTACACATTTTCCACTTCTGAAAAATCGTCCGTTTTCTCTGCAGATGGATGACAAAAGTCAGCCCAAAGACCATCATCAGTATAGCGAGTACACAAACCATAAAGTTGTAAGTAAAGATATGGATGTAATGTTCAAAAAGTTCATCGTTTGGCGTTTTAAAACAGAGAAGCAACGACTGGACGGAACGATAAGCGTACATTCCCGGAATCATCGGAAGCAGTGCAGGGAATGCGAGCATTTCACATGGGCATTTCCAGATTCTCCTGAACAGAATCGCAGCACATCCAATCGCAAGTCCCGCGACAAGGCTCGCCCAGATAATATGGATTCCAAACAAATTCATCAGAACAAAACGTGTCACATGGCCTATCGCCGCCACGATTCCGCATCCGGCAAAAATTCTTTTCGGAACATTGCTGATACTGCCAAATCCTATTGCGGCAATCGAAGCAAAAATTCCGTCTTGAACAAGAGTAAATAAAAGCATATCAGAAAAAATGAAGGTTTGTTGAAAGCAGTCCCAGGCAAAATCCAATGGAAAGGCAAATCGTTAGTATCGTCGCGTTGAACGCATGGCGAATGCAGCTCAGGAATGCTCCGTTCAATAAATCGCTAAGCGCATTGATGTAAGGAATACCGGGAACCAAATAAAGAATGCTGGTCGCAAGCGCGATATCGGGAGTGTCGCCAAGCTGGAACGCATAGCCAGCGCACCCGATGACAGTCGAAACAAATGCAGAGAAAATCGTTGCGAGGCGCGTATCGATTTGGAACTTTCCATGCAAGGCGTTTTTCAGGTAAAAACCGCAAACCGTCGCCGCAAATACAATTCCCATCGAAACCCAGTCCCCGTTAAAAAGCCTGCAAAACGAAGCGTTTGCAAATCCCGTCAAAACGAGAACCAGCTTTGGAGAAAGTCTCTTTTCCCGCAGGATTTCCAGATACTTATTCCAAAAAATTTCCGGCGAATACATTTCCTTCAGCGTTTCCTTTGCCAAACGGTGCAAGAGAATAATCCTGTGAAAATCCAGAGGATTCGGGAGCAGCTTTTGGATTATCGTATAATGTTCGGAAAGTTTTTTGCCGGAAACGCTCAGCTGGACATGTTTCGGAAACCCGATGATTTCCGCAGAAATTCCGAACCGCGCGCAAAGATAACGAACGCTCGACTCCGAAAGCGAACTGGTCGCCCCCGCAGATGCAAGCGACGCGGCAAACATCGCAATCATCTTTTCTTTGCAAAGCAATTCCCCGTCATCACCTTTCAAGGAATCCGCCATTTTGCAAGCATCAGCCTTTTGTTTTCGGGAATCCAGCATCCGGCAAAACAGAGCGACCGTTATCGTCACAAACAAACTGACGACGACGAGAACTCTCGCGTATCCCGAGTAAATGCTCGCAATATCGATTCCGATTCCCATGAAAGACCTTTACCCTATTCCTGAATGCAGCGAACGGAAGCGGCGATTGACTTGTTGAAATGTTCCGCTACAATTTCATCGCCATCAATTCTAATCATATAGGCACGTGTCCCGTCATATTCGTCACTCGTCCAAAACCGAGCGGCTTTTCCTTCATCGACATAGCTGTCTTCGTAGTAGCGGAATCCCGCATTGACCGGATCTAGCTTTTCAAATTCCCCATATTGCAGAAGTTCTTCGAACTCCGCCCTTGTCGGGATGCGCCAACCCGAAGGACATGCATTCCTGGAAGATTCCCAGGTGTAAAGGCGCCCATAGTTTTCACACATCTTGAAATCGTTCTGGTAACAATAGCTGAAATCCGTAAAGAAATGGGAGTTTTCCGCAAACCAGTTTTTCCCTAAAATCAAAACGGTTCGATAGTTTTTTTCCGAACAACGCAACACATGGTTTTCTTCGTTAAACTTGCATTGGTGAGAATCATCGCAAGCGGCGAAAAGCATCGCAAAAGCCGTCAAGAGAAAAAACTTCTTCATGGAAAACTCCTATCTGTTATATTTTCCGACGGCAAAGATAGAAGCCTCCCCATTTTTCGACTAATACTTTATTTTTCTCAGATTTATCATTTTTACATATATAATTATCAAAAATGATAAATTCATCATTCAAAGCGATAGAATCAACATTTCAACGAATCATACCGACTTTCGATGACGACACTTGATGTAATGCGTCAAGAAACGGTAAAACGTTTCCGTATTCGTATTGTCCTGTTTATTTCTTCGCAAAGAAATGACGATATCTCGCTTGAAATTCGCATCGGTAATTTCCAGGAGCCGAATTTTCTTATGGTCCATCTTCCCCCAGGAAATTTCGGGCCAAAAACCGACTCCGATTCCCGCGGCAATCGCTTCCTTGACCGCCAAAACGTTGTCGCTTTCAAAAGTCACATTCGTTTTAAATCCGATGCTTTCGCAGAGTTCATTGCAAATTTTCCGATATTGCTTGGAACCGTAAAGTCCGATAAACTTTTCCTTTACATCGAACAGGGAAATCTTGTTCTGCTTTTTATATTGCACCGTATTGGGCACCGCCAAAAAAATCCTTTCAGAAGAAATAAACGTATCGTCGCTTTCGATGCGGTCGAGCTCCGGTTTATACGCCGCATAGGTTCGCACGCAAATGTCGAAAATTTTCGTTTCTTCGTTCTGGATTAAATCGATATTCAACTCGTGATTATTCTGTTTGTATTCAATAATCGCTTGAGTAATAAGCGTCGAAGCGGCGAGAACGTTCAGCGTGACATTGTTGTTTTGCTTATCCGCACTATCGCGCAAGAGTTGCGGAAGCGCCATCAATTCATCATAAACCGGTCGAAGTTTTTCATAAAAAAAACGGCCGTTTTCCGTGAGCCGGATATTTCGCCCCTGGTTCTTGAATAAAGAAATTCCAAGTTCGTCTTCGAGTTTATGAATCGATTGGGTCAATGCCGGCTGTACAATGCATAAATTCTTGGCGCTTTGCGTCATGTGCTCAGTCCGGGCGACTTCCAGAAAATATTTTAGTTGCGTGAGTTCCATGTTCCAATTATAAATTTTTCTCGTCCCATTATCACGACAAATAATCAGATTTTATTCATTCAATCATCAAAAATGATGAATTTAATAGATGAAAATTATTAGTCAAAAGGAAAAAGGTGTTCTATCTTTTCATCTAAATGGAGTGCTATTTATGAAATTTCGAATTTTGCCGATCCTCGCTATGGCTATTTCCATCGCAACGTTTTTCACCGCTTGCGAAAAATCCTACACATGCAAGTACGACGAAAAGAAACAGACGCTCGCCTGCGTGGAAAAGACATACAAGACTGTCAAAATCGAAGGAAAGACTTGGCTTGCGGAGAACCTGAATCGAATCGATATCGCCGGAGCGTCAAACTTTTGCTACAACGACGATGTCCAAAAATGCAAGCAATACGGAAGCCTCTATCCGTACGAAGCCGCGACACGCATCTGTCCGGACAGTTGGTCGCTCCCCACACAAAACGATTTTGAAGAAGCCGCTCAAGCAATCGAAAATCTCGCCATCCAAAAGGCTGGATTCCGCTATTATGATGGAAAATCCGCCGACGAAGGCATCAGCGCGAGCTTCTGGACATCCGACAGCTTTGACGATTCCCGCGCCGTCATGGTCCGCGTCACGGAAAGCGTCGCCTACGAACATTTCAACAAGAACATCGCGGCAAGCGTCCGCTGCGTGAAAAAGTAAATTTCTCGGCAACTCAAACTCCACAACAGAACCCGGAAATCTTATGCAATGGCTCATTGATCTCTTCACAAAGCCTTCGGTCGCCGAACAAGTTATCGTCTTATCCGTGACAGCGGCACTCGGCCTGATGCTCGGAAAAATCAAAGTCAAGGGAATTAGCCTAGGAGGAGCCGGAGCGCTTTTCGTCGGCATCATTCTAGGTCATCTAGGGCTTCGCATCGATCCGAGCGTCCTCCACTTCATCCAGGAGTTCGGTCTGATTCTGTTTGTCTATACCATCGGAATGCAGGTCGGGCCGGGATTCATCGATTCCATTCGGCGACACGGACTCGTTCTGAACATCCTTGCCGCAGGCATCGTTCTCATGGGCGTTATCGTCACGCTCAGCATCTACTTTCTCACCGATCTGCACAACAATGTTCCCGTGCTAATCGGAATGCTTTGCGGAGCGGTGACAAACACGCCATCACTCGGCGCAGCCAATTCCGCCCTCGCGGCAACCGGCATGGACACGTCTCTCACCGGCATCGGTTATGCGGTCGCCTATCCGTTCGGTGTCATCGGCATCATCCTGGTGATGATTCTCGTCCGGGTAATCTTTAGGCAAAATCCCGCAAAAGCCAGCGAAGACTATGCCGCGGAAATCGCAGCGACCCGCTCGGAAATCGTCTCCACAAGTCTTCTCGTCGAAAACAAGAACCTTTTCGGGGTTCCCATCAAGGAAATTCCCGACCTGGTTTCTAGCGGGGTAGTCATTACGCGCCTTTTGCGCGGAGAGAACATTTTCACGCCCAACGGCAAAACCGTTATCGAAGAAGGCGACAAGGTCCATATCGTGGGGATGCCCGAAGCGGTCCGCACCATGGAAAAAGTCATCGGTTCCAAGCTCAATCAGCCCATCACAAAAGTAGCGTCCAAGCTCGAAACCCGCAGCATTCTCGTAACAAACAAGAAAATGCTAGGCAAGACAATCGGGTCTCTGGGATTTCCGGAGCGCTACGGTGTCACGGTGAGCCGTGTCGTCCGCGGCGAGTTCAAGTTTACCGGGCGTCTGGACTTGCGGATTAAATTCGCGGACAAACTTTTGGTCGTCGGTCCGACAGAAGGAATCGATGCTGTCGCCAAGGAATTGGGAGATTCGCTCAAGGCGCTGAACCATCCCGAAATTCTGCCGGCCTTCCTCGGAATCTTTATCGGCGTCATCGTCGGATCGATTCCCATCGCCATTCCCGGGATGCCGATGCCGCTTAAGCTCGGACTTGCCGGAGGCCCGCTAATCGTAGCCATTCTTCTTTCGCGCAAACGGAAAATCGGACCGCTCAACTTCTTTATGGCGGCAAGCGCAAACCTGATGCTCCGGGAACTCGGCATCACGCTTTTTCTCACATGTGTGGGCCTCAACGCCGGTATCCGCTTCTTTGACGTTCTTTTGAACGGGGACGGCTTCTATTACATGGGATTAGCGGCACTCATCACGTTCATCCCGCTGATGATTGCGGGAATCGTCGGGAAGTTAGTCTTCAAGGTAAACTATTTGAGCCTTTGCGGAATGATCGCCGGCTCGATGACCGACCCTCCCGCTCTCGCTTTCGCCAACGGTCTTTCCAGTTCCGAAGCGACAAATGTCGCCTACGCATCCGTCTATCCGCTCACGATGCTTCTCCGCATCTTGACGGCCCAGGTTCTCGCCATCCTGCTGCTCAGCACCTGACAAGAATCGGTCGCTAAAGATCCAGTTTGATTCCCACCGGACAATGATCGCTGCCAAGGATTTCATCATAAATTTTGGAATCCTTGACCGACGGGAAAATTTTTTCCGAAACCAGAAAATAGTCGAGTCGCCAGCCGGAATTGTGCTCACGCGCATGTCCAAAATAACTCCACCAGCTGTACCCGACTTTATTCGGATAGAGTTTGCGAAACGTATCGACAAACCCGCTTGCCAAAAGTTCCGAAAACTTGCAGCGTTCTTCGTCGGTAAAGCCAGCGTGTCCGCGGTTCGCCCGAGCGTTGTAAATGTCGATTTCCTCGTGCGCGACATTCAGGTCTCCGCAGACAACGACGGGCTTCTTCCTTTCGAGCAGATGCAGGTAGGACTTGAACGTTTCTTCAAAATTCATACGGGACGCTAAGCGGGAAAGGTCTCGCTTGACATTTGGGACATAAACCGTCACCAGGTAAAAATTTTCGTACTCCACGGTAATCGAACGCCCTTCGTCATCATATTCCTGTTCGCCGTATCCATACTGCACGCTGAGCGGTTCCGTGCGACTGTAAACAAGAGTTCCCGAATAGCCTTTCCGCTTCGCCGGGAAAAGAAATTCCTTGTAACCTTGCGGGTGAAAATCGATTTGCGACATTTCCGCCTTGACTTCCTGCAAGCAAAAAACATCTGCGGAAACTGCGTGGAAAAATTCGGCAAAACCTTTCTTAAGACAAGCGCGAAACCCGGCGACATTCCAAGAAACGCGAATTCAACCTGTCAATGCAACAGAATGTTGAACTTGTGTAAAATATACTCTTTCGGTGTCATGTAGCC
>CAKUTF010000038.1 GCA_934691725.1 uncultured Fibrobacter sp. | reverse complement strand
CCACCCGTCGCAAAGACCGGCACACGCCTTTTTCCCATTTCTTTCTTGATCTTTTCCACAAGCGTTTCGAGTTCCGCCATGAACCCGAACAAGAGTCCCGCGCGGATGGCGTCGTCCGTATTGTTCGCGATGAGCCGTTCCGGCCATTTGATGCTCACAGGGAGAAGCCGCGCCGCCTTTTCGGTCAAGACGTCTAGGCTCGCGCTAATGCCCGGGACGATGATTCCGCCGGCAAAGCCTCCGTCCTTCATCACGTCGAAGGTTGTCGCTGTTCCCATGTCGATGACAATCGCATCCGAAAGTCCGCGTTCCCTGAGCGCGATGACATTGCATAGACGGTCCGCGCCGAGCGTCCCGGGGTTCGGGTAGGCTATCGGACAATCCAGGCAGTTCTTGGAGCTGACAACCTGGACGGGACGCTTGATGAAAGTCTGCAAGGCCTTGACCCAGGTACGTTCGAGTACGGGAACGACCGTCGAAAGCCCGACATGCGTGATGGATTCGATGGGAATTTCCGAGAACCGGATAAGCCCGCTGACCCGGTTCATCAGCTCGTCGGACGTCGTCTCCTTGCGCGTCGTAAGCCGCCAATGATCGACGACCTTGTCGCCCTTGAAAATGCCGAGGACCGTGTGCGAATTTCCCACATCGACCGCAAACGTAAAAGGTTCCCGTCTGCGCCCCGGCTTTTTCGAATCCAATTTTCGGATACGCGGCATCAGATTCTCATTGAAATGTCTAAAGCCTTGACGCTGTGCGTCAAGGCGCCGACCGAAATGTAGTCCAATCCGAGCGTCGCGATTTCCTTCGCCCGTTCGAGCGTCATGTTGCCCGAGCCTTCCACCAGAACCTTGTCGCCGCTTTCCCGGATGATTTTCAGGGCTTCCGCCATCATTGCATTGGACATGTTGTCGAGCATAATGACATCGACACCCTTGTTCAGGAGCTTTTTCAGCTCATCGAGATTTTCGACTTCCATTTCGACCATCAGGTTCCGGTCGTTATGCTTCTTGACCACGGAAAGCGCTTCGAGAACGCCGCCGCACGCCGCGATATGGTTGTCCTTCACGAGAACCATGTCGAAAAGTCCCATCCGGTGATTGCTGCCTCCGCCGACGCGAACCGCGTATTTTTGCAGCGTGCGAAACCCGGGGACAGTTTTCCGGGTATCGAGAACCTTCGTGTGTCCGGCCTTCAAGACATCCTGGAACTTGTGTGCGACCGTCGCCACGCCGGAAAGTTGCTGGATAAAATTCAGAAGCGTACGCTCTCCCGTCAAAAGCTCCCGCGTCGTCCCGTCTAATTCGGCGATCAGGTCTCCGATTTTCACAACGTCGCCGTCATGCCTGTAAAGCTTTACTTTCACGTTCGCCTGGAGTTCCTGAAAAACCAGATCGATAATCGGAAGCCCCGCTAGGACGCCGTCTTCCTTGGCGATGAGACGTGCGTGTTCCGTCTGGTCTTCCGGAATGGTCCAAAGGCTTGTCACGTCGCCCGTGCGGACATCTTCCGCAAGCGCAAGGCGAATCAAGGTCAAAGCGTCTTCTACCGGGAACACCGGCGTGGAATTGTCACCGTACATTATTGAGCTCCTTTTCCTGTGAGCACGACGTAAACCGTTCGGAACAGAATCTGCAGATCGAGCAGAAGGGACATATTCTCGTAATAGTACATGTCATATTCCAGTTTCTTCTGGACGTCTTCGATGCTCGTGTCGTAATGGTAGCGGACCTGCGCCCAGCCGGTAAGCCCGGGCTTCATCTTGAGCCGCCCGATATAGAACGGAATCTGTTCGCGCAGCTTTTCGATGAACACGGCGCGTTCGGGCCGCGGCCCCACCATGCTCATGTCGCCTTTCAGGACGCACAGAAGCTGAGGCAATTCGTCAATTCTCGTCTTGCGGAGGAAATGTCCCACCCGGGTGATGCGCGGATCGTTTTTCGTCGCCCACTGCGCACCGTTCTTTTCCGCATCCGTAAACATCGTGCGAAACTTGTGGACCATAAAGCGCTTGCCGTAAAGCCCGACGCGTTCCTGCGAATAAAAGACCGGGCCTTTGGAATCGAGCTTCACCGCAAGAGCCGTGAGAAGCGTCACCGGAAGCGTGCCGAGAAGGAGAATCGCCGCGATGACAATATCGAGAATCCGCTTGACGCGTACCTGCCATGGCGGCATGTTGTAGGCGAAGAGTTCCTGCAACTCGAATCCGTGGACAAGATTCGTCTTGTAATGTCCGTTGATGACATTGTAAAGCCCGGGAATCACGTAAATGTGGAGCGGCAAGTCGCAGACCCAGGCTAGGACGCGCGTAATTTCCTGGAGCGACGAACTGTCGTGCGAAATGACAATCCCCGAAATCTTGTTTTTTTTCACAATGTTCGCCAGATCGGAATACTTTCCAAGGACAGGAAATCCCGCAAACGAATGTTCCATCACCTGGTAGCGCTCGTCCAAAAAGCCGACGACTTTCTGCCCGCGTTCCGGAGCCTTTGCGAATGTCTCGGCCACCTTTCTCCCGGCTGTAGTCGCCCCGAGCACAAGCAGCTTGTTCGCCCCGAAACCTTTGCGAAGCATGGATCGCAAAAAGGCGGCAACAAGCATTCGGCAACCTCCGACAGAAAGGAAGACGCCGACGCCGTAGATTAAAATCCACTTGAAGCGCGAACCATAGACGTAGTTTCCCAAAAGAGGCGCCCCCGTAACCAGCCGCCCGATGAATTCCGAACCGAAAAGCCCGAGAAGGATGGCGACGATTCCGATAACGACAGCCCGCAAGACATGCAGCAACTGCAGCGTCCGCGAAAGCAGAAGCCAGGATCGGTAAAGTCCCGTTACGGCAAAGAGCGCGCACCAGCCGAGATTCAGGAAGAACCCCGCGCGGGTATATTCCGAAATCATCTTCGCCGGGGCAAACTTGTCCGGAATCCATCCGCTGTGAAACTGCACCCAGAACGCAAGCGCAAAGCAAACCGACAGCGCCAGGTAGTCGAAGACAAGATGCAGCAACAGTTCGAGCTTGTTTCCGCGGAGCATGGGGGCCTACTTGAGGAAACGGATCATCTGGCTCTTTTCCGCGACAGCCGACAGGGAGTCTATCGCTTCGAGAGCGGCGAGGATCTTGCTTTCCTTGGTGCGTTCCGAGACGACGACAATGCTCACCTTGCCCGGATCGTTCACGTTTTTCTGGATGATGGATTCAATGGAAATGCCGTTCTGGCTGAAGATTCCCGTAATGCTCGCGAGGACTCCGCACGAATCCTTTGTCGTGAAGCGGAGGTAATAGCGCGAATAGGTTTCCTCAATCGGGGTAAGCTCCGCCGCATTTTCCTTGTTGAACCATCCCATCGGAAGCGGTTTTCTGGAACCGACATCGGAAGAACGAGCTAGAGAAACGAGATCCGCGACAACGGCGCTTGCCGTCGGAAGCCTTCCCGCTCCGGCACCCGTCTGGAGCGTCTGACCCAGATTGTCGCACTGGAGATAAACGGCATTCAACACGCCATCGACATTCGCCAAAAGGTGCTCGCAAGGGACGAGGGATGGGTGGACTCGGGCATCGACCGAACCGTTCTCTCCGCGACCGTAAATTCCAAGCAGTTTGATCTTGTAGCCGAGTTCCTTCGCGTTCGCAATATCTTCGGCGGTAATCTTCGAGACGCCGGTCACGTGGATCTTTTCAAAATCGACATACTTACCGCTACAAAGGCTCGCGAGAATCGCCGTCTTGTGCGCCGAATCGATACCTTCGATATCAAACGTCGGGTTGCGTTCCGCAAAGCCCTTTTCCTGGGCCTCCTTCAGCGCGGCATCGAACGAAAGCCCGCTTTCCCCCATCCGCGAAAGGATGTAGTTGCACGTTCCGTTGATGATGCAGCTCAAGTGTTCCACTTCGTTTCCGACAAAGCCTTCCTGGATGCTGCGGATAATGGGGATTCCTCCGCCGACAGCCGCTTCGAACAGAATGTGGCAACCGTTCTTTTCGGCAAGCGGAAAAAGTTCGTGCCCGTATTTCGCAAGCATCGCCTTGTTCGCCGTCACCACGTTCTTCCCCTGCTCCAGCGCTGCGGTAATCCACTTGCGCGGCATCTCGTAGCCGCCGGCGAGCTCCACAATTACACGGATCGACGGATCCGCGATCATTTCCATCGCATCGGTCGTCGTCCTGTAGCCTTTCGCCTTGTAAGGTGCGAGTTCCGCATCGTCCTTGGCACAAATGCAGGCGAGATCCAGGTCCAGTCCAAGCGTTTCACGATATTTCGCAGACTTCGCTTCCAAAATTTCGACAACTCCACCGCCGATCGTTCCTGTACCGATAAGTCCAATGCGCATAATTTGGTCTCCAATTAAAATTTTCGCGCTATAAATTAGAAAATCAAATCTATATTTGGAACGTGAACGATGATTTTACAAAGTCCAAGCTAGGGGATTTGCTGTCCTCGAAAGACATCGGCAACACCGTCTATCCGGCAAGCCTCTTTACGGCGCGTCTCCGCGAGGAATTCTTGCGGACAAACCGGACCCAGCGTTCCTTTCTCTATTTCAGGATTACCACCCGGCAGTTCGACCTCATCGGATTCGGCAAGTTCGAATCGCCATCCATCCGCGCATGGAAAATCGCCGTACTCACCGTCCTCACCGAGACAAAGTTCACCGATATCGTCGGCTACCTCGACAACCCAGACGGATTAGGCGTCATTCTCATCGATTCCGGTCTCTACACCCTCGAAAGGCTTCGCCGAAAAATCATCGTGAACCTGAAGAAGGCGGGACTGGTCAGCGTGCTGAAGAAAAAACTGCGGCGACCCGTATTCCAGGTTTCCATCTATACGGGGCTCCAGGAAAAAAAGGACCAGAAGCTGGATTCGTCCATCCGGATGTTCAACCTTCGCAACAACGGGTTCTTTTCGCTCAAGCGGCTCTTCTATTCCGACATCCTGTCGCAGACGAACAAGTTCTCGCTCTGCGTCAAGGAAGTAGTCAAGCGGTCATTCGACATCGTCTCCTCGTTCTGCGGAATCGTTCTCCTTTCCCCGCTGCTTATCGTCTGTGCGGCAATCGTCAAGATAAGCGACCCCAAAGGTCCCGTCATCTTCAAGCAGACTCGCGTCGGCAAGAACGGAAAGCTCTTCACGATGTACAAGTTCCGCAGCATGTATGTCGATGCGGAAGAGCGTAAAAAGGAACTGGAAAAGTTCAACGAGTCAAGCGGCCCGACATTCAAGATGAAGAACGACCCGCGCATCTACCCGATGGGGCATATCCTCCGGAAATTCAGCCTCGACGAACTTCCCCAATTATTCAACATCCTCTGCGGCGACATGTCCGTCGTCGGACCGCGACCGCCGCTCCCGTCCGAAGTCAGCGAATACCTCCCCTGGCACAAGATGCGCCTTTCTGTCACACCGGGCCTCACCTGCTTCTGGCAGGTCAGCGGACGCAGCGACATCGGATTCGAGGACTGGATGCGCCTCGACAACAAGTACGTCCGCCATGCGAATTTCACCACGGACATCCAGCTTGTCACAAAAACGTTCAAGGCTGTTTTCAAGAGCGACGGAGCTTATTAAACCATGAAAAAAGGCAGCGCAAAGCTGCCGATTCTGTCTGGAAATTTCCGGGGAAATTACATCAAGCCGGGAATGCGCATTCCGGCAGTCAGCTCTTCCATGCTGGCCTTGGACGTATCGTCCTTCTTTTTTGTCGCCGCATTGACAGCCGCCATCACCAGGTCTTCAAGCGCCTCGACATCGTCCTTGTCGACCGCTTCCGGATTGATCTTGATGGATGTCATGATGCCCTGGCCGTTCAAGACAACTTTCACCATGCCGCCGCCCGCTTCCGCTTCAAAGCTCTGCGCCTGGAGATCGTTCTGGGCCTTGACCATCTTGGATTGCATTTTCTGCAGATCCTTCAACATTTTTTGCATATTCATAATGGGTTTTCCTTTTTAGAGTAAGTTACAATTTTATTCCTGCTCCGACGTCGTTGCGCACACGTCCGCATCGGAATTTCCAGCGTCTCCGCCTTTTGGAAGGCTTCGCGTCTCGATAAGCTCCGCGACGAACCTTTCGACGAACTTGGCAAGCCCCGGTTCCTTCTGGACATCGGATTCCCACGGAGAAAGCGGGACCGCGAGAACGTCTTCGCCGGGCTTCGGCTCCAAAAGTTCAAATGTCACAGCGACCTTCGTCTGCAAGCGGTCTTCCAGAATGTTCGAAAGACGTTCGCGGTAATCCTCGCGCGACATCATCTGGTCGAATCCCCACTTGAACGATGCCGGATAGACGACTTTTAGGCGAAAAGGATTTTCCTGGAAATCGCCGTGTTCAAGCGTCGAACCGTTCAGGCTAGTCGCAAAGAATCCCAGTTCCTGCGTAAAGCACGAGCGGATCAGTTCCTGCCAGGAAGCACAGATATCGTAGCGGGTGAACTGCCGCGGCGAACCCTCGCCAAAATCATCCAACGAAATGTTTTCCCCCGCGTCCCGATCCTCTCCGGGAAAAGGTTCCCCGAAATCAACCGCCATGGAATCGATGACCGAAGAAGGCGCGTTCTGTCCGGGAACTTGCGCAGGTCTTTCGCTCGACACGTTGGTGCGAGGCGAATTTCCCACGACCGGCGCATCGAAATCGATTGCGAAAGAAGAGTCCACCCGAACTTCCGGAACAGGCGCCGCTTTCGGCGGGAAAACCGTTTCGGGGACAGGTTCAGCTAATTTTTTTTTTGAACCCTGGGAGAGAGGGTCATTGATAGCCATCAGGGCGCGTTTCAAATCGACCGCCCTATCGAGGTAGGCCATTCGCGCAAAGGCCGATTCCACTAAAAGCCTAGGGTTCGAGCTTCGACGGATGTTTCCCTGCAAGTCGGTCAAGATTCTCGCAATCCGCAAGAGATCGCCGTTCGAAAGGGACGAGGCGCAGATTTCAAGCTTTGCAAAGAGACCGTCGGAGATATTCAACTCTTCGGGAGAAATGCCGCCGACTTTTACGTAGAGACGGTTGCGAAGAAACTTGGCGAAGCCGTCTAGAAGCGGAGCGAATTCCACCCCGGTTTCCGAAGCCTTGTCAACGACGGCAAAAGTTCCCTTGATGTCGTGCTTCTCGATAGCTTCGAGGAGGGAGAAATACAGGTCGGTCGGCGGAATTCCGAGAACGGAACGGACCGCTTCCGCATTCATGTCGTTCCCGGTAAACGCGTAAGCCTGGTCAAAAAACGTGAGCGCGTCGCGCATCGAA
This sequence comes from uncultured Fibrobacter sp., assembly GCA_934691725.1. Taxonomy (GTDB): domain Bacteria; phylum Fibrobacterota; class Fibrobacteria; order Fibrobacterales; family Fibrobacteraceae; genus Hallerella. The sequence goes on along the minus strand of CAKUTF010000038.1, from coordinate 16,316 downwards.
CCGTCCGCCTTTTCGGCTATCATCCCGAGGGCTTCGGCATCGGTCGAAATTTTTTCCTGCTCGCAGATATACTTGAGGCGGCCCGTAATCTGCTTTGTGGTCAGACGCTTAAAGTCAAAGCGCTGGACGCGGGAAAGAATCGTCTGCGGGACCTTGTTTACCTCGGTCGTCGCAAAGATGAAAATCACGTGCGGGGGCGGTTCTTCCAGCGTCTTGAGAAGGGCGTTGAAAGCTCCCTTCGAAAGCATGTGGACTTCGTCGATGACAAAGACCTTGTACTTTCCTATCATCGGCGTGTATTGCGTCTGCTCCAGAAGTTCGCGGATATTATCAACGCCCGTATTGGAAGCCGCGTCGATTTCGATTACGTCCATCGGATGCCCGCTCGCGATGTCTTGGCAGCTCTTGCACTTGCCGCAAGGGACGAGCGGATTTCCGCCCGTACAGTTCAGCGTCTTCGCAAGGATTCGAGCCGAAGTCGTCTTCCCGACTCCGCGCGTACCCGTGAACAGGAACGCATGGTGCAAGCGTCCGCCCGTTATCGCGTTTTCAATCGTCTTCGCGATATGCTCCTGCCCCACCAGATCCTGGAAGGACTCCGGACGCCACTTACGAGCCATTGCCATGTAAGCCATAACAGAAAATCCTTTAGCGGAGGGTGATTTCGCCGTCGGCTGCGATTTTTTCGCGGAGCTTGTCGTGCGCCTTGTTCACCGCTTCGTCGGTCAGCGTTTCCGTCATCGACTGGTAGGTAAAGGTATAGACCATGTTCTTTTGGCCCGGAAGAACGCCCACGCCCTGGTAAACGCTCTTCAGTTCAACCTTTGAAAGATTTTTCGCCTTGAAAGATCCGAGCTTTTGCAAGATAGATTCGTTCGTCATGCGTTCGGGAACGAGCATCGAGACGTCGCGCGTCATAAAGACCTGTCGGCTAAACGGCTTGAAAACGACTTTCCGTTCGCGAAGTTCCAGCACCTTGTCCAGGGAAACCTCGAAAATGGCGGTCGCATAGCTGATGTCGAAAGCCTTGAGCACCGACGGATGGACCATGCCGATAGAGCCGAGGACCGTATCACCACAAGCGATGACGCCCTGTTTTCCCGGGTGCAGGAACTTTTCGGGTTTCTGCGGCGTGCGAACTTCGACCGAAATTCCGAGACGCTTGAAAAGGGAAACGGCGATGCCCTTGATATCCGCAAATTCCACTTCGCGAGGTTTGTCGTCTAAGGCTTCCATCTTGAAATGCCCGGCGAGGACCGCACACAGAATAGGCTTTTCGGTAAACCCGGAATCGCGCAAATCGCTCCGGGACGCATTCAGGAACTGCGCCTTTCCGTTTTCAAAAAGGCGGACAGAACCCGGGCGGTTCTTTTCATTGTCGGCGACAGACTTGAGAAGAATCGGGATAAGGGAAGTCGGGACGCAGCCCAGCTCCTCGGAAAGCGGATTCAAGAGCCTTGCCGGACGGGAACGCGGGTCCTCCGAAGGTTCACCGAAGACCGCAGCCGTATTCGCTGCGCTTGTGAAGCGGAGAGACAGACATTCGTGAAGCCCGAGCGAAGAAAGCGTATAGCGGATGCGGCGTCCAAGGATTTCATCCGACGGAAGATCGTTCGGCTTGATTTTAAACGACGGAACGTCATACGGGATATTGTCAAAGCCCACGAGCCGCGCGACTTCTTCGATAAGATCGACTTCGCGTTCGAGGTCCGGGCGGAACGGCGGAATTTCAAATTCCATGTCGCCCAGATGCTTCAGCCCGATGCCCGTGAGATAGCGGACGATTTCCTCTTCCGAGGGGGAAATGCCGAGGACCTTTTCGACGCGGGACGCACGTAGCTTCACCACGAAAGGCTTCATCTGGTGGTCGGGGCCTGTGTATTCGACAGCGCCTTTTAACACCTTTCCGCCGGCGACTTCCTGGATTAAGCCGCAAGCGTAATCGTCCATTTCGCGCTGCATCGAATAGTCGATACCGCGTTCAAAGCGGTAGCTCGAATCGGTCGATGTGCAAAGGCGGCGGGCCTGCCTGCGGACAACCGTCGGATTGAACCAGGCGCTTTCGAGGAAGACATTTGTCGTCGTTTCGGAAATTTCGCTTTCCACTCCGCCCATCACCCCGGCAACGCATGACGGACGATCCCCGTCGCAAATCACCAGGTCTTCTGTAGAAAGTTCGTGTTCCTTGTGGTCGAGCGTCTCGATTTTTTCTCCGGGGCGAGCCTTGCGCACGACGACTTCCGCACCGGAAAGCTTCGACATATCGAAACTGTGGAGCGGCTGTCCCACGTCCATCAAAACGAAATTCGTCACATCGACCACATTGTTCACGCTGTTCAGGCCGACAGACTTGAGAAGTCTCGAAAGCCACTTCGGGGATTCCCCCACGCGGACGCCTTCGATGACGCGGCCCACATAACGGGAACATCCGGCGTGAGGTTCCACGGAAAGCTTGATCACGGACGAAGCTTCCTCGGAAGCATCTTCGGAGAGCTTATAAGAGAGCGGCTTCAGCGGCCGGTTAAACTTGGCGGCGAGTTCCCGGGCGACACCTCGGTGGGAAAGCGCATCCGGACGGTTCGGCGTCACGTTCAGTTCGTAAGTCGCATCGTAAAGCCCGAGAGAGACAAAGGGCGTCCCCGCCGGGATCCGGTCATCGAGAACCATGATTCCACCGTGATCGTCCGAAAGCCCGATTTCATCCTCGGCACAGATCATCCCGAAGCTTTCCACTCCGCGAATCTTAGACTTCTTCATCTTGAGCGACTTGCCATCCGGAAGCGGGAGTTCCGCGCCAATCGGCGCAAGCACGACCGTCTGGCCAGCCGAGACATTCGGAGCGCCGCAGACGACCTGGAGCGTTTCCTTTCCGTCGGAAACCGTCGTGATGTGCAAGTGGTCGCTGTCGGGGTGAGGTTCGCACGTGAGGACCTTCGCCACGACCAACTTTTCATACCGTTTCGCAGGCTCTTCCATGCCTTCCACTTCGAGCCCGATAGACGTCAAGGCTTTAGCCACCTGGTCCGCAGTTTCCGGGAGTTCCACATGACGGCGAAGCCAATTCAACGAAACTTTCATCGTATCAAATCCTTTATTTTTTTTGAAATCTAGAAAATTTCAAGCAAGCCAATTCAAAGCCCTTTTGATTATCGCCGAATACCATTCCCGTTCGTTATGGAATTTTACCGCCAATTCATCGGATTTTTCAAAAAATCGCAGAACCTGTTTTGAAGAAGGGACATATATTCAAATGATACAATCTAAAAATGGGCGATGCAGGCGTCACCCGCCATATATTCCGCTCAAACAACAGACGTGCACCGTAAAATTCTTTTCTTTCGATTTTCAATCGCATCAAACAGAATATCTTTTAAGGGTTCAATGTTTGAAATGTCATCTTTCTTCACGCTTGGAAATTCGTCGTTTAATTTCTTTATCAATAGTTCCCGTTCTACGTTTTCTAAAGCGGTATGAAGGATGCGGAAATTTAGAGAGTGTTCAGAACAGAGAACTTAGCTCGACAAGCTCGCTAGCCTGTCAAATCCCTTATCTGAAAGGAGATTCCCGTGTCTTTGCACGGGAATGACAGTGTAGTGAGCTGTGGGAATGATAGTACGCGGAAACTGTTCGCTTAGAAACACCGCATTCCGTGTCCCGCTTGCCGTTTTCAAAAAGCTTAGACGTTTGCCAACCAATTTCTCGTTTCTCATTTCTCATTTCTCATTGCTCATTCCTCATTCCCTTGGACGTCCTCGGCCTAGTCCCTAATCACTAAACACGGATAAACTCGTAATCGTCCGCAATGATTGCGCACCGAGCCTCAAAATTTTTCCTGATAGTCGAAATAGCCGTTTCCGACCAGTCAACTCCAATCCATCTGCGGTTCAACAGATTCGCTTCGACAAGCGTTCCCCCGGAACCGGCAAAGCAGTCCATCACAATCGAATTTTCATCCGATGAAGCCTTGATAATCGTGTCGAGCATTTCGTGATTCTTTTCCGTCGGATAGATCGGCCTTGCCGGGTCTTTAAAAGTCCAGATGTCTTGGAGTTTTTTCGTCAGATGTTCATCCGCATAGTTTATCCTGCGCGGATTTCCCTTGGAAGACCACTCGATCAATCCTTGGCGGTCTAGTTTTTCGAGTTCCTCGACGCTGCAACGCCAATGGCGGCCCGGAGGCGGAAAATTTCCCTTGAATTTTTGCGAGGAACGCCATTCTTTCGTTTCTCCCGGAGCGTGGATCGGAACCGTCGTATAGCGTCTTCCGTCCTTGTCGATTTTAGAATACAGTCTTGCGATTTCCTCTTCCGTCATGGGAACTTTAGGTTCGTGCCAGATTGGATTTTTTCCTTTCGTATAAAAAAGGATCATATCCTTTATGTTGCCGTAACCGATTCTTGAAAAATTTTTCGGATTGCACTTTACCCGGGTGATGTCGTTTCTAAAATTTTCGATTCCAAAAATCTTGTCGAGCATCACCTTTACATAATGCCCGATTTTGTAATCGATGTGAAGATAAAACGACCCTCTGTCGGAAAGCAGCTCATAAATGACGGCAACCCGTTCTTGCAGGAATCTGATAAAATCTTCGCCGATTAATTTGTCCGAATACGCGATAGAGCCTTTTGCAGAGCTGCTAATCGTCGCCACACGACCATCTTCGTCCATCCGAAATTCTCCGCCCGTTGCAAAAGGCGGATCGATATAGACCAAATCGATTTTCCCTTTCATCCCGAGCTTGTCGCGCAAGTAAACCAAGGCTTCCAGATTGTCTCCTTGGATGAGAAGATTTTTCATAAGGACTCCAGGAAATCCCGCAATACAAGGGACGACATGATATTGTACTCCGTTTTTACCAAATCCCTGAAAAGCTTTCCATTGTTTCGGATATAAGGGACTCCGTCAATGATTCCGATTTTCACAACATTTTCGTTGGACAGTTCTGTTTCTACGGTCGCCATCGCATCGAAAAACTGGTCGTTTTGATGCCCGCCGAAATCCGAGATGAATTTCGCTTCGCCGAGAACGTATTTTCCATTGTAGCGGGCGATAAAATCCAAGCCCTTGTTGCGCCCGTAGCCGAACATTCGCCTTGCAAAATCCATCATGGAACTGTCGGAACCGTCCAGAATCGCGTTTTCCGCATTGCACACAAATGAATTTTCCGGAACGGGAAACAGCCCGAGCGCACCGGATTTCAGCCAGTTGCGGAACATCGGCCCCATCTGGCGATTCGCTTCCTTGGGTTCCGTACAGCGTTTGTAGATTTCCCGATATCCCATTTCATACAAATCCCCGCAAATTCTCTGGATGATTTTCGGGTTCTTCCTGATCGCGGAATCCGATTTTCGAAGATAGGGAATGTAGCTGTCCTTTACCGGAAACAGGTCCAGTTCGAGCAAAGACTTTATCAGATTGTAATTGTCCCGTTCATTAAAGTACCGCTCGACACGCGACATGACGCTTTCATCTACTTTCCGGATGTTGTTGTGGACAACAGGGTAAACCGCATAAAGATCATCCAGGTATGATTTGCCCTCCGCATAGTCGATGCTCTTTTGCGTCCAGATATTTTTCGCCCGTTCGATCGCGGCAGCCATTTTGTTCCTCGCCTTGGAAGTGAACGAGTCACTCTCCATCGAAAGAAAACCGCGAAGACAAAACCAAGAAAACGTTCATCGCATGGATGGGAAATACACGCGAAATCCAGGCACCACACAAATACAGGATGCCTACGACGCCAATATTTGCCATTGGCGAGCGAACGTTTGTCTTATCCTATGGTCTTGAAAAGTGTCGAAGTTTTCAGCTGTCGAACAAGAGCAAACCCGGCAAGAGCCGCTCTTTGCCGCACTCCCCACACCGATTTCAAGGAAAAGGCGTGGAATTGAATGCATTTACCCAACTGAAGGCCTTCGACTGCCGAAACCAAGCAAACACAAACAACCCACGCCCCAAAAAGGTCTCCCGCAACTTGGCCAAAGCCTTATTGCCAAGCGATGCCCCTAAAAGACAGAGGCAGACGTGAGCGTTCGCCTTGAACCGGGTCTTGAAAAGTGTCGAAGTTTTCAGTTCGGAACAAGAGCAAATCTCTTTATGTAGCAAAGAATATAGGTTATTTAAACGCCGATGTCAAAAATTACGCAGTGGTGATTTACGCTTATCCTCCAACGTTTTGCAAAGTTCGCTTAGATTCTACCGAGGCTTCGCCTCTCCAGGATGACAGGGAAACTGAAGTTTCCAAACCGAGCTTTGACACGGCTCGCTTTAAAACTTCCTCATTTCGTTAAACTGTCATTACCGGGCATAGCTCGGCAAGCTCGCTAGCCTGTCAAATCCCTTATCTGAAAGGAGATTCCCGTGTCGGTGCACGGGAATGACATTGTAGTGAGCTGTGGGAATGATAGTACGCGGAAACCGTTCGCTTAGAAACACCGCATTCCGTGTCCCGCTAAACGCTTCCCGCGAGCCTAGACATCTGCGGACTAATCCCTAGTCCCTAAATTTAAACATCCGCTGTTCTAAGCTCTCAGTTCTCCAAACTAAGCTCTGGATAGCTCGGCAAGCTCGCTAGCCTGTCAAATCCCATTCCTTAAAGGGGATTCCCCGGTCAAGCCGGGGAATGACAGCATACCTTGTTCCGTGTCCCGCTTATTGTTTTCCAAAAGCCTAGACGTTTGCTGACCAATTTCTCATTACTCATTGCTAATTCCTCATTCTCTTAGACGTCTGCGCTCTAATCCCTGTTCCCTAGTCCCTAATCCCTAAATTTAAACGTCCGCAGTTCCAAATTCTAATTTCTATCTTTTCCCGCATGAAAAAAGTTGCGATTATCGGAGCCGGAATCACCGGACTTTCCGCGGCGTTCTATGCCAAGAAAAACGGCGATGAAGTCACCGTATTTGAAAAGGAAAATCATGTCGGCGGAGTCATCCAGACATTCCAAAAGAACGGTTTTACCTACGAAACGGGTCCAAGCACAAGCGTCGTCAGCCTGCCCGAAGTCATCGAACTTTTCGAAGACCTGAACATTCTGCATCTCCTCGAAGAAGCCCCGAGCCTTTCCGGAAACCGATTCATCCTCAGGAAGAACGCGCTGCACGCCCTGCCATCGGGACCAGTCAGCGGGCTTTTCACGCCGCTCTTTTCGCTCAGGGACAAATTCGGAATGCTGCTCGAACCGTTCCGAAAACCCGGAACCGATCCGAACGAAACGCTCTCTTCGCTTGTCCGGCGACGCCTCGGCGAATCGTTCCTTGACTATGCGGTCGATCCCTTCGTGTCCGGAGTCTATGCCGGAAATCCCGACCAGATGATTCCCAAATACGCCCTGCCCAAACTTTACAACCTCGAACAGAACTACGGAAGCTTTATCCGCGGATCCATCCAAAAGATGAAAGAGCCGAAAACGGAACGTACGAAAAAGGCGACAAAGAAAACCTTTTCCGTCAAGGGCGGACTGGATGTTCTCATCCGGCGTCTCGAAGAAGCGATAGGAAAAGAAAACTTTGTGCTGAATGCGCCGCCGGTTGTCGTTCCCGAAAACGGCTCCTACAAGATACTTTCGGGCGGCAAGTGTTTCGGACCTTTTGACAGGGTAATCTACGCGGCAGGTTCGAGCCATGTGTTCGAAGCGCTTCCGTTCGCCAGGGAAAATTTCCCGGACGCGGAAAAGGTCCTTTACGCCAAGGTCGCGGAACTCGCCATCGGGTTCGACAAGTGGGAAGGGATTCCGCTAGACGGTTTCGGCGCGCTGATGCCGTCCAAGGAAAAGCGGAACGTTCTCGGAATCCTCTACATGTCCTCGCTGTTTGAAAACCGCTGCCCCAAAGGCGGGGCGCTTCTCGCCGTATTCGTCGGCGGGCTGCGGCATCCGGAATTTCTCGACATGACGGACGAAGCGCTCAAGGAAATGGTCGGCAAGGATGTCCAGGAAATCCTGCAGATTCCGAATTTCAAGCCGGATCTCTTTGAAATTTCCCGCCACGAAGAAGCGATTCCCCAATACGACCTCAAGACGCCGCTCCGGCAAAAGGCGTATTCCGAAATCGAAAAAGCCTATCCGGGAATCCTCATGGGCGGAAACGGAATCGACGGCATCGGGATGTCCGCCCGCATCGCCCAGGGAAGAACTCTCGCCGAACGCATCTGACGCACTTTTTGTATATTTACCGACGTCACACCGGCCCGGGTGGTGGAATGGTAGACACTGGGGACTTAAAATCCCTTGGCCGCAAGGCCGTGCGGGTTCAAATCCCGCCCCGGGCACTACTCGACAAGAACTATGATTGAATACTATCCAGATTCCATCTACTATCCGCGCGAAGCGGTCGAAGCGAAATACGCAAAAGGCGAACTGTCCAAGGTCGAACAGCGCCTGCTAGGCTTTGCCGAACGCCACAAGAACCGCGTCTGGGCTATTTCCAAGGAAGACAGCGCAGACCCGAGCGACGGTGTTTTGCTCGACAACCTGCGCGCCTACCTGCTCGTCCGCGGCTCGCTCCAGCCCGCAGCGGAAATGGCCGACCTCATCCAGGAGATAAACAAGGAAGTCTGGTACCGGAACGAAGAGCAGAAGGGGAAGGAGAATCCCGAAGAAGTCGCCATCAACTGGGAAGAGCAATACGAGAAAAAGTGGCGGCAGGCCCGGATGTTCGAAGCCTTTGTCCTCATCGACAAGTGCAAGGACAAACTCATCGAGATCTTGCGTTCCGTGAACGCGAAGTGATTTTCCGGTTTACTTTCCGAACGACTTGACAAGCAGCTGGATGGTCCGCTGGCCGCTATAGACATTCCAGACCGGTTCAAAAAAGAGGGAGACCGTCTTGCGGGATTTTTCGATTTGCCTTTTGGCGTCCGCCATCCCGAAGGCTATCGCCGAGAACTGGGGACTTCCGCCTTGCGAAAGCTTGAGCTGCAAGTGTCCGCCGCGCAGTTCGCGCAGGCGATCGACCTGGACATTTTCCGCATAGAGAACCGGGTAGGGATTTTTTCCGCCGAACGGTTCCAAATCCTGGAGAGCCTGCATAAAGCGCGGGGTGATTTCGTTCAGCGCCGCCGGGACATAGTCCGAAATTTCCTCATGGATGCTTTCGTCGCTCGGATAGTTCTGCTCCACGGCCAAGTCCTGCAAGCGTTCCCGCAAGAGAGAAATGTTCTCTTCGCGGATGCTGAAACCCGCGGCGTTTGCATGCCCACCCCAGCGGAGAAACAGGTCGCGGACTTCGAACAGGGCCTTGTGCCAGTTGAAGCCGGGAACTGCCCGGGCCGAAGCCTGCGCAATGCCGTTTTCAAGCGAAAGGACGGCGGAAGGACGGTTAAAGGTCTGCGCGATTTTCGCCGCCACGATTCCGATGACTCCCGGATGCCAGGATTTCCCTTCGACGACAAGAACGCGCGGAATTTCTTCTCCGTAGCGTTCCTTCACCAGGTCGATAGCGACCCGGGAAATGTCCGCTTCCGTTTTCTTGCGGAGCTCGTTATACTTGAAGAGCCTGCCCAAAAGTTCCGGGGCGTCGGAAACCTTGTCGCAAAGCAGAATATCCAAAGCGGCATCGGGCTTGTCCATCCGACCAGGAGCATTCATCAGCGGAGCGATTCGGAAGAGAACATCCTGCCCGCCGACATAGGGGGAATTTTCCAATTGGCGACGGCAAAGTTCCCGGACGCCGGGCCAATGGCTTTCCAAAAGCATCGAAAGCCCGCGCCGCGTCAAGTAGCGGTTCTCGGGCGTCATCTCGACCAAATCCGCAAGCGTTCCCAGCGCGACCAAATCCAGATACTTTTCCGCAGAGCCCTTGTTTTCCTTTTTGAAAAGAGCGTCGATGAATTTGTACGAAACGCCCGCGCCGCAAAGCGACTTGTTCGGGTAGAGGCAGTCGTCCTGGCAAGGATCGAGCAGAACATCACACGGAGGAAGCCCGTCGCCCGAAGGTTCGTGGTGATCGATGACCATCACGCGCATCCCCTTCGACTTGGCATATTCGATTTCCGCATTTGCCGTGATTCCCGTATCGACGGTCAGAAGATACTTGACGCCGTCGGCAAGCATTTGCCCGACAACTTCCACCGAAAGCCCGTAGCCGGAACCGGAACCCAGCCGGCACGGCAATCGCCATGAAGCGTCTATCCCTATTTCGGAAAGTCCCCGTTTGAGAATGGCGGTTCCCGTCAAGCCGTCCATGTCATAGTCTCCGAAAATGCAGAGTTTTTCCCCCGAATCCCTCGCCTGCAAAATCCAGTCCAAGGCTTCCTTCATGCCGCGCATCGGCGTCTTGGATGACAGCGGATCGAGAACATGGGCGGGCACGCTGTGAATCTTCCCATAGGCTTCGGCAACCGACGAACACCCTTTCGCGACAAGAATCCGTGCCAAAAGATGCGGAATATCCAACCGGTAGGCTATCGACGTGGCGAGAAGTTCCGCGTTCATTTCTTGTATCCTTCAAAGAGGCCGATTGCTAAGGTCTGGAGAGCGACAATCGCCGAATTTTTACGGTTGGCAATTTTTTCCGACGCGATGTTTATGTCGAGAATCGCCTTTTCCAAGGCTTCCGCCCCGAAGCGTCCCAAATCCATTTGTTCCAGATTTTTCCGCTGATCGGGCATCCGTACAGGCTCGCCGGAAAAAATCCGAATGGCGTCCGCAACGAGAAATCCGGCAAAATCCAAGACCGTCACCGCCTTGTCCGCCGCCGAAGCGCCTCTCGGAAAATTCCTGTCCAGTTCAAAAAACAAATCCGAATAGTTTCCTTCGACGCTGTCCTTCAAAAAATCGACGGCAAGCGTTTCGTTTTCCGCGATATTTTCGTTGTAATAACACGCCATTCCCGGAGACCCCTGCGCCATCCCGAGCGCATCAGGAGAAACTTCCTCGTCCGAAATCCGACGGACGATTTCCGCGACTTCGAGAGAAGAAATCGCAGGCAAGCAAAGCGAAAGACAGCGGCTGCGGATTGTCTGCAAAAGCTTTCCGCTGTTCGACGCCGTGAGAATGAAGTAGGTATTTGGCGGGACTTCTTCGAGCGTTTTCAAAAGCGCATTGGCCGCGGCTTCGTTCATCCGGTCCGCTTCGGCGATGATGACAGTCCGCACCCCGACACTCGCCTTCGAAAACTGGGAAGTCATGCTCCGAATCTGTTCCACCGAGATTTGCGAAATTCCCGAAAAGACGGAAACCGAATAAGGATTTTCGAAAACCTTTGCGATATATTCCGACTTGATTTCTTCGACGGTTTTCGCCTTGGACGCGCCCGAGACATCCGCTGCGGATTTCGCATTCGCCTCGGCGGTTTCAAGCGGAATCACCCAGCCCTGTACATTTCCCGGATCCGTTGCAAGTTTACAGCCTAGGCACTTTCCGCAAGGAGCCCGTTCGCCATCCGTACAGGAGAGCGTCTTCGCAAGCTCGATAGCAAGTCCCTTCTTGCCGATTCCGCGTTCGCCTTCGATCAGGACCGCCTGCGGAAAACGGTTTTCGACAAGCGCGTTTTCAAGAAGCGTTCGCGCGCCTTGCTGGGACTTTGGACCTTCGAGACAAAATCTTTTCATTTCTTTTTCAACCACTTCAAAGGATCGACCGTATCGGTTCCTTCGCTCAACTGGAAATACAATTTAATTCCGTTTAGGGAAGCGATATCGCCGACCGTTCCGATATCCTCGCAATTTTTCACCCGTTCGCCTTCCCGGACACGGATTTCGCTCATGTGGCCATAGACGGAATAGACGCCGCCTTCGTGCTCGATGATGACAGACGGGCCGCGACCGTCGATTTCCGCCACCATGGCGACGGTTCCCGCTGCAGCCGCCCGAACCTTTGCGCCTTTCTTTCCGCGGATTTCGATTCCCAGGTTGCGCGTCATGATGTGCAGAACGGGATGTTCGTGCATTCCATACCGGCTGATGATTTCACCGTCTAGCGGCATACACTTCGGGCCTATCGGCTTCACCGGGACATGCGGCAGCTTCGCGATTTTCTTGCCGGGCTTTTGCGCCTTCTTTTTCTGCTTCGCCTTTTTCGCCTCGGCGATTTCCCGTTCGCGTTTTTTTTCGAGCTTTCGAATCAGCGCAAGCATCGTTTTCTGGTTCCGCTCGATTTCCTGGACGGCCCGCTGCTGCAAGGTTTTATTTTTCTGGACCGTTGCAAGAACCGTTCCCTGCGTCTGAATCTGGGATTTTAACCCCTCCTCTTCCGCGGCCTTTTTCGCCTGCAGGCTGTGAAGCTCCGAAAGCCGGCTGGTCGCTTCGCGTTTCTTGAGCGAACGTTCCCGCAAAAGCCAGGACAGTTTTTCGACCTGTTCACGGTCGCGCGCAAGCAGGCGATCGACATAATAAAGCTGGCGTTCCGGAGAAGCTTCCCCCTTGATTTCCGCATAGACGGCATTCCAGATTCCTGTTCCGCCGCGGATGTAAAGCTTTCGAATCCGCTTTTTCATCGCCTCGTTTCGCCGAGAAATTTCGATGTCGAGCGAATCCAGTTCCCCGTTAATTTCCCGGAGCGATTTTTTTACCGTCAATTCGTTCCGCGATAAAAGCTGGACATATTCCTTTGTGCGGTTTAAATTTTCATCTAGGACGGCAATCGTGTTGAGAACGCCTTTTTCCTCGGATTCGAGAAGCCTTATCCGCTTCCGTTGCTTCGCTAGATTTGTTTCCAGGTTCCTGAGTTCCGACCGCTGTCTTGAAAGCTCCCCCGCGGTCGTCTTTTTCGCTGCAAACGACAGGCCGCTCCCCAAAAAGAGAATCAGACAAGAAATCAGGAACAGACGAAATTTCATGGCCTAGTTTTCCGTCGCGTCGTGCTTCAAGAATCCACGGACGCTGCGATAGCTCGAATACACCGAAACGAGAGTCACCGCGATAACGACAAACAGGAGAAGCCACCTGTAGCCGCCGAGATAAAAGCCGAGAACGGGAATTTCCCGCGAAAGGGAGTTTTCGGCAAAGGCGAGAAGCAAGGCGGCAAGACCGCTCGCGCAGACACCCTGCATGATTCCTTCGAGAAGAAACGGGAACTCGATGAAAAAGGCGGAGCCTCCCGCATACTTCAAGTTTTCCACCAAAAGCTTTCGCGAAAAAAGCGACAGACGCACGGCGTTTCCGATGATGAGGAAAAGCGTTGCGAAAATGAGAGCGGTCGTCGCGATAGGCCAAAAGACCAGGGCAAATTTCCACTCGGCGATTCGGTCAACGAAAACGGTCGGAGCCTCTACCGCATCGAACGCCGGATTCTTTTCAAGCGCAAGCACCAGCTCGTGCAAAATAGAAGGCTCCCGGTAACGCGGGGAAAGCGTCATGGCAAAGGATGCCGGGAGCGGATTTCCATCGACTTCCGCAAGCATCTCTTCCGAAAAGTTCCGCTTAAAATCCTCCATCGCCATGTCCGCACTTTTATAGGCAACGGTGTCGAATTCCTTGAATTTCAAAAGCTCTTCGTGCAAGGCCCGCACGGAATCCTTCGGTACGGAATCCTTCAAAAAGGCCTCGATGCGGTAGAGTTTTCCTTCGACATTTGAAAGCCGGTAGGCGCCGAGCAGAAACGCACCCGAAAGCCCGAGAAGAACCGCGCAGAGAAAAATCGTCACGAGAGACGGAAATACGACCGTGCGATGTTCCTTCCAACCGCGAAACGCTTCTGAAATTAGATATCGAATTTGGTTCAGCACGCGAACGAATATAACTTTTTATAACTATTTTTGAAAGAGAGATGAAGCACATCGGATTAAAAATCGTCGCCTGCATTTTTGGCATCGCCATCTGGTTCTATGTCGTGTCCGCGCGCATGACGGAAATCGATATAGAAATTCCCCTCGTCTTCACGCGGCTTCCGGAAAATCTCGCCATCGCATCACGGCCCGCTTCGCAGATTACGGTTACGGTACGCGGCACGGCGATCGATCTCATCCGCCTCAAGGGCGCAGGGGAAAACGCGGCGAGAATCGTCGTCGACCTGCACGAAGCGGAACTAGGCCTTGAACGCATCATTTTATCCGAGGAGAACTTTGTCGCCCCGGAATTTCCGGCGGTTCGCTACGAAAACGCAAGCCAGATAGCTGCCTTAGAAATCGAAATCGACACGCGAATCTCTCGCGTCATCCCGGTGCATCTCAAGGGAGCGTTTCGCGCAAAGGACGGCTACACGATCGTGGGGACGCCAAAACCTGTTCCGGATACGATTACCGTTGCCGGAGCGAGGGAAGCCCTCACCCGCATTTTTGAAATTCCGACGCAAGAGTTTTCCAAGGCAAATCTCGATACGAACCAGAATTTTTCCGTGCCTCTCGACTTTTCGAAACTTCCGCCATATGTCTATCCGAGCGACAGCGCGGCAAAGGTTTCCGTCGAAGTCCAGACGCTTTCCCGCACCTCGTTTGAAAAAGTCCCCGTCCGCCTCGTCGGCAAATACGACCGGTCGGAATATTCGCTCGAACCGGCATTCGCTACGGTAGAAGTCTCGGGCGGCAAAGGTATCCTTTCCGAAATGAAGCGCGACTCGATCCTGCTCCTCATCGAGTTCAACCGTTTCGCCATCGAAGATGTCGATAGCCTCGAACCGACCGTCCGGATCTACAACGAAATCAAGAGTTTCCAGGTTCATCCCGAAAAATTCTATCTGAAAAAACGGGAGCCGCTAGACACCGCGAAAACTGCATCTGAAGACACCGAGGCTCTAGACAAGAAACCGGAGGAGGCAAGATGATCTGGCTAGGCATTGAATCGAGCTGTGACGAAACGGCTTGCGCGGTCCTGCGCGACGATCCGCTAGAAATCCTTTCCAACCCGCTCTACAGCCAAATCGCGGAACATGCGCTCTACGGCGGAGTGGTTCCCGAAGTCGCTGCACGCGCCCATCTCGAAAAGATTACGACGATTTGTAACGAAGCGATAACCGAGGCGAAAATTTCCGTCCGGGACATCGACGCAATTGCCTTTACCCGCGGACCGGGCCTTATGGGACCGCTTCTCGTCGGAGCGAGCTTTGCCCGCGGACTCGCCCGAGACCTGGGCATTCCCGCTTACGGCATCAACCATCTCGAAGGACACCTTTCCGCCGCCTGGCTCACGGAACCCGATCTCGAGCCTCCCTACCTGACTCTCACCGTTTCGGGCGGACACACGGAACTGGTTCTCGAAGAACCCGGATTCCGTTACACGCTGCTCGGTCGCACGCGAGACGACGCAGCCGGCGAAGCCTTCGACAAAAGCGGGATTCTCATCGGGCTCAAATACCCGGCAGGGGCTACAATCGGCAAACTAGCCAAGGGAAGAAACCGGCACTTTCACGTTTTCCCACGGGCGCTCAAAGGCGAAGACAACGGGGAATTTTCCTTCAGCGGGTTAAAGACCGCCGTCAGACGCTATGTCGAATCCAATACGCCGGAATTCATCCGGGAAAACCTCGGCGACATCGCCGCGTCCATCGAAGATGCCATCATCGACATTCTCGTTTCCAAGACCATCTGGGCATTGAAAAAGACCGGGATGAAAACGCTGATCGTCGGCGGAGGCGTTTCCGCAAACGGGCTTCTCCGAGAACGGCTCAAGAATTACTGCGAACGTCACGGCGTCCGCCTGGCGTTTCCATCTCTCTACAACAGCACCGACAACGGAGCGATGATTGCGGCAGCGGCCATTCGCCGCGCCCGCGCGGGAATGCTCTCCGAAACATCGACCGACGTCAAACCATGGATGCCTCTCGCCCAATGAACGCAAAATTCTTGTTCCTCGCCTTGACGGTAAGCGCATCTTTTCCGCTTGCGGCAAACGACCCGGTGATTTTCCGTCCACAAAAGGCGTCCCACATTTCGAATGTCGATACGACATCTTCAAATTCCATCCGCTTCGACGTGAGCATCTTCGGGGAAGGCGCGATAGGTTCCATGTTTATCCTGTGGGACGAAGTCGATCTTTCCGAAGAGGTCAAGGAACTTCTAACCAAGCACGAATTCCGTACAAACGAATTTTACATGCAGAATATCGACCGGGAACAATTCGAGCAGGAACGGATGCTTCAACTGTTCGAAGACAAGAAACGCGAATATTTTAAAATTTTCCCTTCCGAAATCGAAAGGGAAAAAGAAGATCGCGAAAACGAGTAGCTGTTAGAACCTGTTTTCATACATATCGGGCATAGCTCGACAAGCTCGCTAGCAGTCATTATCGGACGAGATTCCCTTGTCGGGGCAAGGAAATGACATTTTTAAAAGCCTAGACGTCTGCTGTTCTAAGCGCTAAGTTCTATCAACTAAGCTCTGAATAGCTCGACAAGCTCGCTAACCTGTCAAATTCCATTCCTTAAAGGGGATTCCCCGGTCAAG
>CAKUTF010000037.1 GCA_934691725.1 uncultured Fibrobacter sp. | reverse complement strand
TCCACTAAGCTTAGACGTCCACAGTTCTAAGCTCTAAGCTCTCTCAACTAAGCTCTGAATAGCTCGACAAGCTCGCTCACAGTCATTGCCGGGCGTGACCAGGCAATCCCTGAAATTCCCGTGTCGGTGCACGAGAATGACATCCTAGCGAGTCTGTGAATGTCGCCGTACCGCATTCCTCGTTTCTCTTTCCAGAAATTTAAATGTCCTCAGTTCCAAGCACCCGTTTTTTCAACCAAAGCAGCAGTTCCAACAAAGAAACGCCCGGAACTGAAACAATTCCGGGCGTTTACGTGAACTAAGAAGGGCTCGAACCTTCGACCCACGCCTTAAAAGGGCGTTGCTCTACCAACTGAGCTATTAGTCCGACAATCCAAATCTAATAAACTTTCGCATTTTTGTAAATTGTATCCATGTTTTTTTTGAAAAAAATTTCTTTTTTGGCTTTTCCCATTCTTTTCTTGGCGGTTTCTGCACCCGCCTATTTCAAAAAAAACGATACCGGGAAAGAAGCCTTCGCCTTCCTCTCCACATTTTCTAGCGCGCGAAGCGCCGCCCTTGAAAACGCAAACTCCGCAAAGCCGTCTTCTAATCCCGGAACAAGCCTGCAAAATCCCGCAATCCTTGACCTTGGCGACAAAAAAAATGCAATCGCCTTTTCCTGGCAGACAGGGGAACTGGCTAGCAACCAGGGATATCTCGCTTACGCAAGGCAATTGAAATCAATGACGCTTCAAATCAGCTACGGCTGGATTCGCTACGGAGAAATAGACGGCTATGACGAACAAGGCAACGCGACAGGAAAAAGTTACAAACCGCAAAGTTCCGTCTCTGCGCTGACTCTCGCCATGCCGCTCCCCCACCTCCAGTTCGGTTCGACCGTCAAATTCGCCACCGACCTCCTGACCGGAGAAGAAAACGACCAGACGGCAATGGCGGTAGCCTTTGACTGGGGAATCCTCTGGCAGGCGACATCCCGAAAATTCGGCTTTGCACTCACCGCAAGGAACTTTGGCAAGATGATTCGGGCTTACGTCAAGGACGGAGACACGGATTACGGACTAGAAGAGACCTTTGCCCTTTCCGGATTTTACATTCCCGGAGCGCTTCCCCGTCTCGCCCTTTATGCGGAAAGCGCCTTTCCCCGGTATGCGGAGCCGGCGATTTCGCTCGGCGGAGAATACGCCATCGGTTCAAGCCTTTTTGTGCGAGTGGGGTTTTCCCGTACATGGCTTGACATTTCCCGGGATGTCAAGGAAATATTTTCCTCTGACGATCGACCCGACGAAACGCACAACGCCCGCTTTTTCAGCATGGGTCTCGGGTATGCCGGAGAAAGGTTTTCCATCGATTACGCCTTTTCCTATTTCGCCCAAAGCCTCGGAACGGAACACCGCATCGGCCTAGGACTTCGATTCTGATGAGAAAGCAATTCGACATTCTGGTGCTTTCCGAGAAAAAGGCCTGTCCGCAGGTCGAAGACGCAGCGCTTGGCTGGTTTTTCACAAACGACTATTCGAACATCCTCCCGGAGCTTGACGCCGAATGGACGATTCTCATCGAGCCGGATGTTCTCCTGACCCGGGATTTTCTCGATGCGACAGCAAACCTCGTCGCCGACTTTCCTTATGCAGACGCCTTTGCACCGCGCATTGTTTCCGACGGGAAAACCGTTTCGTCCGGATATTTGCTCGATGCGAAAAAAGGTTTTGTCGAAGAATTTTGCGGCAACAAAAAAAACGAGATGCGAAATGTCGCAAGCCTCTCACCGTTCTGCGGAATCTATTCCACGCGACTTCTCAAATCCCTGGGAAGCTTCGACTTTGACTTCAAGACAGATGTCCGTTTTTTCGATTTGGGCCTCCGCGCGCTTCATCTCGGAGCGAGCCTCTTCGCCGTTCCCTTTCTGCAAATCGAAACAAAAAATCCCCAAAAGCCAACTCCGCTTTCCAAAAAGGAAATCGCCCGCGCTTACTACAAGGACCTGGATTTTTCCAGTTTTCTAAAATTCGCCGCCCGACATCCCGTCTCCGCTCTCGCCGTATTCAGCGGCAAAAAAACTCTCGACGAAAAATCGCTCCGGGCGACGGAACTCTCACGGCTTACGCCCGAAATGCTCGAAAAGGTTAAAATTTAAATTTCCCGATCTCCGATGAACGATTCCTTCAAAAACCCGGAAAAAATAGCCATTCTCCTGTCCACATTCAATGGAGAGCGCTATCTAGCAGAGCAGCTAGATTCCCTCTTTTGCCAAACTTGCAAATCTTATCATCTATACATTCGAGACGACTGTTCTTCGGATACGACACCAGACATCATTCTGCAGTATAAAAAAAAACACCCTGACAAAATAACCATCCTAGACAATCGGCAAATAAGAAAGCGAGCCTTCCAAGCCTTCATGGAAATGCTTTCCGAAATTGAATCTTCCTACTATATGTTCTGCGATCAGGACGACGTCTGGTTTCCCGATAAAATCGAAAAGACTTTGCAAACTATTCTTCAAAAGGAAAAAGAGTTTTCCAGTCAAAAACCAATTCTTGTTTTTTCGGATGTAACCTTGGTCAATAAAAATCTCGAAGTTCTGCAACCGTCTTTTTTTCAGGAGCTTCGCTATCAAACCTACAAGAAGAATCCGCACTTTCTTTACATCCACAATGTTGTCACCGGTTTAACCATGATGATAAACCACTCGGCCAAACGAATCCTATTTCCCGTTTCCCCGTATGCATCCATGCATGACGAATGGATTGCGCTCTGCCTATTCTGCCGCAAAGGAATTCTTCAGGCAATCGAAGATCCTACAGCCTACTACAGACAGCACCAAACAAATGTAGTCGGCGCCGCCCAAGACCATTCACCAAGGCGCTTTTTTAGAAAAAAAAGACTTTTGGAAATTCTATCCAAGGCAAAACTAATCCATAAGGAATTCGGGGTTTCCTACACCCGTTTTCTTTTCTACAAATTTATCTATAATTTTAAACGATGAGAAGTATTTGCATGGCCACATACAATGGCCAAAAATTCATTCGAGAGCAGCTCGACAGTATATTGCCCCAGCTAAGGGAAAACGACGAACTCATCGTTTCCGATGACGGTTCAACGGATGGTACGTTGCAAATTCTCGAAGCCTACCGCAATTCCAGGATCAAAGTATTCCACAACAAGATTCATGGCGTCGCCAACAATTTCGAGAACGCCATTAAACAGGCAAAAGGCGATATCATTTTCTTCGCCGATCAAGACGATGTCTGGCTTCCATCAAAAATGGACCGAATGGAAAAATTTTTAAAAGACGGCGGTTACGATATTGTTCTTTGCAATTGCGCATTAACGGATTCCAATCTGCGCATCACCAAGGCGAGACACTATGACAGCCTATGGCCAATGAAAAAAAGTTTTTTGCAAAACCTCATCAATAATTGCTGGTTAGGAGCCTGTATGGCATTCGACCGGAAATTGATAGATTTCATTGAGCCGTTTCCGCCAAAAGTTGTAGCGCATGATTTGTGGATTTCGCTGTTTGCCCAGTTGCATTTTAAATGTGGCTATCTAGATGAAGTTCTACAGCTGTATCGCAGACACGAAAATACCGTTTCCTTTACCGGTAAAAAAAGTACAAACCGATTGTCTTTTCGGATATCCTACCGAATGTATCTCGCCTGGCATCTGTTCTTGCGATCAATCGCCTATCTTGCAAATAAAAAAAACAAGAAGTTCCGCGATGAATTTTAAAATATTCCGTATAGCCGTATTTCTTCTTCTCTCCGCGCTGTCCCTTTCCGCGGCGGTTCCCGGGCATATCGGGTTCGGCGATTCGGCAACCTACTTCCGCATCCGCGGAACCCTGGGAGATTCGCTTAGCGTCTCTCGCTTCATGAATGCCGCCAAGAATGACAAGCATTTCGAGAACAGCCTTTTTGTGAATTTATATGTAAACGGTTCCATCCTCAAGAATTTCGTCTTTCGCGCATCGGCGAGTGTCATGACAGACAGGACAAACCGAATCTATACGGATCCCGGCTACAATCCGTATAACGGTATTCCGGTAAACGTACAGAGCGACAAGAATCGCACCTGGGACTATTTCACGGCGACGAGCGAATACCGCATCCGGGATGCCGTAAAACTCATGGGAGGGATAGACTATCTCGCTTTCGGACCGGCGAGAAGAAACAAGCTCATACTCCGAGGAAACGACAATCCCTATCGCCCGTGGATGGATTCGACCGACCGCATTTCCATGCCTGCGCCCACTCCCTATTTCGGCTACGAGTTCAACCTCGGCCCAGTTACTTACACGCAATACGCCGGCAAGCTTTACCACGACAAGCACAAGGATAAATTTTTCCACGCCCATCGCCTGAATTTTTCTCTGCCGTTCCGCATCGATTTCGGGATTTCGGAAACGCTCATCTACGGTTCTACCGTAGAAAACGCAAAAAGCAACCCCAACCTGGACGCGGACAGTACGGACAGGGATTTCCAGTGGCTTTACGCGGCACCTTTCGTCCCCTACATTTTTGCGCAGCACTACACGGGCGACCTTGAAAATACGGGCCTCGGATTCGACGTCCGGGTTAGATCTGTCCCCGGCTGGGAATTCTACGGAGAAATGTTCTGGGACGACATGAAAAAAATCACCAGCATGTTCGACGATTCCTGGTGGGGAAACAAGTGGGCGGCGAGCATTGGCCTTGCGACAGACAGGCGAAAAATCGGACCCGTTCTCTTTTCGTATCATTCCGAGTTCACATGGATTGAACCTTGGGTCTATACGCATCACAAGGGGAAGGCCTACGCCTATTCGCATTACGGACAGAGTCTCGGATCGAATCTCGGCCCGAACGCCCGCGAATTTTACACACAAATTAAAGCAGAATACAAGGCAGTCGAAATCAAGGTGTTTGCATCGAGCGTCGCCAAGGATTCCAGTTTCGGAGGAAACATCTACGATATCCATTCGCCATACGACCGAACAGACCGGACATTCCTCGCTTCGAAAACGACAAAGCGTTATGGAGAATTCGGATTCGGCTTTCACCTGACGCCATTTGAATGGCTTTTCGCCGACTACGAACAGAGCTTTTACATCGGAGACTACCGCGGCTATCGCGCGAGCGGAAAACTGGGCGTCACCTGGTAAACACTTGCGGAATTTCTAGATTTGGACCATGACTTCTGAAGACATTCAAAACTATGCCCTGGAGCTCGCCCGGAAAGCGCGGACAGCTTCTGCAAATACCCGGACCGTTTCGGCAGATACCCGAAACCGTGTTCTCCGGCACGTAGCCGATTCGCTCCGCGCAAACGAGACGAAAATTCTTGACGAAAACCGAAAAGACGTCGAAGCGAACCGCCAAGCACTCGCCCCGGCAAAACTCGACCGTTTGACGCTCAACCATGAACGCATCGAACTGATGGCAAAAGGCGCAGAACAAATAGCCGCCTTTCCCGATCCGCTGGGAAAGATTCTCGAAAAGCGGACACTCGAAAACGGTGCGGAAATTTCCCGGGTCTCCGTTCCGCTCGGAAGCGTTTTCTTCATCTACGAAAGCCGACCGAACGTAACCATCGACGGAGCCGCGCTTTGTTTCAAGGCCGGAAATTCCGTCATCCTCCGCGGAGGAAAGGAGTCGCTCCACTCTTCGAAAATTCTCGCGAGGATTTTTCAGGACTCGCTTTCGAAATTCGACATCGATCCCAGTGCGGTCCAGCTGGTGGAACATCCGGACCATGCGATTGTCGGCGCACTGCTCAAAATGCGGGACTACCTGGACCTGGCGATTCCACGCGGCGGAGAAAACCTGATTCGTGCCGTCGTAGAACAAAGCTCCATCCCGGTCATCAAGCATTTCAACGGAATCTGCCACGTCTATGTCGATAAGTCTGCGGACATCGAAATGGCATCCCGAATCGTCGATAACGCAAAGACGCAACGCCCGGGAACATGCAATTCCATGGAAACGCTTCTCCTCGACAAGGCGCTTTCCGATGAAGCGGTCGGGAAAATTCTCGCTCCGCTGCGCGAAAAAAAAGTGGAGCTATTTGGCGACCACCTTGCGATTGCGCGCATTCCCGACGCAAAGTTCATCGGCGACGATTCCAATTACCGCCAAGAATACCTCGCTTACAAACTAAGCGTCCGTTTTATCGATGGCGTAAAGGCGGCCTGTGAACATATCGAAAAATATTCCAGCAGGCACACGGAATCCATCATCGCAAGCGACAAATCCGCAATCGATTACTTTGTCAGTAATGTCGATTCGTCGAGCGTCATGGTAAACGCCAGCACGCGCCTTGCCGACGGAGGTGTTTACGGCCTAGGCGCAGAAGTCGGCATTTCAACCGACAAGATCCACGCCCGCGGCCCGATGGGCGTCGAAAGCCTGTGCAGCTACAAATGGATTCTCGTCGGAAACGGCCAGTTGCGCACCTAAACATTCCCGTGTGAGGTTTTCAATGAACCAGGAAGAAATTTTTGCAAGCGTCCGATTTGATATACCCTGCGGCGACAGAATGCTCTCGCCGGCAATCGTCCAGGATGCGGACAAGAACGACGTTCTGATGCTCGCCTGGATGGACAAGGAAGCGCTTCGCCGGACGATCGAATGCGGAGAAATGGTCTTTTGGAGTCGCAGCCGAAAGGAATATTGGCACAAGGGCGATACCAGCGGAAACGTAATGACCGTCGTCGAGTGGTCGGCGGACTGCGACAGCGATGCCCTGCTTTTCAAAGTCCGGATGCGTGGAAAGCAAGTCGCCTGCCACACGGGAGCGAGATCCTGTTTCTTCAAGACTTGCAAAATCCGATAGTTTCCCTTTGAACGAGTTTCAAATTTCACGCGAACGATTTAAGGGCAAGCGGCTTCTTCTCGCCGTATCGGGCGGTCTGGATTCCATCTGCCTCGCAAATTACTTTATACGCCATCAAGAGAGTTTAGGATTTTCTTGGGCGGGAATGGCGCACATTCACCACGGGCTTCGGAAAAACGCGGACCGGGACGCCGAATTTGTACGAAATTTTGCGCATAAACTAAACATTCCTTTTTTCATCAGGCATCTTGACGGAAATCTCCTGAAATCGCACGGTTCTGTCGAAGAGAACGCCCGAATCGCCCGCTACAAGGCCTTGCACGAAATCGCATTCCTTCCAGAAGTTCAAGCCGAGCTCATCCTCACCGCCCATCACGCAAACGACCAGGCGGAAACGCTCCTGATGCGGATTTTGCGCGGAACGACTATCAAAGGACTCCAAGGCATACAGCCCTGCCGCAAAGATGGAATCGTTCGACCGCTCCTTTCCGTAAAAAAAGAACAGCTCCTCGCCTACGCAAAAACTTTCCATTTGGATTTTCGGGAAGACGAAAGCAACGCAGACGAAACCTTTGCCCGAAATTCCATCCGCAAGCGTATCCTCCCCAAAATCGCCGGAGAAGATTTTCAGGCGATCGACAGGCTCACCCGAATCGCCGAACTTTCCCGCAGAACCTATCCTAAAATTTTCGAAAAGCTTCAAGAAACTTTTTCCCCTTACCTTGTTCCGCCACGGCTCTGGCCATTTCCCTCAAGCGCTTCTCCCTACCGCCAGGTCCTCGCCCTGCACGATTTCGCCTGGGAAAAGCTCGTCCAAAAACATCCTTGCGGAGCGGCAACGCTTTTGCGCATCTGGCTAGACGCTCTTGGATTTCCGTATCCGTCCAAAACGGCTTTTCTTTCGAACTTTGCCAACCGGGAAAAAACGCTCCTGTTTGAAAAATCCCGTCATATCCTTTGGTTTTGCAAAGATTTGCGGACCGACATTTCCCACAATTTGTATTTTTTTCAAGACAAAACCTTTTTTGGCACATGGCGGTTTCGGCATGACGGCGACATTTACGCGCCTCTCCGCGGCCAGCCAAGAACGCTCAAAAAATGGTTCGAAGACAATGGCGTCCCGCTTTTCGCAAGAGATTCAATTCCCCTCCTTTCAAAGGGCAATCGAATTCTCCGCATCGGCGGGATTCCTCCTCTTGATAAAGGAAACTTATGAGTAATAAGCCCAAAGCGCCTTCGGCATTCCACAACAGGAACTTTTTCCTGATAGCGACGATGCTTCTGATGGCGCTTTTCTTTATGCGCCTTTACAATGACGATCCTTCGCTAGACCTCACGCGGACGGATTTCTTCGCGATGATGAACGATTCGACGACGGAAATCAAGAACCTGAAGCTCCAACGCACGCTCGACGGCATCATGATCGAAGGTTCCCGCACGATGACGCCCGAAGAAATCGAGAAAAGCGAAAAGCAAACGGGATTCCTTTCCAAGCTCGCGCGGAACAACCAGACATCAAGCCACACGGTCGCCTTTTCGAGCCATGTCCTGGACCTGACCAGCGAACAGATAGACAACTGGGAAAAGACGAAACACATCAAGGTGCGCGTTGAACACGAAACGACCAGTTGGCTCGACCGGATTTTTGCCTTTCTCCCCGCCATCCTCCTCATCGCGTTCTTCTGGTATATGATGGCACGCCAGGCCGGCGGCGGGAAAGGCGGCATGGGAATGTTCTCGTTTGGCAAGAGCAAGGCGCGCCAGCTGAACGAAAACGGAAAGACCAAGACGACTTTCAAGGATGTCGCAGGCTGTGACGAAGCCAAGGCGGATCTCGAAGAAATCGTCCAGTTTTTGAAAGACCCGAAAAAATACGATGCGCTCGGTGGACGCATTCCCAAAGGCGCCCTGCTGGTCGGGCCTCCGGGAACCGGAAAGACGCTTCTAGCCCGGGCTGTTGCCGGCGAAGCGGGCGTTCCGTTTTTCAGTATGTCCGGTTCGGATTTTGTCGAAATGTTCGTAGGGGTCGGCGCTGCGCGTGTCCGCGACCTGTTCGACATGGGAAAGAAAAACGCCCCCTGCATTCTCTTCATCGACGAAATCGACGCGGTAGGCCGTCAACGCGGAGCGGGTCTCGGCGGCGGACATGACGAACGCGAACAGACTTTGAACCAGCTTCTCGTCGAAATGGACGGTTTCAGTGCAAACGAAGGCGTCATCTTGATTGCGGCTACAAACCGTCCGGACGTTCTCGACAAGGCGCTTCTCCGCCCGGGTCGTTTCGACAGGCAGATTACCGTCGGATTGCCGGACCTGGTCGGTCGCGAAGAAATCCTGAAAGTCCACCTAAAGAAGCGCAAGGTCCCTCTGGCAAGCGATGTGGATATCAAGGACATCGCACGGGGAACCCCCGGACTCGCCGGGGCGGAACTCGAAAACCTGATCAACGAAGCGGCCCTTCTCGCCGCTCGCTTCGACAACAAGAAAGTGACAAGGCAGGATTTCGAAGAAGCCCGCGACAAGCTCGCCATGGGAGCGGAACACAGGACGCTTCTCATGTCGGACGAAGAAAAGCGGCACACGGCATTCCACGAAGCGGGACATGCCCTGATGACCCTTCTCTGCAAACACGCCGACCCGCTGCACAAGATAACGATCATCCCCCGCGGGCGCGCCCTAGGCGTTACGATGTCGCTGCCCGAAAGCGACCGGGTTTCCATGTCGAAGGAAAGCGCCGAAGAGAATATCATGATTCTCATGTCCGGTAGGCTCGCCGAGCTCATCGTGTTCAACCACCAGAGCACGGGAGCATCCAACGATATAGCCCGCGCCACGGAACTCGCCCGGAAAATGGTCACCGAATGGGGTTTTGACGATGAAATCGGCCCCCTCTGCTACAGCCGAAACGACGGCGAGATTTTCCTCGGACGCGAAATCAGCAAGCCCAAGGAAATGTCCGAAAAAATGGCGGAAGCGATTGACGGGGCGATCAACAGCCTGGTCAAAAGGCTCGCCGAGAAAGCGCGCGAACTTCTCACCGAAAACCGCGAAAAGCTCGATCTCCTAGGCAACGCCCTCTTCGAATATGAAGTTCTCGACCGAGACGAAATCGACCGCGTAGTCGCCGGAGAAAAGCTTGACCATACGAAAAAGAGCCGTTCCTATCTTTTCCAGGAGCAGATGGCGAAAAAGCGCGAACAGGAGCGCAAGGAAGAAGAACCGCCTCCCGATCCGGGACGTCCCGAAAACATTCCGGCGCAAATCGTCCCGGCATCACCGTCTCCCGCAACCGAAGGGGAAAAGGCCTAAGCATGTTCCGCGATTATCTGGAAAAAGTCCGCACGAACCCGTGGAAAATCGGCGAATCGTTTATTTCGGGAGTTCCGGTCACGAGCGTCATGGGAATTGTCAATGTCACGCCGGACAGTTTTTTTGACGGCGGAAAGCACAATACACTCGACGCGGCATACGAACACGCCAATAAATTGCTTGACGAGGGGGCGCTCATCCTCGACATCGGCGGCGAAAGTTCCCGCCCGGGCGCCAAGTCCGTCTCCGCTGCGGAAGAAATCGAAAGGGTCGTTCCGCTGGTAAAAAGGCTCGTTCCGCTTCTTTCCCGGAAAAATTTCTGGATTTCCGTCGATACGGTCAAGTCGGAAGTCGCCCGAGAAAGCATGAAGGCAGGCGCCCATATCATAAACGATATCAGCGCGCTGGAATTCGACCCGAACATGGCAAAGACGATAGCGGAAACCCATGCGTCGAGCGTTCTCAACCACATGCGGGGAAATTTCGGCACGATGCAGCAGGACTTTACGCCCTATCATGACGTAGTTCTCGAAGTAAGAACCGCCCTTCTCGGAGCCGCACACAAATTAACCGAGCTCGGTGTCGAAGCGGAAACGATCTGTCTCGATCCCGGCATCGGATTCGGCAAGGATCTCCAGAACAACCTGGATTTGATAGCGAACGTCGAAGCCTTTGTCGAAACGGGATTTCCCGTCCTTTACGGCATGTCGCGAAAATCCTACATCGGAAAAATCCCAGGGCTCGAAACCAGCGACCGTCTGATTCCCACGGTGATTTCCGGACTTCTGACCGCGCTTTCCGGCGTAACCGTCATCCGCGTCCACGATGTGCGCGAAGCGGTCGAATCGCTAAAGCTTCTCAGGGCGTTCCGCCATGAATCTGTTTAAGCTGTTCGACGTCATCGATGTTCGCTTTGCCGACCTGCTCGACATTTTCCTGGTCTCGATTGTCGCCTATTACGTCTTCCTGCTTTTCCGGGGAACACGCGCCGTGCAGATGTTTATCGGCGGCGGGCTTCTCCTCATCGTCTGGTTCCTTGCGCAGTGGTGGGAACTCCACACCGTCGTCTGGATTCTCAGCAACCTGGCGACCTTGGGAATCATCGCCATCGTCATCCTCTTCCAGCCTGAAATCCGCGGAGCACTGACCCGAATCGGACAATCGGCTGCACGCATGAACCTGAAAACGCTCTTTTTCCACCAGAGCGGTCTCGACAAGGTCGCGGGCGAAATCAGCACGGCGGTCCAGGACCTTTCGAAAAACCAGTTCGGGGCGCTGATTGTCCTCGAAAACCGGGTCGGTCTGCGTAATTACGCGGATACGGGAGAAATTCTCAATGCGCGAATCAGCTCGAGGCTCTTAAGGGCGCTCTTTTTTCCCAATTCCGCTTTGCACGACGGAGCGGTCATCCTCAACAGCCACTCGATTGTCGCCGCCGGTTGCATCCTGCCTCTCCCGACAATTTCCTCCGAAAAGGATTCGGCTTACGGAATGCGCCACCGCGCAGCGATAGCCCTCGCCGCAGAAAGCGACGCCCTGGTCATCGTCGTATCGGAAGAAACGGGCTACATCTCTATCGCCTACCGGACAACTCTCCGCCGCAAGCTCAGCCCCAAGGAAGTCGAAGAGGAAATCAAGCGCCATTGGCACGACCTTTTCGAAAGCTCTTCATCAAATAAAAAATAGCGACGACTTTTTACCGGAGTTTTCCATGGAACAAAACAAGAATTTTCGAGAGAATCGCAAGAAAAAACGCAACCGCTGGACAGTCCTTGTCCTGATGCTCTTCCTTCTTTCCGCATTGTTTATCGTCCAGTGCGAACTTTCGAAGATAAAAAAAGAAAGACAGGTATCGCCGAAAATCGACAAAGTCGAAGCCCTAAATGTCCCGGAAAAACAGGATTCGACCATCACCCAGGACACGCTCCCGACAACTCAGGAAGAAACGCTCGACTCCGCCCCGAAGCCAAAAGCAGAAGCAAAAGGCAGACCCAAGAACATCCCCAAGGTGAACCGGGACAGCATCGAGCAAGCGAAAAAAGCCCTGCGCGACAGCATCCAAAGAGCGGACAGTCTCCGCAAGGCAGATAGCGTCGCCTACGCAAACCGGGACTCCATTCCCCCAGAAGCGACAATCGTCCCCCCGACCGGACGTTACTACGAACCCATCCAGCTGAAAGTCAAGTGCGACGAAATCAAGTGCAAGACATTCTATTCCGTCGGAGACACCGCCCACATCGAGGAATTGACCGCTCCCGTCACATATAACAAGACCGGAGACGTCTTTTACTTTGCCGAAGATTCCGCAGGCAACCGTTCCGCATGGCAAAGCGTCCATTACGACATGGCGAGCGACAACGTATGCGGCAAAAACGCCTACCCGGTCCCCGTAAGCGGAAAAACCATTTGCGTCGATGCCTATGAATACCCAAACCAGCCGGAAGCTGTCGTCAAAGACATGGTTTCCCATGACGAAGCCGTCAAGCTATGCGAACAGGCGGGAAAGCGTCTCTGCCGATTCGACGAATGGTCCATCGCCTGCAAGGGCAAGGATGGATTCCGCTATTCATACGGTTCGTCCTACAAGCCGTTCAAGTGCAACACCAACACAAAGTCGGCCAGGCGCGCCGGGCGCAAGGAAGAATGCCGCAGCTGGTATGGCATGTACGACATGAACGGAAACCTGTGGGAATGGACGGACACACCGGCCAAGGAAATGCCAAATAGGTATCTGGTCGCCGGTGGGGCTTGGGACACGCAAAACGAGAGCAAGTGCACCGACACAAAATACAGCTTCTACCCGCAAAACCAGTATAACTTTGTCGGCTTTCGCTGCTGCGCGGACGCAAATCCCTAGCATTTTTTCAAAACCATCAAGATCGGATCCAAAGTCCGATTTTTTTTGTCGAAAACCCACGCCAAGAACTTTGACCTTAGCGATTTTTGAGCCTAAAACTAGACATACAAAAAAAGACCCGCTTGAAAGCGAGCCTTTTTGAAATTCGAAAAGAAGGTTTACTTCTTCGCGTCGGCTGCCGGAGCGGCAGCGGCAGGTGCGGCTTCGGTTGCAGCGGCGGCAGGAGCAGGGGCGTTCGTCGCCAAGAGCGCTTCTTCCGCAGCTTCGATCTTCGCCGCTCTCGCCTTTGTCGAGATGGTAAAGATGACCGTACGAGCCGGAGATGCCAATTCGACACCTTCGAGCTTGAGATCCTTCGCATAGAAAGTGATACCTGCATGGAATGCGGAAATGTCGAGTTTGACATTTGCCGGAATCTTTTCAGGAACGGCGTTCAGCTTGACAAAGCGCGTAATTTGGGAGAAAAGACCGCCTTCGTTCTTGACACCGACCGGAAGGCCTTCGAGAACGACCGGAACGCGAACCGTCACCGGCGTCGCTTCGTCGATTTTCAGGAAGTCGATATGCTCGATGCGCATGGAAATGGAATCCTTCTGGTAGGAATAGACGACAGCAGGATTGCCCGCCTTGCCGTCGATTTCAAGATCCAGAAGGGTATAACGCTTGCCCGGTGCGAGAATTTTCGCGACATCCTGGGCGTTCACGCTAATACTTACCGCCTCTTGACCCTTACCATAATAGACCGCCGGAATCTGGCCCGCCTTGCGAAGACGGACAGTCGCGCGAGACGATCCCGCTACTCTCGAGGTTGCTTTGAGTGTTGTAAGCTGCATTTTATCTCCAAAGAAAATTAAAAACCTATTGGGGTAGCTGGACTCGAACCAACGAATAACAGAATCAAAATCTGTTGTCTTACCAACTTGACGATACCCCAAAGGGGACTACAAAGATAGCAAAACTTTAGAAAGTCCGCAAGACATCTTCAAAAAAATCCCGGAAAAAAGCGAGTGACGGCGACAAAACGCGCTTCGGCCTCCACCAAGCGGACAGCCTTTTCTGCCTGGGATTTTTTCCCGAAAACGCCAAATACCGAAGCTCCCGAACCCGACATCAGCGCAAATTCCGCACCGGCATTTCCAAGCAAATGCTTCATTCGGGAAATCTGCGGAAACTGCGGAAATACCGTTTCTTCAAACTTGTTGAAAGCGAAATTCCGGTAGCTTCGAAAATCCGACTGTCTGAACATTTCCCAGCGAGAATTTCCCGAAGGCGAAGAACCCGCATACGCAGCCTTGGTCGGAACCGAGCATTTCGGCGTCGCGATCAGCAGAACGGCCCCGTCCGGGAGTTCCAAAGGTTCTAAATGCGTCAGGACGTCCCCGATCCCCTCGGCAAGCGCGCTTCCCCCACGGACGAGGAACGGCACGTCCGCCCCGAGTTTCGCTCCGAATTTTTCCAGTTCTTCCGGAGAAAGGTTCAAGCTCCAAAGGCGGTTCAGAAGCCGGAGAGCGGCAGCCGCATCGGCGCTGCCTCCGCCAAGTCCCGCTCCGAGCGGCATCTTCTTTTCGAGATAAAAGCTAGCACCGCATTTCACGTCAAACGCCTTTTGCAAAAGAAGCGCAGCCCGATAGACCAGATCCTCTTCCAAGGGATAGGCTTGCGGAACGTTGTAGCGAACCGTTATCCGGCTCGTTTTTTCCTCTTCGACGGAAAGTTCGTCTCCGACGGCTACTGTCTGGAAAAGCGTCCCCAAGTCATGGTAGCCATCGGGACGTTTCGAAAGGATGTCCAGAAAAAGATTGATTTTTGCCGGGGCAAATTCCTTGATCATAAGCACCTGTCTAAATTAATTTATTGGCAATGTAAAGATCAATTTATTCCTGCAGGAAGCGTTTGGCATGCGGAATCTTTCAAGAAAAGCGTATCGCGGAGAAAAACCGTGTCCCGAACAAAAACCGTATCGTGAACAAACCGCGTAACGGTCGTGGTGACGACAACCGAATCCTCGCGATTCCGGGATTCCGCCATTGAAAGACCGGAGCTAGAAACGGAAAGGCCGCTAGAACTAGACAGCGAAGATATCTCCCCTCTTTCGATTACCTCGGCCAAGGAATCCCTCGATGCCCGAAGCTTTACCAGATAGGATTTATAGCGCGACTTTTTTTGCGGCCGGTTTTCCCGGGAATACTTCCATTCCGTTTCGTGGATTTCCCGGTCCAAGTCGGACAGCTCCCGGTAAAGTTCCCCGTCGCCTTCCGGAGCCTTGCCCGGGCTGAAAAAATCGGAAACCGATTCCCAGAAGGATTTTTTGTGTGCGGAGGAATCCGAGGACGAGCACGCCCCAACGGCAAAAGCGGCCACGAGGAATATCAAGATAGATCCGAATCGACAAATCATGCCCCAACGATAAAAAATTTTCGATTTTCCTCTAGCGGCATTTTACAAGAACGGAAAGATTTATTATATTTGTGCTGTCGCGGGAATAGCTCAGTTGGTAGAGCGTCAGCTTCCCAAGCTGAACGTCGAGGGTTCGAGTCCCTTTTCCCGCTGAAAAGAAGCATCCGCAAGGATGCTTTTCTGTTAGATGCGAAAAGCCTATTTTAAAGCCATGTTGCGCATCGAAACAGTCACCAGCCAAAGCAAAATTTTTTCCACGATCAGAACGCTTTACGAACAAACCTTTCCCGCAAACGAAAGAATCCCCGAAAAACATCTTTTCGATACAGCCCACGGGCGCGAATTTCTCGCCTTTTTCGATCAAGACATCTTCGTCGGATTCTTGAACGCGCTGACGGATTTCCGCTTGACTAACATTCTTTACCTGGCGGTTCCCGCCAAATTGCGGGGACAAGGATACGGCTCCCAGATCCTAAAACAGATGGCCGAGCGACATCCCAAAGAAAAAATCGTCGTCGATGTAGAAGCCATTTCCCCTAAAGCGAATTGCGCCGAACGCATCCGGAGGAAACGTTTTTACCTGCAAAACGGCTTTGCGGAAACATCAGTCCGCTATACTTGGCGCGGTGAAGACTACGAACTTCTGGTATTTAACGGTACTGTTTCCCAAAAAGAGTTTTCCGCATTCTGGGAACGAATCCTCGGCAGAAAAATTTAAAAAAAACGGACCCGATAACCGAGTCCGTTCCATTAGGAGGCATACAAATTAACGGTCGAGGAATTTCATGTAGGGGAGACTTTTCGCAAGCTCCGCAACCTTGTCCGCATTGGAAAGGAGAACGCCGCGCGCATGCCACGAACCGTCTAGGAACTGTCCGCGCGGGCCTTCCGCAAGCTCGAGCGCAATTGTCTCGTCGCCCATTTTCAGAGAGCGATCCTTCGTGCTGGTGACGATTTCTTCCGACGGGTGCGCTTCAATCCAGGCGAGGATCCTGTCGGCGACATCGTGCGAAACCCGGTAACAGGGAACGCCTATCGCGACGCAGTTTCCGAAGAAAATTTCGGAATAGCTTTCGGCGATGATTGCGCGGATACCCCAACGCTTGAGAGCCTGCGGCGCATGTTCGCGGCTCGATCCGCAACCGAAGTTACGATTGGAAACCAAAATAGAACCGTTCTTGTAGGCGGGATCGCGAAACGGGTGTACCTTTCCCTGGGCGGCAAGTCCCGCAATGTCGTCCGCAAACGCATGCTCGCCAAGACCGTCAAACGTGACGCACTTGAGAAAACGCGCCGGGATGATACGGTCCGTATCGATATCGTTTCCGCGCAGCGGGACTCCGGAACCTTTTACAATGTCAATCGGTGTAAGCATCACATCACTCCTTACTTGATATACTTGCGGACGTCGGTCACCTTGCCTTCGATTGCGGCCGCGGCGACCATGATCGGACTCATGAGAATGGTGCGACCGGTCGGACTTCCCTGCCGCCCCTTGAAATTGCGGTTGCTAGAACTCGCGCTCACCTCGCGTCCCTTGAGCTTGTCGGGATTCATCGCGAGACACAGGGAACAGCCCGCTTCGCGCCATTCGGCGCCAGCATCCTTGAAAATCTTGTCGAGACCGAGCGCTTCCGCTTCGAGCTTGATCTTCATCGAACCGGGAACGACCCACATCTTGACATTCGGGGCGACATGGTTCCCCTTCATGATTTCCGCCGCGGCGACCAGATCCGGCAAGCGACCGTTCGTGCAGCTGCCCACAAAGGCGACATCGATCGGCGTACCGAGCATCTTTCCGCCCTCTTCCCAACCCATATATTCATAGGCTTCGGAAACGACCTTGCGCTCGGATCCCTCGAACGCATCGATCTTCGGCATATTGCCGTTCAGGGGAATCGCCTGGGCCGGCGTAATTCCCCAGGTGACCATCGGTTCAAGCGAATCACAATCGATTTCCACTTCATCGTCGAATGTCGCATCCGGATCGCTCGCCACCGACTTCCAGTAGGCGACGGCTTCGTCCCAGGCTTCCGCCTTCGGCGCATAGGGCTTGCCCCGGAGGAACGCAAAAGTCTTTTCGTCAGGATTGCAGTAACCGACCCGAG
Organism: uncultured Fibrobacter sp.; assembly: GCA_934691725.1. Taxonomy (GTDB): domain Bacteria; phylum Fibrobacterota; class Fibrobacteria; order Fibrobacterales; family Fibrobacteraceae; genus Hallerella. Next base: position 6,777 of record CAKUTF010000037.1, on the reverse strand, counting down.
CCCCGCCTTCGATCGCCATGTTGCAGACGGTCATGCGGCCTTCCATGTCGAGAGCATCGATAACGGGACCGGCGAACTCGTAAGCGTATCCGACGCCTCCGTTTACGCCGAGCTTTGCGATGTAGGCAAGCGCGACATCCTTCGCGGTTACGCCCGGCTTGAGCTTTCCGGTAAACTTGATGCGGCGCGTCTTGAGCGGACTCATCGCGAGCGTCTGCGTCGCAAGGACATCGGCAACCTGGCTCGTTCCGATCCCGAAAGCGACTGCGCCGAAGGCTCCGTGCGTCGCCGTATGGGAATCCCCGCAAGCAATCGTCATGCCTGGCTGCGTCACGCCTTCTTCCGGTCCCACGATGTGGATGACCCCCTGTTCCCCGGTTTCCGGGCCAAAGAATCGAACGCCAAAATCTCGCGTGTTCTTTTCGATATGGGAAAGCATGTCTTCGGAAACAGGATCCGCAAGCGGGCGCTTGCGCGCGTCTGCCGTCGTCGGGATGATGTGATCGACTGTCGCAAAGGTACGTTCCGGATATTTCACCTTGAGACCTTCTTCGCGGAGCATCGCGAAAGCCTGCGGACTGGTCACTTCATGGCAGAGGTGAAGTCCGATAAACAGCTGGTACTGGCCGCTCGGAAGCTTTGAAACGACATGTCTGTCAAACACTTTCTGGTATAGATTTTTGCCCATAGAACACCTTCAGATGGTTTTTACAAAGACAAGCCGCAATATAGAAAATTTTGCGCCAAAGGTCCGCTAGATCCAGTAAAAGCGGACGCCGCCGAGAGCCGAAAAATGCCAGCCTTCAAAGTCGCCAAGAATGTTCGCGACACCTGAATAGACTTCCCACTTTTCGTTTATCCAGTAGCCGATTTCCAAAAATTCCGTTATCACGTAGGGCAGTTCAAAATCGGCGTGTATGTCCTTGTCGCTGACAAAAAGGTTGGGCCTGTAGATTTCCGCAGAAAGCAGGAAGGAAATTTTTCCGAAAAAAGCGCCGGCATAGACTCCGTAAAGAAAGCTCGCATCAAAAACGCTCCCTTCCTCGGCAAAACCGTTCCGGCTCAAGTGATAATCTTTATCCCAGAGCCCCTTGACGCAGCTGTAGGATGATCCCGAAAACGACTGTTCGTGCGCCATTATCCAAAGCCCCAGGGAAACGCCGATTTCAAAATGCCGCGAATTCAGTCCAAGCGTTCCGAAGCCGTAAACGCCGCGGTTAATTCCAAAGCCCCAGCTCCAGAGGAGCAGATCCTCCTTGCGCAGGTTTTCAAGGCTCGCGGTGACAACCGGATAGACGGTCCTGTATTCCGCATCGACGTTTTCGTTCACTGCGATTTGCGCGTCTCCACGGCAATGTTCGATGTCGTAACAGTTGCCGAGCTTGTTCGTGATGCCATCGACATTCGCCCGTTCCTCTTTTCCGAGATGCACGTTTGCAGCGGCCCGCCAATATTTCGTATTCGGTTTCTGGTAATGCCCGGCACCGCGAATTTCCGGCGAAGCGGGAACATCGACCCGAACCTTTTCGACATGGCCGTATCTTCCGTCAATCGTGCAGGCGGAAAAAAAGACTAGCACCGCAGCCAGGAGAATTTTTCCCGTTTTCAAATCCATACATCTCTTTTCGGTCAATATAAAATTTTCCCCGCAAGATTCGCAGGGAAAACGAAATGGAAAGCTACCGCACGATGCCGAATTTTCCCGAAAGCAGCACCGCGTTCCCGCTTGTCACGCGAAGGATGTAGGTTCCGCGTGCCCGGACGGTTTCGCTTAAATCCAGAGAGGTCGATGAAGAATAGGCATTCTGGAAAATCCGCTTGCCTTTCAAGTCGAAAACCGCGACATTGACGCGAGAATTGTGAATCGAAAGGTTCAAAATGTTTCCTTCGAGGCTCGCATAGCGGCTGAGGAGAAGCGAAGACGCCGGTTTCGAAATCGCCGACGTCGAAGAGGAAGTTCCCATTTTCCACGTACTCGGAACGCGCGCCGCGATTCCGCGACCAGCCGTACTCATATAGACGACGCCGTATGTGTTCATGTCGCCCATGACGAATTCGCCGTTTGCAAGCCCGCCGTATTCGTGCCCGTCATCGTTTACCCGTTTCCACGTGCTGCCGTTATCGTCCGATTCGAAGACTCCGGTGACACCGTCCACCGCGGTGAATGCATAGAGAGCGATTCCCGAACCTTTGGGACCGATGCCGTAGCCGACCGCTTCCGTGTATCCTGCGCCCGAAGCCTTTGACCAGGTCGCTCCGCCGTCCGTCGAATGCAATAGGTTTCCGCTCTTCGGGTTTCCCTTTTCGTCCTGCACGCCGAGCGGAAGCCACAGTTCGCCTTCCTTGCCCGGAATCGCGCGGAACTTTTTGAAAGAACTTTTGCCCGGTTCCGAAACTTTCGCGAAAGTCTTGCCCTGGTCCGCACTCTTGTAAAAGACGCCCGAAGCCTTGTCGTAGGCGTAGAACACATCCGAATTTTCGGGGTCGCCGACAACGTATGCGGAATTCGTAATGCCCGAAACGGTCGTATAGGCTGAATTCGCATAGCGGAAGACCGCCGAAGTCCCTTCCGCCGGAGACCAGACCGCCACGAAACCGTCAGCGGAAATGGCGACACTTCCCTTCTTGTAGCTGGAATCCAGATTGGGATACGTCCCGACAGTCCAGGTTTTTCCGGAATCCGCGGAGAATTGGAGTGGTTCGATCGGAACCGTCTGGTACTCGCTCACCTTGACCGACCGCGAATCGGCAACTTTTACAAGTTTTCCGCCAAGGCTAGCATAGGCAAGTCCACGCGTCGATCCAAGAGGGAGGCTAGACCCGCTAACATCTGTTCTATGACGATAATTCGGATAAGTCCAAACGCTGTCATGACGGAATCCGTCGTAATCGCCGATAACGGAAACCAAAGGTCCGCCGGGAATGCTCACGACTTCTTCGGGAACAGTCTCCTCGATGCCGTGGCTGGAAACCTTCCAAACCTGGGAGGTCTTCGTTTCCGCAGTACTGTAATAATAATTGCTCGCCGAATCATAAGTTCCTGCCGGAATGATTTCATAATCCAGGATATTGTCGCAACGGAATACGCCGTTTCCAGAAGTCACAAAGACTCGATTTTTGTTGAACGGGTCGATTGAAACGCTTCCCGCCCAATGGATCGAGCTGCTTTTCATCCATCCGATGCCGTTTTCGCTCATTTGCTGAAGAGTCGGATAGAAACCGCCTTCCATCCAGTAATATTTGAAAGAAGCCGCCCAGGTCTTTCCGCCATCCATCGTCACATAGATATTGGAACCCCATTCGTCTTTCCAGGTTCCGCTGGTATCGCTTGTCGGCGTATACCAGAACTGGGGACCGCGATACCCTTCCGTCGTCACAATCATCATGTCGGAATTGTTCGGATCGATAGAAATGCCCCCATACGGCGCGAGATATTTATATTCGTCCATTTTGGAATAGTCCGCATTGTCGTATTCGGATGCCCCCGGCTTTCCTTCATCGATAAAATCTTCCGGCGAAATGTCGCTCCATGTCTTGTTTTTTACGTCATACCGGAGGACCGCGCCACGGCCAAAACCGTCGTAAATCATTCCCCAGCCTTCGTCCCACCCCATCGAATGAGGTCCCGCACCGTCGGCAAAGGTTACCGCAAGGAAGGAATTGTCCTTTGAAACGACCGCGCGCTGCGGCATCAGGCGGACAAGGGAACCTCCTTTCGTCGAACGCAGGCTGTCAGGGATCGGGAGGGCAGCCCAGGTCGCTCCGCCGTCCGTCGAAGAGAAGACATTTTCAAAGCCATTCCCCTTGGTCCCTTCGCGGAGGAATCCCGCATAGAGCACTTTGGAACTTCCCGGCGCGAACTGCACGAACGAAAAACCGGAACCGTTCCACGTCGTATCGCTTCCGGCAGCCTTCGTCCACGCACCGACATGGCTCCACGAAGTCCCGTTGTCCGTCGATTTCCAGAGGCCCTTGTTTTTCGATCCGTAGAACATCACGTCGGGATTGTTCGGGTCGATGGCGAGCGCCTCGCCGTTTCCGCGGCCCATGCCATTTCCGTGAGCCTTGAACCAGGTGACCGCTCCGCCCTTTACGCCGGTCGAATCCCACGTATAGATGATTTCCCAGCTTTTTCCCTTGTCCGAAGACCGGAGAAATGCCGTCCGACCGTCATTCCAGTAACTTGTCCCCGCTACCATATAGACTTTCCCGCTTTCCTGCGGATCGACAGCAATCGCTTCCACGCCGAGAAGTCCCCGCTCCGAAACATCGACCCAGTCCATTAACGAGACCCATTTAGCGGAAGCTTCGTCCCACCGGTAGGCGCCGCCGACATCCGTCCGGGCGTAAAAGAGGTTTTCATCGACAGGGGACGCTATCACGGACGAGACGAACCCGCCTCCGCCCATCGAGACATTGCTCCAGACAAAATCCGAAGCGGAGTTTGCCGAAAAAGCGAGCGAAAGCGTCGCAAAAGACAATAGCGATATTTTTTTGAACATGACACACCACCTTTCTATCGCCCACAATCTACATTCAAACGGGCGTTTTGAAATTTTTCAGTGCGAAAATTTCTTGCATTCCTTGGAAAAATTTTTCAAAACAGGGGAAATTCGTTTCGTTTTTGTCTATTTTTAGGCTATGCAGATTACAAACGCTTCCCAACTTCGCGGGGTTTTCCCTGCCCTCTTTACGCCCATCAAGGACGACGACCCGAAACACATTAGAAATTCCATCGATTTTAAAAAGATGGGGCAGATGATCGACGATGTCATCGCCGCTGGAGCCGCAGGCGTCCTTCCCGCCGTAACCACCGGCCAGAGCGCAACGGTTTCTCCGAGCCAGCATCTCGACATCATCAAGTTTACGCTCGACTATGTCGATGGGCGCGTTCCCGTCATCGCCGGAGCGGGATCCAACTGTACGCGCGAATCCATCGAAATCATCGAAAACGTCCAAAAAATCGCACCGGTCGCCGTGCTCTGCGTAACGGGCTATTACAACAATCCCCCGCAAGAAGGCCTTGTCGAACATTTCCTGACCATCAGCCGCGAAACAGGCGCCAAAATCGTCATCTACAACGTTCCCGGAAGAACTTCGAGCTATGTCCATCCCGATACGCTCATCCGCCTTGCCGAAGACAAGAACATCATCGGTCTCAAGCAGGCGGTGGAATTCAAAATTGGGGAAAAGTATCACGAGGACACGCTCCGCGTCATCAGGGAAACGAAGGACAAGGATTTCGCGGTTATGAGCGGCGAGGACGCCTCGTTCATCGATCTTCTCGAAATGGGCGGAACGGGGTTAATCAGCGCATCGGGCAACATTCCCGAAGCCTGCAAGATTTTTGTCGATCTCTACAACGCTTTCCAGAAAGGCGAATTTACCAAGTGCGACGATTTGCAGGACGCGGCCCGCGACTATGTGGAAACGACGTTCTGCCGCAAGAACCCGATCCCGCTCGGAACGCTTTTCAACAGCCCGCTTTTTCTCCCGCTCGTGAGCGTCCGCGAAACAGCCCGCGGCGACGAGGCCGAAGCGCGTATCCTGAAGCTCATCCGCGAAAAGGCACCATCCCTTCTCAAGTATCACCAATAAGGAATTCAAAATGGCCGAAACAAAAACCGTTACCGATGAAATTTTCGAAAACCTGAAGAAATTCGGATTCTTGCCCATCCCCGTCCAGGAAATCAATTCCGACGCGGAAACGGTCCGCTACTTTGGCGGGACTTTCCAGGAATTTGTCGAAGTGGCAAAGGCTCTGGGCTCCAAGAGCATCTTTGTCGAAACGCTCTACCTGGAAGATGACGAATTCTACTACGATTCCGGCGAAGAATGCGACGACGATTCGTGTTGCTGCTCCTGCAAGGACGAAGGCGAAACCGTTGAAGACAAATCCGAAGACGGCAAGGAAGCCCCGATCTGGCTTGACCCGGAAGATTTAGACGGTATGGATCTCGCTCTGTTAAAACCGAAAATCGACGACTACAACGAACGAATCGGCGATGAATGCGGCGTGCGATTAACGATTCCGGGACCGGATCATGTACAGGTCGAAATTTTCACCGACTGGTATAACGATTTTGCGACGCTCGTCGATGAAGCCTCGGAAGAAATCGAGCTTGATCCGAAAGCGGCCCTCAAAAAAATGCAGGACGCTTACGCCAAGGAAAGCGCCGAAGAAGAAAACGGCTGATTTCTGCCATTTCAAAAACAGGCCGCTCGATTTCCGGGCGGTCTTTTTTATTTGGATGAAAACCTCTTAAGAGGCCGGTTGTCTGTCAGAAATCAGTGGCTAGTGGGCAGTTTAGCTGTCAAGCGTGTTCAGAACTTAGGGCTTAGTGCCGAGTGCTTAGATTTGCAGACGTCTATGCTCTCGCATCTCGAAAATTTAATGTCCTCGTCCTGACCACCGCCCACTGTTCTAAGCTCTAAGCTCTCTCAACTAAGTTCTGAATTGCTCGACAAGCTCGCTAACAGTCATTATCGGGCATAGACCCGATAATCTAGATTCCCGTGTCTGCGTCCGCCGCGGCGGACGGGCAAGGGAATGACATTTTAAAAAGACTAGACGTCTGCTGACCAATTGCTCATTACTCATTGCTCATTGCTCATTACTCATTGCTCATTACTCATTGCTCATCGCTCATCGCTCATCGCTCATCGCTCATCGCTCATCGCTCATCGCTCATCGCTCATTGCTCATTGCTCATTGCTCATTGCTCATTGCTCATTGCTCATTGCTCATTGCTCATTGCTCATTGCTCATTGCTCATT